>DAIMZH010000011.1:72140-83410 GCA_036734105.1 Azoarcus sp. | reverse complement strand
AGACCCCACACCGCAGTCGTTATCGTGCTAAACAGCCTTAACTTAGTGCCATTCGAGTGCCATTCGGGTCAGACTCCGTTTTCTCACGTCATCCGCGGCGAACAGCCGCGGCGGGTATTCGTAAAAGTGTGTGGGGGCCAGAGGATCAAGTGAAGGCAACATCGACGCGCAAGATCGCAAAAGCGTGTTGTACCCTTGATTCTGAAAGCGTAGAATTGAATCATCGGGAATCGTAAAAGTGTGTGGTAAAGGTGCCATCATGATCCAGATCAGTCAGGAGTCGTTGAAGCCGCTTGCCAGCAAGTACATCTGGTGGAAGAAGCCAGAAGAAGCCGTGGTAATGCCTGAGCGTGTGATTGCTCAAGTCATGAATATCGGCGACTACTCTGACGTTCAGGTACTTGTCTCCCAAGTGGGCGATGATGTGCTTCGCGAAGTCCTGACGCACGCAGAGGCTGGTCAGTTCAATGAGCGCTCGTGGGCGTATTGGCACTACCGCCTTGGCCTGTCGAGCGTGGATCATGTTCCAGCCATGCCTGTGCGGAGGTTTGCATGACTGGCAAGTTCAAGCCTTGCATGCACATACTGCCTCCAGCCCAAAAGCACCTGTGGCCGGAACTCAAAAATGCCCCAAATCTCGGCTTCACGCTGTACGGTGGGACCGCAATCGCACTTCGACTGGGGCACCGTGATTCAGTCGATTTTGATTTCTTTTCCGAAAAGCCGCTTGATCGGAATGCCATCAAGACGGCTTTTCCGTTTATGGAGCAGTCCACGACGCTTCAAGATCAAGACAACACTTGGGTTGTGCTTGTCCCCTATGGAAACTCAGAGCGAGAGCACGTCAAAGTCTCGTTCTTCGGCACTATTGCTTTCGGAAGAGTCGGAGAACCGGACTTTACCGAGGACGGTGTTTTGCAGGTGGCTTCCTTTGACGATTTGATGGCGGCCAAGGTCAAGGTTGTGCTCCAGCGTGCGGAGGCCAAGGACTATCGTGATGTCTCCGCAATGGTCAATGCCGGTGTCAGTCTGTCACGCGGACTCGCATCTGCTCGGCAGCTATACGGGCCAAACTTCCAACCGAGCGAGAGCCTGAAAGCACTGGTCTATTTCAATGACGGTGATTTGAAAACACTAACCACTGACGAAAAAAAGACGCTGGTCGATGCAGTGAGAGTTGTGCGCGACCTCCCTGATGTAGCGCTACGCTCGAAGTCCTTGAGCGGTCAGAGTTGGAAAGACTTGTCCGTCATAGACGAACGCATCGCTGGCCTTGCAAGTCTCGAAAAGCGCGTCGGGGCGGCACTCACCTTTTGGCAGCACGCCACCGAGGCCATGAAGGCGCATGGCGCTGGTGGCGTGAACTGGGCTGATGTCGAGCAAAAAACCATCCTCGAAAGCATTTCTGAGCATGGGCAACCCGCCTCTGATGTTGCGGATGTGATCTGCCAGCACAGTCCGGGGGCCGTGACGAAGGCAAGGCAAGACGACGTGTGTGCCTTGGTTGAAAGGCTTGCACCTGAACTCCGAGAGCAATATGCCAAGGCGCGAGGCGAGAAAGGGTGCGAGCCATGAAGCTCCCCGGAGCCAAACGCCGCCCTCCTTTCGTGACGCTGCCACGGCATAAGCGCAGCCACGAGGTCATTCGCTTCAAGGGCAAGATGCGCCGTGGCGCTGCCGAGTACGATGGCCAATTCACCAGCCACCTCGTGCTGAATGAGCCGGGCCGTCCAGATCTGTACAACCAATGGTTTGACTTCTACTTTTCGGGCGCAGATCGGTTCACGATCTGGAACGCCAGTTTCATGACCGCCCGAAAAGCATTCTGGGATAAGGCCCACGACATCGCACACACCCGCGTGGCCGCGATGCTGACGCAGGAAGAGCGGGAAGAGAACTCCAAGGAGGCGATATGCCACGCATCGACCTCGCACTACCCTTCGCAGAGAAGGATGAGGCCAAGCGGTTGGGCGCACGTTGGGACGGCGAGCGCAAGCTCTGGTATGTGCCAGACAGCGTAGATGCGGGCGCACTTGAGCGGTGGTTGTCGAGCGAGCCGGACATCGGTGTTCGCTCAAGCAGCTATTTCATCGCCCAGACCATCAAGCCGTGCTGGAAGTGCAGCGAACACACAAACGTGTTTGGCTTCATCCTGCCTGCCAGGCATGAAACGCTGGAACCCGACGAAGTGGATGACGGGCGGGATACGTGGTATCGGTATGACGGGCCAACCATCGTTCACTACGTCACCGATCTTCTGCCCGCCGTGGCGGCACGCATCAAAGCATTCTCGCGGCACTACCGCGTCGATTTTCGCAAGACCACGCAAAGCTCATACTGGATGAACCTCTGCGAACACTGCGGCATGAAGCAGGGCGACTTCGAGATGTACTGCGAGCCGCAAGGTGCGTTCTTCCCGATGGATGAGTGCGCAGCATCCCTGATCGTCCTGCATGAGTTCGCCGAGCCGTTTGGTTGCAATGACAGTACCGCTTATGGCGATCACCTCTTTGAATACATGCGGCGGGCCTGACCATGCCCGCGAACATCCTGAACCTCCCGCAGTACCGGGTTCTGTGCGTGCAGGAATCCGACCACGACTACCACGTCACCGCCGAGCCGGTGGACGTAACCGCTGCCTGCCCACATTGCCAGTCTGACCGCCTGAACTCGTGGGGCACCCGCGAGCAGGTGTTCAAAGACCTGCCCATGCACGGCAAGCGGGTCGGTATCTACATCGACACCAAGCGGCTGCGCTGCCAAGCCTGCGGCAAGACCTTCTCGCAGGCGCTGCCCGTGCTGGCCGAGAACCGGATGATGACAGACAGACTGGTGAAGTGGATCGGGCAACAGGCGTTGAAGCACACCTTCACCTCGCTAGCCGACGAAACCGGCGTGGTCGAAGGGACGATCCGCAACATCTTCCGCGACTACATCAACGCGCTTGAGCAGACCGTCCGCTTCGAGACGCCGAAGTGGATGGGGATCGACGAAATCCACATCATCAACAAGCCGCGCTGCGTCGTCTCGAACATCCAGAACAACACCATCGTGGACATGCTCCACAACCGGAACAAAGACACGGTGGCGAAGTACCTGTTCAAGATGCCAAACCGGGACAAGGTGCAGTACGTGGCGATGGATATGTGGACGCCCTATCGCGATGCGGTGACTGCGGCGCTGCCAGACGCCACCATCGTCATCGACAAGTTCCACGTCGTCAGGATGGCGAACGATGCGATGGAGAAAGCCCGCAAGGGGCTGCGGGCCGAACTGACGCTGAAACAGAAGCGCGGGCTGATGCACGACCGCTTAGTGCTCTTGAAGCGCGAGCGGACGCTGAACGATGAAGAGCGTCTGAACCTTGATGGATGGACGAAGAACTATCCGGCCATGGGAGAGGCGTACAGGCTCAAGGAAACCTTCTATGCCATCTACGAGGACTCGGACTCACCAGAGAGCGCCTTGAGGCGCTACGAGGCGTGGAGCAAAGAGGTGTCGCCCGAGATCAGGCCATACTTCCACGACCTCATCCAGGCCTTCACGAACTGGCAGCCCTTCATCCTCAATTACTTCGAACATCCGGTGACGAACGCCTACACCGAGAGCTTGAATAGCCTGATCCGGGTCATGAACCGACTGGGCCGTGGCTACTCGTTCGAGGCGCTGCGAGCGAAGATTCTGTTCACCGAGGGCATCCACAGCCGAAAGCAGGCACGGCCCAAGTTCGAGAGAAAGCGTGCGCCGGAGCCTGGTGCGCCGGAGCCTGTCGAGATGGGCAGAGCGTTGCTAGATGACGCGATGGCCTATGGACTTCTCGCGCTGGAAAAGGTGCGGGCAATGAAGCCTCCGAAGGAGGCTGACCAACACAGAGCGCCTCCGCCGCCCAAGAACTACGGCGCGGACATTTCAACACTCATCCGCATGATCGAGGCCGGTGAGCTTTGACCCCGTTTCAGCCAACTTTTACGAATAGCCGTTTTAGTGACGCCATTGCGTACGGATTGATGCAGCGAGGCGAGCTCGTGACGGTTTCATTGCAGGGTGAATACGGCAAGCCACGGCCAGCCCTGATCGTTCAATCAGGCCTCCTGGCCGACCTGGAAAGCGTTGTGCTGTGCCCAGTGACAAGCGACCTTCGCAATGCCGCGTTTCGCGTCACCGTGGAGCCGAATCCAGCTAACGGGCTAAGCGCACTATCGCAAGTCATGGTGGACAAACTTTCGACGCTACCGCGCACCAAAATAAGCGAGCCGTTTGGCCGCCTAGACGATGAGCGAATGAAAGCAATAGATAGGGCGCTCCTGCTCGTTGTTGGCGTAATTTGAATCATTGCGCAACAAGACGCAGACCGAGCCGATGAGGTTTGAATGATCGTCCTCGACACCGCCATGCAGCAGTTCATTCGCCGTCTGTCGTCTGGCCTTGGGCTGCCCGCCGACTTTTCGCCAGCGTCCAGCTTGCCTCGTCTCAACCCACTGGCGGCACGGTTGCCTTGAAACTCTCGCGGGCAGACATGTGTGCTTCAAGCGCCGTAAGTTGGGGGTGGGTGTTGCGCCAGGCGATGTCCGGGTGGCGCAGGTCGAGATAGGCCAGGGCGGTAGCCGCTGCGATGTCGGCGAGCGTCATGGTGTCACCGTGCAGCCATTCTTGCGTGCCGCAGCGTTTTTCGAGTGCGTCCAGTGCGCGTTCAATCTTGAGTTTTTCGCGTGCGATGACGGCTTCGCTGCGGTTTTCTGGCGGGCGCCGTGATTCGAGCAATGCTGCCACGGCGGCATCGGTCATGCCGTCGGCCAGCGCCTCGGTCTGGCGTACCCGGACACACTCCAGCGGGTCGCTTGGCAGCAGTGCGGGTTGTGCGCCCAAGGTTTCAAGATAGCCTGCGACTACGGGCGAGTCGAAGAAGGCCTCGCCGCTGTCCAGCACCAGCACCGGAACCTTGCCCAGCGGGTTGATCTCCGGGATGCGGGTGTTGGCCTCCCACGGTGAGTCTTCTACGAGCTCGAAGCGCAGGTTTTTTTCGTGCAGCACGATGCGGATCTTGCGGGCATATGGGCTGGTGGGTGAGGCGAAGAGTTTCATGGCAGTTTCCAATAGGCTTCAGGTTGAAAGTGCGGACCATGTGTTGTTGATGATGTCGCGGATGACATGCAGCTTGCCATGGAAAAAGTGGTCGGCTCCTGGCACGACGATGACCGGCTGCTCTTGTGGCCTGGCCCAGTCGATGACGTTGGACAGGGCTACGGTTTCGTCGTTTTCGCCATGTATGACCAGGCTGGCCATGTCCTTGGGCAAAGGCGGCGTGTCGTACTGGCGAGCCCCGTCGGCGGCGCTGCCAGCGGCCATGCCGACCAGCGCAATTCGGCGCACCGGGGTGAGGCTGCCTGCCAGCCGGTTGGCAACTCGCGTCTGAACATAACCACCAAAGGAGAAGCCGCCAAGCGCAAGTGGCAGAAAACCCCAGCGTGACTGTGCCCAGGCGATGAGGGTGAGAATGTCTTCTGTTTCACCGTTGCCATGGTCGTGCTCGCCATCGCTGGCACCCACGCCCCGAAAGTTGGGGCGCACCGTGGCATAGCCCAGGTCACGGAACACGCGCGCCAGGGTGTGTGCCACCTTGTTGGTGTTGGCGCCGCCATACAGCGGGTGAGGGTGGCACACCACGGCGATGCCGCGAACCTCGTTGGGTGCGTCGATGAGTGCCTCAATGGCTCCCTCTGCGCCGCGAAGCAAGACTTTCTCGGTCGGTGGCGGACGGCTGGTCATGAGCTCATCCCTCCAGTTTCAGGCGCTCGACAACCCGGCCCTTGACCAGATGCGAGTCGATGATTTCGTCTATGTCTTCCTTGTCCACAAAGGTGTACCAGACCGCATCCGGATAGACGACCATCACCGGGCCTTCGTCACAGCGGTCCAGGCAGCCTGCCTTGTTGATGCGAATCTTGCCTTTGCCCTTGAGGCCGAGATCGCGGATACGGTCCTTGGCATAGGCTTGCAGATCTGATGCCGCGTGGTTGTTGCAGCAGGTGTCTCCGGGCGCACGCTGGTTGCAGCAGAAGAAGACGTGGTGCTGAAAATAAGTCATGGTGCTCTCCGCAGGTGAGTTCTGGTCATGTTGTGGTTTATCCGGCCAAAAAAGCATGGCGCTGGCGCTGTTGACCTGACGCCAGGAGATAGCCTAACGCAAGCGCTGGCCAGATGCTTGCCAGCAGGCGGGTTGGACCATCGAAATTGATGAAGTTGCCTCGCGTGAGCAGACGTTGATCGAAGACTTCGTACAAGGTGTCGGGGAGCAGGCTGGTAAGCAGGGCGCAAATTGTCAGCGCAATCATGGCCAGCCACTTGCGCTGGGTGTCCGGCAGACACAGCGCCAGCCCCAGCAAGGGGAGACCGATGGCGAGTCCATAGAACACCTGTGGCGTGAGCCAGGCCAAGGCATGGCCTGGCACCAGAAAGGCCCAGCTTGCCAGCGACTTTGCTCCCAGCCCGAGTGCGATCAGCACGAGGATTGGCCACATGACGGAGCTTCGTCGCAGGGTTGAGGCAAACAATCCGATGCCGAGTATGGCCAGAGTGACCTGGATGGCATGCGGCATGGGTAGACCCGTGAGCGGCAGGCCACTGGGGAGGGTGTTACTGAGGCTACGCAGGTTGCCAGTAGCCAGCACCGCATCATTGGGCAGGAACTGGGTGAGCAGCCATAGCCCGATCAGGACAAGCCCCCATTCGCTGGTGCTACCGCTGACCAGATGACGCTCGCGCCAGCGCTGGAGTGCCCCGTGACTGGCCAGCAGATTACGCCCAACGCTGGCAGCCAGCAGCGCGCCAATCAGCGCGCCAGTCAGATTGCAGGCCAGGTCTGCGGTGGACGCGACACGGGCGGGAAGATAGGTCTGGGTAGTTTCAAGCAGCAGCGACAGCAGGCCGGACAGCAAAACCGCAGCCAGGGCCGAGCGCCAGCGTCCAACGGGCAGTGCTGCGGTCAGCACGAAACCGAGTGGTATGTAGCCCAGCACATTGGCGATCGCGTCATCAAGCCGGAAGCGGTGCGCAAACGGCTTGTCCAGGAAGGCGAGCGGTGAAGCGTCGACGACGTGCCAGCCGCTCATCGGATAGAGCGTGACACTTATGACCAGCAACACATAGCTGACTGCCAGATAGCGTGCGAGCGGCGCACTCGCGTGGCAGGTGTTCATTCGCCCTTGCGGCCAAGCGTCTGCAGCTTGGACCGCCAGCGCTCGCGTTGCGCTTCGCTCAGGCTGTCCATCTGCCCGATAAGGGTTTCGCGCACCGGCGCAATACCTACAAAACCGAGGATGTTGCGTTCCAGCGAGCGCACGCTGTGTGCGCGGAAGTAATAACGATAGATCAGCGCAGGCATGCCCATGGTGACCACCACCCGGGCCGAGCGGCCTACCAGACCCTTGTGAGCCGGTCCGCCCTCGTGCTCGCGCCGGAACGCGAAGGCGGGGCGAAACACCTGTTCCAGCATGCCCTTGAGCAGCGCCGGCATGTCGCCCATCCACAGCGGAAAGAACAGCACCACATGCTGAGCCCAGGTGATGTCATCCTGCACTGCGGCCAGCGCAGGCGGCAGCGTGCCATGCTCCCATTCCTTCTGGCTGCGCAGCAGCGGAAAGCTCAAACCGGCCACATCCACGCAACGTACCTCGTGGTCAGCAGCTTCGGCACCGGCGACATAGTGTTGCGCCAGCGCGTGGCAAAAATGTGGTTCGGCGGGGTCCGGGTGACCTTGTATGACAAGAATGCGGCGACTCATGGTGTTGTCCTTGACGCTGTGATGAGCAAGTTTTTCACCTTCGCTCAGGTGAGGCAAGCCCTTGAGTGACTCGTCATGGCGTGCTGCGTTTGAATATCAGGGCCAGGTCACAGGTTTGACCACCGGCAAACCATCGTCCGATCACCGCTGCATCATCACCAAACGGGAACAGGAATTCGTCAGACACCGGTTGACGCGTCAGCAGCATCTCACCCGGTGGCCCTAGCAGCTCGGCAAGTGAGGCTGCGAAGGTCCGGGTTCTGGCCAGACAGCTTGACCGATCGGTTCGGGTTGACAGGGCGTTGTCCGGGGTGGCGATGATCTCGCCGATCAGGCCTGGCTCGCCCTCCATGGCCATCACCGTCATGTCGGCGCCGCCAACTGGTAACACCACCGTCACCTGATTCCGGTCATCACGGCCGGGGCCGACATAGGCTGCGGCTGTGTCGTAGGGCAGCGCGGACTGTGCGGCCCGGCTGAGCTCGCCTCCCAGTCGAAAGGGGGTGATGCCGTCGGCAACAAGGCCAGGGGTGGCCTGCTCGACGATTGTAGTGGGTGCGGGAGTACGATGTCTCGCGACAAGGGTGGCGGTCAACACTGCTAGCAGTATCGCCGCCACCAGAAACCACGCCCGGCCCGCTTGCCGGGCAGTACGCATCAGTCTGCCTTGACCACGCCACATGCAATGCGTGCACCTGCACCGCCAATCGGCTGGCTCATGTGGTCATCGCGGTTCTCGTGTATGACCAGTGCCGCGCCATCGTCGTCCAGCAGGGCGGGACGGCCTTCGGCACCGGCGAGGCTGGCCAGCATGGTGAACATTTCAACCTCGACAGAACCGTCGGCATGCACAAACAGGTTGGGCAGATCGCCTGCATCCGGGCCGTCGGGGTTCATCAGACCGTGTGCCTTGCCATGCGGGTTGAGGTGCCCTTTGGAGGCAACAAAGCCTTCGGCTGGATCTGCGCAAGTGCCGACGGAGTGTATGTGAATGGCTTTGGGGCCGGGTGGCAGGCCCTTGACAGACACGTGGACAAGCATGCCATGCGGTCCATCGGTGAGAGTGGCACTGCCGATGACTTGTCCCTGACGGTCGATGATTTCTGCGCTGGCGCGATCACTGGCTTGGGCCATGCTTGTCAGCCCCAAGAAGGCGATGGCCGCAGCGCAGGCGCCTATGCTTGCTGTTTTCATGTCGTTCGATACCTCAATGGCAGCAATGCAATGAATGGAGACTGCGGTGACACCGGGCCGGAATGCGGGTCGCTCTTGATGGCGCAATGTTGCAGGCTTGCACGCACTTGAGCATTACCGCTCGGGCAGTCATTGACTCCGGTCCGGAGACACCTCTGCATTGTATCAACCAACGGGGGTGTTGTTATGCTGTCAGGCTGAATTGTGCAAGGTGGATCAGGCTGCCGGGCATGCTGACAGGTGCCGCGTATCAGTCTTCATCAAGCCCGTCCCGACGTGGAACCAGCGTCGGGTCGCAGGTGATGGGGCGGTAGATTTCAATGCGATCACCGGGCGAGACGACTGTGTCGCCGCTAACGATCTTGCCGAAGATGCCGATCTTCTGGGTGTCAAGGCTGATCTCTGGATAATTGCGCAACAGGCCGGACTGCTCGATTGCCTGGCGTGCGGTGATGCCCTCGTGCACGTCAACGCGCAGCCAGACTTGCTGGCTGGCGTCGGCGTAGGCGACTCCTACCCTCATGGTGTGTTCTCCTGATCAATCAGGCCGCGCTTGTGTGCGGCAGGCGGTGGTCTTTTTTGGCCAGTCTGCTGCTAACCACACGCTGCAAGGCAATGAGGAAGCCTAGCGCCAGAAAACCTCCGGGTGGCAGGATCATCAGCAGGAAGCCCTTGTAGTCGGCGATCAGCGTCATTTCGAGAAAGCGGAAGGGTTCGCCCAGCAGCAGGCTGGCACTGGAGAACAGCGTGCCAGAACCAATGATCTCGCGGGTTGCGCCCAGCGCCACCAGTGCGAGCGTAAAACCCAGACCCATCGCCAGCCCGTCC
This sequence comes from Azoarcus sp., assembly GCA_036734105.1. GTDB lineage: Bacteria > Pseudomonadota > Gammaproteobacteria > Burkholderiales > Rhodocyclaceae > Azoarcus_F. The sequence continues at coordinate 73,608 of DAIMZH010000011.1, read as the reverse complement.
AATGCCGCATCCGCCACCGGGCGACGGGAGGCAAAGGCTTCGGCTCTGCCCAGAATGCCGCAGTTGCAGACGATTAGTGCGATGAACAGGCCGAGAACCTTGTACAGATCGTGCAGCCAGGCGTTGACGCTCATGTCGACCAGTGTGACCAGGCTGGCGATGACTACAATGAACACCGGAATGCGCACACTTGGGCTGACCCAGTCGCGGATCAGTGAAACCGCGATGTTGGCGAAGATGAGTACTGCCGTGCTGGCCAGCCCCATCCCCAGCCCGTTGGTGGCGGTGCCGGTGACCGCGAGCAGCGGGCATAGCGCCAGCATCTGGGTGAACACCATGTTCTGTGTCCACAGTCCATCGTTCACGATCTGTCTGAACGCCTTGAGTCTTTCGCCGAGCTGACTGAATGGACCGCGTGCGCCTGCGACGTCTGGGGCGGAGAGTTCGCTGCTCATGGCTGCTGTTCCTTGCTTGTGTCGGGTGGTGAGAATATGTCTGGGGCAAAGCTGCCAAAAATCTCCAGACCCTGACGTACCGCAGCCACTACGGCGCGCGGGGTAACGGTGGCGCCGGCAAACTGGTCGAAGTCGCCGCCATCCTTGCGCACTGCCCACCGCTCTGCCGTCGGGTCGTCCAGCGTCTTGCCGACAAAGGCGTGTATCCATGGATGGCGCTGGGCTTCGATCTTGTCGCCCAGACCGGGCGTCTCGCTGTGTCTGGTTACCCGAACACCGCTGATACGACCGCTGGCATCCACGCCCATCATCAGGTCTATCGGCCCGGCATAGCCTTTACCAGTCATCTGAAAGACCACAAAGGCGACATGACCCTGCTGCCGCGCCAGATGCACCTTGAGCGGTCTGCCGCCAGGGCCTGCAACCTGAATGGTGTCAGTCAGGATGTCGTTGTCAAAGCTGCTGGCTGGCAGGACCTGGCTGAGCGACAGCGCGATGTCGCGTGCCCGCACTGTCTCTATGACCGGGGCAGTGAATGCGTTGGCTATGGCCAGCGCGGCAGCCGCCGCCAGGGTGACAGCTCCCAGCGAAACGGTTTGATACCAGACGGTGTCCAGCCAGTCCTTGCGTTTATCGGTGATGTTCATGCTCGCTCCGGCGCCTCAGGCGTCAAGGGTCGGCCATCGCGAAGTCGGCCGAAGATGCGCGGGCGGGTGTAATGGTCTATCAGCGGCGTGGTGGCGTTCATCAGCAGAATGGCAAAGGCCACGCCCTCTGGATAAGCGCCCCAGGTTCGAATCAACCAGGTCAATAAGCCGCAGCCAATCCCGAACAACCACTGCCCCAGTGGCGTGCTGGGCGAGGTGACGTAGTCGGTGGCGATGAAGAATGCACCCAGCATGACGCCGCCGGTTAGCAAGTGCGCCAGCGGGGGGAGATAGCTTTGAGGGGCGAGCTGACTGGCAATGGCGGCAGGAACTGCCACGCCAACCAGAAAGGCGAGCGGGATTCGC
>DAIMZH010000011.1:0-72130 GCA_036734105.1 Azoarcus sp. | reverse complement strand
TTTTCAATGCCCTTCGTCACGAGGTCATTATCAAAGCCAATGACGCGCATCGCGATCATGAACACTCCGCCGAGCGCAAGCAGTAAGGCACCGGTTTCCCCCAGACTGCCTGATCTGGCACCCAGGCTCGCTGCCAGCGGCTCGAAGCCAGTGTCCAGTGTTTGCAAGATGTCCACGCCACGGGCTGCCTCGGTCTTGACATGGTCAAGCAAGGTAGCGCTGCTGATGGCGTCCGGTATGCCAGCACCGAAGGTGATGGACAATGCAGCCATGAAGTCCGGCGCGGCGGCGCTGCCGAGTTCGGCCGGACTGACCCAGCGGGTCATCTCCAGCGGAAAAGAGATCAGCAAGACCACGCGTGCTGCCATTGCCGGGTTGAACAGGTTCTGACCAAGGCCGCCGAAAGCCTGTTTGCAGACGATGATGGCGAAAGCGCCGCCCACGGCACCAATCCACCACGGTGCCCATGGTGGCAGGGAGATGGCGAGCAGCCAGCCGGTCAGCACTGCTGACCCGTCGGCAAGGGCTGGCGTGACCGGCTTGCCGGCCAGCTTGCAGGCGAGGGCTTCGGCCAGCAGGCAGCTCAGGATGGTGGTGAGCCAGAGAAAGATGGCGGGCCAGCCGAAGTGCCAGAAGCCATTCAGGGTGGCAGGCGTCAGCGCGGCCATTACGATCAGCATGATCCGGGTGATCGAGCGAGCGCCATGGGCGTGAGGTGCGGCGACAAACAGGCTCATGCCCTGGCCTCCTCTTTTCTGGCTTCTGCCCTGGCTCGTTCGCGTTCGGCCTTGCGCCGCGCCGCAGCCTCGGCCTTTTCACGGGCCTCGTGCGCCATCCGGGCGCTTCTGGCCTGAGCCAGTTCGCGAAATGAGGCCTGCTTCAACTGGTCCCGGTCACGCGCGGCAAGCTCTCCCTTGGCATGGTTGAAGTATTGCGCCAACGGAATTCTTGAAGGGCAGACAAAGGCACAGGTGCCGCAACCAATGCAGTCCTTGAGGCCAATGCTGGCGGAGGCAGCCAGGTCGCCAGCGCGGATACGGGCAGACATTTCAAGCGGTAGCAGGCCGATTGGACAGGCACTCACACAAGCGCCACAGCGTATGCATGCGGCGGCAGCGTCAGGGGTGGCGATCTCGTCCGGCGTCAACGCCAGCACGCCTCCGGAGCCTTTGACTATTGGTGTATCCAGGCGGTTGATGCGGGTGCCCATCATCGGACCACCCATGATGAGTCTGGCAGGTGGGCTTTTCAGGCCACCGCAGAAGTCGAACAGCGCCGAAATGGGAGTGCCAAGCCGCACTTCCAGATTGCGCGGAGCTCTGACCGCGCCACCCGAAACCGTGACGATCCGGCTGGTAAGCGCCTCACCGCAACGGAAGGCACGGTGTATGGCGGCAGCCGTGGCCACATTCTGGACGGTGACGCCGAGGTCGGCAGCGCGACCGTTTGATGGAATCTCATGACCTGTCAGCCAGGCTACCAGTTGTTTCTCCGAGCCCATCGGATAGCGGCTTGGCACTGCGACAACCTTCACTTCTTGGAAGGGCTGCGCTGCCGCCTTCAAAGCGGCTATGGCTTCAGGCTTGTTGTTTTCGACGCCAATCAGAACGTGCTTGCCGCCTATCGCCCGCAAGATGATGCGACTGCCGTCAACCACCTGCTCGGGACGTTCGCGCATCAGCCGGTCATCACATGACAGATAGGGTTCGCACTCGCCGCCATTTATGATCAAGGTCGGGATCGGCTGGCGCTGGCCAAGCGCGAGCTTGACCGATGCTGGAAAGGCGGCACCTCCCAGGCCAACAATGCCGGCTGCCGCGACGCGGCGCGAGATCTCGACGGGTGTCAGCGTAAAGGGGTCGGTTGCTTCGGTCAGCAGTGCTTCATCCAGCCCGTCAGGTTCAATCTGTATGGCAGCAGCTTCGATGCCTGATGGATGGGCGCTGGGAGCCTCGACCATGCCCAGCACCGTGCCGGATGAAGAGGCATGCAAGGGTGCCGAAATCGGCCCCTGTGCCTCGGCGATCAATTGGCCGCGCAACACGCGATCGCCTTTTTTTACCACCGGGCGTGCAGGCGCACCGATATGCTGCGCCAGATGCAAGGTGAGCAGCCGCGGCAGTGGGACGCTGGTGATGGCGGTATCGGCGGCAGGTTGCTTATGGCTGTCCGGGTGTGCCCCCCAGCGCTTGAGGTGGCGCATCAGTCTGGCGAATTGTGTCGGTTCTGGTGAGTTCATGATGAAACACACTCCGGTGTGAAGCCATTTTGATAGGCCGGGCCAGCAGGTGACAACCCGCGTAGATTATGGCAACAGGTTTCGGGTCAGGCTGGCATTGGGGCAGTGCGGCATTGTTCGGGGTGGGGCCAGACCCAGCTCTGCGGCGTGACCGGAACCGGCTCCAGTTCGATGGCACCAGTCGGGCAGATGTGTTCGCACTTGGCGCATCCGGTGCACGCTTCGCGGATGACCGCATGAATCTGCTTGGCGGCTCCAAGCACGGCGTCTGTGGGGCAGACCTTGAAGCACTTGGTGCAGCCAATGCAGATATCCTCGCGCACCAGCGCGATCTGCGGGCTTGGCGTGTTCATGTTGTCAGCGTTGAGCACGAGCCCGAGGCGTTCGGCCAGTTGTGTCGCCAGTTGCTTGCCGCCAGGGGGGCAGCAACTGGCGTCAGCTTCACCGTTGGCCAGGGCGGTGGCTGCGCCAGCGCAACCGGGATAGCCGCATTGGCCGCAGTTTGTGCCGGGTAGCATGGCTTCGAGTTCGGCCTGCATGCCAATGGTTTCGACATGGAAGTGGCGTGAGGCCAGCCCAAGAATGAGGCCGAGAATCAAGCCGAGGCTGGACAGGCTTATGAGTGCCAAGAGCATGATGTTGCCTCCATTGGGTCAGTGTTGGTCGAGGCCGGCGAATCCCATGAAAGCCAGGGACATCAGGCCAGCCGTGATGAATGCGATGGGTGTGCCGACAAAGGCTGCGGGCACGTTGGTCAGTGCCAATCTTTCGCGCAGGCCAGCAAACATCAGCAGCACGAGCGTGAAGCCGATGGCCGAGCCGAGACCGAACATGACGCTGCTGACAAAGCCGCTGCCCTCTTGAATGTTCAGCAATGCCACGCCAAGCACTGCGCAGTTGGTGGTGATGAGCGGCAGATAGATGCCAAGCACCCGATACAGCTCGGGTGCGTTCTTGCGGATTGCCAGTTCGACAAATTGCACGCTGGCCGCAATTACCATGACGAAACTCAGGATGCGCAGGTATTCAAGCCCTAGCGGCACCAGCAGCCAGCGTTCAAGCATCCAGCTCAGCGCGCAGGTCAGGGTGAGTACAAACGTGGTGGCCAGGCCCATTCCCAGTGCGCTGTCGATCTTGCGCGATACCCCCATGAAGGGGCATAGCCCGAGAAACTTGACCAGCACCACGTTGTTGACCAGAGCGGTGCCCAGTAAAAGTATCAACCATTCGCTCATTGGATTCTCCTTGCGATGATCGCGGATACGATCATTCAGGACCCCATCAAATTGGTCTGTTGCCAAACCGTCTGGAGCCGACACAGTGGTGGTCAGCATGACTTGTGCCAGCAAGGCTGCGGCCTGAAAAGCCCTGAAATACTCAGTAAACGCGGTGTCTGGTTGTTCATTGCGGCTGTGCAGATCACCTCATCAGGCGTGGTTTTGTCGCAAAACCGACAAAGCCGGAGTGCCTGAACCAGCCGATTGCGCGGTGCTTTCCTGACCGGCTTCCAGGGGTTCCGGCGAGTGCTGGTTTGCGTATTTCGTGGCACGGAAAGTGCTTGAAAAAAGTTGACATAACAAAGGGGTCAGTCATGGAAACGCCAAGTGCTTCGGGACCGTTAGCGGACGCGCTCTTTCACCACGCTGTCGAACAGTCAGCGGTGGCGATTGCCATAACCGACGCCAAGGCTCGCGTGCTGTTTGTCAATCCGGCATTCAGCCGGATCACTGGCTATCCGGCGCACGAGGTGATTGGCCGCAACCAGTCCCTGCTGTCTTACAGCAAGACGCCGAGGGAAGTGTACGAAGCCTTGTGGAAGGCACTGGCAGCGGGCGAGCCCTGGTCGGGACGCTTGCTCAACCGGCGCAAGGACGGTACGCCATATATTGCAGAGCTTACCGTGACCCCGATAAGGACGCCCGGAGACCCCGGCGGCGAAGTGCACTATCTCGGGATGCACCGCGATGTGACCGAAGAGCACCGGCAGTCGTGCCAGTTGTTGAATCACAAGCAACTGATAGAGTCGGTCGTGTCGGTGGCACCGGTCGCGGTGGCGCTGATGATTGGCAATAGTGAAGTGGTGCTGGACAACCCGGCGTATCGCAAGGTGGCGCTTGAACTAGGTGTACGTGAGCCTGCGATCACGGTGCTTGAGAACCTGCGCCAGACCCTGGGCGACAGCTTCAGGTATGCGGTGGCACACCGCCGCGCCTTGCATGCGCAAGAAGTGCATTTTCAGCGCGCCAACGGTGATGACCGCTGGTATCACTGTTCACTGTGCTGGTTTGAAGAGCACTCTGCTTCACCTGACAGCTTTTACGGTGATGCAACACGTGACTACATGCTGATGGTGTTGCACGACATCACCGCGTTGAGACGACAGGAGGAGGCCTTGAGGCTGTCCACCATGCGCGAGCATCTGTCCGCCTCGGAATTTGCCGACGCATTGCGTGAGTCCTTGTCGGCTGCGGTGTTTCAATTGCAGGGGCCGGTCAATCTGATTTCTGTGGCGGCAGGTCTGCAGCGCCGTCGTCTTGGTGCAGGCGCCCGGACTGACCCGCTGTTGCAAGCGCTTGATGAGGCACGGATTGCGGGTGAGAACGCCATTTCCACGCTACGCGACACCATTCCCCCTGAGCCGGTCACCGAGATCAGCCTGGTCAATCTCAACGAGGTGATGCGCGATGTGCTGATGCTGGAAACCGGAAACTTGCTGTCGGCAGGTATTACGGTCGATTGGCAGCCTGCGCGTGTGCTGCCTGTCATGATGGGTGATCCGGAGGCTTTGCGCTCGCTGTTCCGGCAACTCGTCAGCAACGCGATAGAGGCGATGAATGTCAAAGGTTGGGTTCAGCGGTCCTTGCTGATCCGCACTTCGGCCCGAAGTGGTCGGGTCGAGGTGGAGGTATGCGATACCGGGCCTGGCATACCCGAGCATTTGCGCATCAAGGTGTTCGAGCCCTTCTTTTCCACCAAGCGGGATGGGCGCATGACACGCGGCGTCGGGCTGTCGATGGCGCAGGAAACCGTCAGCCGCCATCGCGGAGTGATCTATATCGACGGCGATCACCTCGGCGGATGCAGGGTGGTGCTGAATTTCCCGGTGCGTAGTGAAACCCTTGTTGAACTGGAGGCACTTGAATGAGTGCCGACGGCTCCTGTAGCACCGGCACGGGCGTGGATGATGCTCGTGCCACTTGGTTGCAGTTGGCGCTTGAGGCCATGTATCGCGTCAGCCGGGTCTTATCGCGTAACCTGACAGTGAGTGAATCTCTTTCGGCAGTGCTGCGGGTGCTCGACGAGGAGTGTGGTTTTTGCCGTGCGGTGGTGATGCTTGACGGCGCGAGTGATACCGCCAAAGGCGTCAAGGTGTGGCATGGTGTGGATATGCAGGCGTTGGCGGGTGTCACCGTTCCGGACCGGGAGGGGCTGATTGGCAAACTGCGCAGCAGTGGCAGGCCGCTGGTGTTGACACGGCTTGCCGATGATCCGGAACATCACTCAGTGGCAGTCTGTTTTGATGTTGAAGCCCCATTCATCGGCATGCCGGTCAGGCAGGGGCTGAACACCAGAGGTGTGCTCGCAGTTCAGCTTGCTGCGGTTGATAGTGCGCGTCTGGCGGATCACGCTTACCTGGCCGAAATGGTGGCCAACCTGATGGGGCAATTGCTCAGGTTGAACTCGCCGGGCACTGAAGCGCCGAGCGATATTGCCGAGGAACGAGACACCTTGCGAAGAGCGGTCAGAAACCGCTTTGGTTTTGACAGTATCGTTGGCCATACAAGCCGCATGAAGCAGATCTTTCAGCAAGTGCGTCTGGTCTCCAAGTGGAATACAACGGTGCTGGTCAGAGGCGAAACCGGCACCGGCAAGGAGCTGATCGCCCAGGCCATTCATTACAACTCGCCGCGCGCGGCTGGACCCTTCGTCAAGCTCAACTGCGCGGCCCTGCCCGAAAATCTGCTCGAATCCGAACTTTTCGGGCACGAAAAAGGAGCCTTCACCGGTGCCGTCGGTCAGCGCAAGGGGCGCTTCGAGCTGGCTGACAACGGCTCACTGTTCCTCGATGAAATCGGCGAAATATCTCCGTCGTTTCAGGCCAAACTGTTGCGCGTGCTGCAGGAAGGTGAGCTCGAACGGGTTGGTGGAGACCGCAGCGTGCGTGTCGATGTGCGTGTCATCGCCGCGACCAACCGCGATCTGGAGAATGAGGTAGAGCATGGCCGTTTTCGAGAAGATTTGTATTACCGTCTGAATGTCATGGCGATCAATCTGCCGCCCTTGCGCGAACGCGTCGCAGACATCCCCGATATTGCCAGGCACCTGGTCGAGAAAGTCGGCGATTCGCAGGGGCGCAGGCTGGACCTGTCGGAAGAGGCGGTCAGGGTGTTGCTGCATCACAGTTGGCCAGGCAACGTGCGCGAACTCGAAAACTGCATAGAGCGCGCCGCCGTGATGAGTGAAGACGGCGTCATCGACCGCGACCTGATGTTGATGGCGGGTATCGAGGAGCGGGTGTCCGGCATGCGCGGCGGCGATGCGGTGAAGCTGGACGACCCCGAACTGGACGAACGTGAGCGCGTGATTGCCGCGCTGGAGCAGGCTGGTTGGGTGCAGGCCAAGGCGGCGCGGCTGCTCGACATGACGCCACGCCAGATTGCCTACCGCATCCAGACGCTAAACATCAAGGTGCGCCAGATCTGAACCCGGCTTGTACGGAGTCGCACATTGTGGCGTGTGCGATATACGACAAAGCTGTCAGCGGTCGAATGGCAAGTCGCTGAAAACATGTGTTTTTTCGGTGTTGATGATTTGGCACGCAGCTTGCGAGACAGTGATTGTCAGCTATCGCAAGGGGAACACCGATGGAACTCCCGGTCATCAGCAACACCGCCTCAGTAGCGTCCGGCGGTTGTAGTGAAAGTGGTTGCGGTACGGCGCCGGATGGCCTTGCTCATCTGCCCGATCACATCCGCGCCAAGGTGCAGGACCACCCCTGTTATTCGGAGGAGGCCCATCACTATTTTGCGCGTATGCATGTCGCAGTGGCGCCAGCCTGTAACATCCAGTGCAACTACTGTAATCGTAAATACGACTGTTCCAACGAGTCGCGTCCTGGCGTGGTGTCCGAGCTGATGACGCCGGACCAGGCGGTCAAGAAGACGCTGGCCGTGGCCGCGGCGATTCCGCAGATGACGGTACTCGGCATCGCCGGCCCCGGGGATCCGCTGGCCAACCCCGAGCGCACCTTCGAAACCTTTCGCCAGCTCTCCGAGCAGGCGCCGGACATCAAGCTGTGTGTGTCGACCAACGGCTTGTCGCTGCCCGACTGTGTGGACGAGCTCGCCAAACACAATATCGATCACGTCACCATCACCATCAACTGCGTCGACCCCGAGATCGGCGCGAAGATTTACCCATGGGTTTTCTGGAATAACCGTCGCATCCGCGGTGTGGAAGGTGCGAAGATCCTAATCGAGCAGCAGCAGAAGGGGCTGGAGATGCTGACCGCGCGCGGCATTCTGGTGAAGGTCAATTCGGTGATGATTCCGGGTGTGAACGACCAGCACCTCAAGGAGGTGTCGAAGATCGTCAAAGCCAAGGGTGCCTTCCTGCACAACGTCATGCCGCTGATCGCCGAGGCCGAGCACGGCACCTACTACGGCATCATGGGGCAGCGCGAGCCGACCCCGCTGGAGCTGCAGGCGCTGCAGGACGACTGCGCCGGCGACATGGCGATGATGCGCCATTGTCGCCAGTGTCGTGCCGACGCGGTGGGCATGCTGGGTGAGGATCGCGGTGACGAGTTCACGCTGGACAAGATCGACGCGATGGAGATCGACTACGCCAGCGCCATGGTAGAGCGTGCCAGGGTGCATGACGCGATCAGTTCCGAGTTGGAGATGAAGCGTGCGCTAAAGGCCGCGCCGAAGTTCGCACCCGAACCGGAGATTGCCGCTCCGGCCACGCGCAACATCCGCATCGCGGTGGCCACCAAGGGTGGTGGTGTGATCAATGAGCACTTCGGTCATGCCCACGAGTTCCTTGTGTACGAGGCCGGCCCGCGCGACATCCGCTTTCTCGGGCATCGCAAATGCACTGCCTACTGCATGGGCGACACCTCGTGTGGCGATGGTGAGACTGTGCTCGGCGGCATCATCAAGTCGCTTGAAGGGGTCGAGGTGTTGCTTGCTTCCAAGATCGGGTTCGAGCCTTGGGGTGAGCTGGAGAAGGCCGGCATTCAGCCGAACGGCGAACACGCCATGGAGCCGATCGAAGAGGCGATTCGTGCGGTGTATGACGAAATGGCTGCTGTCGGCAAGCTGGTCTTGTCGGCTGACCCAACTGTTACTGCCCGCAGCGCGGCCTGAGGAGAAGCATCATGTCACTCGAAATCGTTGAGTTGTGCGTGGGCTGTCATGCCTGTGAGGCCCAATGTCCCAATCATGCCATCAGCGCGGCACGCCCGATGTTCATCATCAACCCCGACAAGTGCACCGAATGCATTGGTGATCACGACTTGCCGCAATGCGCCGAGATTTGCCCGATCGAAGGGGCGATCATTGATGAATATGGTGAACCAATGAACCCGCCAGGCTCACTGACCGGCATTCCGCTGCATCTGCTGGCGCGTTGGGGGGCGCTGGAATGTCGTTCGTGATGGTCCGGCGGCACACGCTGGAGGCCGCGCCATGAGCCGCGAAGCAGCGGTCCGGCCGGGCGAGCCGGTGCTCATCGCCCCCGGTGTGCATTGGGTGGGGGCGCTCGACCCGGATCTGCGCCAGTTCGACATCATCCTGCGCACCGCCAACGGCACCAGTTACAACGCCTACGCAGTACGCGGCAGCGATGGCGTGGCGGTGATAGACACCGTCAAGGCCGAGTTCGCCGACCACTTCTTCGCCCGTCTGTGGGCGTGCTGTCGTCCCGACGAAATCCGCGCCATCGTGCTCAATCACCTCGAACCCGATCACACCGGCGCCTTGCCCGCGCTGCTGCAGGCGGCACCGCAGGCCAGGGTCTATCTGTCGCCCCCTGCGCTGAAAATGCTCAAGGGCCTGGTCAAGAGTGGCCTGGACGACACCTGCATTGTGGCGGTGGATGAAGACACGCGCGTCGATCTTGGTGGTCGCACCCTGCGCTTTGTGCACACCCCCTATCTGCACTGGCCGGACACCCAGTGCACCTGGCTGGCGGAGGAGGGGTTGCTGTTCTCCGGCGACGTTTTCGGCTGCCACTTCTGCGATTCGCGCCTGTTCAATGATCTGGTCGGCGACTTCCGCTTTTCGTTCGACTACTACTACCAGCACATCATGCGACCGTTCCGCGAGCATGTGCTGACCGCGCTCGACCTGATCGAGCCCTTGCCGCTGCGCCTGCTCGCCCCTGCGCACGGGCCGGTGTTGCGCGATGCCCCCGAAAACTATGTGCTCCGCTACCGTCAGCTCGCGGCCCCGCTGCTCGCCAACGAGGCCGGTGAGCGCGAGAAGACCTTGCTGGTGTTCTACATCAGCGCCTATGGCAACACCGCGCGTATGGCAGAGGCGGTGCGCGACGGGGCCGAAGGCGTCGATGGCGTGCGCGTATCCCTTTACGACATCGCAGGCGGCGATCCCGGCCCCTTTGTGGATCTCATCGAGGAGGCCGATGGCCTTGTGTTCGGCTCGCCCACCATCAACGGCGATGCGGTCAAGCCAGTGTGGGACCTGCTGTCGTCGCTGACGCTGGTCAAGGTCAAGGGCAAGTTCGGCGCTGCATTCGGCTCCTATGGCTGGAGCGGCGAGGCGGTGAAGCTGGTCGAGGATCGCCTGCGTGGCCTAAAGCTGCGGGTGCCCCGGGCCGGCGTCAAGGCCAAGCTGATTCCCACCGATGACGAGCTTGCCGATTGCGCCGCGCTTGGCCGAGAACTGGCAGAACACCTGGTCGGGCGTGCCGCGCCGCGACACATTGATTTCACCGTGCCGAGCGCACTGACTGCATAGGACGATCACCATGCCCAAAGCCCAGGTCACTTTTGAGGATATCGGCGTCACCGTCACGGTGCCCGCCGGTACCCGGCTCATCGAAGTATCAGAAACAATCGGCGCCGGGCTGACCTATGGCTGCCGCGAGGGTGAGTGTGGCACCTGCATGATGAAGATCGTCTCCGGCGCCGAAAATCTCGCGGTGCCGTCAGTGCTCGAAGATCAGGTGCTGAAAGAAAACTATGCCGGCGCCGCCAACCGGCTTGCCTGCCAGGCCCAGGTGCTGGGCGGAACCGTGGTAGTTCGTCCTGGCTGAGCACACAACTGGCCGGGAAGTTTTCAAAAACCCAAGTCTTTCAACCAACCATCGTGGAGCCTCATCGTGCCCAATATCACCTTCTCAAGCCCCATCCATCGCGACAAGACTGTTTACGCCATCGCTGGCTCGCACACCCAGACCATCCTGAAAATCGCCAAGGACAACCATATCCCCATAGATTTCTCATGCGAGGACGGCGAGTGCGCCACCTGTATGGTCAAGATCACCCCGCTGGCAAACCACGGCACCAAGACGGTGCCGATGGCCAGCCGCCTCACCGACAAGGAGCTCTCGGTGCTGCGCGAACACAAGAAGGTCAGCAAGGACGACATCGAGCGCATGCGCGTGGAAGATGTTTCGGTGACCCCGTGGCGTCTGGCCTGCCAGATGATTCTGCGTGACGAGGACTTGCTGGTGGAATACTGATCCGAGCCTGGACGCTGCATAGGCCAAACCCTTGCAGCGTCCGCCCAAACGTGAGGTTTCATCATGCTTGCCCCGTTGAGTCATCACCCGTCACCTGCCAGACTGAGCCTGCATGCTCACCTGATGAGCCATGCTTCTGGCCTGCCGAATGACGAGTTCCTGGCCCACATCATCGCTGGCTGGACGCTTGGCGATGGTGTGCTGGCGGCGGATTTCGGTCTGGGTCGCAGCGCCTTCGAGGCGCTGATTGCGCGCCACTTTCCCGGGCTCAAGTGGGCACCACGCAAGGACGTGGCAGGCCCATATCTGCATCCGGAGTACGAAGACCTGGAGCGCTTCATGCGCGACGAGGCTGACCCGCAGGTAGCAGGCTCGGCGCAGATGGCCGTCATTGCTGCCACCGCCTGCATGGGCTCGGAGCATTTGTGGCAAGACCTCGGGCTGCCGTCGCGGCGCGAGCTGTCGCAGCTTATCGCCTTGAATTTTCCCGAGCTTGCGCGTGCCAATAACCGTGACATGAAATGGAAGAAGTTCCTGTATCGCGAACTGTGTCAGCGCGAGGGAATCTATGTGTGCGCATCACCCAGTTGCGAAGCCTGTAGCGACTACGCCGTGTGTTTTGGTCCCGAGGGCTGATGCGGGGTGCTTGCTGACGGCTGGCCAAATCTGCTGTCGAGCGCCAAAGCCGTTCAGCGCGGCAGTGCGTAGACCACGATGCTGTGGCCCAGCGTGGTCAATCCTGTCCGCATTGTGAGCTTTTCCAATGTTCCGCTATATGGAGCAGACCCGGCGTGCTGGCTGACCAACAACTGGCCGGCCTGATGATGTGGATACCCGGAGGGCTGGTCTATCTGGCGGTCGCCGCGTGGGCGGCATGGCGCTGGCTTGGCGCGCAGGCTGCGCGGGAGCCCCATTGCCAACTGGGTTGAAGGGCCTGCATACCCGGTTCCACTGCCGACAGGATTCCCACACCACAACTCGATGCGCGACGCGGCAGGCTCCAGAAGCTATCGAGTGAGCTGGCCTTTGCTGCCAATCGTCCAGGTTGAACTGGCCAGACAGGGTGTTTCTGTGCGGCCGTCCAAAGGTTTCGGGTGGGCTGCATCACCTTTGTAATGCTCCCGAAAATGCCAATCATTGTCTGTTGGGTTAAACTGAAGATCCATTGGTGAATCCCGCAGTGCGGTCTCGGCAGGCACTTGCGCCACGCGTCATACAGAGATGAACCCGACTTCTTCCGCGACTCTGGATGCACATTTCCGCTACCGCATCGACGATGATGAGGTCGGCATTGATTCCGTGTCCGGCAATCCGCAACTGCTGCTGGGTTTTGGCGCATCGGCGTTTCTTGATGGAAGCGTTGATCTGAGAGCATGTTTTCATGTCGATGATGAGGATATCGCAGTCCAGTTGTTCGCGCCGCAAGCGACGGCAAGCCAACAGGTGGTCAACCTGCGTCTGCGTCAAGCCAACGGCCGGATTCGTTGCGTCAGGTGTACTTTTGCAAAGTCGGTGGCTGGAGCGAGCCTTACGCTCGATCTGCTACTCGAAGACGCCAAGAGCCTGCCGCGCACGCTGGATGATGTAGTCACCATGGCGAGTTTCCGGGCGATGATGGAAAACACCGATGACTTCATCTTTTTCAAGGATCGCAACCATGTTCTGACTGGTGCCAGCCAGACGCTGGTGGTGCTGTGTGATCCGGCCGAACACTGGACAGACCTGCTTGGTCAGACAGATTACGATGTCTTTCCGGAGGAGTTTGCCGATGCCTATTACAAGCTGGAAAAGCGTGTGTATACAGAGGGGGTTGTGGTCCATGAGGTTCAGGAATATCTCACCAAGGAGGGCCGCCAGGGCTGGGTAGATAACCGAAAGTACCCGATCCGAAACGCATCCGGCGAGATCATCGGACTCTATGGTATCGCACGCGACATCACCGAACAGAGGCAGGCAGAGGAGGCGCTACGCCGGAAGACCGAAGCCCTGCAGTTGATCCTCGACTTCGCTCCGATTGGTATCTGGCTGCAGAACGGCAAGGGCAAACTGAGTGTTGTGAACAAAGCCTTTTGTGGCGCGATGGGCATTCCGGAAGAACGCTTTCTCGCCGTGCCGCATTACGCCGAGCTCATCCCCGAAGCCTTCCGCGAGCAGTGCATCGCATCCGATGTCAAGGCACTTGCCAGCACCGGAGTGAGCGTCAACCATCAGCGCTTGCCCTTTGTCGACGGCAAGGTGCACGATCTGCGCGTCATCAAGGCGGTCAAGCGTGACGTGCATGGTGAGCCCGAATTTCTCGTTGGCTTGAGCCTTGATATCACCGAGGAGATGCAACGAGATCAGGCTCTGCATGTCAGCGAACAGCGGTTCCGCACACTGTTCGAAAGCATACCGAGCATTGCGGTGCAAGGCTACGATGCCGAGCGTCGTGTGATTTTCTGGAACCACGCCAGTGAAGTCCTGTATGGTTTTTCGAGATCGGAAGCGCTTGGCCGCAAGGTAGAAGACCTGATCATTCCGGAGGAAATGCGCCAGAGTGTGATTGAGGCGATCAACGACTGGTTTGCTGGTGGACCTGCCATTCCGGCAGCCGAGGTGGACTTGTGCCACAAGGATGGCACTCCGAAGCCAGTGTTTTCCAGCCATGTCATGCAACAGGGGCCGAACGGCTTGGAATTATATTGCATCGACATTGACCTGTCCGAACAGAAGCGGGCGGAACGTCGGCTCGCCCTTGCCCTGGATGCGGCCAAGATATTGATCTTTGAACTTGATTTCACCACCGACAAGCTGGGTTTCGATGGGTGTGCCATGACTGGGCTTGGCCTGAATGAGTCTGATACCCCGGATACGCTGGCAGGCTGGCTGGCGCGGGTGCATCCTGATGACCGTCAGCGATTCATCGAGATGGTAGAGCGGGCGTTGCCAGATGGCGACACGAAAGGTTTCGATTGTGAATACCGCTTTGACGACCGGGCAGGGGGCTACCATTGGCTGCATACTGTAGGCCGGGTGGTGCAGCGTGATGCGCTCGGAAGGCCGCTGCTCGGGGCTGGCTATTCAGTCAACATCACCGATCGCAAGAGCGCTGAGGAAGCCTTGCGCCTTGCAGCAAATGTTTTCACCCATGCCCGCGAAGGCATCACCATTACCGACCGGCATGCCAGAATCCTCGATGTCAATGCAGCCTTTACCGATATCACAGGCTTCAGTCGCGAGGAAGTGCTTGGCCAGAATCCGCGCATCCTCAGTTCCGGCAGGCAAGGCAAGGATTTCTACGACGCCCTGTGGCAAGACCTGCAGACCCAGGGCCACTGGACCGGAGAAATCTGGAACCGCCGCAAGGATGGCGAGGTGATCGCCGAGATGCTGACTATCAGTGCGGTGCGTGACGAGCGCGGCGAAACGCAGAATTACATCGCCCTGTTCTCCGACATCACCACCATCAAGGCGCATCAAACCAGGCTTGAGCATATCGCCCACTACGATGCCCTCACCGGACTGCCTAACCGACTCTTGCTGGGTGACCGCCTGCGCCAAGCCATGAGTCAGGCGCCCCGGCGCGGTCAGCGGCTGGCGGTCGCCTACCTTGATCTGGACGGTTTCAAGGCAGTCAACGACACCCATGACCACGAGGTGGGCGACCAGTTGCTCACGACGCTTGCCAGACTCATGACAAAGGTGCTGCGCGATGGCGACACGCTTGGGCGTCTCGGCGGCGACGAGTTTGTCGCGGTGCTGGTTGACCTGCCCGATATCGATGCCAGTGCGCCGATTCTCACGCGGCTGCTTGAGGTTGTCGCGCAGCCAGTAACTGTCAGTGACATCGTGCTGCGTGTTTCCGCCAGTCTGGGTGTGACGTTTTATCCGCAAAGTGAGGCCGTCGATGCGGACCAACTGCTGCGCCAGGCCGACCAGGCCATGTATCAGGCCAAGCAGGCTGGCAAGAACCGCTATCACATCTTCGATGCCGAGCAGGATCGCCACGTGCGCGGACGCCACGAAAGCCTGGAGCATATTCGGCAGGCACTGGGCAACCAGGAGTTCGTGCTCCACTACCAGCCCAAGGTGAACATGCGCACCGGCGAACTCATTGGTGCAGAAGCCTTGATTCGCTGGCAACACCCGCGGCGTGGGCTGTTGTCACCCGCAGCGTTCCTGCCAGTCATCGAGGATCAGCCGCTCGCCATCGACCTGGGCGAGTGGGTAATCGACAGTGTTTTGACTCAGATCGAAACCTGGCGCGCAACCGGGCTTTCCATCCCGGTCAGCGTAAATGTCGGCGCGCTTCAATTGCAGCACCCCGATTTTGTTTCACGCCTGCGCACGCTGCTGGCCCGGCACCCCGGGGTCAGTGCTGGTGAACTGGAACTGGAAATTCTGGAAACCAGCGCCCTGGAGGATTTTGCTGGCGTGTCGCAGGTGATGGCCACTTGTCGGGAACTGGGCATAGTCTTTGCCCTCGACGACTTCGGCACAGGCTACGCGTCGCTGACCTATTTGAAGCAACTCCCTGTTGCGGTGCTCAAGATCGATCAGAGCTTTGTGCACGACATGCTCGACGATCCGGATGATCTCGCCATTCTGGAAGGGGTGCTGGGTCTGGCGACCGCATTTCGTCGCCAGACCATTGCCGAAGGGGTTGAAACGCTGGCCCACGGTGAGATGCTTTTGCGCCTCGGCTGCGAATGGGCTCAGGGTTACGCCATTGCTCGCCCTATGCTTGCACCGGATTTTCGGCGCTGGGTGGGCACATGGGATTCGCCGCCAGCATGGAAGGCGCTCAAACCGGTCAGCCGGGACCGCTTGCCGATGCTCTTTGCAACGGTAGAACACAGGGCATGGGTTTCTGCAATGGATAAATACCTTGCCGGAAAGTGTGACTCGCCACCAGACCGGGATGCTCACCAATGCCGGTTTGGCCATTGGCTGGATCATGGTGGCCGGGCCTCGCTATTGGGCGAAGATGCCGACCATCCGGTAGATGCGCTGCATCGCGAGATTCACCGCCTGGCCGCAGAGTTGATGGCATTGAAGCAAGATGGTATGGGCGATGAGGCGCACACCCGCATGACTGAGTTGCATTGCCTGCACGACCAGTTGCTTGAACAAATGAGTGAGTTGTACTGACCCACGGCCATTCACTGAACTGCGGTCACGGTTGCAATGTCGGTGCTGTCTCATCCGGGCGCGGCAGGCTTTCCGGTCACGCCGTCTCAGCCACAGGAAGGCCAGCAAGTTCGCGAATGTCTGCGTCGACCAGTTCCAGGCCGAGGCGTGCGCAGAAGCGTTTTTCCTTGTCGTTGGCGTTGGGGATGAGTGCCCAGCCAGCCGGTTGGGCGGAGTCGTAGATCATGTCGGCGAGGATCATGCGAACGGTGTCGCGGTTGAGGCGTGCACCGGCGACCAGGTATTTGAGCCCTTTACGGCGTTCCTTGAGAAACGGTGGAATTGCGAAGCCGCCCATCAGTTCGGTGATGTAGTCGACGAAGTCGGCATCCGAGGCGATCCAGTTAGGCTCGGGCCAGGGCGTGCCACAGGGCTTGAACAGGATGGGGGCGTCGGGGTTGATGTCGGCGGCATCGACTTCACCGCTGTAAGCCGTGCCGTCGTGGCTGAACAGCTTGTAACGAACGCCACCGGCGATGCGGGCGATGCCGACGATGAGGGTGTGCGGGCGATTTGAATAAAGTTTTTGCAGGCCGGTGTCGCGGTTCAGGTCGATGATGTAGGGCAGTTTGAGCGATGCCAACCAGGCGTGAACAGGGGATTCGCTCCAGCCGTCATCGTCATAGGTTTGCAGCATGAAGCGGTTGATTGCCGAGCGACCGCGCTTGAGTTCGATGTTCATGGCGGCGCGCGGAAACTCATACATCAGCCTGGGCGCCATGGGCTGACCATTGTTCAAGGCCAGAATCAATTCGTCGCTGGTGGCGGGGATTTTTTTGCCGGTGTCTGCGTGGGTCACCCCTTCGAGCGCTCCTGCGCCGATGAAAAGGACGAGTGTGCCTGTGCTCAGTTCAGCCCGGATGGTGTCGAGTATTGCGCTCATGGTTTCCTCTCGTGGATTGATCCGCTGGCGACAATTCGGGTCGCGTCGAAAAGTCATTCCGCAAGAACAGTGCCATGCGTGCATTCGTGAAAACCGGCCTGTGCAACTGCTTCAGCGCCATCTGATTGCGTCGGGTGTCGTTGTGCCTTGGGGCAAATGTCTGATTTGCGACATTCGCGCTGGCTGCCTCAACTGGCCTGGCGCACAGCCATCACCGCGCCGATGACCAGATATTCAACTTTGACCTGCACCCGACCCGGAAACAGGTGTGAGCAGGTGAGGATATTGGTTGATGGCAAGCCAGGCTGGTTGATGGCAAGCCAGGCTGGTTGATGGCAAGCCAGGCTGCGGTTCAACCAGGCAGAGGGAATGTTGTTGCCCCGACAAATTGTCGGTTTTCTGTCGCACTGTGAGCCTTTGCCGGAATCCATGTGTTTTTAATAATTGCTTTTATATTCAGTGGCTTGTTGCTTTTATTCCGAGTTGGCACAGTCCTTGCGCAAGAGTGCATGTGGTCCAGTGCATCACAACCGATTTACGAATCTGTTCCGACAAGGAGAAAGCATCATGGCAAAACTGCGTCAAGCAGCCATTTATGGCAAGGGTGGCATCGGCAAGTCTACCACCACCCAGAACCTCGTAGCCGCACTTGCTGAAGCTGGCAAGAAGGTGATGATTGTTGGCTGCGACCCGAAAGCCGACTCAACCCGTCTGATCCTGCATGCCAAGGCCCAGAACTCTGTCATGGAGTTGGCTGCTGAAGCCGGTAGCGTGGAAGACCTTGAGCTTGAGGATGTCTTGTCAGTGGGTTATGGCGATGTCAAGTGCGTCGAGTCCGGCGGTCCGGAACCCGGTGTGGGATGTGCCGGCCGTGGCGTCATCACCGCGATCAACTTCCTTGAAGAAGAGGGCGCCTACACCGATGACCTGGACTTCGTGTTTTACGACGTGCTGGGTGACGTGGTGTGTGGTGGTTTTGCCATGCCGATCCGCGAGAACAAGGCGCAGGAAATCTACATCGTCTGTTCCGGCGAAATGATGGCCATGTATGCCGCCAACAACATTGGCAAGGGCATCGTCAAGTACGCCAGCTCTGGCGGTGTGCGTCTGGCCGGTCTGATCTGCAACAGCCGCAACACCGACCGTGAAGACGAACTGATCATGGCGCTGGCCGAGAAGATGGGCACCCACATGATCCACTTCATCCCGCGCGACAACGTGGTGCAGCACGCCGAGATCCGCCGCATGACGGTCATCGAGTATGACCCCACCGCCAAACAGGCTGATGAGTACCGCGCCCTGGCCCGCAAGATCGTCGACAACACCAAGTTTGTGATCCCGACCCCTTGCACCATGGACGAGCTCGAAGAGCTGTTGATGGAGTTCGGCATCATGGAAGTGGAAGACGAGTCCATCGTCGGCAAGACCGCTGCCGAACTGGCTGCCGAAGCTGCCGCAGCCTGATTGTCCCCATGCGGGCTTGGGTCCGCACCGTTAGCCCGGCGTAGCAAGGCGCTGCGCCGGGTGTCGAGCAAACCTAACCGTGTCGTGCACAGATTGGTGTCGGCATGACCAGGAGAAGCAGCATGACTACGCTCACCCGTGAAGAAACCGAAAGCCTGATCCAGGAAGTCCTTGAGGTCTATCCCGAGAAGGCCAGGAAAGATCGCGCCAAGCACCTCACCGCCAACGACCAGTCGGTCGAGCAGTCCAAGAAGTGTATCACCTCCAACCGCAAGTCCTTGCCCGGTGTGATGACCGTGCGCGGCTGTGCCTATGCCGGTTCGCGCGGCGTGGTGTGGGGCCCGATCAAGGACATGATCCACATTTCGCATGGTCCCATCGGCTGTGGTCAGTATTCCCGCGCCGGCCGCCGTAACTACTACGTTGGCGCCACTGGCGTGGATACCTTTGCCGAGATGAACTTCACCTCCGACTTTCAGGAGAAGGACATCGTCTTCGGCGGCGACAAGAAGCTCGCCAAGATCATCAACGAGATCGAGCAACTCTTCCCGCTGCACAAGGGCATCAGCGTGCAGTCCGAGTGCCCGATTGGTCTCATTGGTGACGACATCGAGGCGGTCTCCAAAAAGGCCGCCAAGGAGCTCAACAAGGTTGTTGTGCCGGTGCGCTGCGAGGGTTTTCGTGGCGTGTCACAGTCGCTCGGTCACCACATCGCCAACGACGCGATCCGCGACTGGGTGCTGACCAACCGTGACGCCAAGGAGTTTGAGTCGACCCCCTACGATGTCACCATCATTGGCGACTACAACATCGGTGGTGACGCCTGGGCTTCGCGCATTTTCCTGGAAGAGATGGGGCTGCGCGTGATTGCCCAGTGGTCTGGCGACGGCACCATCGCCGAGATGGAGAACACCCCCAAGGCCAAGCTCAACCTGCTGCACTGCTATCGCTCGATGAACTACATCAGCCGCCACATGGAAGAGAAGTACGGCATCCCCTGGATGGAGTACAACTTCTTTGGCCCGACCAAGATCGAGGAGTCGCTGCGCCGTATCGCCGGTTTCTTCGACGACAGCATCAAGGAAGGCGCCGAGCGCGTGATCGCACGCTACAAGCCGATGATGCAGGCCGTCATCGACAAGTACAAGCCGCGTCTGCAGGGCAAGCGCGTCATGCTGTACGTGGGTGGATTGCGTCCGCGTCACGTCATCGGCGCCTACGAGGATCTGGGCATGGAAGTGATCGGCACCGGCTACGAGTTTGCGCACGGCGACGACTACGACCGCACCCTTCAGGAAATGGGCAACGCCACCCTGATCTATGACGACGTCACCGGCTATGAGCTGGAGGAGTTCGTCAAGCGTCTCAAGCCCGACCTGGTTGGCTCCGGCATCAAGGAAAAATACATCTATCAGAAGATGGGCATTCCGTTCCGTCAGATGCATAGCTGGGACTACTCCGGCCCTTACCACGGTTTTGATGGTTTCGCGATCTTTGCCCGAGACATGGACATGACCCTGAACAACCCGTGCTGGAGCAAGCAGACCCCGCCGTGGAAAGGTGTCAAACCTGCCGAAGCGCTGAAGGCCGCAGCCTGAGCCTGCCTTATACCCCCCGCCTGGGCGGGGGTGCCAAGCAACTCGAAATCCAACCTGATTCCCGTGTCCACAGATGGGTGGCCGGGCCAAGGAGAATGACATGCAAACCGTAGACGACATCAAGCCCTGCTATCCATTGTTCAGTGACGATGACTATCAGGCTTCGCTGAAGAACAAGCAGGATTTGTTCGAAGAGCGCCACCCGCGTGACAAGGTTCAGGAGATTTTCGACTGGACCACCACAAAGGAATATCAGGAGCTCAACTTTCAGCGCGAGGCGCTGACCATCAACCCGGCCAAGGCTTGTCAGCCGCTTGGTGCGGTGCTGTGCTCGCTGGGTTTCGAGAAGACCCTGCCGTATGTGCATGGTTCGCAGGGCTGTGTAGCCTACTTCCGCACCTACTTCAATCGTCACTTCAAGGAGCCGATCTCCTGCGTATCCGATTCAATGACCGAAGACGCAGCAGTGTTTGGTGGCCAGAAGAACATGATCGACGGCCTGGACAACGCTCGCACCATCTACAAACCCGACATGATTGCGGTGTCGACCACCTGCATGGCCGAAGTCATTGGTGACGACCTCAACGCCTTCATCAACAACTCCAAAAACGCCGGTAGCGTGCCTGCAGATTTTCCGGTGCCGTTTGCCCACACCCCGTCCTTCGTCGGCAGCCACACCACCGGCTGGGACAATATGTTCGAGGGCATCATTCGCTACTTCACCCTCAACCACATGGAAGGCAAGGTGGCTGGCAGCAACGGCAAGCTAAATCTGGTGCCGGGCTTTGAAACCTACCTGGGCAACTATCGGGTGATGGAACGGATGATGAAGGAGATGGGCGTTGATGCAACGCTGCTGTCCAACCCGACAGAAGTGTTGGACACCCCATCTGACGGTGAATTCCGCATGTATGCGGGCGGCACCACCATGGACGAGGTCAAGGACGCGCCCAACGCCCACACCACCATCCTGTTGCAGCCGTGGCAACTCGACAAGACCAAGAAGTTTGTCGAAAACACCTGGAACCACGAAGTGCCCAAGATCAATATTCCCATGGGCCTGGAGTGGACCGACGAGTTCCTGATGAAGGTCTCCGAGATCACCGGCAAGGAAATCCCGGAGTCGCTCGCGGTCGAGCGCGGTCGCCTGATGGACATGATGCAGGACAGCCACACCTGGTTGCATGGCAAGAAGTTCGCGCTGTATGGCGACCCGGACTTCGTCATGGGCATGGCCAAGTTTTTGCTCGAACTCGGTGCCGAGCCGACACACATCCTGTGCAACAACGCCAACAAGCGCTGGGGCAAGGCCATGCAGAAGATGCTCGACGAGAACCCGTTCGGCGCCAACTGCAAGGTTCATGTCGGCAAGGATCTGTGGCACCTGCGCAGCCTGTGCTTTACCGAGAAGCCCGATTTCCTCATCGGCAATTCCTACGGCAAGTACATACAGCGCGACACGCTGCACAAGGGCAAGGCCTTCGAGGTGCCGCTAATCCGTCTCGGCTTCCCGATCTTCGACCGTCATCACCTGCACAGGATGACCACGCTCGGCTACGAGGGGGCAATGTACATGCTCACCACGCTGGTCAATGCGGTGCTTGAGCGCCTGGATGATGAAACCCGTGGCATGGGTACGACCGACTACAACTACGACCTCGTCCGCTGAGGGCGGCGCGGGTTAGCTGTATGGCATTGTTGACCGTGCCGGTCAGTTGCCGGAAGCGGAAGCGTCGCTCCGCTTCCGGCCCGGACCAAGCACCTTGACAGGCTGTAACGGATGACCCGTGTTGCGTCTCGGAGGCCTACGAGAAGGAGTGAGCATGGCCAACATCATGATCCGCAAGACTGAAGCTGGCGGCTTGTCGTTCTATCTGCCCAAGCGCGACCTGGAGGACAACATCATCTCGATCGAGTTCGACAGCAGCGACAAGTGGGGGGGAGAGCTCAAGCTGGCCAGCGGCGGGGCGTACTACGTCGAACCGCTTGCCGAGAAACCTCGACTGCCTGTTTCCTTGCGTGCCAGGCGTGTCGAAGCCGCTGAATGACATTCGCCACGATCCCTGCACACAGGGTGTCGTGGCGCAGTCCGTTTAAGAGAGGAGCAACAAAATGGCACTCACCATTCTGCAAGCCGAATGCACGTCCTGTGGCGACTGCAAGCCGGTCTGTCCGACCAAGTCGATTACTGACAAGGGCGGCATTTTCAAGATCAATCCTGACACCTGTACCGAGTGTGAAGGCGAGTTTGACATGCCGCAGTGTGTCGAGGCCTGTCCCGGCACCGACAGCACCATAGTGCTGCTCGCGGCCTGAGCCGCGTCACGGCCGGGCCGTTCAGCGCGGTCTGGCCGGTTCATCACCATCAGGAGCAAACGATGAGCAAATCTGCCTCAATAATGGGTAGCCCGGTCACGCGTGCGGCGGCCCTTCGTATCGGCCTCGCCGCGCGATGCCTGCCAGGTGTCGATGTATCAGCCTTTGTGCACGCACTTGGCGAGCGTCTCGGATTGCCTGTCACCGACGAAAAGCTCGCCACCATGACCGTGGCCGACCTCAAGGCCATGCTGCAGGGCGACGAGATTGTCGACCCTGGCGTGGACTCTGTCGACCTCAAGGCGGCAGTTCGCTATCTTTGGGGTGAAGGCCTGGCCGAAGACCTCCCGGTTCCAGACCAGAACATACCGTCCGATGGGCAGGCGCTTAACGTGGCAGTCGCATCGAATTCGGGTGAATTGCTGAACGGGCATTTCGGCTCCTGTGCCCGCTTTCTGATCTATCGTGTCAGCGAGCAGGGTATCTGGCTGACTGACTTGCGCGCCACGCTGGACGCTGATGGTGCCGACGACCGCAACGTTGCCCGCGCTGCGCTGGTTTCCGATTGTCAGCTAGTCTATGTGCAATCCATTGGTGGTCCAGCCGCAGCCAAGATCGTGCGTGCCGGTGTGCACCCGGTCAAAAGCCCCGCCGGTGGTCATGCCCGCGAAGTGCTGGCCACGCTGCAGACAACATTGCGCCGTCCGCCCCCCTGGTTGGCCCGTGCAATGGGAGTCGAGGCAGCGTCGTTGTCCCGCTTTGCGACCGACGAGGAGCTTGGATGATCACCGCTGATCAACTCAGTGCCATATCCGGCATGGTCGAACACCTGGGCGCCTGTGAAGCCGCCGCCACCGAGCTGCGCAGGCACTGGCCAAACCTGCGCTTTGTCGCCTGTTCCGACGACGATGTGCCCCCACACCTGTCGGCTGCAGCCGAAGGGCCAGGTTATGCGCTCTACCTCATTGCCGGCTCCGAGCACTGCCTGTCGCTCACAACCGACAGCGCTGCCGCCATCGGTTTGGTGTTGGCGGCGGTCACACCAGAGTAATAACCAGGGTGCTGCATAAACTCCGACGCGGCGCATCGCTGCATTTTGCGGTGCGCTTTTTGATTTTGAGGCGATAACGCCGATTGCTTCGCGTTCGCAACGACATCTATTTCGGCAGCCATGACGTTTCGGGCATGATGGCATCGTGTGATGCAAAAATTGATGCACAAAAGCATCGTAGTTGTCGCCAATTTCAGGAGGTGCTGTCATGCGCACTACGGTCACCATCGAGGATACCCTTTACGAGCAGGCGCTTGAAGTCGCGGATACCGGCATGGACAAGGCTGAGCTGTTTCGGGAAGCCATTCGCACTTTCATCCGCGTACAGTCAGGTCGGCGGTTGGCTGCGCTGGGTGGTCAGGCACCGGAGATGCCCGACGTGCCGCGTCGTCGCGACATGCCGAATACAGCATGAGCGTTGCAGAGGAGGTACTGGTCGATACCAGCGTCTGGATCGATCATTTCCGTTTCGGCAATGCCCGTCTGGTGAGCCTGCTTTCGCACGATGCCGTGCTGATGCATCCCTATGTGTTGCTGGAACTGGCCTGTGCCACCCCGCCCGCGCTCCGCGCCAGGAAGCTGTCGAATGAGCGTCGGCCAGTGCTGTGGTACGGCCTTTGGTGAATACGTTTCGATGCTTCAGCCACAGCATCGAAAATCGACCTATGAAGCGGGTGCTTCTTGCTTCAGCAAACTTCCTAGCCACTGGTTGGTTTCGCGCCTTGCCCGCTCTTCGGTGAGGCGCTTGCGCAGCGCTTCGCGTACTTCATCAAAGGCCAGGGTGCGCGCGGCTTCGATGAGGTCGCAGCGCAGCAGATGAAAGCCAAGCTCCGACTCCAGGACGCCACTGATGTCGCCGCTTGTCATGCAGAACAGGGCTTCATCCAGGGCAGGGTAGAGCCGTCCGCGTGGCACGCTGCCGAGCATGCCACCGTTCAGTGCGGTGGGGCATTCGGAGTGTTTCAGCGCCTGCTCTTCAAAACGCTGCGGTTTGTCACGCAGGCGGCGGGCAATCTCGCTAATACGCTGTTCAGCCCTGTCCCGCGTGTTGTCTGGCAGGCTGTCGTTGATGGTGACCAGAATGTGACGCGCGGTGCGTTGCTCAGGGCGGTGAAAGCGGTCCAGGTGGGTGAAGTAGAAGATCTCGGTCTCGGTTTCGGCTATCGGTTCGGCGCGAGCGCCGACACGCGCCAGCACCAGTTCGACGAGCAGGTCACGTTGCAGTGATGCGCTGATGTGTTCGATGTCTAGCCCTGCTGCATCCAGCGCGGCATGAAAGACCGCCTCATCTTCATAACGACCCCGAATTTCGGACAGCGCTGAGGCTAGCGCTTGGTCCGGCAGGTGCACGCCGCAGGCCTCAGGACTCGCCAGCACGGCGGATTCGATTGCGGCATATCGCAATGCCACCTTGCTGACGCGTGCCATTTCTTCAGCAGTCAGCTCGGCGCAGGGTTTGCCGAACAAGGCATGAGCGGCCTTCAACCGATAATAGAAAGGCGATGCGCTCATACCGGCGTGTCCGTGGTGTCGGGTTCCGGCGACAGCGACTCAAGTGAGGCCTCCGGGATACACAGCACGCGACCCGGAAAGCTGACTTCGTAATGTACGCCGCCGGGAATGTCGCGCAGCACCCTGAGCACCTCACCGATGGTGCCGACAGGCGCAAGCACTTCGCCCTTGACGGCAAAGCTGCGCAAGGCACGCACCCGCTCCCTGGATTCGAAGCGGCTCGGATTCCAGGGCTGGTCAGCACCAATCAGCTCTTCTTCCCGGCAACCCACGATGCGGTCAAGTTCAAGAAAGTGAACCGTGTAGATCACCTGGTCCTGAAGAAACGTGCCAACTTCTATGACGGTGCCAACGCTGCCGCGACGTACCAGCAGATCACCGATGTGGCGGCCTGGGTAGGTGCCATCGTCGCGCACATTGCGCACCACCCGCACTGAACTTCCGAATTCGAATTTGTAACGCATGAGCCTGGTTTCCTGTTCAGCCGCAGCCCGGACAAGCGCGTGATCGCTGGATACGGGTTGGCTTCAGCGCTGTATGGCGCCAAGTGGGACGAATGCGGTTCCGCTGGCTTTCCTGAACACAGCAAACACTTTTTCGGTGAGCGCATCCGAGTGTGTGAAGTCGGTGTAAGCCAGTTCGAGGAAACGGCGGAAATGTTCGCGCCGACTGCTTTCGTCACCTTCAGGCGCAGGGTTGTGCGCCAGATAGTCGTGGAAGCGTTGCAGGATGTGCAGCCGATTGACTTGCACGATGCTTGCGTCAAAGTCGACGCCGAAGAATGCGAGAAACTCCTCTGCCGAGGAAAGCTCTTCCATTGCTTCGTCTAGGCTCAAGTCTTCCATGATGTCGCTCCTGTTGGGTGTTGTACGGAAGGTCATTAGCGGGGAGGGTGCCGATATCGATCAGGTCCATGTCAATCGCCCTGGCGGCGAGCGTCTTCGTCTGCCTGACAGGCGCATTCCGGACAGGCGGCTTCGGTGTGGGCCTGACAGTCGATAGATGGCGCGGCGTGAAGTTCGAAAACGCGGGGTCGCGGTGTGACGGTGTCGGCTGATGAAGTCTTCCGTGCCGCCAGTTCGGATTCGAGCGTCTTGATGCGGTCGAGCAGGCAGTTAAGCGTATGGCCGACCGGATCGGGCATCAGGTGATGGTCCAGATTAAGCTCGTCATTGGCGCCGAGTATCGGCGTATCACGCTTGACGATGCGCGCCGGGATGCCGATGACGGTGCGATCAGCCGGGACGTTTTTGACCACCACGGAGTTGGCGCCGACGCGCACGCGTGGGCCTATGGTGATGGCGCCGAGAATTTTGGCTCCCGCGCCAACCACCACGTTGTCACCCAGCGTGGGGTGGCGTTTGCCCGCATTCCAGGTGGTGCCGCCCAGGGTGACGCCGTGATATAGCGTGACATTGTGACCGATCTCGGCCGTCTCGCCGATCACCACCCCCGCGCCGTGGTCGATAAAAAAGCGTCGGCCAATCGTTGCCCCGGGGTGGATGTCAACATTGGAGAAGACTCGCGCCAGAAAGCTGAGCAGGCGTGCCGCATAGCGCCAGCCCCGGCCCCACAGCACATGGGCGATGCGGTAGGCGATCAGCGCGTGCACACCGGGGTAGGTGGTCAGCACCTCCAGAGTGCTGCGGGCAGCCGGGTCACGCCCGAAGACACAGCGCACGTCTTCGCGCAACAGACCAAGCAGGCCAGGTTGGGCTGGCGAGACATCATTCATGGTGGTGGTGTCGCTGGTGTTCATGTCAATTGCCTGTTGGTGAGTGTCGACGCTGGCGTGACAGGCTGGAGCAGGGTTCCGCAGCGCGCGCGGGTGTGCTTGAGTTCCGCATGGAATTGATGCAGTTCGCGGGTGTCAGGCGCGCGCTTCATGCGACTGGCAAAGGCACGCACCCGTGCCAGCAGACAGGCTGATTCGCCATCAGCCAGGTGAATGCCAAGCGCGGCATAGGCAGCCATCACCCCTCGTGCGCCGGAGTGCTTGCCGAGCAGCAGGCGGTGGCTGCGTCCCAGCAGGGCAGGGTCGACGCCCTGATAATTGGCGGGGTCCTTGAGCAAGCCGTCTACATGGATACCCGCCTCGTGGGTGAATACGCCTTCGCCGACCAGGCTCTTGTGCCAGCCGACCGGGCGTCCGGAGGCGCGTGCCACGGCCTCGGAGGCTTCGAGCAGTCGACCAAAGTTGATGACTCGCTCCAGGCCATGAAACTGACGCAGGCCAAGTGCCACTTCTTCCAGGGCGGCGTTGCCGGCACGTTCGCCCAGGCCGTTTACCGTGGTGTTTACGTGGGTGGCGCCGGCGCGTACCGCTGCCAGGGTGTTGGCAGTCGCCAGCCCCAGGTCGTCATGGGCGTGCATTTCGAGCTCGATGCTGCTTGCTGCACGCAAGCGCGCGATCACGTCGTAGGTGGCAAAGGGGTCAAGCACGCCCAGTGTGTCGGCAAAGCGGAAGCGCCGCGCCCCGGCGGCTTCTGCCGCCTGCGCTACTTCGACCAGAAAGCATGGGTCTGCGCGCGAGGCGTCCTCGCCGCCTATGCCCACGTCAAAGCCTGCGGCACGCGCCACCGGCACCCAGCGT
This sequence comes from Azoarcus sp., assembly GCA_036734105.1. Lineage (GTDB taxonomy): Bacteria > Pseudomonadota > Gammaproteobacteria > Burkholderiales > Rhodocyclaceae > Azoarcus_F. The sequence continues at coordinate 44,596 of DAIMZH010000011.1, read as the reverse complement.
GCAATGCGGGCCAGCACTTCGTCACGATGGGTGCCGAGTTTGTGACGGATTTGTTGATCCGAGACTGGCACCGACAGCTCCAGCATATGCACCGGCAAGCCGCGACAGGCGTCAATGTCGCTCCCGGTGAGCCGACCCCACACGATTAAGCGGGTGTCGTGCCCATCGGCCTTGAGCCTGTCTGACATGGCGCGGATATCGTCGCATTCTTCTGCGCCCATGGCCGGAATGCCGATCTCCAGTTCGGCTATGCCAATTTCGGCCAGAATGGCGGCGATGCTGCACTTCTCGCTTTGTGTGAAGGCCACCCCGGCCGATTGTTCGCCGTCGCGCAGAGTGGTGTCGTCAATGCATACCGGTAAGGACATGGCGTGTTCCTGCGGGCTTGCGGGAGGGGAGGGTGGGTCAGGCGTAGGTCGGCGCGAAGGCTTTCTCGGGGTCGGTCACCGGGCCGTCTTCGCTCCAGTATGGCGAGAGCTTGCGCAGCCGGGCGATGATGGCCGGCATGGCCTCGATGACGCGATCGATCTCGGCTTCTGTGTTGTCGCGTGACAGCGAGAAGCGGATGGTGCCGTGCGCGGCGGTGTAGGGGATGTCCATGGCGCGCATCACATGCGATGGCTCCAGTGAGCCCGAGGTACAGGCTGAACCGGATGATGCCGCTATCCCCTGTTTGTTGAGCAGCATCAGAATGGCTTCGCCTTCGACGTATTCGAACGCGATATTCAGGGTGTTGGGCAGGCGGTTGTCGGGGTCGCCAGTGACGAAGGCATGCGGAACGGCGGCGAGGATGCCGGCTTGCAGCTTGTTGCGCAGCGCACGCACGTAGGTGTCTTCCAGTGCCAGGTGCTCCATGGCCAGTTCGGCCGCGACACCCAGGCCGATGATGGCGGGCACGTTCTCTGTGCCGGCGCGACGACCTCGCTCCTGGCCGCCACCGCGCAGCAGCGGTCTAAAACGAGCACCCCGACGCAGATACAGCGCCCCTATGCCCTTGGGACCATGCAGTTTGTGGCCGGACAGCGACAGCATGTCTATGGCTGAATCCGCCAGATTGAGCGGGATCTTGCCGACCGCCTGAACCGCATCGGTATGGAAGAGCACACCGGCAGCATTGGCCATGGCCGCCATTTTTTCCACCGGAAAATAGGTGCCGGTTTCGTTATTGGCCCACATTACCGACACCACCGCGACCTTGTCGCTGAGTAATCTGGCGTAGTCGTCGAGGTTTAAGCGGCCCTTGCCGTCCACCTTGAGGCGGTGAATGGTGTAGCCGTCCTTCTCAAGCTGGTCGCACAGGTGGAGCACCGCGTGGTGCTCCACCGTGGTGGTGATGATCTCCTTGCGGTCGGGGTTGGCCTTGAGCGCGGAGAGTATGGCGGTGTTGTCGGCTTCGGTGCCGCCAGCCATGAACACGATCTCGGAGTCGTGCTCGGCACCCAGCAGTTGCTGCACCGATGCGCGTGCAGCCTTGACTGCATGGCCGACCTTTGCGCCGAAGCTGTGCATGGAGGAGGGGTTGCCGAACTGCTCGGTGAAAAAGGGCAGCATGGCCGCCACCGCCTCGGGCGCGCAGCGCGTCGTGGCGTTGTTGTCGAGGTAGATTGGGGTCAGCTTGGGGATGCTCATCATGACTCTCCAGAACGCGGTTTACGCGGACAAGGTGTTCGGGGTGAGTTTGACGGTTGCCTTGACCGGCACGATTTTGACCAGCTCGCCAAGTGCTTCGATCATCTGTGCCTGCACGCCGCCCAGGGTGGCGGCTTCCATCTGGCAGCCAGCGCAGGCGCCCTTCATGGACACATAAATGGTTTTGCCGTCGACGTCGACCAGCTCAATGTCGCCGTGGTCGCGCTGCAGGTTGGGGCGGGCCTTTTCGATGACCTGCTCAATTTTGCGGATACGTTCCAGGGTGGTCATTTTGCCCGGCACCTTTTTTGCCGGAGGCGGTGCAACCTTGAACTCTTCGCCGCGCTCGGCCAGCACCTTGGCAAGGATTTCCTCTATGCCTTCGTGGCAGGAAGAGCAACCGCCACCGGCCTTGGTGTAGTTGGTGACCTGTTCCACACTGCACAGGTTGTTGGCGCGTATGGTGTCCTCGATGAGCACCGCATCAATGGCAAAGCACTTGCAGATCAGCGCGCCTTCCTCGTGGTCGTCGGCCCACACCTCGCCACGGTAGTTGGCGATGGCGGCCTGCAGCGCCTCGCGCCCCATCACCGAGCAGTGCATCTTCTCGGGTGGCAGACCACCGAGAAAGTCGGCGATGTCCTGGTTGCTGACTGCCAGCGCCTGTTCCAGTGTCTTACCCTTGATGATCTCGGTTAGCGCCGAGCTGGACGCAATCGCAGAGCCGCAGCCAAAGGTCTGGAAGGAGGCGTCCACAATGGTCTGGTTGCTGTCATCGACCTTGAGCATGAGGCGCAACGCATCGCCACAGGAGATCGATCCGACCTCGCCGATGGCGTTGGCCTCCGGCAACGCACCGGCGTTGCGCGGGTTGTAGAAATGCTCCTTGACGGTTTCGGAATAATCCCACATGGCTGTTCTCCTTGCGCTCAGGCGGAAAAGGACTGGCCACAGGCGCAACCGCCGGAGGCATTCGGGTTTTCGAACTTGAAGCCGGAGCCGCTCAACGACTCCACAAAATCGACCGTGACCCCGGCCAGCATCGGCGCGGAGAATGGATCGACGATAAGGGTGATGCCATCAAGCTCGACGATGGTGTCGTCTTCGGCGCTCTCGGCTTCGAGCTTCATGCCGTACTGCAGGCCTGAGCAACCACCGCCCTGCACATGAATGCGCAGACCCGCGACTGGGTCGGCCGAGGAGGAGATGAAACGGTTGATGGCGTTCAGCGCGCTGGGGGTCAGGTTCAACATGTCGGTCTCTCCGGGGGTTGGGGTCATGAGCTTGTATGTGCAAACCCCGTGCCAATCGGCCTTATTTTCCAAGTTGTTGAAATAATGTAGGGTTTTGCTGCCTGTGGGGTGTCGTGAAAGATACCTGCGGGCGGCTTTGTTGGGTTTCCCACACAGACATTGTCGATTGACCGCAGCAATGAGCGTCAGGCTGCAACCGGCGATGGGCCGTGAGTGTGGCAAGCCTTGGGGCAAACCCGTGAACAGGCGCCACAGCCTATGCAGTCGAGCGCATCAGCCAGTGCCATGACCATCATGTTGTCGTCATCGAGATCGTCGTCCATGTCGTCGTCTTCGCGTTCGACCAGATCGAATACATTACGCGGGCACACCTTGTAACAACGGCCACAGCCTATGCATTTTTTCTGGTCCAGTTGCAGCACGAACTGAGGTGTCCAGTCCGCGCCTCCCCGGGTCAAGCCAGTGATCATGTTCATGCTGATTCCTTTCGAGGGAGCGGACGACGCGGGCTTGGCTGTGCCTGCTTGCGTCCGACGGTTGGGGTTGGGTGTGTATTGGAGTTGGCTGGGTCAGGCCTCGGCGGTGGCGGCCTGCAGGCGTGCATTGGCCTCGGCCCACGCCTGGCAAGCCTGATAAGTTGATTGCGCCATTGTGGGGATTTCTTCGTAACCGGCCGGCAGGCGGTCTTCGACCAGGTCGTGCATCTGCGATGCCCATTCCTGCGATTTGCGCTTGAGTGTTCTGACCTCCTTTTCAAGCGCCTTGATTTCTTCTTCGGTCATGACTCTTGCTCCTTACAGTCCGGCGATGTCCGGGTATTTGCCTATGATCTCGAGCGCGACAGAGAGGTGTTTGTCGCAGTCGTCCTTCATCTTCGAGTAACTTTCAAAACCAAAGCGGTGCACGTCGCGCAAGGTCCGGTCCATGACGACGAGCTTGCCCACGGTGATCAGTGCGCGTCCGAAGCCTTCGTGGCTGATGTTGATCAACGGCACCGCCATGTGACCGCACGCCTTCTCGATCAGCACAGCGATGGCGTTGTGGTAGGCCTTGATGCGAGCCAGGATGATGTCGTCCGGATCACCGATCACAGGGATCTCGCGGCGCTGCTCCTTGGTGACGATGTAGGGCGCGAGCACTCTGTCGTCCGGCCAGCCATCGTAGCTGCCATAGCTATCCACCGCGCGCGTCTGGCGTGACATTTCCTTGATGAAGTCCGAGTTTGCGAGCTCGGGGCTGATCTCTGGGACAATCGCAGTAGCATTCATGAGTGGTTCTCCTTGGGTTTTCCGGAAGTGTTTGCTTCGAGCAATATCGGGGTAATGCGATTGCCTGGCCTGAGTGCTAAACGACGCATGGCAAAAAAACCGATGCCCAGGCCGAGCAGGCTGGCAAGCGCCACCAGACCATCGCTCAGGCCGATGACGCTGGCCAGCGCCATGCCAGTCAGCAAGCCAGCCAAGGGGGTGATGTATGCGATGATGGTCGAGCGCAGTGCGCTACCTTCAGCCACGCCGACCTGCACCAAATCGCCGGGGTAGAGTGTGTGATTTGCTGGTTGTGGCAGCACCAGGTCGCTGGTGCTGATGTTGCCGCCACACGCCTTGGCTGCGCGACACGACGAACATGCCGACTCCCGCTCAAATCGGACGACAATGTGTGAGGCGTGCGCCGACACTACCCGGCCAGTCCGCGTCAGCATGGTCGCTGCAGTGTGGTGATCGCCCGATGCGCTCATTCGCTCCAGCCCTCCGCTTCCATTGCGTCAAAGCGCGCGCTGTCTCCGGGCGTACGCGCCTTCACCGCCTTGGCCAGCCAGCCGCCAGGGCCGTTGCAGAGCTCTTGCTGAAGATCGGCGATGAGCTTGTCGATTGAGGCGTCATCGTCGACTTTGATCGGCTGTACGCCAGCAGCCAGCAACTGCTTTACCGCCGATGCACCTACCGCCAGGCAATACACTGCTGCGCAACCATGCAGCGTGGCGATCTTGGCCGGTAGCTTGTTGTCGTTGCCGTCCTGTGTGGCATCAATGAACTCGGCGACTTCAACCAATTGCGCGCTGTGGGCGTCGACTTCGAAAACCGCAAAGGCCTCGGTGGCGCCGAAGTGCTGGTTGACCGTGCTGCGATTCGTGCTCGCAAAGGCGAGTCGAATGCTGGCGGGGCTGGTAGCGGGCGACATGGCGTCAGTGACCAGCCGCAAGTGCCGTCGGCGAGGTGGCATTGGCCTCTCCGTGCCTGATGGCGAAGATCGAGGGTCTTGGGGCGATGTGTTCATGATGTTGCAGCACCAGGTTGGCCAGATCGAAAAGGGCTTGCCGGGTGCCCCGGTAGCCCACCCAGGTTTTGCAGTAAGCGCCCACCATGTCGTATTGCGGCATGCCGATGCGCAACAAGGGCACGCCAAGACGCTGTGCACTGGCGAGCAGGTGTGAGTTGCCAACGAGGAGCTCAGCGCCGCTTGCGCGGGCTAGATCCTCCAGGTCTTCCAGATCGCCGATGTGCGCCTGCAGGGTTGGCAGTTCCGCCAGAATCGGTGCCTTGATTGGTGACACTGCAGCCACCACTTCGGCACCCATGCTGGCTAGCAGCGTGGTGATCTGGTGCAGCAGGTCGGGTTCGCCTGCCACCCCGATACGACGCAATCCGGTCATGAAGTGCGTGTCCACCATGGCGTCCTGCAACTGGGCGCGCTGACGCTCCAGCCGCTCAGGCACCTTCATACCGGCCATTTCGGCGAGCAACATGGTGAAGCGGTCGCAGGACTCCAGCCCCATCAAGCCGTCAAAGCGATGGTCGGGTACGCCGCTGCGTTCCGCGAGCAGATCCGCCGCGCCCTTCAGCGAACGTCCGATGACGATGGTGGCGATTGCCTCGCCCAGCGTCGCCAGTTCCGAGATCGGCGTGCCGCCCAGCGTGACCGGGATGAAGTCCTCTGCGATCAGATGACCGTCCAGCGAATCGGCCAGGTCTGGCACTGCCACCGGGCGCAAACCAAAAGCTTCGACCCAGTCCTTGATCGCCTCCACGTCGCCCGGTGTCATGTGCGCACCAAGCAGCAGATTGACCTGTTTTTTGCGTTTGCCTGCGCGTCCAGTGCCGCTGGTTTGCGGTACGGTAGCCTCAAGAATGCCCTTTAGCGCGGTGGCGTAGCCGGTTTCAAGGCTGCCGGCAAAGTCCGGCGTGTTCACTGCGGCTACAGGGATATGGTCAAACTCCGGGTGTTTGGCGCGAAACTCGCGCACCAGGCGTGCGATGTCGGTGCCCTGGGTTTCGGCCAGTGCAGTGGTGGCCAGTCCAACCAGCGAGGGCTTGCTTTTTCCGCAGACGGTGGCAAGCGCTTGTACAACATTGTCGTCGGCGTTCATCACGGTCGCCACCTGGTCCATCGCGGTGGTCTGCAACGGAATTGGCTCGCGGAAATGGCGCACGAAGAACACCTTGGCGAACGCGGTGCAGCCCTGCGAGCCGTGGAAGATCGGCATGCCACGGTTGATGCCCATGAACGCCAGCGCAGCCCCTGCCGGGGCGGATGCCTTGAGCGGGCTCACCGACAAGGCCTTGGGGTGACGGATGATTTCTGCCATGGTCGGGCTCCTTCAGGCGGCGTTGTGGGCGTGGTCTGATGCTGACGAGCCGAAGTCCGCACTGCGCGCGGCGTCCTCTGCATCTTCCGCATCCTCAGCGTCCGGGCTGTCGCCCATCTCCGGGCCGGCCACCACCATGGCGCGGCTGGCCCACGGCGCGGGCTTGCGCACCGCCTCCCACACCGGGCTCTCAAGCGTCAGCGCGAGCTGGCGCACCAGCTCCTTCATGCCCTCGTAACCGGCGTAGCCAAACTCGCGCTCCTGGTTGATATCGAGAAAGGGCAGGCGCGCCTTGAGTGCGGTGTACAAGTTGCGTCCACCGGCGATCAGGATGTCGGCCTTGAGTTCATACACCGCATTGAGCAGGTCGCGCGCGCCCTCGCTGTTGAGCATGATGGTGTTATCGCCCATCAGCTCAAGAATGCGTGCCTTGTCTTCCTCGGTGGATTTCTTGGTGCCACTGGCAACCACGTTCATGCCCAAGTCTTGCAGCGCCGACACTACCGACCACGACTTGACCCCGCCGGTGAACAACAGCACCCGCTTGCCTGCCAGGCGTGGGCGCCACACATCGAGCTCGGCGCGGGCGCGCGCTTCTTCGCGCCTGATCAGCGCCTCGGTGCGTTCGATCAAATCGGGGTCGTCGACGATTCGGGCGATATCGCGCAAAGCCTGACTGGTGTCGGTGATGCCGTAAAAACTGCCCTCGAACCAGGGAGTCGCATATCGCTCTTCCATCTTTCGGGCGACGTTGATCATCGCTTTGGCGCACACCAGCATGTTCACCTCGGCCCGGTGCATGGTCTGCACTTCGTGAAAACGGGCGTCGCCAGACAGCGTGCACAGGACGCGGATGCCAAGCTCATCAAAAAGCGGGGTCAGATACCACAGCTCACCGGCGATGTTGTATTCGCCGATGAGGTTGATGTTGTGCACCTTGATGCCATCGGGAATGCGATCGGCAGGCAGGGGGTCGGGCTCGCGGGTGCCGATCACGTGCTTGACCATGGCCTCGCCAGCGATGCGGTTGCCGAGATTCTTGGTGCCATAGAAGCCAGCGCAGTCTATCGGCACCACCGGCACGTTCCAGCGTTCGGCAGCCTGCTTGCACACCGCCTCGACATCGTCGCCAATCAGCGCGGGCACGCAGGTGTTGTAAACGAACACCGCCGCCGGGTGGTATCGCTCCACCGCCTGCTTGATGCCATGAAACAAGCGCTTTTCGCCACGCCCCATGATCACGTCCTGTTCGGACAGGTCGGTGGTCATGCCAATGCGAAACAGCTCTGGCCCGGACGAACGGGTGCCCCGGTTGTCCCATGAATTACCGGCGCAGGCGATAGGGCCGTGCACAATGTGGGCGACATCGGCGATTGGCAGCAAGGCAATCTGTGCCCCGTCAAAAGCGCCCCCGCCTGCCGATGCGCCGGGTTTGGGGCGCGCGCAGCCGGATTTCTCCTTCTTGTTGTGCGCACAGGCCGGTTCGTCCAGCAGGGCGGCGATGTCGGAGGTTTTCACGGCGGGGCTCCTGGGTAGGTTCCCGCATCGACTTGCAAGCCCTGTGCCACGTAGCAAGCTTTTGAAATTCAGGGAAAATGTTGTGCAGGCCAATGTCGCGAAGGCGACAATGTCGCTGGCCCGACACGACACACGACCCGACTACGGCGCAGATCACCCCCATCTCCTGACCCGTGCAGATGGGGGGGCCGTCGTACCCATGGGCGCTTCTATATAATGGCAACGGATTTATGCTTTGCGGGTCGACTGCCGACTGCCGACTGCGGGTGCGCCAGTACGTGGTCTGAATGTTTTCATTGTCAGAGCGTAAAAACCGCCCGCAAGGCTCACCCGCAAAGTGCAGTCACCAACTGGAAAAGTCACTCGTGGATCAAACGCAACTCAACTGGCTGACCAACTTTATCTGGAATATCGCCGACGACGTGCTGCGCGACGTCTATGTGCGCGGAAAATACCGCGACGTCATCCTGCCGATGACCGTGCTGCGCCGTCTCGACGCGGTGCTGGAGCCGACCAAACAGGCGGTGCTGGAGATGAAAGCGGCGCTCGACGAGGCCGGCATCACCAATCAGGACGACGCACTGCGCGCCGCCTCCGGCCAAGCCTTCTACAACACCTCGCCCTTTCTGCTGCGCGACCTCAAGGCCCGCGCCACGCAACAGAAACTCAAGGACGATTTTGAAGCCTACCTTGATGGCTTTTCGCCCAATGTGCAGGATATCCTGACCAACTTCGAGTTTCGCCACCAGATTCCGCGCCTGTCCAAGGCCGATGCGCTCGGCACGCTGATCGAGAAATTCCTCGACAAGGACATCAACATCAGCCCGTTCCCGATGGGCGACTTGTCAGCGCTCGACAACCACTCGATGGGCACGATGTTTGAGGAACTGGTCCGCCGCTTCAACGAAGACAACAACGAAGAAGCCGGTGAACACTGGACGCCGCGCGATGCCGTGCGCCTGATGGCGAATTTGATGTTCCTGCCGGTGGCCGACAAGATCGAGTCCGGCACCTACCTGCTCTACGACTGCGCCTGCGGCACCGGCGGCATGCTCACGGTGGCCGAAGAAACCCTCCAGCAGATCGCCAAGGCTCACGGCAAACAGGTCGCCACCCACCTTTACGGCCAGGAAATCAACGGCGAAACCTACGCCATCTGCAAGGCCGACCTGCTGCTCAAGGGCGACGGAGACGCGGCGGACAACATCGTCGGCGGCCCGGAACACAGCACGCTGGCCAACGACGCCTTCCGCTCGCGCGAATTCGACTTCATGCTCGCCAATCCGCCTTACGGCAAAAGCTGGAAGACCGATCTGGAGCGCATGGGCGGCAAGAAAGACCTGAAAGACCCGCGCTTCGTTATCAAGCACGCGGGCGATGCCGAATACTCGCTGGTCACCCGCTCCAGCGATGGTCAGATGCTCTTTCTCGCCAACATGCTGAGCAAGATGAAACACGACACGCCGCTCGGCAGCCGCATCGCCGAGGTGCATAACGGCTCGTCGCTGTTCACCGGCGATGCTGGCCAGGGCGAAAGCAACATCCGCCGCTGGATCATCGAGAACGACTGGTTGGAAGCCATCGTCGCGCTACCGCTGAACCTCTTCTACAACACCGGTATCGCCACCTACGTCTGGGTGCTGAGCAACCGCAAACCCGAAGCCCGCCAGGGCCAGGTTCAGCTCATCGACGCCACCCAATGGTTCAAGCCGCTGCGCAAGAACATGGGCAAGAAGAACTGCGAACTGGCCGCCGACGACATCCAGCGCATCTGCGACACCTTCCTCTCCTTCCAGGAAACGCCGCAGTCGAAAATCTTCCCCAACGCCGCTTTCGGCTACTGGAAGGTCAAGGTCGAGCGGCCGCTGCGCCTGCACAGCCAGCTCACCCGAGCGCGCATCGAGACCCTGCGCTACGCCTCGGGCGATGAAGACATCCGCGCCGCGCTCTACGAGCAACTTGGCGACGCGTTGTTCGACAACCCCGCCAGCGTCCGCCAGCAACTCGAACAACTCGTCAACGACTGGAACGCAAGCGGCAAGGCCGACAGCGAGCCGGATGATGACGAAGGCGGCGAGGCCAGCGGCAAAAAGGCGCTGCCCGAAGCCAAAAAGAAAAAGCTGCTCAGCGAAGTCACCTGGAAGCGTGACGCCCAGCTCATTGAAGTCGCCAGCCAGCTCCGCGCCGCCCTCGGCGATGGGCTGATGGAAGACCACAATGTCTTCCTCCAACGCGTCGAGGCGACGCTCAAGCAGCTTGGCCGCAAGCCCAGCGCCGCCGACCTCAAGCTGATCATCAACGCCGTCAGTTGGCGGGTCGAAGACGCGCCCGCCGTCATCAAGAAAATCCACAAACCCGGCAAGGCCCAACCCGACCCCTTGCGCGGCCGCTTCGAGGCCAAGATCGACGGCAAGACCTGTGTCGTCGAATACGAACCCGACAGCGACCTGCGCGACTACGAGCAAATCCCGCTGCTGGAAGACGGCGGTATTGAAGCTTTCATCCGCCGCGAAGTGCTGCCCTACACGCCCGATGCCTGGATCGTCGAGGCCGACACCAAGATCGGCTACGAAATCAGCTTCACCCGCCACTTCTACCAGCCGCCGAAACTGCGCACCCTGGCCGAGATCAGCGCCGACATCCTGGCGCTGGAGCAGGAAACCGAGGGGTTGCTCAGCGAGATCACCGGAGGGGCGGCGGCATGACCAAGAAAATTGCCGGGCAGGATAAGCGGAGATCCGCAGTGCTCCCTGAAGACGGCCAGCAAATAGCCCACGTCGAAGGAGACGCGCTCCTCGCGGATCTGCGCAGTCTGATTCACGCTGCCCGCCAGCGGCTGGCAACCACCGCCAATGCCACGCATACCTTGCTTTGTTGGCAGGTGGGCCGTCGCCTGCTGAGGGAAAACTTGCAGGAAGGGCGTGCCGCTTATGGCAAGCAAATTCTTGCGACAGTGTCGCAAGAATTGACGGCAGAGTTCGGCCCCGGATTCAACTACACAGCGCTGACCAGGATGGCCCGATTTGCCGAGTGGATTACCGAGGAGCCAATACTTGCGACCTTGTCGCAAGTATTGAGCTGGAGCCACTTCATCGAGCTGCTCCCGATCAAGGTACCCTTGGCCCGGGACTTCTACGCCGAAATGTGCCGCATCGAGCGTTGGGATGTGCGTACCCTGCGCCAGAAGATCGGCGGCATGCTGTACGAACGCACCGCCCTGTCGAAGAAGCCGGACGCCGTTATCAGCGCAGAGCTGGCCAATCTCCGCGAAGGACGAATGAGCCCCGACCTCGTCTTCCGCGATCCGTATCTGCTTGACCTGCTCGGCTTGCAAGGTGCCTACAGCGAGCGCGACCTTGAAAGCGCCATCCTGCGCGAGATCGAAAATGTGCTGCTGGAACTGGGCGCCGGCTTTAGCTTTGTCGCCCGCCAGAAGCGCATGAGCGTTGGCAAGGACGATTTTCATCTCGACTTGCTCTTCTTCCACCGCCATCTGCGCCGGTTGATCGCTGTCGAATTGAAGCTGGAGTCTTTCCAGCCGGCCCATGTGGGGCAGATGGAGTTCTATCTGCGCTGGCTGGATAAACACGAACGCGCTGCAGGTGAAGAAGCGCCCATCGGACTCATCCTGTGTGCAGCAGCCGACGCCGAACAAGTCGAACTGCTCCAGCTCGACGCCAAGTCCATCCGTGTCAGTGAATACCTCACCGAACTGCCGCCGCTGCCGCTGCTGCGCGCCCGACTGCACCAGGCAATCGAACACGCCAGGGAACAGGAAGCCAGGCGACTCCTGGTGTCGGGGGAGCAGCCATGATCGAGGGGCTCAAGCCGTATGCGGAGTACAAGGAGTCTGGCATTCCGTGGGCTCGTGAGCTTCCGTCCGGATGGCAGACGGAGCGTGCAAAGCGCCTCTTTACAAAGATGCAACGTCCTGTGCGACCCGAAGACGAGGTCGTCACCTGCTTCCGTGACGGCATGGTGACGCTACGCAAAAACCGCCGCCTTCGCGGCTTCACTGAGGCAACAGTCGAATCAGGCTATCAAGGCATCCGCAAAGGCGACTTGGTCATTCATGGAATGGACGCGTTTGCTGGCGCGATCGGCGTTTCGGACAGCGACGGAAAAGGCACACCGGTTTACAACGTCTGCCAACCTCGCCCTGGCGTTATTGCCCGCTACTACGCCCATACGGTTCGTGAAATGTCGCGCGCGCAATGGATTCTTGCTTTGGCTAAAGGGATTCGAGAACGGTCAACCGACTTTCGCTACGAGATGTTTGGCAATCAGTTCGTACCACTCCCGCCACCCGACGAACAAGCGGCCATCGTGCGATTTCTGGAACACGCGAACCGGAAGATCGACGGCTTCATCCGCGCCAAGCGCAAGCTGATCGGGCTGCTGAACGAGCAGAAGCAGGCCATCATCCACCGCGCCGTCACCCGCGGCCTCGACCCTGATGTTCCCCTCAAGCCTTCTGGCATCCCTTGGCTCGGCGACATTCCGGCGCATTGGGAACACACACGGCTTAAGTTTGAGGCTTCGCACATTGTGGACTGCCTACATGCGACCCCGACTTACCGGACTGATGGAGTTTTTCCGGCGATTCGGACTGCCGATATCGAACCGGGCAGAGTTCGCCTCGAACAAGCGCGAAAGATTTCAGCGGCTGAATTCCAAAGGTGGACCGCACGGCTTAAACCGGAAATGGGAGATGTTCTTTATAGCCGCGAGGGAGAGCGGTTTGGAATCGCGGCAAACGTTCCGGCGGATACGTCACTGTGTATTTCCCAACGCATGATGGTATTTCGAATCCGGAAACGACAGAACAGCGAGTATCTGATGTGGCAATTGAACTGCCAGCACGTCTATCTCCAAGCATCGTTATACGTAATTGGCTCGACCGCTCCACACGTGAATGTCGACCAAATAAAGAATTTCCAATTGGCTTTGCCGCCTCTCAATGAGCAGAAGGCTATCGTTGAGCATATCCGTGCCGAGTGCGGCATCATCAACACCGCCATCGCCCGCACCGAGCGCGAAATCGCGCTGATGCAGGAATACCGCACGCGCCTGACTGCCGACATCGTGACCGGCAAGCTGGACGTGCGGGAAGCCGCTGCCAATCTGCCCGATCTGTCCACCGAGCCGCGTGTTGACGAGGCGCTGGAAGACACCGATATTCTGGATGAAACGGAACCCGAGGAATCTTGAGCTATGCTGAACAATACCAATCCGATCCTGATCCGCCATCTCGCACCGAGAAATTTCCTGTCTTTCGGGCCCGACAATGCGGGCATTGATCTCCAATCCCTGAACCTGTTCATCGGCCCGAATGGCAGCGGCAAGTCCAACCTCATTGAGGCCATCAGCCTCATGCGTTCCGCACCCAGGGAGTTTCGCGATGTAACCAGGAAGGGCGGCGGTGTTTCCGAGTGGATATGGAAAGGTGGGCCAAAAGCGCCCGCTTCAATTGATTGGGTGGTTAATTACCCCAAAGGCCACAAGCCGTTGCGGCATGCCATGGCTTTCCATCCCGTGTCACAGGCGTTTTCGTTGGACGACGAGACTGTGGAAGAAACGGAGCCCCGGTCTGCCAAAGAGAAGGATGTGCTCTTCTACTATCGCTACCGAAGCGGGAATCCGGTGGTGAATACGAAGAAAGGAGGAAATCGTGGCCTAGCCAAAGACACCATTGAACCCGACCGCTCAATACTCGCCCAACGGCGCGATCCCGAAGCGTATCCGGAACTGGCCTGGCTGGCACAAAACTACGAGAAAGTGCGAATTTACCGCGAATGGGCTTTCGGGCGCAATGCCGTGTTTCGCGAACCGCAGAAAGCTGACATGCGGAACGACCTCCTAGAGGAGGACTTCTCCAACCTCGGCCTCTTCCTTAACCGCTTGAAAACCCGCTCGCCGGTCGCGAAGAAAGCCATCCTCGCTGGCTTGAAAGATCTCTACGACGGAATCACGGACTTCGATGTGTTGATCGAGGGCGGCACGGTGCAGGTTTTCTTTGCCGAGGGGGACTTTGTGATACCGGCGACGCGCCTTTCCGACGGCACGCTGCGCTATCTTTGCCTGCTGGCAATTCTCTGCGATCCCGATCCGCCGCCGCTTATCTGCATTGAAGAGCCTGAACTCGGCCTGCACCCCGACATTCTTCCAAAAGTGGCTGATTTATTGCGCGACGCCTCAACCCGGACACAACTGATTGTGACGACTCACTCGGACATCCTCGTTGATGCCATGACCGAGGCACCGGAGTGCGTCGTTGTTTGCGCCAAGCTGGACGGACAAACCACGATGCAAAGACTGATTCCAGATGAACTGAAGCAATGGTTGGCGAAATATCGGCTTGGTCAACTTTGGACACAAGGACAAATAGGGGGAACCCGCTGGTGAGTGCGCATCTTTACATTGAGGGCGGCGAGTCCAAGGAAGATCAAATCCGCTGCCGCGAGGGATTTCGCAAACTGATCGGAAAACTGGGCTTTGCAGCAGGCAAGAAGATGCCCCGGCTCAGCGCGTGTGGTGGCCGTAATGCAGCATTTGATGATTTCAAGACCGCCCACGGCTGTAGCAAAGAAGGCGATTACATCGCCATGCTGATCGACAGTGAAGACCCCGTGGCGGATGGCAATAAGACGTGGGAGCATCTCAAGACTCGCGACAACTGGGACAAGCCTGCTGGAGCGGACGATGAGCAGGTTCTTCTGATGACGACGTGTATGGAAACGTGGATCGTTGCCGACCGTGCCGCATTGACAGAGCATTACGGTCACAAGCTCCAGGAGAATGCTTTGCCGCCGCTGATCGCTCTGGAGAATCGCAACCGCAAGGAGGTTCACGACAAGCTTACCCAAGCGACGCGTAATTGTTCCAACGCCTATGCCAAGGGCAAGCGTTCTTTTGAGGTTGTCGGGGTGCTGAGCCCAACCGCGCTTAGTTCATTACCCGCCTTTGCAAGAATGGCGAGAGTATTGAAAGCCAAGCTCTAAACTCATGAAAACCGACAGCGCGCCGTGGCTCCAAGTGTCTTCGATGCGCCGCTTTTCTATTCCGTCATTCCCGTGAAAACGGGAAAACACGAGCAAAACCGTCGACAGCATTGATGCGGCAATGCAACTGCATTACCATGGGCTGTATCCACCGTCACGAACATCGGAGCGTGCCATGCCAGCCACCCTCGAAGTTGAATCCACACTGACCGACCGCTACCAGACCACGGTGCCGGAAACCGTTCGCCGTGCGCTCCAGCTCGGCAAGCGCGACAAGCTTCACTATGCCATTCGCGCCAATGGCGAGGTGGTGCTGACACGGGCCAATGCCGCCGAAAATCATGATCCGGTACTCGGCCAGTTCCTGGCCTTTCTTGCCAGGGACCTGGCCGACCATCCTGAGCAATTGCAGGCCATGGATGCCGGATTCGTGCAGCGCATTCAATCCCTGGTCGGTCATATCGAGGTCGATCTGGATGGCGCCTTGTCGGCGGACGATGAATGAGCGTCGGTCAGCCCTTTCCGGTTGTTATCCACGGCTGGACGGTTTTTGCTCATCCGCTTTTTCTCGCGCAGCTCGAAGCTCTGACCTTGCAGGTGGAGCGCATCAAGAAAAAAGACCCGGTGGGCTATGTGACGAAGAACGCCAGCAAGCGACTGGCGGCGATTGCCAAACTGGTGTTCGATGTCGTCCCACAAGACCCGACGCGGCCGGAATACCGGCAAGGTGGCACCCTGGGTGAGGAACATAAACATTGGCTGCGAGCCAAGTTCTATCAGCAGTATCGGCTGTTCTTCCGTTACCACGCGCAGGCCAGGGTGATTGTGTTTGCCTGGGTTAATGACGAAGATACCAAGCGCGCCTACGAGAGTAGCGACGACGCTTATCGGGTGTTCCGCAAAATGCTGGAAAGCGGCCACCCTCCAGACGACTGGAAGCAACTGCTGGCCGAGTGCAGAGCCGCAAAACCAAAGCTCGCACCGGAGGCCGAGTAAAACATGAGCACAACCGACACCAGCGAAAAAGGCCTCGAAAGCCTGATCATGCGTCACCTGACGTCTGCCGATAGTCGGCATTGAGTCACTGGCACGGGTGCCCCGTAGAAGGCCAGGGCGCTGAGTTTTGGTTGATGACGATGCGGGCACTGGCCTGTAGCAAACCTGACAAGATGCTTGTCGGTGCGTGTCTTTACAACACTTGCCAGTGGTCGGCAGATTACCGTAATGCCGAGTGCTGGCAAGGGGTTTAGACGAATCCTGTGTTGTATCACCGGGCTGGTATCGAAATTGCACTGTGAACGGCATGAACGCGCCGACCAACACTTTGAAACCAGTAACGCGACCAATCGTCCTGCGTAGTTATGGCGTCAAGCCATCGCGCAGGCCAGCCCCGCACATTTCTGACCGCCGCGCAACGAAAGCTCTCGATCTGGTTGCGACCCGCTACCTGGCGCTGGTGCGCTACACCGCAGGACAACTGACCCGATGACTTCTTCTGCCGGACCTAAATACCGTAGCCTGACCCGTCTGCTGGATGCGCTGGCAGTGCCGATCAGCGCTGGTCGAATCGTGATCGATGCGCGCTGGCGCGACAATGAAGAGGCCTTCGGCCTGCATATGCCCGACGAGCCTGAGCTGGCCGCTTTTGTTTACACCTATGGTCAAGCCCGTGAGTGCTTTGCCATTGATCTGGCTTTTCCTGACGAAAGCATGGCGGAGCTTGTCGGGGTGGCATCGCACTGTGAAATGCTTGAGTTTGATCAGGCCCTGGCGCTATTGCATGAGCACTTCGACCTTTCAACTCACGTCTGAGCCCGCAGCCGTGTCACCGCTTTTTTTCAGATAAACCGGCGCAAGCCATCATGATTTGAAGGGAGAACAGCATGTCCAGCATTGGCATCATTTTTGGCACGGACACCGGGCGAACCCGGCGTGTTGCCAAGCTCATCGCAAAAAAGCTGGGTGTGGCAGCAGCCGACCCGGTCAACATCAATAAATTGACGGTCGACCATTTTCTGGCATTTGATGCGCTGATTATCGGCACGCCAACCTTGGGTGATGGCGAAGTGCCCGGCTTGGGCAGTGGCGCCGGAAGCGAGAGTTGGGCGGAGTTTCTGCCGCAACTGGAAGGCGCGGACATGAGCGGCAAGGTGGTGGCGATTTTCGGACTCGGTGACCAGAAAACCTATGCCAACGAGTTTTGCGATGCGATGATGGCGCTCTATGAGTGCGTTACCGCCTGCGGCGCGACAGTTGTCGGCGAGTGGCCGACCGATGGCTACGAATTCGAGGTGTCGCAGGCAGAGGACAACGGTGTTTTCATCGGCCTGGCATTGGACAACGACAACCAGGCTGACCTGACCGAGGCGCGGGTCGATGCCTGGCTTGAGCAGGTCACACCAAAACTGCTGGCAGCCTGCGGCTGAAGCACATGTTCCGTCACCATCGTTTTCAGGGAGTGGTATGAAACAAGGACAGATAGTCTATGCAGCCCAGGCGATTTACAACGATGGCAGTCTGCCGGATGTCGCGCCAGGTGTGCTGTTGGCCGATGCTGGCACACGTGGTGTGATAGTCAGAACCGGGCATGTCGAAACCCATCCGGAGATAGAAGTAGTGGTGGTTCGCTTTGAGGATGCCGACCTGACGCTGGGACCGCCGGTGGGGTGTTTTACCGACGAGGTCACACAGACGTTCGGGGTCGGCGTTTAGCGCAGAGGCTTCGGCCATCGTCAATCAGGATGATCAGCATGTATGTTTGCGTATGTAACGCCGTAACCGAACGCCACATCGAACAGGCGGTGCAATTGGGGGCCAAGTGCCTGTGGGATCTGCGCCAGACGCTGGGCGTTGGCGCGGAATGCAGGCGCTGCGCACAGTGCGCCCGACAATCCCTATCAGCCGCCCTTGCACAGACGTCAGAGCACAATGAAGCTGTCGGCCTTTTCGCTGAAGGCTGCAGCCGGAGTCGCTTTTCTATGTGTAACGCCGACGAGTTGTTCGGCGATGATTTGCGTTAACTCAGGCTGAGTTGCATGGGGCAGCCTGGGTATAACGCACCGGCGCCATCTGCCAGAGGCGCAGCCCGAGTGTCTGGTTTCAGACCAGGTCGCCAAGCGAGTCGTGAAGCGACTCTATCCCTCTCAAGCGTTCGCGAGCATTACCGCCGCTGCGAGCAAACAAGCGGTTTGCGATGAAGTTGATGATGCTGACTGCGGCGACATAACTGTCGAATATCGATGCGCCGCGGCAATGGCAGATGATGGTCCAGTCAGCCTGGGTTGATATCGCAGCTCCACCCGGGTCTGTGAGCAGCGCGATGCGCGCCCCGGCGTGACGGGCAATCTCCAGCGCTGTGATGAACGCGGGGACGCGACGGCGAAACCCCACTGCCAGCAGTACGTCCTGATCGCTCAGGCCATACAGGCCTTCAGCCAGGGTCTCGCCCTGCATGGGTGCCAGCTCGACATTGCCGCGCAACACACCCAACTGAGCACGGCAATAGGCAGCAAGCAGGGCGCTATTGCGGTGCCCGATGATCACGATGCGTCTGCCTTGGTGCAGAGCATTGACTATCTCGTCCAGCGCCTTGGGTTCCAGCCCCTCCAGTGTTTTGCGCAGGATCTCAGTGTCAGCCGCGATATGGGTGTCGATCGGTTGCTGGTGTGTGAGGTGATCGACCTGACGCTCGTGGTCCAGATACAGAGGAGAGCCCCATTGCTGGGCGCTGCGGACCTCCGCCCGCGCCTCGGCGAAGCTTGCGTAGCCCAGCCTCTGGATGAGCCGCGTTACGGCTGCTTTGGATGTGCCGGAAAGTGATGCCAGCTCGGTTGCCGAGTGAGTCGTGAGGTGCGAGGGAAAGTTCAGCAACAGTTCGGCAATCTGGCGTTCGCTGTTGGGCAGACCGTCGAAGCGGGCAAGTATCCGCTTTTCAAGGGTGACTTCAGGGCTTTTGTTGTGGGTCTTTGGCATGAGTGGTGAGGTTAGGACGATCTTGAAGGCTGGCACAGCTCTTGCATGCAAAGAGAACAATATCTGAAAAAAACGTTTTACTAGTAGTTTTTTTAAAATATTGGAACCGAAATGGTGCATGCCAACCTGAAACGCATCAAATCGCGCACTACTTGCGGGACAAGCCTGATTTCGCAGGCGTGCTCCGGAGCATCTGGAGTCTCGTGCCGCAACAGCAGTCACAAGGGGAAGACTGATGCATGACTGTGCAGAACTCGAAGGCATGGCTCGCGTTGCCGATCGCATGAGCCGCAGGCTGGCACAGTTCATCGACCATGTCTGTGTTGTCCTGCTCATCTTGCTGGTGCTGGATGTCTGGCTTGGTGTGATGGTGCGCTATGTGTGGCCGTTGCCGCTCACCTTCATGGAAGAGGCTGCCCGCTACCTGATGATCTGGGTGGCGTTGCTGGCGGTGTCCAGTGGCATCTCACGGCGCGAGCATATCGGCGTTCAGATGCTGTTCGCGCAGTTGCCATCGCTGTTCCGGCGAATGCTTCTTGCGCTGCTGGACCTGCTTGCCATCGCCTTTTTTCTGGCGCTGTTCTGGTACGGCCTGGGGATGGTTGAGAGAGGGGGCCGCGTGTCCACCATGGTTTATGGCATGTCGAAATCCATCCCGTTTGCCGCAGTGCCCACCGCTGCAGCGCTTGCTGCGATACAGCTCACGCTGGTTGCGATCCGCGATCAGCTCCGTCTTGCCCGCAATCCCGATGTGGTGGTGTGCCCATGATATATGTCGCCCTGACCTTCGTCATCCTGATGGTGCTCGGCATGCCAATCGGCTACGTGCTCGGCATCGCCGGCATGGTCGGCATGTTCACCATCGACACCAGCGGTCGCTTCCTGATGATGGCGCCGGACCGCTTCTTCGCCGGGCTTGACCTGTTCACCTTTCTTGCGATGCCGTTCTTCATACTTGCTGGCGAGATCATGAACCGCTCCGGCATCACAGATCGCCTGATCGGGCTGGCCGATGCGCTGGTGGGCTATCTGCGCGGTGGCATGGCGCACTCCAACATGGTGGCCTCGGTGATGTTCTCCGGGCTGTCCGGCGCGGCCACGGCCGATGCCGCCGCATTCGGCAACACCCTGGTGCCAGCCATGGTCAAGAAGGGTTATACCCGTCCCTTCGCCTGCGCGGTGACTGCTGCCGGCTCGATCATCGGACCGACCATTCCTCCATCGAACCTTATGGTGATCTATGGTTCGCTGATGGGGGTTTCAGTGGCTGGGCTGTTCGCTGCCGGCATTTTGCCTGGCCTGCTCATCTGTCTGGTGTGCATGGCGGTGATCGCTGGGCTTGGGCGACGCCTGAACCTCCCGAAGAGCGAACATCGACCCAGTCTGCGTCGCATTCTGCTGGCTTTCAAGGACGGTCTGGCTGCGCTGTTGATGCCTGTGATGATTCTAGGCGCCATTCTTGGCGGCATCACGACACCGACCGAGGCCGCCTCGATTGCGGTGTTCTATGCGCTGGTGATGGGCATGGTGGTGTATCGCTCGGTTGGCTGGAAGGATCTCGTCGAGATGCTGATCCGCACCGCGCGCATCACCGGCATCGTGTTCCTGATCATCGCCTCGGCGTCGATCGTGGGCTGGTGGATGACCTTCAACCAGATCCCGCAGATGATCGCCGCCGCCTTTCTCGCGGTGTCCGACAACCCGGCGGTGATCATCGCGCTGATCCTCACGCTGTTGCTGGTGATCGGCATGTTCATGGACATCAACGCGCTGCTCATCATCCTGGCGCCGGTGCTTGCGCCGCTGACCGTGACCATCGGTATGGACCCGATCCACGCCGGGATCATGATCGTGCTCGCGCTCAACATCTCGCTGATGACCCCGCCGGTAGGTGCTTGCCTGTTCGTGCTCGCGTCGGTCACCGGCGAGAAGATAGAGCGCATCGCGCGCTCGCTGTGGCCTTTCCTGCTCGCCGAACTGGCGGTCTTGTTCCTCGTGGCCTACTGGCCGAGCCTGACGCTGGCGGTGCCGCGCATGCTTGGTCTGACCACCAACTGAGACCTTGGTAATGACTCCCATGTTTTCACGCCCGCGGTGTTCGCGCCTTTCCGGCCGCCGCATCTTCTACCCCACCCACGCAGACCAGGAGTAATCATCATGAAACGCTTCAAGCTACTAGCCGTCGCTGCTGTTACCGCCACCGCGCTGCTTGCCTCACCGGTGTTCGCCCAGAAGACCTTGCGATTGGCCCACCTCAACCCCGAAAGTCCGTTCGACAGTCACTCGGGTGCCATGTCGGCGGTATTCAAGAGCCTGGTGGAGACCGGTACCAATGGTAGCATCAAGGTGCAGCTCTTCCCCAATGGTCAGCTTGGCAAGGATGATGAGGTGATCCAGCAGGTTCGTGATGGTCTGGTACAGTCCGTCATCTCGTCTTCGGGGGGCATCGCCGCGCATTACAAGATGGTCGGCGTGTTCGACATGCCTTTTGCTTTCCCGGACATCGGAGTGGCGCATAAGGTCATCGACATGAACAGCGAATTCGGCCAGAAATTCAGCGCCGACCTGTCAGCCCAGACTGGCCTGAAGGTGCTTGGGTTGCTGGACTCCGGCGGCTTCTTCGCCATCAGCAACTCGCGTCGTCCGATCAAGACCGCCGAAGACCTCTCCGGCATGCGCGTCCGCACCATGACCTTGCCGACACACGAGGCGACTATCAAGTCGCTTGGCGGTCAGCCGACCCCGCTGCCGTGGGCTGAAGTTTACACTGCACTCCAGACCGGTGTGGCTGACGGTCAGATGAACCCGATCCCGATCATCGCCTTCGCCAAGTTCGACGAAGTCCAGAAGTACCTGTCGATTACCAATCATGTCATCACGCCCTATGTGTGGACCATGAACCAGGCTTTCTATGACAGCCTGACGGCGGATGAGCAGCGGGTTATCGACACCGCCGCGCAGGTGGCGGTCGAGGCCGGACGCGGCATTTCACGCATCATCGAGGCCTCAACTGACAAGGGTCTGCCCAAGCTTGGTGAGCGCATGGAGATAAACGCGATTCCGCCGGCCGAACTGGCCAAGTTTGCCGAGCTTGCACAGCCTGCAGTACGTAGCGTCATCGAGCAGCAGCTTGGTGCCGAGGGCGTGGCAATGCTTGACGCCATGCTGGCCAACATCGAGGCTGTCAAGTAATCAGCAAAACAAGGTCTGCAGGCCACGCCGTAGTGGCCTGCACCGGAGGAAGCATGGCAATCATCCCTATTCAACGAGCCAGAGGTGCGGCGACTTACCCAAACCCGCTCGTCGCCGCGCGCAACGAGGCGTATGGCGTCGTCCGTTCGGAGGTGCTCAACAGGCCTGGCTTTGAAGCCGCCGAGCGTGAAATCGCTGCATGGCCAGGTTATGCCGTGACCACACTGCATGCCTTGCCTGCGCAGGCAAAGGCGCTGGGGCTGGCAGGGCTCTGGTACAAGGACGAGAGCACCCGCTTCGGGCTCAAGAGTTTCAAGGCGCTTGGTGGTGCCTATGCGGTGTTCCGGCTCATCCAGAAGGCGATCGCTGGCCAGCATGACGGACACCTTGCAAGCCCGGAAGAGATACTTTCGGGTGAGTTCCGGGATATCGTCGCGGCGCTCACCGTGACCTGCGCGACTGATGGTAACCATGGCCGCTCGGTGGCCTGGGGCGCGCAACTGTTTGGTTGCCGTTGCGTGATCTACATACACGCGACGGTCAGCGACGGCCGACGTGAGGCAATTGCCCGCTATGGAGCGGAGGTGATTCGGGTGCCCGGCAACTATGATGACTCGGTGCGTCATGCTGCGGTCGAGGCCGAGCGAA
Organism: Azoarcus sp.; assembly: GCA_036734105.1. Lineage (GTDB taxonomy): Bacteria > Pseudomonadota > Gammaproteobacteria > Burkholderiales > Rhodocyclaceae > Azoarcus_F. Next base: position 21,797 of record DAIMZH010000011.1, on the reverse strand, counting down.
ACGGCTGGGTCGTGGTGTCCGATACGACCTACGAGGGTTATCGGGAAATTCCAATTGACGTCATGCACGGCTATGGCGTGATGTCGCGTGAGATCATCAACCAGCTTGGTGGTGAAGTGCCGACACACGTTATCGTGCAAGCCGGTGTCGGTGCTTTGGCGGCTTCCGTGTGCGCCTGCTTCTGGCTGGGCTGGGGCGAGCGTCGTCCGGTATTCATCATCGTCGAGCCCGAGGCGGCCGACTGTTTCTTTCAGAGTGGGCAGGTGGGACATCCGGTGGCGGTACACGGCGACCTTGAAACCGTAATGGCAGGGCTGGCCTGCGGTGAGGTGTCACCAGTGGCTTGGGAGGTTTTGTCTGAAGGTGCAGATCATTTTGCAACCGTTGGCGATGCGTTTGCGCTCGAAGCGATGCGTGTTTTCGCCAACCCGTTGTCGGACGATCCGGCGATCGTGTCGGGTGAGACGGGTGCGACCGGCCTTGGATTATTGCTTGCCGTCCACTCCAACGAAACCCTGCGAAGCAGTCTTGGCCTTGGGCCGGATGCCCGAGTGCTGCTGATTGGCAGCGAAGGCGACACCGACCCGACAATTTACCGCGACGTCGTCGGCCGCAATGCCGAGGAGGTGGCGGCATGAGCATTCTGCCAACGATAGACGAAGAACGTCTGCGCACCCGGCTGGCTGAACTGGCCAGGATCGGTCTTACCGAATCCGGGGCGTGCTGCCGACTTGCGTTGACTGATGCAGACAAGCAGGGGCGGGACTTGGTGGTCGGCTGGATGCGGGCGTCAGGCCTGACCGTCTCGGTGGACCCGGTCGGCAATGTGTTTGGCACGCGGGCTGGACGCCGCGATGAGCTTGCGCCGGTGATGACCGGCTCACATATCGACACTGTGCGCACTGGCGGTGCTTACGATGGCAATCTGGGCGTACTTGCCGGACTGGAGGTGGTCGACGCGTTGAACGACGCGGGGATAGTGACCGAGCGCGCGTTGGTGGTGGCTTTTTTCACCAATGAGGAGGGCGCGCGCTTCGCCCCTGACATGCTTGGCTCGCTGGTTCATGTCGGGGGACTTGCTCTGGCTGAAGCGCTTGCCACACCGGCGATAGATGGCGCTCTGCTAGGTGATGAGCTGAGGCGCATAGGCTATGCGGGCAACGCGCCGCTCGGTGCGATCGTGCCATCGGCATTCATTGAGCTACACGTCGAGCAGGGGCCGGTGCTGGATATCGAGGGCGTTACCATTGGCGTGGTCGAGAGCCTGCAGGGCATCTCCTGGCAACAACTGACCATAGTCGGCGAGTCCAATCACGCCGGTACCACGCCGATGCGCATGCGCCATGATGCCGGTTATGCAGCAGCCAGCGTTGCTCATTTCGTGCGCCAGCTCACCCGCGAAATGGGCGGTGAGCAGGTTGGCACCGTTGGCAAGATTGATCTCACGCCGAACCTGATTAACGTAATCGCGGCACGCGCTACATTGACTGTCGATCTGCGCAATACCAATGAGGACTTGTTGCGACAAGCTGAAGACCGGCTTGAGGTTTATCTCAGTACGCTTGCGACCGACGAAGGCGTCACCATTTCAAGCCGTCGGCTTGCCCGCTTCGAGCCGGTGGCCTTCGATCAGGGCATCGCCGCGCTTATCGAGGCGCATGCTGCGAGGCTGGGATACAGCCACCGCCGGATGACCTCGGGAGCCGGTCACGATGCCCAGATGCTGGCACGCGTTTGCCCTGCCGCGATGATTTTCGTCCCAAGTGTCGGCGGCATCAGCCACAACCCGGCCGAGCATACCGAAGCTGCCGATCTGCTCGCGGGTGCGCAGGTATTGCTCGCCACATTGCTAGAACTCGCCAATAAGGAAGCCTGATCATGTCCCGTATTGTCACCGTCGGTGCGGCTCAACTCGGTCCGATCGCCCTCGCTGAAACCCGCAGCCAGGTGGTCGAACGCCTTGTTACACTGCTCGAAGAGGCTAGTCGACATGGTTGCGACCTGGTGGTCTTTCCCGAACTGGCATTGACGACCTTCTTTCCGCGCTGGTACTTCCAGGACCAGGCTGATGTCGACGCTTTCTTTGAGCGCAAGATGCCCGGACCGGAAACTGCGCCATTGTTTGATGCGGCGCGCCGCCTGGGTGTCGGTTTCTACCTGGGCTACGCCGAGCTTGCCGAGGAGCAGGGCCAAACTCGTCGTTTCAACACATCGATTCTGGTGGACAAGTCCGGCGCCATCGTCGGCAAGTACCGCAAGATCCATTTGCCGGGTCACGCCGAGCACGAACCGTGGCGTCGCTTTCAGCATCTCGAGAAACGCTATTTCGAGACCGGTAATCTTGGTTTTCCGGTGTTCAGGGCGTTTGGTGGCATTCTTGGCATGGCGATCTGCAATGACCGTCGTTGGCCGGAGACCTATCGTGTAATGGGGTTGCAGGGGGTTGAGATGGTGCTTATCGGCTACAACACGCCGGTGCACAACCCGCCAGCGCCAGAACACGACGCGCTGTCACACTTTCACAACGAACTGGTCATGCAGGCCGGCGCCTACCAGAATGGTGCCTGGGTTGTTGGGGTCGGCAAGGCTGGCGAAGAGGAGGGTGTCATGCAGATCGGCAATTCGGTGATCGTCGCTCCATCGGGCGAGATCGTCGGTGCGTGCTCGACTCTGGGTGATGAACTGGCGATCGCCCGCTGCGATCTGGATCTCACTGTGTCATACAAGAGTACCGTGTTCAACTTCAGCAAGCACCGTGAGCCGCATGCCTATGGGCTCATTGTTGAACGCAAGGGGGCGGTGTTGCCTCCAGCCTGACTTCGTCCGTGTTCTGCTGTTCCCTTCTGGTGTTGTGGTGATAGCGAGACCCAGTTGTTCGCGTCAATTTTTGGTGCTGCTTTTGGCAGCACGGAGTAGCCTGATGGAGGTAGGGTTGTGTCGCTACCGCCTTGCCAGTAGCAGCCCGCATTCGAGATGATCGGTGTAGGGGAACTGGTCGAAGGCCGCCGAGGCGACGATGCGATGCGTATGGTGCAGTGCGGCGACGTTGTCATGCAGCGTGTTGGGGTTGCATGAAACGTAGAGGATGTGCTCGAAACTGCGCGCCAGCGCCAGCGTGCCCTCATCCAGCCCGGCACGTGGCGGGTCAACGAAAAGCGTCGAAAACTGGTAGCTGCCCAGGTCTATGTCAGTCAGGCGACGATAGCGGCGACCACCCGCCAGCGCATCGCTGATCTCCTGGCTGGACATGCGTACCATGGTCACGTTGTTGACCTGGTTGGCTTCGAGGTTGTATTCGGCGGCGCGCACAGACGGTTTGCTCATCTCGGTGGCGAGCACCTTGCCAAAAAGTGGCGCCAGCGCGATGGTGAAATTGCCGTTGCCGCAGTACAACTCCAGCAGATCACCGCCGATCTGGCGTGCCTGCGTGCGTGCCCAGTTGAGCATGTGACGGTTCATGCCGCCGTTGGGCTGCGTGAAACTGCCTTCTACCTGCTGGAACACCAAGTGCCGCCCGTCAAGCTCAAATGACTCAATTACCCAGTTCCGGTCGAGCACCACATGCTGCTTGCGGCTGCGGCCTATCAGTTGGGCGTCGAGCGTGCTGGCCAGTTGGCGCGCGGCGCCCTCCCATTCGTCGTCGAGTGGTCGGTGATAGATCAGCGTGACCATCAATTCGCCACTCAAGGTGGAGAGAAAATCAACCTGGAAGACCTTGCGGCTGAGTGCCTTGCTGGCGTTGAGGGCGGCGCGCAGTTGCGGCATGGCATCAACAATCCGCTTGGACGCTACCGGAAAGTCGTCCAGCAGCACCGGCGTTTTCGGGTCGGCACGGTTGAACATGGCGTAATGAACCGAGTCGTCCTGGTGCCATAGCCTGAACTCGGCCCGCAGCCGGTAGTGCGTTGGTGCCGAATGGAAGACGGTGGGTTCGGGCAGGTCGAATGCGGCAAAGTTGCGCTTGAAGCGTGCCACCTTGTCGTCGAGTTGGACGGCATAGGTGGCGGGGTCGAATCGGGAGAGTGGCATAGGACTGACAGGTGTGGGTTTGGCGACACAGGTCGCGAACGGCTGCCATTGTCTCAGACATTCGACGCAAGCATGTGTGCTCGCGCCCGGGGGGCGACAGACCCACCGGTTCTGCCCCGGGGGCGCTGCGCCAGTGCCACCCGGTGAGCGGCCAGCGAAGCGGTGGCGAGCACGTTGTCCTTGTTGCTGCCGGATCACACCGAGTAGGGAGTGGCGACCCAGCCGGCCACCAGTGCGGCGTCGCGCTCAGGCAGATAGGCCAGGTCATCGGCAAGGTCGGCGTGCACGCGCGGGGCGAGTTTACGCGGTACTTTGTGTCCGCTCACCATCTGGAAATACCAGGAAAAGCTGTAGCCTGTAATTCGGTCGTAATCGTGAAGGCATTGCGCCAGATCCAGCCCGCGCAAATCATCCGCACCGGGCCAGCGCAAGGGGTGGGCGGCAAAAGGGGTGATGCTGGTGCGCAACTGGCGATAGCGGTCCAGGTGTTCGCCGATGCTCAGCACCCAGTGATCGCAGAAGTGGCGCTGGCGGCCTGCACTGCTCTCGCTCCATTCGTCCAGAAAGCGTATCACTGGCGCCTGTCCGGTGTTCTGAGCAAGCACTTTTGCGACCTGCTCTGCCATGTTGACAGCGCGCCGGAAGCTGTAGCGCGGGGCTCCAAGCGCGGTGGTTGGCGGGGCATCCGGCGTCGGGTCCAGCAGGTGTTCGACAGAGTCGATTGCTGTACGCGGGAGATTCAGTGGGTGGCTTGTTGTTTCGCGGAGTTCTTCGATCTCAAGCTGCAGAAAGTCGGCCACACCGTCGCCAACTGGAGAGACCAGGTAGTGTGTGATGCCGGATTCGCGAGTGAGGATGTAGTCGCAGGTGCTCAAGCGTTCCATCAGGCAGTCACCGTCTTCGTCTGCTTCCTGCCAGGCGGCTTCCAGCCATGCCAGCGCATCATCTGCAATGACGTCTCCAGAGGAGTCAAGGATGCGTCCTGGGCGATACCAGCCACCACGTGAGGCCCGAACCACAAAGTCCGGGCCGCCTCCGTGCCGCAATGCGTCTATCAAACGGCCGTGACCTGGCATCGGACGCAGTTTCAGGCATTCACAGTGGGTGAGTTCGGTCAGCGCATTCAGATTGAACATGCTCTACTTGCTCCTTGATCAAGCTTGGGGTCTGGCGATGCACTCAAGGGCGAGCTTTTTCGCCCGGGTTTGACGACATCGTGCTTCGCACAAAAGACCCGCGATTGCGATTTCAAGTAGCAAGAGACAGGCCAAGCTCTGGCAGGTGCTTGGTCTGCCGGATTGTCCGGGTTTTGCTTGTCCGGGCTTGCGCTTTGGAGAGGCGCATGTCAGTAACAAGACAGGGTGGTTTTAGCTCTTGTCAGAAACTCGACAAAGCTGCCGGAAGTCAGTGTCCGGACTGGGGGCGTAGCCGGGCAAAAGGGTTCAGCTTGTGCTCGAGGCTGTCCCAGTCAACCGCGTCCAGCGTGTTCTTGACCAGCAGGCCGAGGTCGGTGTCGCCCTCCATCAACAGACGTCGGCCAAAGAACAAGGTGTCTGCGTCTTCTTCGCGCATGGCCAGGGCAATGTAGTCGCGCGTGGTGGCGCTGAGGATGAGGTCTGGCTGAGTGTTGCGGCGCAAAGGCTTGAAGCCTGTGTCGGTGTAGGTGAAGTCAAGCGTGAGCCCTGCGTCCAGAATGCGCAGGCGCAGGTGGCGGTTGGTCAAAGGCTCCATGCTGTCGCGCGGGATGATGCGGTCCAGACCAAGATTGAGCGCCAGCGTGAGCGCCCGCGCGGGGGGGTGTTGTGGCAGGCGCGAGGCAAGGCTCGCCAGCGGGGCGGGCAGGGTGAAGGCGGGCAGGGTGGGTAGCTTCATGTCAGGCTCCGATGGGGGCGGGGGCATGGTATTCGAGACCGGGCCGACCATGCCAGAAGCCGTTGCAGGGCTGATCCGGCATCCAGCCTTTGCTGTGGCGGAAGGCCTCGTCGGCCTGGCAGCGGTCGTCGAGCACGTCGCGGAAGAGCTGGATGATGTCCAGGGTGTGAGCGCCCTGTGGGCTGATACGCAGGCACTGGCTGTGCTGCCTGACTTGCGGCAGGTCGGCCATCAGGTTGTGCACCCGCGCCGACTGGGTCTGCACGCCGTTCAGCGTCAGAAAGGGTTCGCCCTCGCGTGTGCGCAGCACCAGTCCGTCTGCGATACCGAGGCAGCGAAACTCGCAGGTGTCCTTTTGCAGGTTGAAGTGGCGGGCGGTGAAGCAGCGCGCCGAGTGCGCCAGCGGCAGGCGGCCCCAGGCAAGCACTTCGGTTTCGATTGGCTGTGGCATGCTGGTCAGCACCTGGGCAAGGGCCGCGCCAGACATTTCCGGCGCGACCACCCAGCGGCTGGCGCCGCTGTCGCGCATGAGCTGAAGGCTGGCCGGGTTGAACAGGTTGAGCGTGGGGCCGGCAATCCAGTCGCTTCGACCGGCTTCTGCGAGCAGGCGCACGGCTGACATGTCGTTGGCTTCGACACGGAAGCGGCCTTGCTCGACCATGCGGCGCAGCGCCTTGAGGTCGGACTCGGATTCGATCAGCGACTGTGAGGACAGGATGGGTGTCTTGCCCGCTTCGGTCAGCATGGCGGCAAGCTCCAGCCAGTCATCCAGCCTCAGCTCGTGCCGCCGCGAGCACACTGTCTCGCCCAGATAGACGTCGTCGGCTGGGGAGTCGGCGAGCGCCGCGTAAAATGCCAGCGTGGCCTGTCGCGGCCAGTAGTAGAGCAGCGGTCCGACGGTGATGCGGTTTGTTGGATTCATGAGCGGCTTACTTCCATGGCCGGTAATAGGCGCCGAGCGTGTGGCTACGGCCTTCGGATATCTTGTCCAGTTCGGCCATCCAGGCGGGTTGGACCTTGTAGTGGTCGGCGTCGGACAGCACTTTGTCGATGGCAGACCGCCACACGCGGGCCACCTGAGCGACATAGGCGGGGCTGCGCTGACGCCCTTCGATCTTGACGGCACGCACGCCAACACGGGCCAGTTCTGGCAACAGCGCTATGGTATTGAGGCTGGTTGGCTCTTCGATGGCGTAATAGGTTTCGTCGTTGACCTCGAAACGACCCTTGCACAGCGTTGGGTAGCCCGCCCGCTCGGTGTCGGCAAAGCGGTCGATGAGGATGCCGTTGAGCCGTGTTTCCATGCCTTTCGGGGTTTGTTCCCAGCGCACATGCTTGCCCGGCGAGCAGGCACCGTTGCAGTTGGGCGACTCGCCGGTGGCATAGGCCGACAGCGCGCAGCGGCCTTCGACCATGACGCATAGCCCACCAAAGCCGAAAACCTCGATTTCCACCGGGGTTTTGGCGATCACTTGCTCAACCTGGGCGAGCGAAAGCACGCGCGGCAGCACGGCCCGCTGAATGCCGAAGCGCTCATGGTAATAGTTGATGGCCTCGTAGCTGGTGGCTGAGCCCTGCACCGACAGGTGCAGACGCAGTTGCGGGTGGGTCTTGGCCGCGTAGGCCATCAGGCCGGGGTCGGCGAGGATGACAGCGTCCATGCCAAAGTCGGCGGCACGATCCACGGCGGCGGTCCAGTCGGCCCAGTTGTGTGCCTGCGGGTAGGTGTTGAGCGCCAGCAACACCTTGCGGCGGCGCGCATGCGCATAGGCAACGCCGTCGCGCATGGACTTGGGGTCGAAGTTGAGGCCGGTGAAGTTACGCGCGTTGGTGGCGTCCTTGAAACCGACATAAACACAGTCAGCCCCGTTGTCCACGGCGGTTTTCAGCGCCGGCAGGCTGCCGGCAGGACAGACGAGTTCGATGCTTTGCATGATATCGGGCGAATTGGAAAACCCGCAGACGATACCCGCGCTGGCCCGGGTGTGCGTTGACAAGGGTCAAAGGCAAGGGCGTGACCTGCGACAGGCTGATCTTGACGCCGGTCACCAGCACAGACCGGCACCCGATCAGCGCGGATCGCTTCGGAAGGCGGTCACCCTGCGCAGGCCGAGCCTGAGCAGGGTGACAGTGGTTGCTGCTGCAAAAAAGAAAACGGCGACCCGCAGGTCGCCGTGTCACAACTATGGGATGCGTGAATCAAGCTGTGCGTCGTCGCATGGCGCCTAAGCCCAGCATCCCGAGGCCAAGTAGCGCCAGCGAGATCGGCTCGGAAACGTTCGTAACTGGTGGCAGCGAGCCAGGTCCTTCGGCAAACAGCGCACTGATCGACTGGCTGCTGTCGTCGTAGATGCGGATATTGTCCAGCGAGCCATTGAAGGCTTGGTTGTTGTTTCGGTTGATTCCGACCCTGAAAAACCGGAGACCACCCGGGTTTGCTCCCAATTCGCCTGCGAGGTTTCCGTCAAGGTATAGTCTGGCGTTGTTACCCCCGACCTTTTGCAGCACGATGTGTTGCCACACGCCCGCTTGTACTGCGCCGAGCGTGATCACAGTCGGAGTGGTGGCAGAGCGGAATGCGTAGAAACCGCCGGTGCTATCTATCTGCCAGGAAAAGCTGGCAGTTGCGGCAGTCTGATTGCTGAAGAGTCCTTTGAAATTACCCTGTTGAACGGTGTCAGTATAGGCCCACAGTGACACCGTGAAGTCCGGTTGCCCTCCCGGACCGGCAACCTGCAGGTAATTGGCGGCATTACCCGTTGAGACGTAGCGCCCATCGACGAAGCTCGGTGCACCCACTGAGGCCAGATCAAAGCTTCCGGGGTTGACTGTGTTGGTTCCGGTTGCATCGTCAAAGGTGTAATGCGCGATCAGTGCAGCGCTGGCATTGCTGGCGAAAAGAACCATTGCGCAGCTTGCGATGGACTTCAGGAAGAGGTTTTTCATAACAATGTTTCCGTGTTCCGGTTGGCTACAGTCGTCATACTGATATTGGGTATGATGTTTGGCTCGCAGTTAATTAAGCTAAGCAAGGTTTATGCCAAATTGTTAGTTGATGGAAATATTCAAGGGTTTCATAGGTTTGAGGCTCTTGCTCCGGGACGCACAGGTATTTGCAGTGAGAAGTGTAAAAAAAACCGACACTTTCTTCGCAGAAGTGAGGGTCTTGTGCTGTGGGTCGAGGGCGAAGATTGCGAGCTTCAAACAATCAGGCGATAAAGTTCCAGGCCAAGAAATGTCAGCAGGAGCAGCGCGATTAGTCCGAGCAGCCTGCTCTGTCGTCGCTGGGATGCCTCAAGGCGGTTGAGTTGTTCCCGTTGGGCGCGCTCGCGGCGCTCGGGTTCGACCAGCGCCTGGTGTGCCAGGCGTGGTACTTGCGGCAGAATGGCGGCCCAGTTGGGGGCTTCGTCGCGCACCCCGGCGACCAGCGCACGCCAGCCCATTTGCTCGTTCATCCAGCGCTCAAGAAAAGGTTTGGCGGTTTTCCAGAGGTCCAGATCGGGGTCAAGCTGGCGCCCCAACCCTTCGATGTTGAGCAGGGTTTTTTGCAGTAGCACGAGTTGCGGCTGCACTTCCATTTCGAAACGACGGGCGGTCTGGAACAGTCGCAGCAGGGTCTTGCCGAAGGAGATGTCCTTGAGCGGTTTGTCGAAAATGGGTTCGCACACGGTGCGAATCGCTGCCTCGAATTCTTCGGCGCGGGTCTTGGCTGGCACCCAGCCTGCCTCGATGTGAGCCAGCGCCACGCGTCGGTAGTCGCGCTTGAAGAAGGCGAGAAAGTTCTGGGCGAGGTAGTGCTTGTCCTCGTCGTTGAGCGTGCCCATGATGCCGAAGTCCAGCGCGATGTAGCGCCCGTCAGCATGTACGAAGATGTTGCCGGGATGCATGTCGGCATGAAAAAAGCCGTCGCGAAACACCTGGGTGAAGAATATCTCGACGCCTGCTGTGGACAGCGCAGACAAGTCGGTGCCCTGGGCGCGCAGAGCGTCCAGTTGCGAAATTGGCACGCCATGCATGCGCTCCATGACCATGACTGATTTGCCGCACCAGTCCCAGTAGACCTCAGGCACCAGCAGTAGCGGGGAGTCGTTGAAGTTGCGCCGGAGTTGCGAACAACTCGATGCCTCGCGCATCAGGTCGAGCTCGTCATTCAGATATTTGCTGAATTCGGCGACGACTTCGCGTGGCTTGAGCCGTCGGCCTTCTGGCCACAGCGCTTCGAGCAGGGCAGCAGCGGTTTCGAGCAGGGCGATGTCATGGGCGATGACGTGTTCGATGCCTGGGCGCAGGATCTTGATGGCGACTTCGGTGCCGTCGGGTAGCTCGGCAAAATGCACTTGGGCTACCGAGGCTGAGGCGACTGGTGTGCGCTCGAACTTGCGAAAGACGCTGTCGACCGGCTTGCCATAAAAGTTTTCTAGCACGCCTATGGCTTGGGCCTCCGGGAACGGCGGCACCCGGTCCTGCAGCAGGGCGAGTTCGTTGGCCAGGTCGGGTGGCAGAAGGTCGCGCCGGGTGGACAACATCTGCCCGAACTTGACGAAGATTGGCCCTAGCGACTCCAGCGCCCGGCGCAGCCGCACTCCGCGTGATTCGGGTAGCTTTCGCCAGAAGAACAACATCTGCCAGATACGGGCCAGACGCCCGCTGGTGTCGGCGTCGAGAATAATGCGGTCGAGGCCAAAGCGTAGCCCCACTGAGACAATCTTGAGTAGTCGAAAAATGCGCACGGCGGCGTGGTTTCAGGCAAAAGCGGGAGCTTAGCCCGAAAGTGGGCTGGTTGAAAGCATGATACAAGCCATGATGGGCCACAGTGCTCCTGTCCCTGTTGCTCGCCTTGGCACGCGGTGAGTCCGGCGTGGCTTTGGTCGCCTGCAGATTGCCAGACTGGGGGGCAGGCTGCGGGGCTCAGGTGTTGAAACCAATTTTTGCCTCTGCTGACGTTTGCTTACCGGGTGAAGCCCGCCTCATCCGTTATAATTCAGGCCTTTTCCAAAAGCCGAGTGCCATGAGCGCTGATCCCAAGAGCCAACTAGCCGATTTGCTGCGTGCCGCGCTGAAGAGCGTGGCGCCAGACCTGTCTGACACCCCCATTCACCTTGAGCGTCCGAAACAGACCGGGCATGGCGATTTTGCCACCAACCTGGCCCTGCAACTGGCCAAGCCCATGCGACGTAATCCGCGTGAGCTGGCAAATTTGCTGCTAAGAGAGCTTCCCCCGTCCACTTTGCTGGACAAGGTTGAGGTGGCTGGCGCCGGTTTCATCAACTTTACGCTGCATGCCGATGCCAAGACTGCGGTGGTGCGCGAGGTGCTGCAGCGTGGAGCCGATTTTGGCCGGGGTGCGTCGCGTGGTGTGAAGGTGCAGGTTGAGTTCGTGTCGGCCAACCCTACCGGCCCCTTGCACGTCGGGCATGGGCGTGGTGCGGCCTATGGTGCCTCGTTGGCGTCATTGCTGGATTTCGCTGGCTACGAGGTGGCGCGCGAGTACTACGTCAATGATGCGGGCCGCCAGATGGATATTCTGGCTTTGTCCACATGGCTGCGCTATCTGGCCCTGTTTGATGTTAAGGTGGCTTTTCCGCCCAATGGCTATCAGGGCGACTACGTCATTGACATGGCGCGCGAGATGCGCGATGCCCATCACGACCGTTTTGCCAGGGTGAGCGCCGAACAGCTTGTGCAGGAGACGCCGGGGCTGCCAGTGGCAGACCGACAGGACGACGAAGCCAAGACGCAGCGCGAGTTGCATCTGGATGCGCTGATTGCCAATGCTAAACGCCTGCTGGGTGAGGACTATGCGTGGGTGCATGGTTTCGCGCTCAACCAGCAACTCGGAGACTGTCGTGAAGACCTCGAAGAGTTCGGTGTGCGTTTCGATAAATGGTTCTCCGAGAAGAGTTTGTTCGACACCGGTCTGGTCGAGCGTGCGGTGGCCGAGCTTGAAAAGCGGGGGCACATCTATACACAAGACGGCGCAAAATGGTTCCGCTCCACCGCATTTGGTGACGAGAAGGACCGCGTGGTGCAGCGCGAGAACGGTATCTACACCTACTTTGCGTCGGATATCGCTTATCACCTGAACAAGTTTGAGCGCGGCTTTGATCGCATCATCGATGTCTGGGGTGCTGATCACCACGGGTACATTGCGCGCGTGCGCGGCTCCATCGAGGCCCTGGGTTTGTCGGCCGACAGGCTTGAAGTGGCGTTGGTGCAGTTTGCCGTGTTGTATCGCAATGGGCAGAAGGCGTCGATGTCCACCCGCTCGGGTGACTTTGTCACGCTGCGCGACCTGCGCAAGGAAGTGGGCAACGACGCTTGCCGGTTTTTCTATGTGTTGCGCAAGAGTGATCAACACCTGGATTTCGATCTGGACCTGGCCAAGAGTCAGAGCAACGAAAATCCGGTTTTTTACGTTCAATACGCGCATGCGCGGGTGTGCTCGGTGCTGCAGCAGTGGGGGGGCGTGATCGGTGACATCCGCGATGCCAGGCTGAACCTGCTCACCAGCGAGCGCGAGCTTGCGCTGTGTGCCATGCTTGGGGCTTATCCCGAGCTGGTGCAGCATGCTGCAAGCGATTTTGCACCGCATCAGATTGCCTTCTATCTTAAGGATCTTGCCGGCGAGTTTCATGCTTGGTACAACGCCGAGCGCATGCTGGTTGACGACGAGGCCTTGCGCGATGCGCGACTGGCGCTGGCATGTGCGGTGCGGCATGTGTTGGCTGCCGGTCTTGCCATGCTTGGCGTGTCTGCGCCAGAGAGTATGTAAATGAGCCAGGAGTCGTGGCACAAACAATGGAGAAGCCTGTGAGCCGAGAGCGAAAGCCAGTCCGGAAACCAGCCAGCAGTTCTGGCGGGGTGCTGATCGGAATCTTCATTGGGTTGGTGATGGGTGCCTTGCTGGCGGCCGGCACCGCCTGGTACCTGACCCAGTCCTCGCCGTTTCAGGCTCCGCAGAGCGGCCCGGTGCAGCCGATTGGGCCACAGGCGCCGGTGGCCTTGCCGGGCAAGCCAGGTGATCGCCCGGTTGAGCGGCAAAACTTTGATTTCTATCGGATCCTGCCCGAGGCCGGTAGCGGTGGTGCCGCGGTAGTCACACCGGTTGCGCCTGCGTCGGAACCAGTTCGCCGCGAAACGCTCTACCTGCAGGTAGGTGCTTTTGAAAACCCGGCCGAGGCCGATAACCTCAAGGCCATGCTGGCGCTCAACGGCATACAGTCTAATGCGCAACGGGCGCAACTTGCCGATGGTCGAACCGTGCATCGTGTGCGTATCGGTCCGTACTCCAGCCCAGAGGATATGTCCGACATGCGCGCACGGGTGGCGAACATCGGTCTTAGCGCCTCGCTGGTGCGAGTCAGTCCCTGACTTGCACCTGTTTTCTCAATTTGATCACGGAGTTCGCTCATGAATCGCCGTCAGGTACTTGTTCAGCTTGGTGCGCTTGCAATGGCAGGCGCTGCAGCCCCGGCTGTGTTTGCTCAGTCGCAGGAGCAGTTTCAGGCGCTCGCCAACCCGATTCCTCCCGAAGTGGCAGGCAAGATCGAGGTCATCGAGTTTTTCCATTATGGTTGCCCGCATTGCCGCAACTTTCATCCGCTGGTCAAGGACTGGAGCAAGCGTCTTGCCGATGATGTGGTGCTGGTCAAGGTGCCCGCCATCTGGGGTAATGAACAGCTACGTGGTTTGGCGCGGCTCTACTACGCCGCTGAACGCACAGGCACGCTCGACATACTCGAAGACGGAATCTTCGAGGCGGTGCAGGACAGACGTTTGCCGATTCACAATGAGAGCGGCGTAACAGACTGGATCAAGCGTTTCGATCTGGACCACCAGGGTTTCATCAATATCTACAAGTCCTTTGCGTTGCAGGCGCAGGTGCAGCGTGCCGACCAGATCGCACGGGCTTACCGTGTTCAGGGTGTGCCGACGCTGGCGGTTGGTGGGCGCTATCTGACCTCCGCATCCATGACTGGCAGCCATCAGGCAACGCTTGAAGTGGCGGACCAGCTTATCCAGCGAGTCAGGGCTGCAGCCTGAAGCGTCGTCAGGCCTGCCTGACATCACGGGGACATGAGATGAGCAGTGACACCAACGAGGATCTACCTCTGGAGCGACGGCAGATCCAGCGCATTTTTACATCGGGTCTGGCCGACGCCACCTTTTTTTGTGTGATCTCTGGTCGGCGCTGGCCGCTGATAGATTTGTCGCTGGCTGGTTTTGCCTTACCGGCGTCAGCCGCTTCGCAGGGGCAACGCTTTGCGTTGGTGTTGATGTGCGCTGGCAAGGCTGAATCCATCCATGTGTTCGCGCGCGTGGTCAACTATCTGAACTCACCGGCAGGTGAGCAAGTTGGCTGCCTGTTTGACGATATCACCGATGAGCAGTCCGCATTGCTCAGGGCGTGGCTGGTCGAATACGTGCTTGGCAATGCTTCGGTGCCCATCGACGAGGCTGATGCAATCCGCATCGTCACCGGTCCCTCCCTGGTTTAAAGCCTGGCCATCATTTCAGCATCGGGTTTACCCGTGGTTAGGATAAACCCCTCTATTGCTTGACCGCTCGTTTCCCTACGCTGTTGGTTTGGTACCCGGCCGCAATCGGATACCGCTTCCATCGCGCCGGGCGGGGCGGACGTGAGTCTGTCCGAACAAGCGAGGAGGCAATATGTTGGAAAACGAAACCGGAATCGCCGCCGCAATCGATGCCGTGCTGGAGCAGATACGCAACCGGATGCCGTCAAACCAGTCCGGGCTTGTTGAGGATTTTGCGCGACGCTTTTACGACAAGGTCGACATCGAAGACATCGCCGACAAGGTCGAGTCCGACCTGTATGGCATGGTGCTGAGTCAGTGGCAGTTTGTACGCAAACATGCGGGTGGTACCAAGCTGCGTGTGTTCAACCCACGTCTTGACGAGCACGGCTGGGAGTCAACCCACACGGTGGTCGAGATCGTTGGTGACGACATGCCCTTCCTCGTCGATTCGGTCACGATGGAAGTAAATCGCCAAGGGCTCACGCTTCATCTCATCATTCATCCGGTGATGCGGGTGGCGCGCGACGCTCATGGGCAGTGGCTGGCTCTGGCCAATGACGCCGACAAGGCTGATGTCGAGGCTTCATATGAGTCGGTCATGCACCTCGAACTTGACCGTAGAACCGATGAAGCCGACCTTGAAGCCTTGCGCACCGGCCTGCAGAGCGTGCTGGCGCAGGTGCGCCTGGCGGTGGACGACTGGAAGCCGATGCGTGAGCGTGTGGTCGAGATTGCCGCTGAATTGCAGCATGAAGCCTCGGGCGATGCTGTCGCCGAAGAGGTGGAACGCTATCTGCAATGGGTGCTTGACGACAATTTTGTTTTGCTGGGTTGCCGGGATTATGAGTTGCGGGAGCAGGCTGATGGCGAGGCCTTGTGTGTCAAGACCGGTTCTGGGCTGGGCTTGCTGAGAGACACCGGTGAGGAGCAGGTGTCTCGTGCTTTCTCTGCGTTGCCAAGCGAGATCAAGGCGCTGGCGCATCAGCCCACGCTGCTCACGCTGTCCAAATCGACGACCCGCTCGGTAGTGCACAGGCCGGGTTATCTCGACTTCATCGGAGTGCGCACTTTTAACGACAAGGGGGCGGTGACGGGCGAGCGACGAATCATCGGCCTGTTGGCGTCGACCGCCTATAGCGTCAGTCCTTTCCGCATTCCGGTGCTGCGGCGCAAGGTGGAGGCAGTATTCGAGCGAGCGGGTTTTCTGCCACGTAGCCATGCGGCCAAGGCCTTGGCCACTATCCTCGAGCGTTACCCGCGCGATGAGCTTTTTCAGATCGAAGCAGACGATCTCTATCAGCACGCCATCGGCATTCTTCGCCTTGGCGAGCGTCAACGCACGCGACTATTTGTTCGGCGTGACCCGTTTGGCCGTTCGGTGTCCTGCCTGATCTACGTGCCCCGCGAAAACTACAACACCGAACAGCGGCGACGCATGCAGAATCTGCTGATGGACGCCTTCAATGGGGTGGCCTCCGAGTTTGATGTGCATTTTTCCGAATCTGCGCTGGCCCGCATTCTGATCATCGTACGCACCCGGGACGGAGTGATTCCGCAAGTGGATACGCGCGAGTTGGAAAGGCGTCTGGTGAGCGTCTCGCGGCGCTGGGAAGATGAAGTCCAGCGTGCCCTGATCGAGCACTATGGAGAGGAGCGCGGCATGGCGCTGAGTCGGCGTTATGGTGACGGCTTCCCTGCTGGCTATCGCGAGACACACGGCGCCCGGGTGGCGGTGTTCGACATCGAGCAAATGGAGTCGCTGGTCGACCAGAACAGTCTGGGCATGAGTCTCTATGTGCCGCTTGAGGCAGAGCCGGGACGGCTCAACTTCAAACTCTATCGCCTGGGGGCACCGGTCGCTTTGTCACACAGTCTGCCCATGCTCGAACGCATGGGTGTGCGTGTGGTCGATGAGTTTCCCGCAGAGGTCGACCGTGTTGATGGCCGACGGGTGTGGATACATGACTTTGGCCTGAGTTTTCAAGGGGCCGAAAACCTGTCCATGGAGAAGCTGCGTCCATTGTTTCAGGATGCTTTCCTGCGGGTCTGGCACGCTGAGGTGGAGAACGACGACTTCAATCGCCTGATTCTGCTCGCAGCACTCGATTGGCGGGAGGTCAGCCTGTTGCGCGCCTATGCGCGCTACATGAAGCAGGGCACCTTTCCGTTTAGTCAGGCCTATATGGAACAGACCCTGGCGGCGCATCCCGATATTGCCCGCCAGCTCGTCGAGTTGTTTGCGGCCAGGTTTGATCCGGCCCTGTCTCGAAGCCGCGACAAGGCCATGGAGAAGCGCGAGGCCGGCATCGAGCGTGCGCTGAATGCAGTGTCCAACCTTGACGAGGACCGCATCATCCGGCAGTTTCTCGCGCTCATCCGCGCGACGCTGCGCACAAACTATTATCAGCGCGACAAGAGCGGGCAGTACAAGTCCTATGTGTCCTTCAAGCTTGATCCCGCATCGATCCCCGGTTTGCCGCAGCCCTTGCCGATGTTCGAGATATTTGTCTATTCTCCGCGCATAGAAGGCGTGCATTTGCGCGGCGGAAAGGTGGCGCGTGGCGGTTTGCGCTGGTCCGACCGGATGGAGGATTTCCGGACCGAGATACTGGGGCTGGTCAAGGCGCAGATCGTCAAGAACGCGGTCATCGTGCCGGTGGGCTCAAAAGGTGGCTTTGTGACCAAGCGACCGCCAGCCGAGGGTGGCCGAGAGGCTCATCTGGCCGAAGGTGTGGCTTGCTATCGCATGTTTCTGAGCGGCTTGCTCGATGTCACCGACAACCTGGTGAAGGGCGAGGTGGTGCCGCCGCCCGATGTGGTGCGCCATGACGGCGACGATCCCTATCTGGTGGTGGCCGCTGACAAGGGCACAGCCACTTTCTCCGACTACGCCAACGAAGTGGCTGCCGAATACGGCTTCTGGCTGGGTGATGCGTTTGCCTCCGGTGGTTCGGTGGGCTATGACCACAAGAAGATGGGCATCACTGCACGGGGCGCGTGGGAGTCGGTCAAGCGCCACTTCCGCGAGATGGGTGTCGACACCCAGACTCAAGCCTTCACGGTGGTCGGCGTTGGCGACATGTCGGGCGACGTCTTCGGCAATGGCATGTTGCTGTCCAGACAGATTCGACTGCTTGCAGCTTTTGACCATCGCCACATCTTCATCGATCCCGCTCCCGACACAGAAGCAAGCTGGACTGAACGCAGCCGCCTGTTTGCCCTGCCGCGCTCATCGTGGGATGACTACGACAAGTCCCTGATTTCGGAGGGCGGTGGCGTGTGGCCGCGCAGCGCCAAATCCATTTCCTTGTCCGAGCAGGCGCGGGCAGCACTCGGCATCGAGGCTGCCAGCCTGACACCCAATGAACTGATCCGCTGCATACTGCGCGCTCCGGTTGATCTGCTCTACAACGGTGGCATTGGCACCTATATCAAGGCCACCAGCGAGACTGATGCACAGGTGGGAGACCGCGCCAGCGATGCCTTGCGGGTCAACGGTGCTGATTTGCGCTGCAAGGTGGTGGGAGAGGGCGGCAATCTGGGCGTCACCCAGCTTGGCCGGATCGAATACGCACTGGGTGGCGGTCGGATCAGCACCGATGCCATAGACAACTCGGGAGGGGTCGATTGCTCCGACCACGAAGTCAATATCAAGATATTGCTCAATAGCGTGGTTGCCGAGGGCGAACTGACCCTCAAGCAACGCAACAAACTGCTGGCAGACATGACCGACGAGGTGGCGTCGCTGGTGCTGCGCGACAATTATGCGCAGACACAGGTGTTGTCGGTGATGCGCACGCTGGGTGTGGCGCTGACTGATGAGCACGCCGACTTCATTCGTCGGCTTGGGAACGCAGGTCGCCTGAACCGTAAGATAGAGTTTCTGCCCACGGACGAGGCTCTTGTCGAACGAAAGGGCACAGGCGTCGGCCTGGTGACGCCGGAGCTCGCGGTGTTGCTGGCTTACTCCAAGATCGAACTCTACGACGACGTACTGGCCTCCGATGTGCCGGAGGACCCCTATATCCGTACGGCGCTGCATCGTTACTTTCCACAGCCATTGCGTGAGCGATTTGCCGAACAGATCTCGCGGCACCCGCTGCGCCGCGAGATCATCTCCACGCATGTGGTCAACAGCATGGTCAACCGGGTTGGTGCCAGCTTTGTGCACCGCCTGCGCGCGGAATATGGTGCCAATGCAACCGACATCGTGCGCGCCTACATGGCGACCCGGGAGGTGTTCGATCTGGTGTCGATCTGGCGTGGCATTGAGGCACTGGACAACCAGATTGACAACGCCTTGCAAACCGAGATGATCATCGCTACCGGGCGTCTGGTGATGCGCGGCACCACCTGGTTTTTACGACATCGCCAATGGCTGCAGGATATTGAGGCAACATTGGCACACTTCTCGACCGGGGTGGCGGCGCTGGCCACCGAATTGCATACGGTGGTCACCGACGCATATCGGAATGAACTCGACGCCGCTTCTGGTCACTTCATCGCCCGTGGCGTGCCAGAGGCGCTGGCGCAACGCATCGCGTCACTGGATGAGCTTTACTCCGCGCTGGACCTGGTTGAAATCTCCGCTGAAACCGCCAAGCCGGAATCGCTCGTGGCCGGGGTGTACTTTGCGCTGGGCGGCCGACTGGACCTGCACTGGATGGCTCGCCAGATTACCGCTCTGCCAGCGAGCTCGCGTTGGCAGGCACTCGCACGCAGCGCGCTACGTGTCGATTTGTCCAGCCAGGCTCGTTCTCTGGCAAGTGACGCCTTGCGGCAGGGTGCCGAGAGCGAGCTTGGTGCTGACATCGTCGCCAACTGGGCAAAACGCAATGCCTTCCACGTCGAGCGTTATGATCAGTTGCTTGGCGAGATCAAGGCTAGCAAGGGCATTGAGCCGCCGATGTTGTCGGTGCTGATGAGGGAGCTGCGCAGCATGGTTTGAGAGGCAGCTCAGGCCTGCCCGCAGCGGGTCTGAGCTGCCTGGTGTTTTGGGCTGGGCGGGTGAGTCAGTGGTTTGGCGGAACTAGTCGCGCAGTAAGCGCCAGAGTGTTGCCTGATCAGGAAAACCGGTTGGTTCGAAGTCGATATCCGACTGAAACGCCACAATTGCGGCGCGTGTTGCGTCGGTGTATCTGCCGTCGACATCCTGGTCGTACAGCCCCAGCACTCTCAATCTGGATTGTATGCGACGAATCGTTTCGCGATAGAGGTGCGTCCTGCGTTCGCCTTCGACAATCTCAACCCGTTGAGACTCATGACGGACTCGATCGTCGGCGAAAGTCGACAGCATCGAGTCGAGTACGCCGTGAAGGCGGTCGTCGGCATTGGACTCACAGTGATTGTTCATGACCAGCAGCACCATCTCCAGCGACTCGAATGCCAGCACGTCATAGGTGTCGGGTGACAGCTTGTTGTAGGCAGACGTATAACCTTCCACCCAGCCAGCGATCAGATAGTAGGCATCGGAGCCCTTGTTGCGCTCGGTCACCAGCACATGGCAGGGCAGGAGCCCAGCCCCTTTCATTGCAAAGCGGTTGGCCGAATCAGCCGCTGTGCTCATCGCCGGAAACAGCAGCGACAAGCACAGCAATGCCGTGTGCTTCATCCGTGCACCCTCGTCGCTGATCGACGGGGTCTTGTGCCGACAATGGTCGCCGCGAACATGGCAAGCGCAACCAGCAACAGCGTTCTTGGTTCCGGTATCGGGTTGGCCGACGCAACGATTGGATTGGACCGGCTGAATGCGCTGAAGGACATTGCTGCCGGCGCTGCCGCCTGTGAGCTGAAATCCATGACAAAGCTGTTGCCTTCCTGCAGGTTGAAGCCTCCAAGGCCAAACAGGCTGCTGAAGAATGCCGGTGAGTCGAACAGGTTCACGGCCTGGTCAAGGACATTTCCAATACCGAAACTACCATCGCCAAGAAGGCCAAAGTCGTAATATACCTGCAACAGGTCTATCCCGAACGCCAGGTCGAAATCCAGAAGAGTTCTGTTGAACAGGTCAGCTTCGAGAAAGAAAGTGGGCGTAACCGTTGTGATGTCATCTAGAAAGGTGATTGAGGGCAAGGCGTCCCAGGCTGACCTGAAGCTGTTGACGATCATGCCGCCGATCTCCACTGCCTTGTCAAACACCAGCTCAACAAAAAGGGTGGGCGACAGTTCGAACTCTTGCTTCAGGTCGATAGTGGGACCCATCTCAACATTGATGATGTCAAATCCAACCTCGCCAATGGCGGGAATGTCGAAGCTGTTACCGAACAGTCCTGGAACGCCGGCCGAGGTGGCCACTATGTTGTCAAGATCAAGAATCAGGTCGACGAGATCGTCCTGACCTTGGGCCTTGAGTGTAGAGTTCGCGGCGTCCAGGCCGCCGCTTGCATTTGGTTGCGGAAGGTGAAGCGTTGCGGTTGCCAGACCGGCGATGTCCAGATCGACCGGAAAGCCATCTACATCGACACCGAGGTGCGAAGGCGTCAGTCCGAGCAACTCGATGCCGCCAGCCCCATCTTCGTTGAACGACAATACCGAGGCACGTTCATTGATGTCGAACGACACCCCGCCAGTGGCACAGCCGGTCAACAGCAAGCAACCTTCGGCGGTTACGCTGCCCGACAACTCCATGATGGCGTCCACCGACAACTGCAGTGTCGAAAAGCGGGTTTCAAGTGTGTTGTCTCCAGCGAAGGCGCTCTGCGGATTGAAGTCGACCGTTCTTGACGCGCCTGCAAGCGTCGTGTCAGGGATGTCCAGGCTGACCTGATAGGAAACGGTTGCATCGACCGAGCCGCTGTCAATTTCAAGGCCGAGTTCGAGGCCGACTCTGCCGTCGGTGTTGGCATTGGTTGCAAACCCGGTACGGGTGTCAATGCTAAGGTATTCCGGAGGGGCCGAACCAAGCGCGGGCACCGGAACCCGTGCCGACTGCCCATTGCGGCAAACACTAGCCGAAAAGCCAAGCCTGCATGTGGCAAACGCAGTGTCGTAAGCAACCCTTTTGGTCAGGTCGCCAAGTCTGGCTGCGTGGCAAGCGAATGCGTACTTGCCACAGGATCGCACCGACGGCCGCGAGCCGAGCCTTGGTACCGGTGCTCGTGCACTCTGGCCGTTGATACAGACGCTTGAAGAAAACCCCAGACCGCGACAGGCGGCAAATGCAACGTCGTAAACTTCACGCAAAGGATTGAAAAGGTTGCTGTCTTCATCCCCAACGATGGCATTTATTCCGGCGTTCTTGTCTTCCCAAGCGACTCCGATGAATTTGGTTTCGTTTAATCGGAACGATTCACCCGACCCCCAGATGCTTTGTCCGCTTGTGCTGAAGCTGAGGTCGTAAGTCGTGGTAACCGGTGC
>DAIMZH010000010.1:78372-87580 GCA_036734105.1 Azoarcus sp. | reverse complement strand
CCGACTACTCCGGTGAACTGACCATCTCCAACGAGATTCTCGACCGCGTCGTTGAAGTCTACCGCCGCCTGCGCAACACGCTGCGCTTCCTGCTTGCCAACACCTCCGACTTCAACTTCGAACGTCATGCAGTGCCGGTTGAACAATGGCTGGACATCGACCGCTATGCGCTGGCCCTCACCCGTCGCCTGCAAGCCAGAGTCACGGCTGACTTTGAGCGTTACGAGTTCCACAAGGCTGTTCAGGCGCTGCAGATCTTCGCATCGGAAGACCTCGGTGCCTTCTATCTCGACATCCTCAAGGATCGTCTCTACACCACCCAGCCCGACTCACTCGCTCGCCGTTCGGCGCAAACCGCTCTGTGGCATATCACCCGCAGCGTAGTCACGCTGATGGCCCCCATCATGAGCTTCACCGCTGAAGAAATCTGGCAACTTGTCGGTGATGGTACAGACGACAGCGTGATGCTTCACACCTTCCACACCCTGCCCGAAGCTGAGGGCGAAGACGCCTTGATGGCACGCTGGTCACTCATCCGCGAAACCCGCGCCGAAGCCCAGAAAACACTCGAAACGTTGCGTGTCAATGGTCACATCGGTTCATCGTTGCAGGCCAGACTCAGCCTGCGCGCCATTGGTGAGCGCTTTGCCGTACTCAGCTCGCTGGGTGATGATCTGCGCTTCGTCATGATCACCTCAGCCGCAGAACTAACCGAAGTCGCCAGCCCGGAAGCCGAAGGCATGGAAGCCGAGGCGCTCACCCACGCAAAATGTGAGCGCTGCTGGCACTACGTAGCAGACGTTGGCAGTCACGCCGAACACCCCGGCCTGTGCAACCGCTGCCACACCAACCTGTTCGGCGACGGCGAAAGCCGTACGCACGCCTGAGCCACCATGAGCAAGCGATTTGCAGGCTGGCTGATGCTCTCCGCACTGATCATCGTGCTGGACCAACTGACCAAGCTCGCAGTAATCAGCAACATGAGCTATGGGGAGTTCATCCCCGTTACCAGTTTTTTTCAACTCGTTTTTGTCTATAACCCAGGCGCGGCATTCAGCTTTCTTGCTGATCAGGGAGGCTGGCAACGCTGGTTTTTTATCGGCCTCGCCGTCGTGATCTGTGGCTGGTTGCTCGTCATGCTGCGCCAGCACCAACACGAAAAAGCGCTGCCGCTGGCCTTTGCGCTGATCATTGGCGGAGCCATCGGAAATGTCATTGACCGACTGCTGTACGGCGCGGTAGTTGATTTTCTATACTTCCACATCGGCCGCTACGGTTGGCCGGCTTTCAACGTGGCCGATTCGGCCATTACGGTGGGTGTGGTCATCATGCTGCTGTCGCAGTTCTGGCCACAACGCCCTGCGGAGACCTCATCTTGAGCGACACCATCCAAGCCAACAGTCTGGTGACCCTGCACTACCGAATTACCCTCGAAAACGGGCAGCCGCTGGTCAGCACCTTTGACGGCACTCCGGCCACACTGCAACTCGGCAACGGCGAACTCCTGGCCAGTCTTGAAGCTCTGCTCACCGGCCTGGAGTCAGGCGCCGAACGTGTATTCGATCTAGAACCCGGGCAGGCCTTTGGCGACTGGCGCCCCGATCTGGTCGAACGCGTGCAACGCCGCCACATTCCTGAACCCGATCTCGAAGCCATGTCCATCATGGAATTCACCGCGCCCGATGGTTCCCGCTATTCCGGGCTGGTTCGCGAAGTGGACGAACAAAGCGCACTGATCGACTTCAACCACCCACTAGCCGGCAAAAGCATCCGCTTCGAGGTGCGTATCATCGGCACAATGTAAGCCCATAAAAGGTGACCCCAACATGAGCGACAAAGAAGTTCTACTGGCCACCCCGCGCGGCTTCTGCGCTGGCGTGGAACGCGCCATAGAGATCGTCGAACGCGCACTCGAAAAATTCGGCGCGCCCATTTACGTCCGGCACGAAGTCGTACACAACAAATTTGTTGTCGACAACCTGCGAGCCAAAGGCGCCATTTTTGTCGACGAACTTGAAGACGTACCCTCCGGCAACACCCTCATCTTCAGCGCACACGGCGTGTCGCAGGCAGTGCGCCGGGAGGCAGAAGCACGCGGACTCAAGGTTTTTGATGCTACCTGCCCTCTGGTAACCAAGGTTCACCTCGAGGTTGTCCGGATGCGCGAGCAGGATCGTGAGATCATCATGATTGGCCACAAAGGTCACCCAGAAGTCGAAGGGACCATGGGTCAGGCAGCAGGCGGCGTTTACCTTGTCGAAACCGTTGAGGACGTCCAGCATCTACGCATCAGCAATCCGGACAAATTAGCATTTGTCACCCAGACCACGCTGTCCATGGACGACGCCTCTGCCATCATCGAGGCACTTCGGCGTCGTTTTCCGACGATCGTAGGGCCACGCAAAGATGACATCTGTTACGCCACGCAAAACCGTCAGGATGCCGTCAAGTTCATGACACCACAGGTCGACGCAGTGCTCGTCGTCGGCTCAGTCAGCAGTTCCAACTCCAATCGTCTGCGCGAAGTCGCCGAACTGCGCGGCGTGCCTGCCTGGCTCATAGACAACGCGGACGCCATCGATCCATCCTGGCTGGAAGGCAAACAGCGCATTGGGGTGACCGCTGGCGCTTCAGCACCCGAAGTGCTGGTCAGCGCCGTTGTTGCCAAGCTGCGCGAACTCGGTGCCAGGCATGTCCGCACGCTGGACGGCGTGCCCGAGAAGGTAGTGTTTCCGATTCCCAAAGAGCTACACACCGGCACCTGAAGCAGAAAGGGGCGCCTGATATTCAATCAGCGCCCCTCTTCAGCAAAAAATCACCCATGCTTAGAGATGTGGCACCATGATCCGACGGTAAAACTCGTGAAAGTGCTGCATCCCGTCCTCGTACGGCGACTGATACGGACCTACTTCGTTACGACCCTCCTGCAACAAAGCCCAACGCCCCCTGTCCATGCGCTCGGCAATTTCGTCGTCTTCAATGGCAGTTTCCATGTAGGCGGCTTGCTCGGCGTCGACAAATTCGCGCTCGAACTCGACGATGTCTTCGGGGTAATAGAACTCCACGACATTGGTGGTCTTGTTCACATCAGTCGGAATCAGCGTGCTCACGACAAGCACATGCGGATACCACTCGACCATGATGTTCGGGTAATAGGTGAGCCACACGGCTCCCTGCTTCGGGCGCTCGTCACCGTAGTAGTCCAACACTGCCTTGTGCCACTTGGCGTAAGTATCGCTGCCTGGCTTGAGCAAAGACGTGATGCCAACACGCTGCACCGAATACCACTCGCCAAACTGCCAGCTTAAATCGTCGCAAGTTACAAAACTGCCCAAACCAGGGTGAAAAGGTACAACATGGTAGTCTTCGAGGTATACCTCGATGAAGGTCTTCCAGTTGTAATTGCAATGGTGAATTTCGACGCGATCCAGCTTGTAACCGGTAAAGTCGAATTGCGGCGCAACAGCCATGTCGGCCAGGTCATGGTTGGCAGAACGAGGCCCGTTGAACAGCAGGCCTTGCCAGCTTTCCAGGTTGTCCCGTTTCAGATTAAGGCACGGATTGGAAGGAAAATGCGGCGCACCCAGCAAGCTGCCCTGCTGGTCGTAGGTCCATCGATGCACCGGACACACCACGTGATCGGTTTTGCCCGAACCTTCCAGCATGATGGCCTGACGATGTCGGCAAACATTGGACATCAAATGAACACCCTGGTCGGTGCGCATCAGCAGCTTGGAATGGTCCAACCACTCAAGGGAACGATAGCTACCGGTGTCCGGCACCATCAGCTCATGACCGACGTAGCAAGGCCCGCCATCGAAAAGCAGACGCTTCTCCAGCTCGAAAACCTTCTCATCGAAATATGCTGACACCGGAAGCTGCGATACCCCCGGAGCCAGTTGCACCCTTGAAGCCAGATCGGACATGCCCGAACCCCCTCGACAAAAACAAGAAATCCGGTAAAAGAACAGGCGATATTACTGCAATTCAAATTTGACCGCCAGTGCGTCCATCGGTTATGTTTGGTGCTTTGGAATGCCCCCACACAAAAATGACAAAAGCCTCGACCTCGCCGAAGTCCTTCGAAGCTGCCGTCGCCGAGCTCGAAAAGATCGTCGTCGATATGGAAGCTTCGTCCCTTTCGCTTGAACAGGGGCTGGATCGTTATCAACGTGGCGTAGACTTGTTGCAATACTGTCGGCGCACCCTGGATGATGCAGAGCAGCGCCTGCTCCGGCTGGAAGGTGACCAACTCGTCCAACACCTTGCTGCACCCGATCAAACCTCAGGCCAGTCATGAGCGACTTCTTTACTTGGATGAGTGACATCCAGACACGCACCGAGAACGCGCTCGGCCTGCATCTCCCGTCTGCTGACACCAACCCCGACCGACTGCACGAAGCCATGCGCTATGCTGTACTTGGCGGTGGCAAGCGGGTGCGCGCGCTGCTGGTGCATGGCGCAGGCGAAATCGCTGCTGCCGATCCCAGCGAACTGGACCGAGCGGCCGCCGCAGTCGAACTTATCCATGCCTACTCGCTGGTCCACGACGATATGCCGTGCATGGACGACGACGCCTTGCGGCGTGGCAAACCAACCGTACATGTCGAGTACGACGAAGCGACCGCCCTTCTGACCGGCGACGCCCTGCAAACACTGGCATTCGAGCTCCTGTGCGCTTCTGACGACCCGCCGGGCGGTAATGTCACACCCTCTGCATTGCCAGCCACCCAGCGGCTGGCAATGGCCCACCTGCTGGCACGTGCCTCTGGCTCACGCGGCATGGCGGGCGGTCAAGCCATCGACCTCGCATCGGTCGGACAAGCAATCAGCCGAGAAGCGCTGGAGTTCATGCACATCCGCAAAACCGGCGCCCTCATCCGTGCCTCAGTGGCGCTTGGGGCTCACTGCGGCTGCTGTGCGCCAGACACCTTTTTCCGGCTAGATCGCTACGGCAAACTGGTCGGGCTTTTGTTTCAGGTGGTCGACGACATCCTCGATGCCAACTCCGACACCGCCACATTGGGCAAAACAGCCGGCAAGGACGCCCAACATGAAAAACCCACTTACGTCAGCCTGCTCGGCCTTGACGAAGCCAGAGCACTGGCGGATGAACTACAATCCGAAGCCGATGCCACTCTGGCCCCTCTCGGCCATGTAGCAAACCGCCTGCGCGAACTCGCAGCCTTTATCGTCAATCGAAGATTCTGACCCCTCACTCGGGACGTCATCATGTCCGCCTACGACCTGCTCAAGCAAATCGAAGCCCCGTCCGATCTGCGCCTACTTGAACGCGCTCAACTCCCCGAGTTGGCCGACGAGCTACGCGCCTTTCTCATTGAGTCGGTATCAAAGACTGGTGGCCACTTGTCTTCCAACCTCGGCACAGTCGAACTCAGCATCGCACTGCATTATGTGTTCGACACTCCAAGCGACCGCATCGTCTGGGACGTCGGTCACCAGTCCTATGGGCACAAGATACTGACCGGAAGACGTGAAGCCATGTCAGGGCTACGCCATTACGGCGGCATCTCGGGCTTTCCGCGTCGCTGCGAAAGCGAATACGACACGTTTGGGACAGCACACTCCTCTACCTCGATCTCAGCCGCACTCGGCATGGCGGTGGCTGCACGCGACAAGGGTGAAAGGCGCCAGGCCATCGCCGTTATCGGTGACGGCGCCATGTCTGCCGGCATGGCATTTGAGGCGCTCAACAACGCCGGCGTCACCCCAAACACCAACCTGCTCGTCATCCTCAATGACAACGAGATGTCCATCTCACCACCGGTTGGTGCGCTTACCGGCATTCTCGCTCGAATGCTCAGCGGGCGCACCTACAACGCAGCCCGTCGCGCCGGTGAAAAAGTGCTGGGCATTGCCCCGCCTGTTCGCGACTTTGCCCGAAAGGTAGAAGAACACGTCAAGGGCCTGATCACCCCCGGAACCCTCTTTGAAGAGTTCGGATTCCACTACTATGGTCCGGTAGACGGTCACGATCTCGATGCCCTGGTTCCGATGCTGCAAAACATGCGACGCCTTCGCGGCCCACAGTTTCTGCATGTCGTTACCCGCAAGGGCCATGGCTACAAGCTTGCCGAAGCAGACCCCATTCTTTACCACGGCGTCTCCCGCTTTGACCACAATGCCGGCATTCACGGCGGAAAAGGCGCTGGCAAACTCACCTACACACAGGTCTTTGGTGACTGGCTTTGCGACATGGCCAAGCTGGATGACCGACTCGTCGCCATCACCCCGGCAATGCGCGAAGGCTCTGGCATGGTGCGATTTGCCACCGAGCACCCGGATCGCTATCACGATGTCGGCATAGCAGAGCAACACGCCGTCACCTTCGCTGCCGGTCTGGCCTGTGAAGGGCGCAAACCCGTTGTCGCCATCTACTCAACCTTTCTGCAGCGTGCCTATGACCAACTCATTCACGACGTCGCCCTGCAGAACCTGCCGGTAATGTTTGCGCTCGACCGCGCCGGTGTCGTCGGTGCCGACGGCGCCACCCACCACGGCGTTTTCGACCTTTCCTACCTGCTGTGCGTACCAAACCTGGTTGTCATGACACCGGGCGACGAAAACGAATGCAGACAGATGCTCTACACCGCCTATCAGCACAACGGCCCTGTGGCAGTGCGTTATCCGCGTGGCAGCGGCTTGGGAGTAACACCAGTTGCTGACATGCAGACGCTGCCCATCGGCAAGGCCGAAGTACGACGCAGTGGCAAACGCATTGCACTGCTCGCCTTTGGCAGTTTGCTCGGCACAGCTCTTCAGGCAGGCGAAACCCTAGACGCCACTGTGGTTAACATGCGCTTTGCCAAACCGCTGGACGAAACCTGCATCGCCAACATGGCGGCCACCCATGATCTCATCGTCACACTGGAAGAAAACGCGGTCATTGGCGGCGCTGGCGGTGAGGTGTCTCGCGTCATTGACACCCTGCCACAGCGCCCGCGCATGCTGCGGCTTGGACTACCAGACCGCTTCGTTGACCACGGGGAACAAAGCCAACTCCTCGCCGAAGTCGGACTCGATCACGACGGCGTGGTGGCCGCGATTGAACGGCTTGATCAACCCAATAGTTGAGTAAATTTGTCGGACTTGATAGCATGCAACGCCTATCAAGGAAATTACTGAGAACTGCACATGAAGCCCAAAGAGGCGCAAGCCATACCCGACGTCCAGAACTTTGAAGACGCTCGTCAACTCGCCATCAACAAGGTGGGCATCAAATCCATCCGCCACCCTGTGCGCGTGGCCGATCGCAACGGTGGCGTGCAACACACCGTTGCCAACTTCAACATGTATGTTGGACTACCGCACAACTTCAAGGGCACCCACATGTCCCGTTTTGTGGAAATCCTCAACAGCCGCGAAGGCGAGATATCGGTCGAAAACTTCGAACCCATGCTGCGCGAAATGCTGGTTCGCCTTGAAGCAGGAACCGGTCACATCGAGATGACCTTTCCGTATTTCGTCAACAAGGCAGCTCCGGTTTCTGGCGTTCAAAGCCTGATGGACTACGAGGTCACCTTTACCGGCGAGATTCATGACGGCGGTCACTACGAGTTCGACGTCAAGGTTCTCGTGCCGGTTACCAGTTTGTGCCCGTGCTCCAAAAAAATCTCCGATTACGGCGCCCACAACCAGCGCTCGCACGTAACAGTGACTGCCAAACTGGAAGATCACATGTGGATTGAAGAGATCGTGCAACTGATCGAAGGTCAGGCGTCGTGTGAACTCTACGGCCTGCTCAAGCGTCCTGACGAAAAATTTGTCACTGAGCGTGCCTACGACAACCCAAAGTTTGTCGAAGACATGGTTCGCGATGTAGCTGGTTTGCTGATGCAGGAAACCCGCATCCTTGCCTTCGCGGTCGAATCCGAAAACTTCGAATCCATTCACAACCACTCAGCCTACGCCATAATCGAACGCGACAAACGCAAGCTTGCCTGACAAACCGCAAGGTGTCGGATGCCCCAATGCACAGCAGATCAGTCTTCAGGTCCGACAGCTTGCCAACCCGCTCGCTCTTCCGCTCAGGTTCCATTCAGGTTCGTTCAAGGTCGTTGACTGCATTGATCCATCCATTCGCCAGATCCACGACTAAGAGTCGGAGTCGAGCAGACGTTCGCACTCGGTCATCAGGGATTCTGCAAGCTCCGACTGGTGGTTAGGGTCGAGCGCCTCCATCATGTCGTGGGTGATATGCAGGCCGACCTCGCGCGACACAGACGCCTTCACCTGACACGCCAAGGTGTCGCTGAGCGCTGAAAGCGTGCGCCGTTCAGCAAGCGGCAGGTTACGATTCGATCGCGCCAACCAGTCCGCAGCAAGCGTCGCGCCCTGCGCCTCCGTAATCCACTGGTCGTGCTCGTAGTAAAGCGACAAGCGCTCGGCGGCAAGCGCAAAAATCAGCGCGACGCGCACGCCACGGTCGTTTGCAGCAACGGGAAGTACCGGAACATGAGACATGAAAACAGGCTCGGGGTGGGCTTGGTTGGATATTGCTACAGGTGATGCTAGCAGCAATCGTCCAAAACTCATTCACTTCCTGTTTGCCAATTGCAGAGGCATGCCTTTGCGACTTTCAGCTAGTCAAGCCAGCAGTAGCCGACAGACAGCAACTGCAGAGCCGTGCGCTGGATCAGGCCAAACACGCTTTCACCCTGCTGCTACCCGGCAGACGTGCGGGCAGAGCGAGTCCTGCGCCACCCGAAAATCATCATCGAAGTCCTCTCCGACTCCACCGCTGCCTATGAACGGGGCGAAAAATTCAACGTCGGCCGGCAGATGCCGACCCTTCAGGAATACGTCCTCATCGACCCGGATCACAAACGCGTCGACATTTTCCGGCGCACCGAACACGACGAATGGCTGCTCGCCACCCGCGACGCCGAACGCGGGCAGATCCTCAAATCAATCGATTTTGCCGCCACCTTTGACGAGGTTTTCGAATCGCTACCGATCGACTGAGGACAACCCCGGGCTTGGCAGAATGGATTGGAAATCGTGCTCTTCACACAATTCAGACAGACTCTTGAGTCATTTGATGCCATCAGGATAGACTGCTCCTTTCACCGAAACGAGCGACTCTGAGGCAGCATGACTGACACCCACCCTGAGCACGACACTGACCGCGACACCGACCACGACAGCCCCTGGAAAGAAGCACTGGAAGACTGGTTTGCCGAGTTCA
>DAIMZH010000010.1:0-78272 GCA_036734105.1 Azoarcus sp. | reverse complement strand
CCGAACGAATCGGCATCGAAAAGGGTTTGCTGCTGGGACGGCAGGAAGGGTTGCAAAAAGGGCTGCAAGAAGGCTTGGAACGCGAACGGCAAAGTCGTCGGGAGATCGCCCGGAATCTCGTCAGTCTGCGCGCACTCGACGATGAACAGATTGCCGCTGCAACGCAGCTTGACCTCACCGACGTCCGCGCCCTGCGCCAGCAACTGGACGGACAGCACTGAACGGATTGCGTAACTGATTCAAGCAGCATTCACGCTGGCTAGAGCGAAGGGAGCAAGCCCATGCGCTCGTTGCGGTAAGCGGCTTTGCCGCGCTCAAGGCCCACTTGCGCGGCACTACATCGGGCTTGCATCTCAGACATGCAACTTGCCGTCAGAAAGTGAGCAGAGTCTGACCCCATGTTATTGTTGAGCGCGGCTTCGTCCCCGGTTTTAATTCAGTAATGGTAACGTCCCTGCAGAAACTCGATCCGATCCGCTTTCACCAGATACACGCAGCGATGCTCCTGCGTGATACGACGTGACCAAACATCCGAGCCCAAGTACTTCAACGGCTCCGGATTGCCGATGC
Organism: Azoarcus sp.; assembly: GCA_036734105.1. Taxonomy (GTDB): domain Bacteria; phylum Pseudomonadota; class Gammaproteobacteria; order Burkholderiales; family Rhodocyclaceae; genus Azoarcus_F. The sequence goes on along the minus strand of DAIMZH010000010.1, from coordinate 77,702 downwards.
CCTTGAACGGATCACGTAAGGCTGCCCTCACAAGTTCCAGCAACCGCTTGGCAGTGCGACGCTCCGTCTCCACCCAATAGCTCAAGTCTTCCAGAAACTCGGGCTGAAACACCGCGACGCGCTTGGCCTCAGGCTTTGAGGCCATAGTGCTTCTCAAGCGCATCAACAGCGGTCGGGGTGACATCGCCTGCACGGGCGCGCGCCAAGGCCGCCAGCAGTCGCTCAGCATTCTTCGGTGACCGCAAAAGGTGCGCTGTCTCCATCAAACTCTGCAACTCATCGGCGGCAATCATCGCAACCGCGCCCCCGGAACGGCGGCGTACCAGAACCACTTCACGGTCGTCGACCGCACGATCCATGAGCGTCTTGAACTGCTCGCGGGCTTGGCTGTAAGTGGTTTCGATGGTCATGGCTACTTCCTTTTACTTGGACAGGATTATTGTACAGCCATGAGCCGAATAAATGCTCGCGGAAAAATCGTGTCTGCCTCCGTTTTTCATGAGTTTTTTGAGTCGCTACCGATTGGCTGAATACCCACCACGCTATACTTGCAATGCCATATACGGAGTATATCCAGCTCAGAGGCGCATCATGCGAACAGGAACCGTATTTGAAAACAACCGCACACAGGCCGTACGACTGCCGCTAGACCTACGGTTTGCATCCGGTGTCAAACATGTACTTGTACGCAAACTTGGCAAAGAACGCATTCTGACTCCGCTGAATCACGCTTGGGACAGCTTTTTCCTGGAAAATGAAGGCGTCAGCGATGACTTCCCGCCTGAGCGTGCCAGCCAACACCAGTCTGAGCGTGAGCCTCTCTAATGCTTCGATACATGCTCGACACCCACATTGCGATCTACGTCATCAAACGACGCCCTTTGGAAGTGCGGGATACCTTCAATCGTATGGCCGACATGATGTGCGTCAGCAGCATCACCGAAGCAGAACTGTTGCACGGTGCCGAAAAAAGCCAGCAGCGCGAACATAACCTGCACCAGGTTGCCGATTTTCTGTCCAGGCTTGAAGTTCTACCCTACACCAGCAAGGCGGCCTGTCATTACGGCAACATCCGTGCAGACCTTGAGCGCAAGGTAACACCCATTGGGGTCAATGATCTGCACATTGCAGCCCACGCTCGAAGCGAAGGCCTTGTTCTGGTCACCAACAACCTGAGGGAATTCGAGCGCGTTGCCGGTTTGCGCCTCCAAAACTGGCTTGCTTGATCTGGAGCGGATTGACGAGATAATGGAGAGTGGTTTCCGGTGACTCTTCCCGCCAAGCATGGCGCTTCTGAAAAGTCGCTTTGAAACCGAAACGGATTACCTGAAATTGTGGTCTGTCCCCGGTTTTACGGTTTTATGCTGTTTTATATGTCCCCTGTTTTATACTGTTTTATACAGGATTTATACATAGAAAAGCCCACCGGGCGAACCTCGGCGGGCTTTCTTAGTGGGGCCAGATGGTGCTATGCAGCTAGCTCAAGAAAATCGTGTCTGACCCCGTTTTCAACCCCGTTTTTACCCTGCTTTCATGATTAATCATCATCATCATCACCACCACCACCACCACCAGGCATCACCAAACCATCCACAGCCGTACATGTTGCAGGTAAAGCACGAGCAGGAGTTCCAGCACATGCCCAAGTAACCGATCCCAAGTCTGCGTCCCAAGTTGGTGTTAAACGAATGATCGCATTAGCTGTATCCGCATTTCCTTGAACAAAAATTACACCAGCGTCTAGCGAGGTCGCTGTAACCATACCACCAACCCCTGGAGCACGACAATTACCAGTAGCTACCGCACCTGCAATCTGAGATGCCTCAGTGACACACATGCGCACGCTACTACCTGCAAGCAAAAGCTCAGATACACGAGCTCTAACAGTGTAGTCCTGATACGCCGGAATCGCCACAGCCGCCAAAATACCAATAATCGCCACCACGATCATCAGTTCGATCAGCGTAAAGCCTTTCTGAACCGTTTTCATTTTAATTCTCCTGTTGTCATGAACCGGCGACAACTGTCGCTCATGATTGTTTATGCAATCGCTGTGCCATAATTCACGACCTCTCAAAAACTACACGCTAAAATTTGGCTTTACATCATGTTTTCAGTGACTTCTGTCACGCTGAATTCACCAGGCACGCCAGACTCAGCGCTGGCCTTTCGCGGATGACAGTCAGCTTATGACAAAAGCCGTTCCGGCTATTGTCAACTTTTGACAAACTTGTCAAACCGCGACACGCCGCTGTGCATATTCAGCTTGAAGGCTCACGCCAACAAGGGGTCACGTCACAGCGCTGCCTTCCCCCAGCTATAAGCTTGAAGGCTTGAGCCCGCAACTCTGGGTTTGAACACAGCAGAGGCTTGCCGTAATCCGACGGATGACAAGCTTCTGAATGTGGTGTTTGCCGGAAAGGCGGATGCCATCATCATCGACGATGCCGATCTTTTGGCGCTTGATCCGTTTCACGGCGTCACCATCATCAGCCAGGCACGGTTTCTGAGCCAGGCATGAGCGGGATCAGGCATCTCCCCTGCTTTCAAAATCACGCCTGCACCCGCAGCACAGCTACCCCTGTCTCCAGTGTATTCACTGAGGTTTCCTGTTAATCTCCAGATCAACGCAAATACCGGACAACGTGGCGCTCAAGGCCATGGATGGCGTGCATTGCAGTGGCACCGCTCATGCCAGTCTGATCCGGGCCCTCTATGCAAGGATTTTCTCCGGATGGAACGCTTTTTCAACAACGCAGGTCCGATCAAGCCGGAGTTGCATTACCACATTGATCTGTTGAACCGGCTGGACTGGGAAGAGATTCAGCAACTGATTCAGGAGCAACGTTATTTCGTGCTCCACGCGCCACGCCAGACCGGCAAGACCAGCACTCTGCTGGCAATGATGAAGGCTTTGAATGCTTCCGGTGGCTATGTCTGTGCCTATGCCAACATCGAAGGCGCTCAGGCTGCACGAGGGGATGAAACCCAGGGTATCCCGACTGCCTGCAGCGCCATTGCCCGCAGCATTGAAGACTATACTGGCGACCCCAACCTGAACCGTTGGTGGTCAACTGAAGGGCGCCAGCATCAGCCCCTGGATCAACTGTCGCAACTGCTGCGTCAGTGGGCAAGGCTAAGCAACAAGCCCACGGTATTGCTGCTGGATGAAGTCGATGCGCTGGTAGGCGACACGCTGATTTCGCTGCTGCGCCAGATCCGCGCCGGTTATGCGCAACGGCCCGAGTTTTTTCCGCAGTCTATTGTGTTGTGCGGGGTTCGGGATGTGCGGGATTACCGGATGGAGCAGGACGGCGCGCAGGTCATTACCGGTGGCAGCGCCTTCAATATCAAGGCAAAGTCGCTACGCATGGGGAGCTTTACTGAACCTGAAACCCGGGCCTTGTGGTTGCAGCATACCGAGGCCACCGGGCAGGTGTTTGATGAGGCGATCTTTCCGGAGCTTTGGGAAGACACCCGTGGGCAGCCCTGGCTGGTGAATGCGCTGGGGCATGAACTGACCTGGGAGAACCGGGCAGCCCGGGACCGCAGCACCCGGCTCACGCTGACCGCTTACAAACAGGCCCGTGAGCGTTTGATCCAGTCACGGGCCACGCACCTGGATCAGCTCAGTGACAAGCTGAAAGAACCCCGGGTGCACAGCGTCATCAGCGCGCTGCTGAGCAGTGAAGAAGCAGACAACCTGAATACCGTCAAACCGGATGATCAGCAATATGTCGAGGATCTGGGGTTGATCGTCACCCGGCCTTCGCTGCGGATCAGCAACCGGATTTATCAGGAAGTTATCCCGCGTGAGCTCACCTGGATCAGCCAGACCCGTATCGCCAACCAGGAGCAGAGCTGGTACATCGACCCCGACCACCGGTTGAACATGCCCAAGCTGCTGGCCGCCTTTCAGCAATTCTTCCGTGAGCATTCCGACATCTGGACGCAAGGCTTTGACTACCGTGAGGCGGCTCCGCAGTTGCTGATGCAGGCTTTTTTGCAACGGATCATCAACGGCGGCGGGCGGATCTCACGTGAATACGGCTTGGGCCGCAAGCGCACCGATTTGCTGATCGAATGGCCGCTGGACCCTGAACAGGGCATGTATGGCCCGTTGCAGCGGGTGGTGATCGAGTTGAAGATCCTGCGGGGTGGTCTGGACAAGGTGCTCAAGACCGGCCTGGAGCAGACTGCAGACTACACCCGGCAGGTGGGCGCGGACGAAGCCCATCTGGTGATCTTCGACCGCAAACCGGGTGTGTCGTGGAACAAGAAGATCTGGCAACGCAAGGCCAGTCATGACGGACTGGAAATCGGCGTGTGGGGGGCGTGATAATTTAAATGGAAAGCCCCGTGCCAGACTGCTTGCATGCGTGCGTGCTACTGGCGGTCGATGCCTTCAAACACTTCAGCCACCGGACAGCGCAATTCGACGCTGGCAAGTTCGAGCGCTTCATTCTCGGCAAAGGGGTATAGCACCCAGTGGCCGGTGTCGTCACGACGAAAAACATCCAGCCGACGCGCCTCGCTTGACACCAGCACGTACTCGCGCAAGGTGTCGAGTTGACGATAGGCGGCAAACTTGTCGCCGCGATCAAAAGCCTCGGTGCTGGGTGACAGCACCTCTATGATCAGAACCGGGTGACGCTTGATGTGGCTGGCTTGCGGGCTGCGATCACGTGGGTCGCAAGTGACCAGTATGTCGGGATAGAAGAAACAGTTGGCGGCTTCAACCTGCACCTTCATGTCAGAGATGAAGGGGCGGCAAGGGGTGTCGCGTAAAGCGGTCTTCAACGCTACTGCAATGTTCAGGGCGATCGTGACATGGGTGTCCGATGCACCGCTCATGGCGAACACTTCACCGTCGACATATTCGTTGCGCTCGGCCTGGTCAGACTCCCAGGCCAGATAATCATCAGGCCCGAAAGGGATTTTGGCTTGGGGCTGGCTCATGGTTTACCTCGCTGCATAGTTGGGTCGCGTCAGCCTGAGCATAGCGACCGGATGGACGAGTGGCAATCATCCGCTGACAGATGAACGCTTGCGGGCCAGGTTTCGCATCAGTCCATGCCCCACTTTTGAAGCCGGTATCGCAGTTGGCGTAGTGTCATGCCCAGGCGTCTGGCGGCTTCGCTGCGGTTCCAGCGGGTTTCGTCGAGGGCGCGCAAGACGCGCTCGCACTCTTCGTCTTCGATCTCGCTGCCTGCCGGGAGGTCATGGTCAACATGCTCTGAGTTGAAGTGTAAGCCGGTTTGCGTGAGGGTTTCGGTGGCGTCAACCGCGATATCCAGTTCGGTGATGTTGTGACCTTCGCACAAGGCACAGGCGCGTTCCAGCAGGTTTTCAAGTTGGCGCACGTTGCCTGGAAAGCTCTGCTTGCGTAGTTCGGCGAGTGCAGCCGACGTGAGCCGACGCACTGCGGTGCCATCACGCTTGGCCAGTCTGGCAAGGATGTGTTGCGCGAGGTCGGCGACATCTTCCAGGCGTTGCCGCAAGGGCGGCACATGCAAGGTAATGACGTTGACCCGGAAGTAGAGGTCTTGCCGGAAGCGACCACTTGATACCATCTCTGCAAGGTCACGATGCGAGGCCGACAGGATTCGAACGTCGACCGCTTCTTCGTTTGCTGCACCGACGGGTTTGACCGCCCTCTCCTGTATCGCTCTGAGCAGCTTGACCTGCATGGATAGCGGAAGCTCGGAGACTTCGTCAAGAAACAGCGTACCCCCATGGGCTGCCTGAAACAGCCCTTGTTTGTCAGCCGTGGCACCGGTGAAGCTGCCTTTTTTGTGGCCGAAGAATTCGCTCTCCATCAACTCGTGCGAGATCGCGCCACAATTGACCGGCACGAAAGGGGCGTGTGCTCGCGGACCAGATTCGTGAATCAGCCTTGCAATGACTTCTTTTCCGGTGCCCGATTCTCCATGAATGAACACCGGCGCCTGGCTTCGCGCCAGTTTGACAACCTGCGCACGCAATGCCTGTGCCGTGGCCGAGCGACCGATGAACTCCCGCTTGCTGCCTCTGTGCTCGGGGCTAACGCCGTCGCCGGTGTCGACGCGCAAGGCGTGCTGCACGATCTCTCTGAGGTTTTGATGCTCAACCGGCTTGGACACGAAATCAAAGGCACCCAGTTTAAGGGCACGAATCGCGGTTTCCATGCTGCCATAGGCGCTGATCACGGCAACCGGTAGTTGCGGACGGTTAGAGACGATTTCAGACACCAACTCCAGCCCATCGCCGTCTGGCAGGCGCATGTCGGTAAGACAGAGTGCATAGTCGCTGCGGGCCAGAAATTGCCGTGCTTCGACAAGGTTGGCTGCACTGTCGCAGGCCAAACCCATGCGCAAAAGCGATAGCTCGATCAAATCACGAATATCCGGCTCATCATCCACGATGAGCACTCTGGGAAGCTTGCCGACGGCTGCGTTGTTGGGGTTCATGTGTGACTTCGTCCTGTAATGACAAAGTGAGCGCCTGGTTCGTTGCCCACAAAACCCAGTTGCGCGCCGTTGATCTCTGCCAGCTCTCTCGCAATATAAAGACCCAGTCCGATACCCTGCGGATCGTTGCTGAGAAAGGGTTCAAAGAGGTGTGTTTGTTGTATATCCGCAATGCCGTCGCCGTCATCAATCACATGCAGGCTGACCGTGTTGCTGGATTCTTGCTGACTATGAATGCTGATTGAGCCGGGTTTTCCGGTCGCATGCCGCCTTGCGTTGGTGAGCAGGTTTCCGAGCACCTGATGGAGATGTGCACGGTCGAAGGCGATGGTGTGTTGTTGATCAATCACCATTGTAAAGATGGCGGCTTGCGCTGGCGTGGGCAGACACAGCTCGTCGATGATGTCGGCGACAAACACGCCGAGTGCAAGTGTTTCGGGGTAAGCGCTTTGACGACCAGCGGCGAGCACGTCACGCACCAGGCGCTCGATTCGTTTGCCGTTGCGGTCAATCATGCCGACAAGACGATCTCTTTTGTCGGCATCGCGCTCGTCAACAAGCAGGTCGGAGGCCTGTTGTATGGCCGACAAGGGGTTGCGAATCTCGTGCGCGAGGCTGGTTACCAGGCGCCCCAGCGCGGCGAGTTTGAGCTGCTGAGCCTGCCGACGTACTTCGTCCTGATCGGTCAGGTAGACAATCGCATCGCGCGCGTCATCGCCCCACTCGTCACGCTGACCTGCCAGCACCACCCGGCAACGTAATTCACGCTGGTCAGCGCCAAGCGGCAGCACCTTACCCTCCGACTCGCCTATCAACTGCCGTAGTCGCGCAAACTTGCGATCAACCTGCTCGAAGCGCAGGCCGGGGTTAAGCACAACACCCAGCAATTCACTGGCGCTTGGGTTGGCCTGCCGGATGGTGCCATCGCTGGCTACGACGACCACGCCATCATTCATGTCTTCGATGATCAACTCGTTGATCGCGCGTTGCTGACCCAGCGCCTTGCCGCGCTCTTGGGCCAGAGCTTCACTGCGTCGGGCACGACTGGCGAGCAGGTGCGAGGTAAACGCAATGGCGAAGAAGCCTGCGCAGGTGAGCCCAACCTGAAAGAACTCGAGCGAGCCAGCATCGACAATCATGCGCCACAGGTTTTCGGCAAGCACCGCCAAGGTAGCTAGCGCTGCCAGAAACAGGCCAATACGTCCTTCGCTCACCACGCCTGCTGCAGCCAGATACATCATCATCAGCAGTGGCATTCCGCTCCTGAAACCGCCGCTGACCGCCATGATGAGGGTCAGCACCAGAATGTCGAGCATGAACTGCAGGGTGGTCAGCTTTTTTGTACCCAAGCGGGTCAGCAGATCGCTGGACCCCAGCAGCAAGGAGCTACCCATGTAAGCGACCGTGATGCCGAGAAAAGCCAGCCGCGACTCCCCACCCAGGCCCATGTCCTCGCCAGCCCAGAAAAGCAATCCGGCAACCACGAGCCGGAAGACGCCGATGATGCGCAGCGGCTCCAGGCTTCTCCAGAATACCGGTTGGCTCATTGCTCAGTTGTCACCCGAGACGTCGCGAACGCCGAGCCGACGGTGCTCGTCACAACAGAAAAAATGCTCACCGGCATGCACCCCTTCGCTTTCTGGCACATGCAGCCCGCAGTGCTCGCAGGCGACTACGCGCTCGGTCAAACGCGCCTGGGGTTGCTCCGCGTTGTGCATGTCCTGAGCTTGCCGTCGCTTTGATTGGGTATAACGCTCAAAGGCGCGACGAATCCACCACACGCCAACAAGCAGAAGAATGAATATCAGCAGATTACGCACCGGCAGCCCACCACAGGATTGAAATTGAAAACACCCACTTGAGTCTAACTCAGACGTGGCATAAGCGCTCGCATGCTGCCGCGAGGGTGTCATTGTTCTTGGCAAAGCAGAAGCGGATGATGCGTTGATCAAAGCCATCAGCAAAAAACGCCGACACCGGAATGGCCGCCACGCCGACATCACGCGTCAGGTGTTCAACAAATGCAGTGTCAGATTGATCCGAAATACGGTCATAACGGGCCAACTGAAAATACGTGCCCTGTGATGGCAGCAGCTCGAAGCGCGAGCCCTGCATCGCGGAGACAAAGAAATCACGCTTGTCCTGATAAAACCGGGACAAGCCAAGATGACGGGCGGCGTCCTGCATGTAATCGGCCAACGCTAGCTGCACCGGCGTGTTGACCGTGAACACATTGAACTGATGCACCTTGCGAAACTCGGCCATCAACTCGGCTGGGCCAATGATGTAACCGACCTTCCAGCCAGTGATGTGGTAAGTCTTGCCAAAGCTGGACACCACCAGGCTGCGCTGGGCAAGCTCCGGATGAGCGGCGCAACTGAGGTGCACACCGCAATCAAAAACGATGTGCTCGTACACCTCGTCGGACAACACCACGATGCCGGTGTCGCGGGTCACAGCAGCAAGCTGTGCCATGTCCTCGGTCTGCCACACGGTGGCCGTCGGGTTGTGCGGTGAGTTGATGATGATCATGCGGGTGCGCGGGCTGATTGCTGCCGCCACCGCCGCCCAGTCCGGGCGGTAGTCCGGCGCGGCAAGTCGCAATCGGACAACTTTGCCGCCCTGCAACTCGACGGCTGGCGCGTAGGAGTCGTACACCGGCTCAAACACGATGACCTCGTCACCTGCGGCCACCAAGGCCGTAATGGCGGTAAACAATGCCTGTGTCGCACCAGCGGTGACCGTGATCTCGGTTTCCGGGTCATAGCGAGTGGAGTACAACTGCGACACCTTGGCGGCAATGGCTTCACGCAGCGCTGCCACCCCAGCCATTGGTGCATATTGGTTTTGACCCGAGCGCATGTGATGCGCTACCCGCGCAAAAAGCTCATCTTCCGCGTTGAAGTCCGGAAAACCCTGCGACAAGTTGATGGCGCCGCAAGCCTGCGCCATGCGCGACATGACCGTAAATATGGTGGTGCCCACGTTGGGCAAGCGCGAAGACACCGCGGCGGGGAAGCTCGGCATGGGATACGTCCGGTTGATGTTCAGTCTGTGTATTGTCTCAAAGCACGGCACTTGCGAGAATGCCGGGCATGAACTTTACACAACCCATCCCCACGCTTGCCCGTGATGGCGACAGCGCCATCATTCTCGACCAAACCCTGCTGCCCTATGTGGTGCAGATGTGTCGCCTTGAATCCCTTGAAGCGGTCGCCGAGGCCATCCGCAGCATGCAGGTGCGTGGCGCGCCCCTGATTGGCGCCACCGCCGCTTTCGGTGTCGCCATCGCGCTACAATCCGGCGCGGATGACACCCACCTGACACAGGCTATCAAGGTACTTGGCGCGACCCGCCCGACCGCTGTCAATCTGCACTGGGCGCTGGGGCGTATGGACGCTGTGTTACGCCCTTTGTCGCCTGACGCGCGCCCGGAAGCAGCCTGGTGCGAGGCACAAGCCATTTGCGATGAAGACGCGGCAACCTGTCGCGCCATTGGTGAGCACGGCCTGACAATCTGGCGCGAACTGGCCGCTGCACGCAAAGGTCAGGCCTTGCGCGTGATGACCCACTGCAACGCCGGCTGGATCGCCACGCTGGGCGCGGGCACCGCACTGGCGCCGGTCTATGCCGCACATGATGACGGGCTGCCGGTGCATGTCTGGGTGTCGGAAACCCGGCCACGCAATCAGGGGCTGCTGACCGAGTGGGAATTGCGTCAGGCAGGCGTGCCCCACACCTTGATTAGTGACAACGCTGCTGGTTTCCTGTTGGCAAGTGGCGAGGTAGACGTCGTGATCACCGGCGCAGACCGGGTTGCGGCCAACGGCGACAGCGCCAACAAGGTGGGCACTTATCTCAAGGCGCTCGCCGCCCACGACAACCAGGTGCCCTTTTACATCGCAGCGCCTATGTCCACGGTTGATTTTGACTGCCCGAACGCCGCAGCCATACCCATCGAAGACCGTGGCCCCAGCGAGGTGCTTACGGTGCATGGCACCGATCCGGCTGGCCATCCAGCCAGCGTCAGGCTTGCTCCGGACCAAGTCGCCGCAAGCAATCCAGCCTTTGATGTCACCCCTGCAAAACTCATCACCGGCATCATCACCGAACACGGTGTATGCCAACCCGCCGGGCTGATCGCGTGGAAGCGCTGAGAGACACGCTGCTGAGTACCGCCCGCGCACTGGACGCAGCCAGACTCAACACCGGCACCGCTGGCAATGTGAGCGTGCGCATTTCCAGCGGCATGTTGATCACCCCAAGCGGAATGCCGTCTAAAAGCTGTAAAGCCGATGATATGGTCGAACTGGGGTTTGACGGCAAAACACATGGCCCGCTTGCCCCGTCCAGCGAATGGCGTTTTCACCTGGACCTTTATCGAGCGCGCCCCGAAGCCGGTGCCATTGTGCACACCCACGCGCCGTTTGCCACCGCGCTGGCCTGTCAACGCCTGGATATTCCGCAATTTCACTACATGATCGCGCGCTTCGGTGGCAGCAGCATACGCTGTGCCGGCTATGCCACCTTTGGCACACAGGCCTTGTCCGACGAAGTGCTACGCGCAATCGAAAACCATTGCGCCTGCCTGATGGCGAATCATGGCATGGTGGTTTTCGGGCAAGATCTGCCGCACGCGCTGGGCCTGGCGATCGAATTCGAAGCCCTGTGCGAGCAATACTGGCGAACGCTGCAACTTGGTCCACCGGTATTGCTCAGCGACGCCGACATGGCGCAAGTGGTTGAAAAATTCAGGTGGTACGGTCGTCCGATCCCAGTGTAGAGCTCGCCTCCAACACCTTCAGCAGGCTGGCGGTGTCGTCGCTTCCCCAGCCCTTCGCCATCAGGGCGTTGAGTTGTTGCCACACCTGCCCGGCCACTGGCAAGGCCAGGCCGCGCCTGAAGGCGTCGGTCATCAGCAGGTCAAAGTCCTTGTGATGCAGCCGTGCCTGCACACCGGCCGCAAAGTTGCGGCTGACCATGCGCTCGCCGAACACCTCCAGCACACGGGATGCGGCCGACCCGCCCATCAGCGCGTTGCGCAGCGCCGCGAGATCCACCCCGCTAGCGTCAGCCAAGTGCATCGCCTCGGCACAGGCCTGAATGGTGGACACCATCAGCATCTGGTTACAGGCTTTGGCCACCTGCCCTGCTCCGGCATCGCCGATGTGCACGATACGAGAGCCAAAGCAATGCAACACCGGCTCGACATAAGCCAGCGTTGCGGCGTCGCCACCAACCATAATCGCCAGCGACGCTGCCTCTGCCGCCACAACCCCGCCTGACACTGGCGCATCCAGCCAGCCCACGCCCAGCTCGTCGTAGCGCCCGGCCAGCGAACACGCCAGAGCGGGCGATATCGTGCTCATGTCGATATGCACTGCCCCAGCCCCAAAGCCGCTCGCCAGCCCTTCCGGGCCAAAGGCAAGCTGCTCGACATCGGCGCCGTAGGTAACAATACTCACCACCACATCACAGGCTGCGGCGAGCGCTGCCGGGCTGTCATACCAGATGGCGCCGCTGTTCAGCAACTGGTTGGCGGCCTCTGGTCGTCGCGCCCAGACACCCAGTTCATGGCCTCCTGCAATTAGATTGGCGGCCATTGGTCGCCCCATGGCACCGAGTCCGATAATGCCGACCTTCATCGCTCAGCCCTCGCCACCGCTCAGGCGCTCCAGCAGCCTCAGCATGGCAATCGAGTCCTCCTCGCCGAGGCCGCTGCCAACCATGGCATTGAACATCTGCGCTGTGGCGGCCGCAGAAGGCAAGGCCAGACCAAGACGGTGCGCTTCCTGCATGACGATATTCATGTCCTTTTGATGCATCCACGCTTTGAAGCCGGGCTTGAAGTTGCGGTCCAGCATGCGCTGGCCGTGGTTCTCCAGCACACGGGAATAGGCAAAGCCGCCCAGCAAGGCTTCACGGACTCTGGCCGGATCCACCCCGCTGCTGCGCGCAAAGTTGAGCGCCTCGGCCACCGCCGCCACGCCAACCCCGGTGAGAATCTGGTTGCAGGCCTTGGCCACCTGCCCCGCGCCAGACTCACCTATCAGTGAAACCGTCTTGCCCATCGCCTCGAACAACGGTCGCGCGGTCTCAAATGCCGCTGCCTCGCCACCCACCATGATGGTCAACGCGGCGTTGATGGCTCCAATCTCACCGCCGGACACTGGCGCATCCAGCATGCGCACACCTCGTTCCGCCAGCCGCGCAGCGATGTTGCGTGTCGCAGCCGGTGCAATGGTGCTCATGTCCACAAAGACCAGCCCAGCACTCGCGCCGTCGACCACGCCACCCTGCCCAAGCGCCACCTGCTCCACATCCGGCGCGTCCGCCACCATGCTGATGACGACCTCGCTGCACGCAGCCAGGCTTGCCGGGCCATCTGCCTCGGCCGCACCGGCCTCAAGCAAAGGCAGCATGGACTCACGCCGCCGGCTCCACACTGTCACCTCATGGCCGACCTTGACGAGGTTCAGGGCCATCGGCCGCCCCATCAGTCCGAGTCCGATAAATCCGACTTTCATGTTCGCTCTCTCACATCAAATGCAGTGTTGCGAGCTTATCAGAGTTGCCATAACCCGTTTTAACCCGGCTCTTAAATTCCGCTCGCGCTGAGCTTGTCCAAGGTCAATGAGAGTGCCAGGGCAGTCGGGCAAAAAAGCCTTTCCCGACGCACTTGCGGTAAAGAGACCATTACAGGTGCCCGCTCCGTACCGTAAAGCGCGATAATCACCGCATGCCATACGATCACTACATCAAGGAACTCGGACGCGGCGCCAAGGGCGCCCGTTCGCTTGACACCGCCGCTGCACAAGCCTTGTTTGCCGACATGCTGGACGGCACGGTGCCGCCGCTGGAACTGGGCGCAATCGTCATTGCGCTGCGCATCAAGAGTGAATCTCTGGAAGAACTGCTCGGCTTCAAACGCGCCATGGACAGCCGTTGCCAGCACGTGACGCCACCAGAAGGTCCGCGCTGCGTGGTGCTGCCCTCATACAACGGCGCTCGCCGTCAGGCTAATCTGATGCCTTTGTTGGCCTTGCTGCTGGCCGCCCGCAAAGTGCCAGTGCTTATTCAGGGCCGCCACGACTTCGACACCCGCAGCAACCCCTTCGACCTGCTGGCCGCACTCGGCATCGCGCAGGCCGACACAATTGCTGACGCAGCCTCGCAGCTTGCCCAGCAATACATCGCCTGTATCAGTGTCAGGCACTTGCTACCCGGGCTCGACAACTTGCTGGCGTTGCGACGCCCACTCGGTGTGCGTGGCAGCGCCCACACCATGGCCAAACTGCTAGACCCCTGCCCGGGCCGCAGTGTGCGAGTGGTCGCAGTGACGCACCCCGAATATCTTGAGCGCATGCACGACTTTTTGCTGGCCGACGGAGGAAGCGCGATGTTGCTGCGCGGCACCGAAGGCGAAGCCTTTGCCAACCCCAGACGCTGCCCACGCCTGATGACTTACCAGAACGGCGAGCCGCACGAAGCTTGCCCAGCCGAACCGGGCGGCGCTCCACCGCTGGAGGGTTTGCCTGATTTACCAGACACCCCTGGCAATGCCGCGCTGATCCGTGCCATGTTAGCTGGTGAGGTGTTGATTCCTGAGCCCATCCTGCGCCAAGTCGACGCGCTCGAAGCGCTGGCATGCAACCCTGCTGGCTGACCGGTGTCCCAACCACCACATTCACTGACCACTTTTTGCTGCTCGCCTGCCGGCGACCATCTCATCATGCCCAATCCGTTTCTGCTTCCGGTTCGACTTCTCTTTCTGGCGCTGTTCCTTACCTGCGCGGGCCTGCTCAGCTTTGGCCTCTACCTTCAACATGTGGTCGGCGTGGAGCCCTGCCCGATGTGCATCATGCAGCGCTACGCCTTTGTGCTGATCATGCTGCTCGGGCTTGTTGCCGGCGTGCACAACCCTGCCCGCAAAGGGCTGGCAGTCCACTCCGGGCTGTTGCTCGCCCTGTCCATCGGCGGCGGCTATGTTGCCGCCCAGCAATCCTACATTCAACGCCAACCACCCGATCTGGCCATGTGCGGGCCGGGCATCGAATATCTGGTCGAGACTTTCGGCCTGTCTCAAGCCCTGCCGATGATCTTTCAGGGTAGCGGCGATTGCGGCTCTGTCTCCTGGACCTTTCTTGGGCTGTCCATCGCCAACTGGTCATTGGTGTGCTTCGTGTGCATCGCCATATTTGCCGCGGGCATGTTGTGGCGCAGTTGGCGGAGTGTGTAATCCAATCGTTGCACAACGACGATAAGCCGAAGCAATCCTTGTTGCCCAGCTCGCGCAAGATGTTCTGCAAGCGTTAAAACCACTTTGACCCAGCTTGAGCCTGACCAATGCGTTTTAGCCACACTGAGTGCTTGCTGACGGACAACGGCAAAACCTCGACCCCAGGCAAAAGCAAGATCATTACAAAAGCACTGCCAAAGCCGCAGGCAATCGGGCTGCCGGTCAACTTGCGCGCTTCGCCTTCCCCATGCCAATGCCCAACACCGACCTGATGCTCTGGCGTGCCATCTGTCGGCGTAGCCAGGCAAGTTGGGTCTGCAAGGGGAGTTGCTTGGGACAATAATCCTCGCAGCCCATCAGACTCATGCAGCCGAAGATACCCTGATCGTTGCCGACGAGGTCGTAGAAGGCCGCGTCGTCGCGCGTGTCGTTCGGATCAAGGCGAAACCGTGCGATCTTGTTCAGGCCGACCGCGCCGACGAAATCCGGGCGCATCTGCGCGGTTCCGCAGGCAGCGATGCAACAGCCGCATTCGATACAGCGGTCGAGCTCGTAGATCTCCTCGGCCAGCGCGGGCTCCATGCGCGCCTCCAGCGCGTCAAGATCGGGGGCGACATCGGAATGCACCCAGGTTTGCAGACGCTCGGCGAGTTCGCGCATCCACACACCGGTATCGACCGACAGATCGGCGATGAGCGCAAAACCCGGCAACGGGTGCAGCGCAATGCTCTGTGGGAGCGCGCTGGTCAGCGTGCGACACGCCAGAGCAGGCCGACCGTTGATCAGCATGGCGCATGATCCGCACACACCTGCACGGCACACGAAGTCGAACGACAGATCAGGCGCCACCGTCTCACGGATCTGGTTGAGCGCGATGAACAACGTCATGCCGGGCGCTTCTACAAGTTCATGCACCTCCATGCGCGGCACGCTGTCGGTATCGCGTGGATTATGGCGGAACAGAGAGATCGACAGGGCACGACTCATGGCTTGCGCTCCGGAAGTCTGGCATTGGGGCCACGATAGCGTTCGGGCAATAGGGCGTGAAATGGCAACAGCGCGGCTTGCCTTGCATGACGATCAGGGATGGTCAGCGAGGCACGAATGGCTGCGACCTCGGCGCTGCGGCCTTCGGTGTCCGGGTGATCGATGATGTTGCGCTCACCATAACCTCGGAAACCCGGCGGCAACTCCATGGTGTCGACGGCAATTGGCTCGTACTCAAAGCAAGGTCCGGCCGCATCCGGCCATGACACCAGTGTGCGGCACAACCAGTCACGGTCGTTGCGCGCCGGATAGTCGGCACGTGAATGCGCACCACGACTCTCTCGCCGGGCGAGCGCGCCCTGTGCGGCCACCAGCGCGAGCTTGAGCATTTTGGGCAAGCGCAAAGCAAGTACCAGTTCGGGGTTGGCGTCGGCGCGCTTGTTTCGCGTGCCCAGACGCTCGGCACGTGCGAGCAAGCCGCCGAGCGTGGCGACAGCGCGGGTCAGCCCTGCTTCATCGCGAACAAGGCCGACTTCATCGGTCATCGCCACTTCCATTTCACGCCGGATTTGGTGAGCGTCGTCATCCGCCGGACGGGCCAGGATTGCGTCGATACGCGCCTGCTCGCGTGCCCCGAATTCACGCGCCAGACCAGGCGACAACCGTATGCTGGCAGCGTTATCGCGCACATAGTCGGCCACGTATTCTCCGACCAGCATGCCCGCCACCACAGTTTCGGCCACCGAGTTGCCGCCCAAACGGTTGAAACCGTGCATGTCCCAGCACGCCGCCTCACCGCAGGCAAACAGACCGCGCAAGGTGGGTGACTGGCCGCGATGATCGGTGCGGATACCGCCCATGGAATAATGCTGGGTCGGACGCACCGGAATCCAGTCACGCGCCGGGTCGATACCGAGAAAGTGATGACAGATGTCGCGCACCTCGCGCAACTTGCGGTCGATATGCGTTGCCCCGAGTGCGGTAATGTCCAGCCACAGGTGCTCGGGACCGCCGCTGCGCACACCCTTGCCACTGCGCATGTGTTGGGCCATGCGGCGCGACACGACATCGCGCGACGCCAGTTCGGCCTTCTCCGGCTCGTAGTCCGGCATGAAGCGGTGACCATCGACATCGCGCAACACGCCGCCATCGCCACGACAGCCTTCAGTGACAAGAATGCCTGCAGGCACGATGGCAGTCGGATGAAACTGTACCGCCTCCATATTGGCCAGCCGGGCGACACCGGTTTCGAGCGCAATCGCCGCGCCGACACCCTCGTTGATGATGGCGTTGGTGGACACACCGTAGATGCGCCCGTACCCCCCGGTGGCAATCACCGTGGCACTCGCCAGCCAGACCGACAACTCGCCGCTGACCAGGTCGCGCACCACAGCCCCCTGGCAGCACCCAGCGTCGTGAATCAATGCAATCGCCTCGCAGCGCTCGTCCACCGGAATGCGCTCGGCCACTGCGCGGTCACCCAGCGCATACAACATGGTGTGGCCGGTGCCGTCGGAGGTGTAACAGGTACGCCACTTGCGCGTACCGCCGAAATCACGCGCGGTGATCAGGCCATGCGCGTCGTCACGCTCGGTCAGCGTGACCCGCTCGCCGTTGATGATGGCGTCCCGCTCACCACGCTCCACACGATTCCATGGCACACCCCACGCCGCCAGTTCGCGCACTGCCTTGGGTGCCATGTGGGCAAACATGCGCGCCACGAGCTGGTCGCAACCCCAGTCAGAGCCGCGCACCGTGTCTTCGAAATGCACATCCTCGTTGTCGCCCTCACCTTTAACGGTATTGCCTAGACTCGCCTGCATACCGCCCTGGGCCGCGACTGAATGCGATCGCTTGGCCGGTACCAGCGAAAGAATACGCACCGACAGCCCCCGTCGGCGCGCACCAATAGCGCTGCGCAGTCCGGCAAGACCACCCCCGATGACAAGCACGTCGGTATGCTGGATCTTCATGGCCGAGCCTCCTCACGTAACCAGGTCGGCACATAGGGCTCACCTGCATGCGGCGCATGTTCATAACCGAGCTTCATGTAGGCCGCCAGTGACAACAGACCGAGAATCAGGAAGAACGCGGTCAGCAACCACTTGGCGATGACCAGTCGGCGGCGTCCGATGCGCGTATCGGCAGACGGCAACCAGCCCCACTTGAGCGCCAGCCGATACAAACCCACGCCACCGTGGATCTCAACCATGAACAACATGATGAGGTATAGCGGCCAGTAGAAGCCGCTCCAGATACGGTCGGCCGATTCATACGGCCCGATCAGCTCCGGGTGCACCATCATGGTGTACAGATGAATTGGCGCGAGAAAGAACAACGCAAAACCCGTGGCCACCTGCACCAGCCACAACAGCGTATCGCCATGCAGGGTTCGGCGGCTGTGTCGGCTGATAGCGCGATATTGCGACCAGTCAGAGGGAAACTTGCGCAAGGCCAGCAGCGCATGAACGGCAAACAGCAAGGTGATGAGGGCAACAAACACTGACACCAGCCACGGCAGCGCACGACCAAAGATGAAGTAACCCTCGAAAAAGCGCGCGACGATCCACGCGGCATCCTCGCTGATCAGGATGGCCGAAACAAAGCCCATGTGAAACCACATGAACAGCGCCAGCGCGAGGCCGCTTGCGCTTTGCGCCAGGTCGAGCAAGGCCGGACCGGGTGATGCGTGTTGCAGCGGGGGCGATGCAGTCTTGTTCATGGCGTGATATCCGGAGTCCGATGAGGTCCAAATATACGCTTTATGCTGCGTCGCAACATATCAAGCTTTTGAATGACTCCACCGGAAAATCATTGATTGGGCCTGCTCAGCCGGTTGTTAACCACTACAAGCTGCCTTTCATGCTGCTTTGCATCAATCTTTGCCTGCCGCCATGCTGCCACCTCACTGATGCCATAAACAGTGGCGCATCAACTTCTGATGCCGCTCTGCGACGCAAAACCTGCTTACCAAGACGAGTACAAGAGCGGATTGATGTCCTCATCTGTGCGCCGTCGCACAGATAGGCATAGGGGTCGGGATACATACTGGTGCGAGTTGATCCTCCTGTCACAGCAAAGCGCGCCCCCTTCGGGGTCCGTATACGAACGCCAAGGAATAACGATGAACACCCTGCACTTGATCCCTACCCGCAAATCCGCTCTGAGGCTCACGCTTGCAGCAACTGCACTGGTGGTGCTTGGCGGCTGTGCCAGCACACCACCACCGGTCGCCAGGATGGCAGTAGCTGAAGCTGCGGTTCAGACCGCCAGCACCACCAACACCCGGGAAGACGCGCCGGGCGAATTGCAGATCGCCATCGCCAAGCTAAACAGCGCACGTCAGGCAATGGCAAGCGAAGACTACGAACGTGCGGGACAACTTGCCGAACAAGCCGAGATCGATGCACGGGTCGCAGTCATACGCGCCCAGTCGGAGCGCACCCGCAGATCTGCACAGGAGTCAGAGGATGCCGCTGGCGCATTGCGCGAAGAGATCAATCGCAAGACCACCCGTTAAACGAAGCAGGAGTCCAGAATAATGAAAACCCGCATCCTCGTCGTGTCCTCACTCACCGCCGTGCTGGCCGCCTGCAGCTCTGTTCCCGATCGCAACAGCGCGCTTGACCAAGCCCGCAACCGCTACGTTTCGGCACAGGCGGACCCACAAATCAATGCGCTGGCACCCGACGAACTGAACAGCGCGGGCGAGTCGCTGCGAGAGGCAGAACTGGCGCTGAGGGAACGCAGCCCCACCAGCACCGTCGACCACCTCTCCTACATGACCAGCCAGCGAGTCGTGATTGCGCAGGAAACAGCTTCAAGCCGTGCATCCCAGGCCATCACCACTGGCGCGGCATCCGAGCGCGACCGCTTGCGCCTGGACATGCGCACCATGGAAGCCGACACCGCGCAGCGCCAGCTCGCCCAGTCGCGACAGGACTTGCAACGTGGTGATGCGCGGATCACCAGTCTTGAAGCGGAGCTCCGGGAACTGAATGCCAAGGAGACGCCGCGCGGCATGGTGGTGACCTTGGGCGGCGTTCTGTTCAGGACCGGACAGTCACAGCTCCTGCCCGCCAGCACAAGCGATATCTCGAAGCTCGCCGAATTTCTTACGCGCAACCCCGAACGCGCCGTATCAATCGAGGGCCACACCGACAGCGTCGGCAATGCCAATTTCAACCAGTTGCTTTCGGAGCGGCGTGCCCAGGCAGTGATGACGGCGCTGACGCGAATGGGCATACCTGCGGAGCAACTGCGCACGCAGGGGTTCGGTGAAGGCAATCCGATCGCCAGCAACGACAACGCCACCGGCCGTCAGATGAACCGTCGCGTCGAGATCGTCATCGCACAGTGAGCTGGCACCTTTCCGGAACAATCGGGATGAGCGGTAAGCCATGCATCTCAGCAGCGGCTTCAAGCGATGTCAGACTGTACGGCGCACCAGTGCATCCGGAGATGACATTCCACAGCTCGCAAAATGGCATGCGGAAATGCTGTCAGGATGGACGATGTTCGAGTCGGGTCCACCTATGAACTACCTGAATTGCCCGACCTCGGGAGTTTTCTTGCAGATTTGCACGCTGGAAGACGGTTGCTTGAACGAAACCGATCCAGTGGATAACGAGGGTCTGGTCGGCATCTCTGTTTTCATGGAAACTGAGAGCATGCCGACCAGTACAACGGGGCAAAGCGCAGGTCAGGCATTTTGACCGGGCAGGAAGGTCATGAAGCACGAGTGGGCGCAGAGGAGCTGGCTACAACCATGTTCCCTTGTTTTAAATAGGGCACTGTTTGCTCAGACATCGCAGTCGGCGGTTTGCAACCAGCACCATTAGCTGGATCAGCGAATCTACCGGTGGCTGCTGATGGCAATGTTCGCGACATGCAACTCAAGCAACATCCGGTGTGGTCATCAACGCCAAGGTGATCTAAGCTGAAAACATGCAGACACGGTGCACCCTTATGCGCGGTGTCTGCGGCCTTAGTATCCAAAGCTGGTTCGTGACGACTGCTTGCGGTCCAAGGGCGGATACGTCAGAGGCCGCTGTTAATGATTTTTTTCGGAGGTGGCCATGCAAACACCAGTACACGTCTTCACGGATCTGTTCGAGCAGCTCGGGCTGCCAAGCGAACCCGAAGCCATCAAGAGCTTCATCGAAAGCAATCGCCCGCTTGCGCCTGAAGTCGAGCTTGCCGATGCAGACTTCTGGAATGCCGGACAGGCGAACTTCATCCGTGAAGAGCTCCTGCGTGATGCAGACTGGGCGGAGCTGGTGGACCAGCTCGACGCCTCACTAAGGTAAGCAGCGTAGCCCCCGGCGGCTTGACTCCGGGGGCTGCGTGGCCCTTCAATCTGCCATACAAACCCTGCAGCACTGCCACGAAAGAAGCGCCAGACACTCAGACATGAGTCGCCTCAGTCGCCATGCCGATTTTTGACCGTGTCTATCCAAGCAGAAGAAAACCGTGTTTGCTCTGGATCAAGGTCCAGCGCTTCCATTTTTTCCAACAGTGCTTGTGCAGGTCTTTGCAACTCACCGACACCCCCATCGTTACCTTCAAGGCTATGCATCTGCATCAGACCTAGATGATAAAAACGCAGCAACCTGATGGCATCAGGATTTCCTTGTTCAACACCCGCTTCGACATGGTGCATGACATTGGTTACCTGCATCAGGCAACGCTTGAGCTTCCAGCCATACACCGAAGCACTCATGATCGGGTGATGCCAAAGCACCATTTTAAACAGAACCGTTGTCAGCACGAAGCCAACGAACACTCCGCCTGCATTCCAAACAAAATTATTACCGCCCGGTTCACCGAAGTAGGACACGCTCAGGGTTGAAATGCCCATTGCCAGAACCGCAAAGATGACAATCAAAATAAAAGTGCTCTTGCGCGTTTCCTGACGAAAACTGATGGGATCGCGCGACTCTAACTCGAAAACGTCTGACACATTTTTCTCCTGCTTGCATGACCAGTCCGCCACGCATGATCGCAATCATACCCCTCGTGTAAACGCCATGCCAAAGTGAGTGCGTTGCGGTTTAACGCTTCCCAACAAAACAGGAAAAACCCACGCAACGATGATGCTCTGTCGTAGTGGATTATTAGGTTTGTCGCGGATGGAAATGCGCAGCCCTAACCAGCCTGGCGAGCCAACCCGCCATCTCTACTCTTGAGCAATTCGGTTTAAGCTCGCGGCAACTGCGTCAAAGCCGAAAGTGGCAATCAGCCGCGGGCATCCTTTACGCCCAGCTTGCGCAGGATGTTCTCCAGCGGACACAGGCCAGTAAAGCCACTTTGAAACAGATTGAAGCCGACAAAGGCTGTGAACCACAAAAAGTGCTTGCTGATGAAAAGCGGTGAAGCCTCTACCCCCAGCGCGAGCGAGATCATCACAAAAGCACCGGCAAAGATGCGGACAAACTGGTTGACGGTCAGCGTCATGTTGCTTCCTCCCTGATCTGGTCAAGGCGATTTCTCATCGCCGCAAAGTACAACACCGGAATCACCACCAGGGTCAGCACGGTGGAGATGAACACACCAAAGATCATGCTCAAGGCCAGCCCGTTGAAGATCGGATCATCCAGGATGAAGATGGCGCCTATCATGGCGGCCAGCGCGGTCAGGCCTATGGGTTTGGCACGCACCGCGGCCGAGCGGATCACCGCCTCACCAAGCTCCACGCCTTCGCGCACCTGCTGGTTGATGAAGTCGACCAGCAGGATGGAATTGCGCACGATGATGCCTGCCAGCGCGATCATGCCAATCATCGAGGTGGCGGTGAACTGCGCGCCGAACGCCGCATGCCCTGGCATGACGCCAATGATGGTCAGCGGAATCGGCGCCATGATGATGAGCGGCACCAGATAGCTGCGGAACTGCGCGACCACCAGCAGGTAGATCAGCACCAGGCCTACCGCGTAGGCGGCACCCATGTCGCGGAAGGTCTCGTAGGTGACTTGCCATTCGCCGTCCCACTTCAGGTGGTAGCCGTCATAGGGGTCATCCGGTTGGCTGATGAACCACTCACGCAAGGTGCCGCCCAGGCCCGGCCCTTCAAGCGACAGATCGGCAAGCCTAGAGCGGATATCGAACATGCCATACAGCGGCGAATCCAGTCGCCCGCCCATGTCGGCAGTGACATACACCACCGGCAACAAATCCTTGCGGTAGATCACCTGCTCGCGCACAGTCTCGCGCACTTCGACCAGTTCGGAGACCGACACCAGCTCGCCGTCGCGGGCGCGCACTTTCATCGCAAGCAGATTATCCACCCGCGACTGACGCTCTGGCGGCAACTGCACCCGCACCGGAATTTCGTACTTGTTGTCACCGCCAAAAATCGGCGTGACATCCTCACCCGACAGACCCATGCGCACCACTTCCACCACATCGGCCTGAGCCACGCCAAGCCTGGCGGCCTTGGCCTGATCAACCTTGAGGACAAACTTGGGGGCGACCTCGTCCACCGAGTCGTCAATGCCGACGATGTCCGGCGTGGCCGCAAAGGCGGCACGCACGCGGGCGGCAACCTCGATCTGTCCTGCATAGTCGGGACCGTAGATTTCGGCTTCGATGGGCGACATCACCGGTGGCCCAGGCGGCACCTCTACCACCTTGGCGTTGCCACCGCTGGCCCGTGCAATGTCAATCACCGTGTCACGCACAGAAACCGCTATTTCGTGGCTCTTGCGCTGGCGCAGCGACTTGTCGACCAGATTGACCTGGATGTCACCCATCTCGGGCGCTGTGCGCAGGTAATACTGACGCACCAGACCATTGAAATTGATCGGGCTGGCGGTGCCTGCATAAGCCTGCCAGTCGGTAACCTCTTCGACGCCGGACAGATAAGCACCGATCTCTCGCAGCACCCGGGTGGTTTCCTCAACCGGCGTGCCCACCGGCATGTCCAATACCACCTGAAACTCGCTCTTGTTGTCAAACGGCAACATCTTGAGCACGACGGCCTGCATCACCGGCAGGGCTACCGAAGCGGCGATCAATGCCAGCACGCCCAACCACAACACGAATCGTGCCCGGGCACCCCGCACAGGGTCGATCATTGGCGTCATGATGCGCCGGAAAAAGCTATCCAGCCGACGGGTCATTCGGTCTTCCTGGTGCGCTTCACCATCAGCGTGCACGGCATGCGATTTGCCGCCAAGCAGCTTGAGCGCCAGCCACGGCGTGATCACGAAGGCAATCGCCAGCGACAGGAACATGCCCATGGAGGCGTTGATCGGAATGGGACTCATGTAAGGCCCCATCAGGCCGCTGACAAAAGCCATGGGCAGTAGCGCGGCAATAACGGTGAAGGTGGCCAGAATGGTCGGGCTGCCGACTTCATCCACCGCCTTTGGTATGAGCTGCCACAGCGGCGTGCCCGGCTCCAGTGTCTTCCAGCGGTGGATGTTCTCGACCACCACAATGGCGTCATCGACCAGAATGCCTATCGAGAAGATCAGCGCAAACAGGCTCACACGGTTGAGGGTGAAGCCCCAGGCCCAGGAGGCAAACAAGGTTGCAGTCAAGGTCAGGGTAACTGCCACGCCAACAATCAGCGCCTCGCGCCGACCCAACGCAAAGAGCACCAGCAACACCACGGCGGCGGTCGCAAAGGCCAGTTTGCCAATCAGGGTATTGGCCTTGTCGCTGGCAGTGGCACCATAGTCACGCGTCACCGTGAAATTGACGCCATCTGGAATGATTACTCCGTGCAAGGCCTCGGCTCTGGCAATCACGGCACTGGCTACATCCGCCGCGTTGGCACCTGGCTTCTTGGAGACCGCCAGGGTCACTGCCGGAAACTCACCCTGAGCAGAGATACCGGCCTGCGCCGCCGCAGGACCGGTGCCAAACCATACCGCCCTGCCCGGCTGGTCCGGGCCATCCTCCACTGTTGCCACATCTCGCAGAAATACCGGACGGTTTTGAGTCACGCCAACCACCAGGTTTCGCACGTCCTCGGCTGATTCCAGATAAGTGCCGGTTTGCACCAGCACCTCGCGGTTGTTGGCGGTGAGCGTGCCGGCTGGCTGCGATGCGTTGGACAGTTGCAACGCAGCCCTTATGTCCTGGGCGGTCAACTCATGGGCGTTGAGGCGTTCATTGTCGATGAGCACACGCACCACATGACCAGGGCCACCCAGGGTCACCACGTCGCGGGTGCCGGGAATGCGCTTGATCTCCAGTTCCACCGAGCGCGACACTTGTTGCAACTCGAAGGCGGCCCGCTCGGGGTCATTCGTCCAGAAGGTCAGGCTGACGATTGGCACATCGTCGATGCCCTTTGGTTTGATCAGTGGCTGGCCCACGCCTATGTGCGGGCTCAGCCAGTCGGCGTGCGACATCACCGTATCGTAGAGCTTGACCAGCGCATCCTGGTTGGGAATACCGACCTGAAACTGCACTGTGATCACCGCCATGCCCGGTCGGGACACCGAATAGACATGCTCCACACCCGCGATGCGCGACAACACCTGCTCGGCCGGTCGCGCCACCAGAGCGTCGACATCGCGAGCCGAGGCGCCAGGAAATGGCACCAGCACATTGGCCATGGTGACGTCAATCTGGGGCTCTTCCTCCTTGGGAGTGATCAGCGTGGCAAATACCCCCAGCAGCAGCACCAGCGCAATCAACGGGGTGAGCGCGTTGCGTTGAAAAGCTGCCGCAATGCGCCCTGAAACGCCTAGTCGAGCCGACATGATCAAGCCCTCAGCGCACCGGGCGTGCGGCAATACCCGCCCGCACCGGATCAAGCGCAATGGTTTCACCGCCAGTCAGGCCAGCCAGCACCTCGACGGTGCCATCCGGCTGCAACTCACCCATCCGTATCTGGCGGAGGCTGAAACCGCCGCTACCGTCAGCGACATAAACCGCAGTGACTTCGCTCCGGCGCAGAATTGCACCGGCAGGAACGACAATCCGCATGACCTCACCAGTGACGAAGTGCACCCGGGCAAACATGCCGGGCATGACACCAGTCAAACCTACAGGCAGATCCACGCGCACCCGACGGGTATGCGTGCGCGCATCGGCAGCCGGGAGAACGGTCACCGACACCGCATCCAGCCACTGCCTGATATCCGGCAACTCAACTGTTGCCACAAGCGGTTTGTCGGCAAGCGCTGCGATACGAAACTGCGGCACATCTGCCACTGCACGCATTGCAGTGGGGTCGAAAATGCTCACCAATGGCAAACCAGGCTGGGCCATCTCACCGGCCTCAACATGACGCTGCGAAACCACTCCGCTTATTGGAGACGCAATACTGGTGTAACCAAGCTCTGTGCTGACCCGCCCGCGACTGGCCCGGGCTGCACGCAACTGCGCGTCGGCGGCCTGCACTGCCAGCAGGGCGGAATCCAGCGCCGACTGGCTGACAAAGCGCCTTTCAAGCAGGCTGCGCACACGTTCATATTCGGCGCGTGCGTTGGCAAGATTGGCCTCGGCCTGCGCCACGCCAGCCTCGGCACCGGCAACGGCCTGACCTGCAGCAGTGGAATCAATGCGCACAAGCAGATCACCAATGCCAATACGGTCACCGGCGTCCACGCTGACTTCAAGCACTCGCCCAGGCACCTGGGCCGCCACGGTGACCTGGCTGGTCGCCTCGATAACCGCATCAGCAACATGGATCAAAGGCATGGGCCGTGCATCAACCTGAGTTACCGGGACTTCAGCCGCCGAGACGACAGCAGCACTCAGAGTAATCGCCAGCAGCAGCGATGGTAGGGGAAATTTGATGGCTTTCATACGTATTAGCATACTCTGATATAAAAGCCGAATCAATCAAGGAGCACGCGACACGGCGCAGGGGCTCACAGTATCCGTGGCTGAAACCCAACACAGCAATTCAGTGCAGCGAACGCCTTGCCGGTCAATCGCTACAGGACACGGTATCGGCGTAGCCCGCAATAGCCGCCATGACTTGTTCGGATTCACCCACGGCGGGCGCAAGACGGATGTCCACTCCGGCATGACGAAGCCTGGCCCCTTCGATCAATTCCGGGACATCACGCTTGACGTGCCCCCCCTGAGCCAGAAACACCGGCACCACGTCGATGCGCGTAAAGCCCTTGTCTGCGAGCTCATCCAGGGCCTCGGCCAGTGTCGGACTCATGAACTCTAGAAAGGCCAGTTGCACCGCGCCTGCTGCACGCCCCTCAAGCAGTCTATCTCGCACACCTTCCATGGGACGTGCCCACTCTGGCGAGCGCGCGCCATGTCCAAACAGAATAATCGCCTTGCCCCCTTCAGCCATGATCAGCCCTCGCTTCATCTTCAACCAGCAACCATTCCAGCACGCGCGAGGCAGCAAACAAGCCAGCGCTGGCCGTGACAACCATGCTGGACCCATAACCCGCACATGCCAGACCTTGTGGCGCCGCAGTTGGCGCTGTGTGGCAGACAACCGGATAGCGGACCGGTTCCGGGGAATACACTGCCTCGATACCGAAGCGCCGACGCGGATCGCGCGGAAAACCATGTTCGCTTCTCAACAGGCGTCGCACTTTGGCGAGCAAGGGATCTTGCTCGGTGCACGACAGATCGTCGATACGAATCCGCGCAGGATCACGCTTGCCACCGGCGCTGCCAGCCATGACCAGCGGAATGTGCGCCGCTCGGCAGGCCACCGCCATGGCCACCTTGGCGCGCACGTTGTCGATGGCATCGATCACCGCATCAAATCCCCGCAAGTGCTGTGCTGCGTTGTCCGGTGTCAGAAAGTCGTCAATGCAAACCACACTGGCCTGCGGATTGATGGCGAGAATCCGCTCGCGCATGGCCTCAACCTTGGCCTGACCAAGTGTGTTTTCCAGTGCGTGGATCTGACGGTTGATATTGGATTCGGCAATGTGATCCAGGTCGATAAGCGTCAGGCTACCCACACCACTTCGGGCAAGCGCCTCAACCGCCGGTGAACCTACCCCACCAATACCAACCACACACACATGCGCCTGGTTCAGGCGTTCGATCGACCCGGCACCATACAAGCGGTCCATTCCGCCAAAGCGACGCTCACGGTCGACGGCACAGAAGGTGCCTGCAGTAGGTGACATCCGTTCACTCATCAAAGAACTGACTCCGGTTTGAAACCTCGCCCTTCAGGACAGCGCTAGTCTCGACTGACATCCAGCCACACGCCCAAGCCCTGGGCGTTGAGTTCGAGATCCATGCGCCACAAGGTCATGTACTCCTCTTCCGGCAAGGTCCAGCCCTGCCGTTCGGCCTCTTCGCGGATGATCTGCTCCAATCCCGCCAGAATCTCGACATGCCGGGCCACACCATCACCGCGCGCGGCGTGGGCAACCGCCACCTGCGTGTCGATGAGCCGGTGCAAGTCTGCGGCCAGTCGCTCGACATCGGTCACCCGGCTGTAGTGCGTGAGATACATGGCGCGGGGGCCAAAAGACATCATGCGGTCGATGGAAGCATGCAAGGCGTCCGGGTCGAACTGGGTTGGCGTACAACTCGGAAACACCGAGGCCCGCCCGTCCACGTCGACTTCGCGGTAGGACAAGCCGAAGGTGTCGCCAGTAAAGAAGGCCTTGGCGGTTTCGTCCCAGATGCAGATGTGGTGGCGGGCATGGCCTGGTGTATCGAGCACCACAAAGCGCCGCCCCCCCATGTCGAGTTGAAGCCCGTCGGTGGCAGGCACAATGCGCTGCGCTTCGACCGGTGCGAGGCGTCCGTACATGGCGTAGGTCTGCTCAGCACCATACACCGCACTGGTGGCATCCCACAGCCTTGCCGGGTCGACCATGTGGCGCACACCGCGAGGATGTACCACCAGCTTTGCATTGGGCAGCGCGCACATCAAACTACCGGCCCCCCCTGCGTGATCGAGATGAATATGTGTCAACATGACATAGGCCACGTTCTCCGGGTAGACCCCGGCAGCGGCCAGCGCGGCTAGTATTCTGGGAACCGAGGCATTGGTGCCGGAATCAATCACGGCAGCCTGTCCCTGGTGAATAACCAGATGAATGGCGGCCAGCCCTTCACGGCAGTAGCCGGAGTCCACAGCAAGAATGCCGTCGGGGTGTGCGCTGACGTATTGCACTATCTTTATCCTCCTGCCCGGAGCCAACTTGGGGCGCCATTGTATATGCTCTAGCACATGCGCGCCGCGAACAAACTAACGAGTCCCTGCAAATGACCGACCAATTCGACTTTGACACAGTAATCGACCGCCGAGTCATACCCGGCGAAAAATGGGGTCGCTATGCCGACCAGGACATTTTGCCGTTATGGGTCGCAGATATGGATTTTGCCGCTCCTCAGGTGGTCATCGACGCCCTGCGCCGCCGACTGGACCATGCCGTGTTTGGTTACACCGATGCCTGGCCAGACCTTGAGCAGGCGGTGATTACCGGGCTGGAACGTGATCACCAGTGGCACATCGAGGCAGAGTGGTTGGTCTGGTTGCCTGGCGTGGTAAGTGGTTTCAATCTAGCATGTCTAACTGGAGCCGCAAGTGGAGAGGGGGTGTTGACCAGCACACCGGTCTATCCACCATTTTTGTCGGCTCCGGCCAACACGGGGCGAACCCTGAGCACCACCCGGATGCTTGAACGAAACGGGCGTTGGGAGTGGGATCGCCATGCCACCGAAACCGCAATCGGGCCTGACACCCGGGTGTTGTTGCTGTGTAACCCCCACAACCCCACTGGACGAGTTTTTGACAGGGAAGAATTGACGTGGTTGGCCACGCTGGCCGAGCAACACGACTTGCTGATCTGCTCCGACGAGATCCACTGTGGGCTGGTGCTCGATGGCGACTGTACCCACATCCCGATTGCCGCCCTCAGCCCGTCGGTGGCCGCCAGAACGATCACCCTGATGGCGCCCTCCAAAACCTGGAATATTCCCGCACTGTATTGCGCCTTTGCGGTCATCCCCGATGCGACACTGAGGAAACGCTACCGGCAAGCCATGCGCGGACTCATTCCGCACCCCAACCTGTTGGGCATGGTCGCCGCAGAGGCCGCCTATCGGCATGGTGACCCCTGGCGACAGGCGCTGCTGGCGTATCTGCGACAGAACCGCGACCTGGTATATGACAGCTTATCCGTCCTGCCCGGACTGCGCACCTGGAAGCCCCAGGCCACTTATCTGGCCTGGTTGGATTGCCGTGAGCTCAATCACCCGGACCCGGCTGGTTTGTTCGAATCAGCGGGCGTCGGTTTGTCCGATGGCAAAGCCTTCGCCATGCCGGGGTTCCTGCGCCTGAACTTCGGCTGCCCACGCAGCACCCTGGCCGAAGCGCTGAAACGCATCGAAAAATGCTTGCAACGCGCCGGCAAATCATAGCAATCGACCGAAGCGCAAGGGGCAATATCCCGCATACCTTGCCCCTGTTGAGTCACCGGATGTTGTCGCGCTTTCGGGTAGCTAAAAAACCAACTCCGCCAGCAGCTTCACTTTCAGATCACGATGGGCTCAAGCGCGCGCGAGCGCCAGTCGAGTACGGCTGCACGCACGTGCATTTTCGGGGCCAGTTCGGGGAGTTCGTCGCGGACTACATCAACCGCGAAGTTGCACATGAACCGGCTTTTGAGTTCTGCCCGGGCCCGGTCGCTGCCGATTTCATAATAAGGCACGGTGGCCAGCAGCAAAAAACCGTCGTCCGGTATCCGGCCACGACGCATGTTGGCGTGGATGATCATCGCCGCCTTGCGAATCGGCTCAGCCAGATTCGGGCTATAAGGGCCAATGATGAGGGCACGGTTGGGCAGGTGCAGCCAGTCAAAGCCGCGTCCTACGCATAGCATCCACTCCCGGTGCTCGACGTCGATCTCGCGCTTGGTGCTTCGTACCCGTTCAATGTGTTTCACATTGCCCATCACCAGTGGCAATAGATCTTTACGCACCTGCTCATGCATGTCGGGAAAGAGTCGTTCGAGCAACACTGGCAACAAGCGGCAATCTTCTTTCGAGAGGGTTGCGAGATCAAGAGTCTGACCATTGAGGCCATGAAGCACCAAGGCATCAGCATCGGTTTCGAAGCCACAT
Source organism: Azoarcus sp. (assembly GCA_036734105.1). Classification (GTDB taxonomy): domain Bacteria; phylum Pseudomonadota; class Gammaproteobacteria; order Burkholderiales; family Rhodocyclaceae; genus Azoarcus_F. The sequence continues at coordinate 46,997 of DAIMZH010000010.1, read as the reverse complement.
ACAACCGGATACACAGTGCCATGAGCACCACCAAAGGCAAACTCTACCTGAGCCTTCACCTCATGCACATGAGCGATTGCTGCTTCGGTGTCGTAATCGAATCCGGCACATCCGCGCTTGGGATCACCTTTGGAGTAGTGATAGGTGATCAGCGTAAGCACACGTCGCCCCTCACCGACCACATGAGCCACGTGGTGTGAATAGACCTCGCCGAGATGCGGCCAACCCAGGTCGAAACGTCCACCAAGATTGCGGAACGGCTGAATGATGCCGATAGGCGTGTCGGTAGCAACCGACAGATTGATCCGTCCGTCCATACACTTGAGCACCGAGATGGCAGTCGGGTGTTCGGCAAGATAGCGTTTCTGGGCCAACCAGGTTTCGGGGCTACTGAACTCAACCGAGTGTTTTTGAGCGTGCCCGAACAACCAGTCTATGCGTTCCTCGATGGGACGGGCATAGTTATCCATTTGCAACCTTTCAGGGGGCAGTCATTGCACAGCCGAGGGGTTTGCACACCTTGTGTCGGAAACCCTGACATGTTGCCACCGGCGAAGCGGATAACAACATGTCGTGGTAACAAACCGGGAAAATCGGATTTAAAACGGAATATCGTCGTCAAAATCGGCAAAACCGCCAGAAGCCGCGGGGGCTCTGTTGCTCGACTCCGACTGCTGCGGCGCACTGCGCTGGGGCTGGGGCTGACGCGTAGATTGATCATCCGGGCGCCCCATCGGGGCGTCACCCCCGCTTTGACGACCGCCCAGCATCTTCATGTCGTCGCCACGGATTTCGGTGGTGTAACGATCCTGGCCATTTTTGTCCTGCCATTTGCGGGTTTGCAGCCGACCTTCAATATAGACCTGACTGCCCTTGCGCAAATATTGCGCAGCCACTTCGGCGGTACGCCCGAACAATGCGACACGATGCCACTCGGTCGCCTCGCGACGCTCACCACTGGCCTTGTCCTTCCACACTTCGGTGGTGGCCAGATTGAGGTTGCACACCGCATCGCCAGAGGGCAGATAGCGGGTTTCGGGGTCGGCACCGAGGTTGCCGACGAGAATGACTTTGTTGACGGATGCCATCCGTTACTCCTTTTCAGTTAGCTGTTGATTCTTCACCGCCCGTTGCTGACAGCCGACGGGTCACACATGGGTTTCTGCGGTAGAGCGCTCGGCTTCGATCTTGCGCGGCGGTGCATTCATGCCAGCCGATACCGCGAGCCAGAGCAAGGCAAGCATCGCGCACAGCAGGTTGACCGCCTGGGCGCCGTAAACATGTGCCAGATAGCCACCCAACATGCCTCCCAGAAAAAGCCCGAACGATTGCAGCGTGTTATACACCCCAAGCGCCATCCCTTTGGACTGCGCTGGCGCGATCTTGGAAATCCACGATGGCTGGGTGGCCTCAAGCACATTGAAGGCGACGAAAAACAGGGTCAGCCACAGAGTCAGCCCAAACAGCGTATCACCTGCCACAAACAAACCCAACTGCACCACACCCAGCAAAATGATAGCGGCATTGAAGACGGATTTCATCCGGTTCTTGCGTTCGGCCACGATCACCGCCGGCACCATCACCACAAAGGATATCAGCACGGCGGGCAAGTACACTTTCCAGTGCTCGGATAAGGCAAGGCCACCGGCCGCGACGAGTGCCGCCGGCACCAGCACCCACATGGTGGTCTGGATGAGATGCAGCACAAAAACGCCAAAATTAAGTCGCATGAGTTGCCCGTTTCGCAACACGCCGGCAAGACCGCCAGCGGTCGCACGAGGCACCGGTGGTGCATCCGGCACCACGCGCAATATCAGATAGATGCCGGCGCAAGCCAGCACTGCGGTGAGCCAGAAAATGCCGCTCATGCCAATCAGCGAGTAAAGCAAGGGCGCAGCCACCATGGAAAAGGCAAACACCAGCCCGATGCTGGCGCCAATCATCGCCATCACCTTGGTGCGGTGCTGGTCGCGGGTCAGGTCTGCCGCCAGCGCGGTGACTGCCGCCGAGATGGCGCCTGCGCCCTGCAGGACCCGGCCGAAGATCACCGTATAGATATCGGTGGCCAGCGCTGCCACCACGCTGCCAAGCAGGAAGATCAGCAAGCCGACAACGATCACCGGCTTGCGCCCAAAGCGATCGGATGCCGCGCCAAAGGCTATCTGCAGCAGCGCCTGAGTCAGGCCATAGGCACCGATTGCCAGACCGACCAGCGTCAGGTTGTCACCCCCTTCCAGCGTGTGGGCATGCACCGAAAAAACCGGCAGAATCAGGAACAAGCCCAGCATGCGCAAGCCAAAAATCGCTGCAAGGCTCATGCCGGCCCGCCGTTCTTCGCGGCTCATGGTCTCGTGCGTAGTGTCTTTCATGGGGGAAGTTTGCGATCGAATCCGGCATTCTAGCAGCCTGCAGGGTCTGAACAATCATCGTCACCGTGGCTTGAGGGCGTCTGCGCCAAAAGGAATTGTTTGGCGCTGGCTTTGTCCCGTATAGTCTTTGATTGTCTTTTGCCCGCTGGTCAAGCCCATGTCAGACATACGCGTTCGCGGTGCCCGTACGCACAACCTGAAAAACATCAACCTCGACATTCCGCGAAACAAGCTGACAGTCATCACTGGCTTATCCGGTTCCGGCAAATCATCGCTCGCCTTTGATACGCTTTATGCCGAGGGTCAGCGGCGCTATGTTGAGTCTCTGTCGGCCTATGCCCGCCAGTTCTTGCAGTTGATGGACAAGCCGGATGTCGACCTGATCGAGGGTTTGTCACCTGCGATTGCCATTCAACAAAAGGCCACCAGCCACAACCCGCGTTCCACTGTCGGTACGGTCACCGAGGTTCATGACTATTTGCGCTTGCTCTACGCCCGCGCAGGCACCCCGCACTGTCCGGATCACCCGGAACAGGCACTGGAGGCGCAAACCGTTTCTCAAATGGTGGATCATGTGCTGGCGCTGCCCGAGGGCACGCGTCTGCTGATCCTGTCGCCCGTGGTGAGCGGCCGCAAGGGCGAGCAGTCCAACCTGCTGGCCGAGCTGCGCGCTCAGGGCTTTGTGCGGGTCCGCGTTGATGGCGCACTTTACGAGCTTGATGACATGCCCGACTTGTCGGCTCGCCAGCGACATAACGTTGATATCGTAGTTGATCGCCTGCGCATACGGGCAGATCAACGCGGCAGATTGGCAGAGTCATTCGAGACCGCGCTGCTGCATTCGGACGGACGCGCCATTGCGCTGGATATGGACAGTGACACCGAGCATCTTTTCTCGTCACGCTTTGCCTGTCCGATCTGCAACCACGCGCTGGGCGAGCTTGAACCCCGACTGTTCTCATTCAACAACCCTGCTGGCGCGTGCCCGGCGTGTGATGGGCTGGGAACCGTCGAGTTTCTGGACCCGGCCAAGGTGGTTGCCCACCCCGAACTCTCACTGGCGGCTGGCGCGATTCGCGGTTGGGACAGACGCAATCAGTTCTATTTTCAAATGCTTGCCAGCCTTGCCACCCATTATGACTTTGATGTGGAGACGCCATTTTCAGACCTGCCCGAGCCTATCCAGCAGGTGGTGCTGCACGGCTCGGGCAAACAAAAAATAGCCTTCCGCTATTTGTCGGATGGCGGGCGCAGCGTGCGCAAGGAACACCCCTTCGAGGGCATCATCCCCAATCTCGAGCGGCGTTATCGCGAAACCGACTCGATTGCGGTGCGCGAGGAGTTGGCCAAATACCGCAGCACCCAGCCTTGTTCAGTTTGCGACGGCAGCCGACTGCGCAGCGAGGCACGTCATGTGCTGGTCGGCGGCGTACCGATAGACCGCATCGGTCGTATTCCGCTGGGCCAATGTCGCGAGTTTTTCGATGCGCTGCGGCTGGACGGACGCAAGGGCCAGGTGGCCGACAAGATTGTTCGGGAAATTTCCAGTCGAGTCGGCTTTCTGATCAACGTTGGTCTGGACTATCTCACGCTGGATCGTTCTGCCGACACCTTGTCGGGCGGTGAAGCCCAGCGCATACGGCTGGCCAGCCAGATCGGATCGGGATTGACCGGGGTGATGTACGTGCTGGATGAGCCGTCGATCGGGCTGCATCAGCGCGACAACGACAGGCTGCTCGGCACGCTCGCGCATCTGCGTGACCTCGGCAATACGGTGATCGTGGTAGAACACGACGAGGACGCCATCCGTGGCGCTGACTTCGTTGTCGACATGGGTCCGGGCGCGGGTGACCACGGAGGCGAAGTCATCTTCAGCGGCTCGCCTGACGCGCTGATCAGTGCGCCGGAATCGGTCACTGGTGCCTTTTTGTCGGGTCGACGACGCATTCGCAGCGCTGACAGCCGAAAAGCGCCGGACGCTGATCGGGTATTGCGGCTGCTCGGGGCCAGCGGCAACAACCTCAAGCAAGTCGATCTTGAGCTTCCCTGCGGCTTGTTCACCTGCATCACCGGCCTGTCTGGCTCAGGCAAGTCGACGCTGATCACCGACACCTTGCACCCACTCGCGGCACAACACCTCAACCGCGCCTCCACCGAGCCCGCCCCGTATCGTGCGGTGGAAGGGCTGGAACATTTCGACAAGGTCATCAACGTTGATCAGTCACCCATCGGTCGCACACCGCGCTCCAACCCAGCCACCTACACCGGCATGTTTACGCCGATTCGCGAACTGTTCTCCGGCGTGCCCGAGGCGCGAACACGCGGCTATGGCCCGGGGCGCTTCTCATTCAACGTCAAGGGGGGACGCTGCGAAGCCTGTCAGGGCGACGGTTTGGTCAAAGTGGAGATGCACTTCCTGCCCGACATGTATGTGCCCTGCGACGTGTGTCATGGCCGCCGTTACAACCGCGAGACGCTGGAGATCCGCTACAAGGGTCGCAACATCCACGAAGTGCTGAGCATGACAGTGGAAGAAGCGCACGGCTTTTTCAGTGCCGTGCCGAGCGTGGCACGTAAACTTGAAACCTTGCTGGAAGTCGGTCTGGGCTACATTCGCCTGGGCCAGAGCGCCACCACGCTGTCGGGCGGCGAAGCCCAGCGGGTCAAGCTGGCGCTGGAGTTGTCCAAACGGGACACCGGACGCACCCTGTACATTCTCGACGAGCCAACCACCGGCCTGCATTTTCATGATATCGATCTGTTGCTGGCAGTGCTCAACCGCTTGCGTGATCACGGCAACACGATTGTCGTCATCGAACACAATCTGGACGTGATCAAGTGCGCCGACTGGGTGGTGGATCTTGGCCCCGAAGGTGGCGAACGGGGTGGCAGCATTGTTGCCAGCGGCACACCGGAAACCATCGCGGCGCACCCCACCAGCCACACCGGGCGCTATCTGAGCCGTAGCCTGGCAGCCTGCCGATCAGGCAATTATTCAGAACCTGCTTGCTGACACGACACATTTTTTCGGCAAAATACGCTTCCTCAACCTTTCCATCACCCCTCGCCTGACCGCTTGGCCCATAGCACATCAGCCTGCCCACAACATCATGAATGCTCTCAAGACGCTCGTCGAAGCCCCGCTGTTTCAGCGCTTCATCATCACCGTCATCATCATCAATGCAATTGCGCTGGGACTGGAGACCTCCTCCACCGTCACCGCGCGCATCGGCGGACTGCTCCTGGCGCTGGACGTCATTGCGATGAGCATCTTCGTGGTCGAGATTCTGCTCAAGCTGGTGGTTTATCGTCACAACTTCTTCAAATCAGGCTGGAACGTTTTTGACTTCATCATCGTCGCTGTCACCCTGGCGCCGCTTGGAGAGGGGGTTTCGGTGCTGCGCGCGCTACGCATCCTGCGCGCACTGCGGCTCATATCGGTGGTGCCATCCATGCGCAAGGTGGTCAACGCCTTGCTGCGCGCCATCCCGGGCATGACCTCAGTGCTGACGCTGTTGTTGCTGGTGTTCTATATCGGCTCGGTGATGAGTACCAAACTGTTTGGTGCGGCTTTTCCAGAGTGGTTTGGCAGCATTGGCGCGTCGTTCTACACCTTGTTCCAGGTGATGACCCTGGAATCGTGGTCAATGGGCATCGTTCGGCCGGTTATGGAGGTGTACCCATTGGCCTGGGTCTTCTTCATCGTCTTCATACTGCTCACCACCTTCGCGGTGCTCAACCTGTTCATTGCAATTGTCGTCGATGCGATGAGCGCTGGCGGGCACGAAGAACAGGAAGAAACGCGCAATCTGGTGAGCACCGATCACGAGCAGGTGATGGCGGAGTTGCGCGCCATGCGCTCGGAGATCGCAGCGCTGCGTGAGTCCACCCGACGCGACACCTGACGATCCTCGCAACCGCATTTGGACGCATCCGCTGGGTGAGTCCAACCAAAGCCACGGCACCTGGGCGTTTGCCACGAAATCAAGAGCATGGCGAGCGGTCAAAGGCGGTTTCTGCTGGCCAGGCCAGGCACCGGACGGGGTGCCGGCCGACCTCCTACTGCAAGCGTTCGGCCAGATGGCGGCGCACCGAGATGGCGCTGCCTAGCCAGCCCAGAAACGCAGCAAAGCCGAGAATGACGAGCGTGGCTGACAAATCCGGGCCGGACAACTCGAAAACCGCGCCGTAGGTGCGCGCCAGCCCATCAACCGGCACACTCAGGGCGTCTATCATTGCCTGCACGGTGGCCCACGCCACCACGCCACCCAGCAAACCCTGCAGGCTGCCAAACCAGTAGAACGGCCGTCGGATGAAGGGATCGGTCGCCCCAAGCAGGCGGGAGACCTCGATCTCCTGACGCTGGGTGAGTATCTGCAGACGGATGGTGTTGAAGGTGACGACAACCAGCGCAAACCCGAGCAGGCCGGCCAGCATCAGAACGACTGACTTTCCAAGCTCGATCAGGGCATACAGACGTTCGACCCATTCGGAATCGAGCTGCACATGTTCAATCGCCGGCCAGTCTCGAAAGCGTTCGGCCAGGGCGCGATAGAATTCCGGATCATCCCCGCGCGGCGCCACCACAAAAGCATCGGGCAACGGGTTGCGGCTAAGCCCGCCGAGCACGTCACCCAGCCCGCTACGAGACAGTTGTTCGAGTGCCTCGCTGCGGGAAACAAAGCGGTAGCTGGCCACTTGGGAATCCCCCTGCAATCTGCGCTCAATGTCGGCCAGTTGCGCGTCGCCCGCGTCGTCGTGCATGAACAGGCTGATCTCCGGTGTTCCTGACACCCCTCTGGCCAGCGTCGCGAGGTTTTCCAGCAACAGGTATCCGGCCGCCGGCAAGGACAGCGCAATGCCTACCACCAGCGCCGACAAGACCGTGCCGACCGGCTGACGAAGCAAGCGCCTGAGCGCTAGATGGAAAGCCCGCCAGTGCATCTGTAGCCAGTTCAGCATGACGAATCTCCGACCAGTATGCCCTTGGCCAAGGCCAACCGACGTGGGTTGAGCCCCGCAAAAAGGCTTTCGTCGTGGGTGGAAACGATGACGGTCACGCCAGCCTCGTTAAATGACTTGAACAAGGCAGCAATCTCGGAAGCATAGCCTCTATCAAGATGCGCGGTCGGCTCATCGGCTATCAACACCGATGGTCGATTGACGATGGCACGTGCAATCGCCACGCGTTGCTGTTCGCCACCAGACAAGCCTGCAGGCATCTCGCGCTCCCGCCCGGCAAGGCCGACCCGTTCCAGCGCGGCACTGACCCGCCGGGCCGCATCACGCGGCGGAAGCCCGGTAATGGCCAGCGGCAGCAATACGTTTTCGAAAACACTGCGGTCAAACAACAGACGGCTGTCCTGCAGCACAAGGCCAAGATTTCGTCTCAGGTAAGGGATCGCCGCTGCCCGCAGTTGCGATACATCCTGCCCGTTGATCTTCACTGCCCCCTCGGTTGGCCGTTCGATCACCGGGATGAGCTTGAGCAAGGTGCTCTTGCCTGCGCCGGAGTGACCGGACAGCACCGCAAACTCACCATGCCGGACCTCAAAGCTGACGCCGGCAAGCGCAACATAATTGCCCGGATAACGCTTGACCACATCCTCAAAGACGATCACGTGATACCTCGGTGCATACGCAAATCAAGTACCCAAAAAAACCATCAACATCGGCTGTGCGACGGATACCACTGCCAAAGCTTTGGACAACGCAGCAGCGTAGTGGGCTCATTTTTCTTTACTGGATGAGGGCTGGGCAAACAGGGCATCGACAAATTCACGGGTGCGGAAGGGTTGCAGATCGTCGATGCCTTCACCCACACCGATATAGCGCAGAGGTTTGGGGGTCTGACGGGCAATTGCTGCCACCACACCTCCCTTGGCAGTGCCATCCAGCTTGGTTAACACCAGACCGGTGACCCCGACTGCTGAGTCAAAGGCTTTTACCTGGGTCAGTGCGTTCTGTCCGATGTTGGCATCCAGCACCAGCAAGACCTCATGGGGTGCACCTGGCAGCGCCTTGGCGATGACACGTCGTACCTTGGCGATCTCCTCCATGAGATGAAGCTGGGTTGGCAGCCGCCCTGCGGTGTCGGCCAGCACCACGTCTATGCCACGTGCCTTGGCGGCATTGACTGCGTCGTAGATGACTGCGGCCGAATCGCCCGAATCCTGCGCCACCACGGTCACATTGTTGCGCTCGCCCCAGGTTTGCAGTTGCTCGCGCGCGGCAGCCCGGAAAGTGTCTCCCGCTGCCAGCAGCACGCTCTTGCCCTGTGCCTGAAAATGTTTGGCCAGTTTGCCAATCGAGGTGGTCTTGCCTGACCCGTTGACGCCCGCAATCATGATGACGAAGGGTTTGTGCCCATCCACCTGCAAGGGTTGCTCAAGTGGCGCGAGAATCCCGTACAGGCAGTCAGCCAATGCCTTTTGAAGCTGATCTGCGGTTTCAAGATGGTCGCGCTTCCAGCGACGGCGTAGCTCATCGATCAGATACTGGGTGGCCTCGACACCACAGTCGGCCATCAATAGCGTGCTTTCCAGTTCCTCAAGCAAGTCCTCGTCGATCTTGCGCAAACCAAAGAGGTTGGCCAGGCCTCCGCCGATCTGCTGACGGGTGCGGCTCAGCCCGGCCTTGAGACGTTCTGCCCACGACAGCTTGGCTGGTGCTGCAGGCTCGCTTGCAGTCACCGGGGGCTTTGGCTCCGGCTTTGGCTCCGGCTTTCGTTCAGGCTCTGGCGCGGGCATAGCCGGTGCCACTTCGGCCACGGCCTGCTGTGGCTGGTCAACTTGCGGTCCGGGGGCTGGCGCAACTCGCTCAGCCACGACCTCATCCGGCATGTGCTGTTGTGCAGCGGCCTCGTTCGGCTCAACGACGGGAGAAGGAGTTTCGGGCTTGGGTTTTTTCTTGAGGAAACCAAACATGATGGGTCCGGTCAATAAGGGGCAAGTGGCGCCTGGCCAGCCGGTTGACGCTAAGATAGCGGCCCCGGGCGTTGCGCCACGCGAATAAGCTCATGATTTTATCAGATGCAGGATATCGAGATGCGTAACCGACTGTTTGCCTTGACAGGGCTTGCCGCCGCGCTGGTGCTGACCACGCCGGCGAGCGCAAACCCCTTTGAAACATTCCTTGAAAACGGCATGAAGGTTATTGTCAAGGAAGACCGACGAGCCCCCTCTGTGGTGCATATGGTGTGGTATCAGGCAGGCTCGATGGATGAACCGGACGGGCGGTCCGGCATAGCGCACATGCTTGAACACATGATGTTCAAGGGAACCCAAACGGTGGGTCCGGGGGAATTCAATCGGCGGGTGTCGGCCGTGGGTGGACGCGACAACGCCTTTACCAGCCGCGACTACACCGCTTATTTTCAGCAGATCCCGCCAGCACACCTCGACCAGATGATGGCCCTGGAAGCAGACCGTATGGTCAACCTGCAGCTCAGCCTGGCGCAATTCCTGCCCGAGGTCGAAGTGGTCAAGGAAGAGCGTCGGCTACGTACCGACGACAACCCACGCTCACTGGTCTTCGAACAGCTTATGGCCACAGCCCTTCAGGCCCATCCCTACCGTAGACCCATCATAGGCTGGATGACGGACATCGAAGCCTACACGCTGGATGACGCGCAACGCTGGTATGACGACTGGTATGCCCCCAATAACGCGACTTTGGTGGTCGTGGGCGACGTTGATCACCAAACGGTGTTCGAACTCGCCCGGCAGCACTATGGCGCCATTGCGCAGCGCGCATTACCCGATCGCCGCATTCCAGGGGAGCCCCCCCAGCATGGCCCGCGCCACACCATTGTGCGTGCTCCAGCCGAGCTACCCATGCTCGCGCTCGCCTGGCCGGTGCCTTCGCTGCGTGACGCCCACGCCGACACTGACGCCTATGCATTGCAAGTGCTGGCTGCGGTGCTTGATGGCTATGATGGCGCGCGACTGCCGCGACACCTCGTCCGAGAACAACGGGTGGCGGTGTCAGCCGGAGCAAGTTACGGCGCCACCGGACGTGGCCCGTCGCTGTTCGCCCTGATTGGCACACCGGCAGCCGGCCACAGCGTGACTGAACTCGAAGCTTCCCTGCTCGACCAGTTGCGGCTCGTGGCTGAAGAGGGAATCACCGATGACGAGTTGCGCAGAGTGGTCACCCAGGCAGTTGCGGGTCAGGTTTTCAAGCGCGACTCATTGATGGGTCAGGCCATGGAAATCGGTTTTCTGGAGATGGCGGGTTTCTCGTGGCGTGACGACGAGGCGATGCTGGACGGCATCCGGCGTGTCACCGCTGAGCAGGTACAAGATGTTGCGCGCCGGTTTTTTGACCCGCAAATGCTGACCCGCGCAGAGCTCGTGCCGCTGTCATCCCCCACTGCAGCCGCCTCTCAGCCACCCGGCAACTACTGATCAAGCACGCAAGCACAGCATCGGGAGCAAGACACAAGATGATTACCGAAGGCATCAGGGCAATCGCCGCTGGCATCGCCATTGTTGGCACACTCAGTGCCACCTCTGCACAAGCAGGCGTCAATATCGAACACTGGCTGAGCGACTCGGGCGCCCGCGTGTATTTCGTCCAGAGCCGCGAACTACCCATGCTCGACATCCAGGTAGACTTCGCCGCCGGCAGTTCGCTGGACACCGCCGGACTTGAGGGGCTGGCGTCAATGACCCGGGGGCTGCTTGAGACCGGTACAATCGACCTGGACGAACAAGCCATAGCGGACGCCATAGCCGACCTCGGCGCACAGATAGGCGGCAGCACTGACCGCGACCGCAGCAGCCTCAGCCTGAGAACCTTGTCCAGCGATGCGGAGCGGGATGCAGCCATCACGCTGGCTGCCAAGCTGCTGGCAAAGCCGACTTTTCCTGAAGATGCGCTGGAGCGCGAGCGCGCCCGCAGCCTTGCCGGTCTGCGTGAATCCCTGACCCGCCCAGCCACCCTGTCCGCTCGCGCCTTCAGCGCCGCAATCTATCCGGAACACCCCTATGGCAACCAAAGCACGGAAGCATCACTGAGCGCCATCAGTCGTGCAGACCTGCTGGACTTTCACCGTCGGTACTATGTCACCACCAACGCGACCATCACCATCGTGGGCGACACCGACAGGGAAGGCGCCGCCGCGATTGCCGACGCGCTCACCCGCGCGCTACCAGCAGGCACGCCCGCGCCTGCGATCACCGAGCCAGCCATGCCTCAGGCTGCCACCATTCGCATTGCCAACCCGTCGGCGCAAGCGCACATCGCGGTCGGCATGCCGGGCATGAGTCGTGACGACCCGGATTACTACCCCTTGCTGGTGGGCAACCATGTGCTGGGCGGGGGTGGTTTTACCTCACGCCTGACCAAGGAGGTGCGGGATGCACGCGGCTACGCCTACAGCGTGTTCAGCTTCTTTCATCCTCATCGTGTAGCCGGCCCGTTCCAGATCGGACTGCAGACCCGTGGAGCGCAGACCGAATCAGCGCTTGAGGTCGTCAGGCGTGTGCTCACCGACTTCATTGCGGATGGCCCCTCCCAGGAAGAACTAGAGGCCGCTCAGAACAACATCATCAATGGCTTTGGCCTGCGCCTGGATTCGAACCGCAAGATCCTCGATCACGTTGCCATGATCGGTTTTTACGGTCTTCCGCTTGACTGGCTGGACACCTACCCGAAACTCGCCGCAGCCGTCACCGCCGAACAGGTGCAAGACGCCTTTTCGCGCAGAGTCAGGCCCGAGCACTTGATTACGGTTGTCGCCGGAGGCGAGGGAGACCGCGCAGATAGTGGCGCGGCCGACAATTGAGCCGGGTTCGGATTTGCGGTGGTGAGTGGCGATCCCGCTTGTTGCCAATCGCCAAAGTGAGCGGCTTGAGGCCCACCCCGGATCGTGTGCGCGAAACACTCTTCAACTGGCTAGGGCAAGATCTCGAAGGCCTGGACTGTCTTGACCTCTTCGCGGGCACTGGCGTGCTCGGTTTCGAGGCTGCCTCTCGCCGCGCAAACTCGGTGATATTGGTCGAACGCAACCCGCTTGCCTTTGAGGCGCTACGCGATGCCAAAAAGACCCTTCAGGCGTCGCATGTAGAGATCGTACGTGACGATGCGGTAGAATTCGCCCGCAGATGCTCCCGTCGCTTTGATCTGTTGTTTCTCGACCCACCTTATCGTCAGGGCTGGCTCGATCAACTTCAGCCTTTGCTCGGGAAACTTGTCAAACCGGATGGCTGGCTCTATGTCGAGGCGGAAACCCCGCTCGACAAACTGGGACAGTGGCAGACCGTTCGCTCCGGCCGGGCCGGGCAGGTGTGCTTTCATCTCATGAAAGGACCAGACGAATGAAACAAACCGTGGCGGTTTATCCGGGCACCTTCGATCCGCTGACCCGGGGCCACGAAGACCTGGTACGTCGCGCCTCGCTGTTGTTCGACCGCGTAGTGGTAGGCGTCGCCGAAAGCCCTGCCAAAGCGCCGCTGTTCCCGCTGGACGAGCGGGTGGAGATCGCGAGAGAAATCCTCGAACCCTTCGGCAACGTGGAAATCGTCGGCTTCAACGGTCTGTTGATGAACTTCCTGCGCGCTCAGGGCGCCCGCGTGATCTTGCGTGGCCTGAGGGCGGTCTCGGACTTTGAATACGAATTCCAGATGGCGGGCATGAACCGCAAGCTTTACCCCGATGTCGAAACCGTCTTCCTGACACCTGCCGAAGAATACATGTTCATATCGGCCACCATGGTGCGGGAAATCGCCAGATTGGGTGGCGATGTCGGCAAATTTGTGCAACCAGTCGTTCTGGAACGGCTCAGCACCAAGTTCAACACGAAACCCTGAGAGGAACCCCAAATGGCCTTGATAATCACCGATGAGTGCATCAACTGTGATGTATGCGAACCCGAATGCCCCAACGGCGCCATCTACCAGGGCGAAGAGATCTATGAGATCGATCCGTCCAAGTGCACCGAATGCGTCGGACACTTTGACGAACCGCAGTGCCAGCAGGTCTGCCCGGTCGACTGTATCCCGCTGGACCCCGACCACAGCGAAACCAAGGAACAACTCATGGAGAAGTTTCTCAAGCTGACCAACGCCGAAGCCTGAGCGCTACCGCTCAATCAATACGCATAACAACAGGGGTGTCAAGCCGCCCGGCCTGACGCCCCTGTCTTTTTCGCGCGCTCGACAGGCACACCCAGCCCTGCCTCGGCAAAAGATTCGTTCACTGCCGCTCTGAGATCTTCGAGCGTAACAATTTGCGCGCGCACTGCTGTTTCGCTCAAACGCAACTCCTCCAGCCGATCGTCCAGCGTATCGGTGGCTTGATGAATACGCTTGACGCTTTCCAGGCGACGTTTGAGCTGGAGCTGATACTCGCGCACCTGGGTTTCCAGAGGTGCCATCACCGCACGTAGCCACTGCTCGACATCGCGATTGGCCCCTTCGAAAGTCCGATGCGCCTCAAGCGCGACGGTTTCGAAGAACTTCTGCGTCAACGTATGCTTCTCTGTGGTGAGCAAAGTCAGCGTGGTGTTGATCTGCCGATTGAAAGCTGTCTCCAGACGGTCCAGCTCGCGCTCGTAGCGTTGCGTGGAAAAAGACTCTGGTCGCGTCAATTTCAGACCATGCTCTACGCTGAAGCGCTTGTACATGGTGTCAAGCATGTTGGTGATCTCGCCGACATCTGCCGTTGAACGCGACAGATTATCCCTGAGATGCAAAAAAAAGCTCTCCATGGCGGTTTTCAGACCCCGCGTAAAGGTGGCCGCGTCCATTGCCTCACGGGTGCGTTTGGCCTCCTCGCGCAAAGCATCCAGCCCGAGATGCGCCAGCAGGCTGTTGGTAAGCGTCGAAAACACGCTGCGCACGGCGTAATATTTTTGCAGCCCCTGCTCGAATTCGGATTTTTCGGTACGCACCTTGCGCATCATGTATTCGATGACGCCCTGGTTCTTGCCACGCAGATCACCCAGCTCTCTCAACTGGTCCTGCAAACCCTGCAGGCGGGCGTTGAGCAACTCGCGGGTCTGCAACACCAGCTCGTCCACTTCAACCAGCGTGTTGTCTCGCACAATCTCACGCTTGAGCGGCAACACGTCTTCGGCAAGCGCTCGCTCAAGGCCGTCGATGCGACTGCGTTTAACCAGTGCCGGATCGTTTGCGATACGCCCTACCAAGGCCTTCTGGGCTGACACCGGATGGATATGTGTGGCTGACAATTCCAGCGTGGCAGCAGCCTGCTGCACCTGACGGTTAATCTCGTACTCGATCCGCGCTTCATCGCGCAAACCGTCCCACAAACCGTCAATCTTGTTGAGAACCACCAATTCACCACGCCCCGGACGCCTTCCGCTACGCACGAAATCACGCCAGACTGTCATATCACTTTGCGTCACGCCGGTGTCGGCCGCCAGCACAAACAGTACGGCGTGAGCGTTGGGCAGCAAGGACAGCGTCAGCTCCGGTTCGGCACCAATCGCGTTCAGCCCCGGCGTGTCGAGCACCACCAGCCCCTGAGCCAGCAAAGGGTGGGGAAAAGAAACAATGGCGTGACGCCATCGCGGAATCTCGACCAGACCTTCGGAATCGGGCTTCAGCCCTTGCAAGCCGGTCACATCCACATCAAAGCCCAGCTCGCCAGCATCCTCTACCGTCACCCGCTCGGTTTCTCCCACTCTCGCCATCGCAGTCTGCAGGCTTTGGGTGTTGGTTGGGTCAAGCGAATGCGCAGTCCACTGCGCAGCGTCGCGACGCATCTCCGCCACGGTGGCCCGGTTTCGTCGTGTCTCGATGGGCAAAAGCCGTATCTGCGGCCTGGCGCCTTCGTGCCATTCAAGCTCGGTCGGACACATGGTCGTCCGCCCTGCGCTGGACGGCAAGACCCTGCCCCCGAGATCGGCAAAGAAAATTGCATTGATCAACTCGGACTTGCCCCGTGAGAACTCGGCAACGAAGGCAATCGTCAGTCGGTCATCCCTGAGACGCTCCGAAACATAGCGCAAACGCAAATCCGTTTGCGCATCACCGACATCCGACCGGTTCAGCCATTGTCGCAAATCCTCTATCGAGGCTGTCACTTCGCCACGCCATTCCGAATAGGAAGCAAGCTTATCGACCAGGCTCATCATGTTTCTCCGGCATTGTTCGGTCAGCACTACCGATATAGTGACGTAGACTAGCGCACATCGTGGCGGATTGAGAACGTCGAAATGTCGAACGTCTAACCTGCACGCTGACAGACCGGGCACCAGAAGGTTGACCGCTGCCCCATGACCGACCGACACAGGGCGGTGCCACACACCCGACAAGGTTGACCATGCAGACCATAAACAAAATATTGCTGCTGAAAATAACCAGGCTGACCGTCACTGCCGATAAAGTCACGCAGCGTGCTGCCACCTGCGTCTATGGCATCAAGCAAGGTCTGCCGGACTGCACTGACCAAGCGCTCACAACGTCCGGGTCCCAGACGACCAGCCTGCGTGGTGGGGCGGATACCCGCACGAAACAAGCTTTCGGAGGCATAAATGTTGCCGACACCCACGACTCTGCGTCCGTCCATCAACGCCAGCTTGATTGGCGTCTTCACGCCCCGCGTGCTCCGATACCAGTCTGCCGGATTGAAGGCATCCTCCAGCGGCTCTACGCCGAGGCGCGCCAATAGCGGATGGGTCAAAACATCTCCGGCTTGCCACAGCCATTGTCCAAACCGCCGGGGATCACGATAGCGCAGACATCGGTCTCCCATGATCAGGTCAATGTGATCATGCCGCCCCGGCGGCTCGCCAGGTGCCACAATGCGCAGACTGCCAGACATTCCCAAGTGCACGATAAGGCTGCCGGTTTCAAAATCAAGCAGCAGATACTTTGCGCGACGCCGCACATCGCGCAATACCTCCCCGCGAAAAAAGTCGCCGATATTTTCGGGCACGCCATGACGCAGCCTCCCATTGCGCACCACGCAGCCGCCGACCGTCTGACCGACAAGGGGCTCGCGGATGCCGCGACGGGTGGTTTCGACTTCCGGCAATTCTGGCATTCAGCCACTCCTGCACAATGGGCCGACGGGCAACATGCTTGCCCGCTCACCCGGATTGTGAATAACATGCCATGAACCCGGATGACTTTCAGGGCTCCAAGCAACACACTTGGTTCAGTTTGAAACCATTCACTGACTGAACAACTCTGTTCTTATATTATCGCCGACAGCCCCCCCGGAACCGCCTGGAATCAGATTCATGAAACTCTCTAATGCTCGACTCGCTGCCCTGGTCACGGCCATGACGCTAATGGTGCTTCCGGGTGCCCATGCGCAGCACGCGCTGCCGTCGGAAACCGTCAAGCCTGAATACCTCCCGGCTCAGGCGCTGACACCCGAAACCCTGTTCATGCTTCTTCTGGCCGAAGTGGCAGGCGCGCGGGGCGAAATCAACGTTTCCGTAGACGCCTACCTCGAAAGCGCACGCAATACCCAAGACCCGCGAATTGCCCAACGCGCAACCGAAATCGCCCTGTTTGCGCGGGACTTCGACTCAGCCGCTGAGGCTGCCAGAATATGGTCGGCAACCAACCCGGAGTCTGATGAGTCGCGGCGTATACTGGCAGGACTGCTCGCGCACAGTGGTGACCGCCTCAACAGCATCCAGATTCAGCTCGCTCGCATACTGGCCGAAAACCCGGCTCAGATCGAAGCCAACCTGCTCGGCCTGAACCAGGCGCTGTCCAGAGTGCAGGACAAGCACACAGTACAATCCATCATCAATCGCCTCAGCGAGCCTTACCTGAGCAACCAACCTGCCGCATATGTGGCGCGTGCCCAGGCTGCGGTGGCGGTGGATGACGGGCTCACCGCCCTCGGCGAAGTCGACCAGGCGCTTGAACTCCGACCCGACTGGGAACCGGCTGTCATCATGAAGGCTCGCCTGCTTGTCGAACTGGACGCTGCCACGGAAGCCGTCAGCATGCTGACGCAGCATCTTGAGCGCCACCCGCAGCACCAGCAGGCACAACTCAAGCTGGCTCGTGCTCAGGTATCAGCAGGAGACTTTCAAGCGGCCAGAGACAGCTTCGCTGCCCTGCTTGCCGATTCTCCGGGCAGCTACGATCTGATGAATGCGGTGGCCCTTACCTCGGCGCAGATCGGTGACTTCGCAACAGCCAGCCAGCACTACGCACAAGCAGTTACTGCCGGACACCCCGAAAGCGACGCCATCCGCATGACACTCGGCCAGCTTGCCGAACAGCAAAACGACAATGAAACAGCACTGGAGTGGTATCGCGCAGTGCGCATGGGAGCACACCATCTCGACGCCAATATCCGCATAGCCGTTCTGATGACACGACAAGGCAAGCTCAAGGCTGCCAGACTGCTGCTGCAAAGCCTGCCGGTGGAGAACGAAGACGCCTTGCGTGTGCTGCTTGCCGAAACCCTGCTCCTGCGCGAAGCCGGTCAACACGCCGAAGCGCTTGACGTCGTTGAGAAGGCCTTGAAGACAGAACCCCGAAATGCAGAGTTGCTGTACGAGTCTGCCATGCTTGCCGAGCGCCTTGACAATCTGGAGCACATGGAAAACCGTCTGCGCAGGCTGATACAACTCGAACCTGATCATGCTCATGCTTACAACGCGCTGGGTTACACCCTGGCGGATCGAGGAGTGCGCCTGGACGAAGCACGAGAGCTGATCGAAAAGGCACTGCAACTGCTCCCTGACGACCCGTTCATTCTGGACAGTCTGGGTTGGGTTCTCTACAAGGAAAACCGACTCGAAGAGGCATTGTCGGTGCTGCAACACGCCCATAGCCTCCGTCCCGACCCCGAAATCGCAGCCCATCTCGGTGAGGTGTTATGGGTTCTTGATCGGCGCGATGAAGCACTTGAAGTCTGGGATAAGGCCAAACTCACCGCGCCCAACAATGAAACCCTGATGGAAACCCGCGAGCGACTGCTCGGCAATTGAATCGGAGTCAATGTTAATGAGGTTGTCAGCCGGGCTTACCCACTCTCTGCTGCCGTTGGTCGCGCTACTGTGGCTTGGCGCCTGTTCTACCTTGCCGCCACAGACGCCCCCACCCCAGTCCACCACCCTCACCCAGCCTACCGCACAAGCTTTCGTTTTGCTCGGGCGTATTGCCGCGCAGGATGGCGAACGCAGCGCCAATGGGAGGCTGGAATGGCAGCACAATCCCGACAGCGACGAATGGTTGCTGTTCAACCCGCTCGGGCAACTCGCGGCCCAACTAAGCGCAGACATGTCGGGCGCGACGCTACGCACTGCCGATGGTCAGATCGTGCAAGACCGCTCGGTCAGCCAGATGCTGCCCGAATTGCTCGGCATGTCTGTTCCTGTCGAAGGGCTGCACTACTGGGTTCAGGCAATCCCGTCGCCAGGAGCACGAACGTTGTCGGTTGATGAAAGCGGACGCCCAACCCGTATTTCCGATTCGGGCTGGATAATCGACTACCCGCAATACGCTGGCCCCGAAGCAGACGCCCACCCTCGTCGAATTGACGCCACATACGGACAAGCCCGTATCCGGCTCATTATTGATTCCTGGTCAGTCACCCCATGACTTATCTTGAGGACTGCCCTGCCCCTGCCAAGCTCAACCTTTTCCTGCATGTCGTGGGCCGAAGAGCCGATGGATACCACTTGCTGCAGTCCGTTTTTCGGCTGCTCGACTGGCACGACTCGCTGAACTTCCGTCTCGAAAATTCAGCGCACATTGCGCTTGCAACCCCGACACCCGGCGTGCCGAATGACCAAAACCTTTGCGTGCGTGCTGCACGATTGCTGCAACAAGTGACGGCTTGCACGCAGGGCGCCGAAATTTCGCTGCACAAGCAACTTCCCATGGGCGGCGGGCTTGGCGGCGGAAGTTCAGACGCTGCCACCACGCTGATCGCCCTGAACCGCCTCTGGAAGACCCGCCTGACACGCGCCGAGTTGGCCGAAATCGGCGTCAGACTGGGCGCCGACGTCCCCTTCTTCATTCACGGACACGATGCCTTTGTGGAAGGAATCGGCGAAAAAATCACCCCGTTGACGCTGCCTCCTGCCCACTATGTCGTGATTGCGCCGCCCGTCGAAGTGCCCACTGCAAAAATTTTTGCCTCCCCGGAGTTGACACGCGACACAAAAATAACAAAAATAGCGGTCTTCGCATCGCAGCAAACGCGGAACGATCTTCAGGCAGTCGCCTGCAAGCTCTTTCCAGAAGTGGCAGAAGTAATCGAGTGGTTATCAAGGTTTTCGCCGGCCAGAATGACCGGTTCAGGTGCATGTGTATTTGCCGAAGTTGATGATAGAATCTCGGCGCAACGCATCATCCAGTCATGTCCTGAAAAATGGCGGGCATGGCAGACCGAAAGCATTGCTCGACATCCGCTGCACACTTGGTTTGACTGATGAGTTAGACAAGTTTCTTGGGGAGTCGCCAAGTTGGTCAAGGCACCGGATTTTGATTCCGGCATTCGAAGGTTCGAATCCTTCTTCCCCAGCCAGACAACCCGGGCAGGCCTTGTGCCTGCCCGTGGTTTTTTGTGCGGACAATCTTTTTCCTGCATCCTGGAGTATCGGTCATGCCCCGTGGCAGCCTGATGGTCTTCACCGGTAACGCCAACCCGAAACTCGCTTCCGACATCGTGCGTCGACTGGGCATATCGCTCGGCTCTGCCACAACCGGGCGGTTTTCAGATGGCGAAGTCAATGTTGAACTCCTCGAAAACGTTCGCGGCAAGGATGTTTTCGTGCTTCAACCCACCTCTGCCCCAACCAACGACAACCTGATGGAGTTGCTGGTTTTGGTTGACGCCCTCAAACGCGCATCAGCCGGCAGGATCACTGCAGCGATACCCTACTTTGGCTATGCACGGCAAGACCGTCGCCCGCGCTCTGCGCGGGTGCCAATCACCGCCAAGGTGGTTGCCAACATGTTGCAGGCCGCCGGCGTTCAGCGCTTGCTCACCATGGACCTGCACGCCGATCAGATTCAGGGCTTCTTCGATATTCCAGTCGACAACGTCTATGCCACACCTGTGCTGCTGGCCGACCTTGAAAGACAGAAGTACGAAGATCTGCTGGTCGTTTCGCCCGATGTCGGCGGAGTGGTTCGCGCTCGCGCCTTCGCCAAACGCCTTGAATGTGATCTGGCCATCATCGACAAGCGTCGCCCAAAGGCCAACGTTTCCGAGGTAATGAACATCATCGGTGAAGTCAAGGACCGCACCTGCGTCATCATGGATGACATCGTCGACACCGCTGGCACCTTATGCAAAGCAGCCACCGCGCTTAAGGAAAGTGGCGCTCGACGTGTCATCTCCTACTGCACACACCCGGTGTTGTCCAACGCTGCGGCGGCCCGAATCGCCGACTCCGACCTTGACGAACTGGTTGTCACCGACACCATTCCGTTGCAAGACGACGCCATCGCCTGCAAGCGCATCCGCCAAATCTCGGTCGCTTCACTGCTGGCCGACACCATGCTTCGCATCAGCAACGAAGAGTCCGTCTCTTCGCTATTCATGGAATAACCCCAAGCAGTCAGACCCTTCAGTCTGGCTGCCTTTCAAACTGTTCGTCTGGTCGCGGACGAGCATAACCAACCAGGAGCATCATCAATGCAAATCGAATTCAAGGCCACCAAGCGTGACGTACAGGGAACGGGTGCGAGCCGCCGCCTGCGTCGTGCCGGTCAACTGCCGGGTATCGTTTACGGTGCCGATCAGGAAGCCATTCCGGTCACCATGGACCATAACGAGCTTTACCACCTGATGCGCAAGGAAGCCTTTCACGCCTCGGTGCTCACCATGAACCTCGACGGCACTGCCATCAGCGTCATTCTGCGCGATGCTCAGTGGCACCCGTTCAAGCAACTCGTCCTGCACATCGACTTCCAGCGTGTGAGCTCCTCCGAGAAGCTGCACATGAGTGTGCCGCTGCACTTCATCAACGGCGAGGCCTGCCCGGCAGTCAAGCTTGCCGCCCAGATGATCTCCCACGTGATCAACGAAGTCGAAGTCTCCTGCCTGCCGCAAGATCTGCCCGAGTTCATCGAAGTTGACCTGGCCGCACTGCAACCCGATCACTCCATCCACCTCTCGGAAGTCAAGCTGCCCGCCGGCGTAGAAGTGATTCATCATGGCGAAGGCGACCCGGTGATCGTGACCACGCTCAGAACCGGTGCTGCAGAGTCCGGAGCCGAGAGCGGAGCCGAGTAATGCATCGTGTCATCCGTCCCAGGGTTGCGACAGCACTGCGATGAGTCAGCCTGCACCTCGTCTCATCGTCGGGCTCGGTAACCCCGGGGCGCAATACACCGAAACCCGGCACAACGCCGGGTTTTGGTTTTGCGATCGCCTGGCCTCGCAACTCGGCGTCCGCTTCACTCACGAAGCCCGTTTTCATGGATTCGTGGCGAATGCGCGCGACGCCGGTGATAATGGCGTGTGGCTGCTGATGCCGCAAACCTTCATGAATCGCTCCGGTCAGGCCATCGGTGCGCTGGCGCGCTTTTACCGAATTCAACCGGCTGAAGTGCTCGTTGTACATGACGAACTCGACATCCCGCCGGGACAACTCAGACTCAAATTTGGCGGCGGCCTGGGTGGCCACAACGGCCTCAAGGACACCTCCGCACACCTTGGCACCAACGACTACTGGCGGCTGCGTATTGGTATCGGCCACCCCGGTGACCGCAACGAAGTCATAAACTACGTTCTCAAGAGTGCACGCCGCGAAGAGCAGTTGCTGATCGATGAATCCATTGATCGAGCCCTGATTAACTGGCCTCTGATCGCGAAGGGCAACTGGAACAACGCAACAAGTCGGCTCAACGCTCGCCCGTCTGCCAAAAAGACCAACAACCAGGAAACCTCTCAGCCATGAGTCTCAAATGCGGCATAGTCGGCCTGCCCAACGTCGGCAAGTCCACCCTGTTCAACGCCTTGACCAAAGCCGGCATTCAGGCCGAGAACTATCCCTTCTGCACTATCGAGCCCAACGTCGGCATAGTCGAAGTGCCCGACCCCCGGTTGGCGCAGCTTGCTGAAATCGTCAAGCCTCAAAAAATTCAACCCGCCATTGTCGAGTTTGTCGATATCGCTGGCTTGGTCGCCGGAGCCTCCAAGGGCGAAGGCCTGGGCAACCAGTTTCTGGCAAACATCCGTGAAACCGATGCCATCATTCATGTTGTCCGCTGCTTCGACGACTCCAATGTTGTGCACGTCTCCGGCAATATTGACCCCATACGCGACATCGAGGTCATCGACACCGAACTGGCTCTGGCAGACTTAGCCACCGTTGAAAAGGCCCTAAATCGTTATCGCAAAGCAGCAAGCTCAGGCGACAAGGAAGCCAAGGTTTTGGTCTCTGCTTTGGAACAATGTCTTGCCCAGCTTGACCAGGCGCGTCCTGTCAGGGCACTCGACCTGTCGAAAGAGGATTGGGCGTGCCTCAAACCCTTCTGCCTGATCACCGCAAAACCGGTGCTCTATGCCGCCAACGTGGCTGAAGATGGCTTTGCCGACAACCCCTACCTGGACAAGGTGCGCGAACACGCCCGCGTTGAAGGCGCTGAAGTCGTCGCGTTGTGCGCTTCCATCGAAGCCGAAATTGCCGACCTCGAAGACGCCGACAAGATCGATTTTCTGGTCTCTATGGGCCTGGAAGAACCCGGTCTGGACCGCCTGATCCGCGCCGGTTTCAAATTGCTCGGCCTGCAGACCTATTTTACGGCCGGCGTGAAGGAAGTGCGCGCCTGGACCATCCATGTTGGCGACACCGCCCCGCAGGCCGCTGGCGTAATTCACACCGACTTCGAACGCGGCTTCATCCGCGCCCAGACCATCGCCTTTAACGACTTCATCCAGTACAAAGGTGAAGCCGGTGCCAAGGAAGCTGGCAAGATGCGTGCAGAAGGCAAAGAATACGTGGTCAAGGACGGCGATGTAATGAACTTTTTGTTTAACGTCTGAAGTCTCGAACTGCTTTCATGGTGTTTCGGAAAACACTGGGAAAGCAATATTAGCGACAGGCCTTCAGGCCTGTCGATCTGAACAAGATTTGGAAGGGGTTTGCATCCCCTCCCAAATCGCTACGGTCGAAACCCCGGCCTTCAGGCCGGGGTCTTCAACCTCCGCACCGCCCTGAAGGGCGGGGTTTCGAACCGGAGTCAGTTTTACGATGAATCACTGACAATGCGCGCAAACTCGGGGAGTTGAACTGACGTGACCAATCCTCGCTCGCGGGTCTACGCGCTTTACCCCCATTGGAACATCGTAGAGACGCAGGATACTTTTTGAGAGATCACCAGTGCCGTTTCGCAGTTGCCAGATTACCTGGACGCCTAAACCGAGCAAATGCGCCAATCCGGACTGGCACGCGAACAGCTAGCGGCCTGACTAACTGCTCTGTAGGGGCCGTTCGAGCAAGCTCGCGATTTCATCTGAGCGTGTATTGGCCACCAAAACCCGACATAAAAATCACAGGCTTTGCTCTTCCACCAAGTTGGGCTGAACAAGCGGTAGGGTATTTTTTGCCGCTTCTTCCGGTTGCCCTGGTTCAAGCTCCGGCCAGATCAGCGAGTGGGCAAGGTGGACTTCGCCACTGGCGAAGCGTCTGGCGAATGGTCGGGTGGACTCTATGCCCTCTTCAAATCGGAGCACATCAAACCCGGCGCGCTGACCCTCTTCTGCCAAACGCCGGGCGCTGCGTAAAAACACCATTCTGGCTTCGCCTTCGCCGCCTGTGGTGAGTGCCTTCATGCGCATGTCCAGACGCACCCGGTTTTCGTCCAGCGGCGTGGCGGTGATGCGCCAGTTGGGGGCGAGCGGATCGTAGATGGCGTAGGCAATGAGCGCACCGCCGTAATACTGGGCTTCGAGCAAGGCCAGCGCGGAGGCCGTCTGGTAGGCGCCAACCGTACCCGCGACTGGCGCGCTGTAGTCCTGAATGGCCGTGCAGCCATTCATCGTGCCAACAACCACCAATGCGATAAACCGGTTTTTCATCATTCCGATGTCTCAGTTGAGAAAATTGAACAGCGACAAACCCGTGATGCGCATGAAGGATTGCTGGGCTGCCTGCAGATAGGTTTGCTGCTGGGTCAGGCGCGACACTGCTTCGGCATAATCAACATCCTGGATGCGTGATAGCGTGTTGGCATACTGCAGGTCAAGATCACTGCCCACTACCCCGAGGTTCTCCAGCTCAACCATTTGCGAGCCAACCTGCGCGCGCACCTTCAGAACGTTGTCCAGGGCGGCATCCATCATGTCCAGCGCAAAACCCACTGCGGAACCGGACTCGCCGCCAGCCATACCGCTAGGACCGGGACGCTCCAACGCATCGACAAACACCTCCAGATTGCGAAACACGTCGGTGGAGCCTATGAATATCTCGAAGCTGTCGCCATCCTGTGCCACACCCGATTGCACCGACACCGACACCGCACGATACGCCGGATTTGGAGTGTCAGCCGGATTTGGCGGGCTCGGCAGAGCTTTCTCACCCAGAGTGCTCAGATTGGGCAACCCGGTCGCCACAGTGGCTCTTCCCGCAATGCCAGGGCGCAGCTCATAAACATCATAGGCACCGGCGTTGAATTCGACGACCAGGCGCCGACCAAGCAGGTTTTGATCGCCTCCCTGAAAATCTGCCGCCACCTGCACCGCCAGTTTCGCGTCGCCAGTATTCTGCGTACCGGACTCGGCGCGCATCAGCTTGTCGGTAACCGGCTGAGTGCGCGAGAATATCTCGCTGCCGGGTGCGGTAATCGGCATGAAACGTGAGGCCGACACCTGAATCGTCCGCTCCCCTTGGTCACCCTGATATTGCTGGTCGCCAAAACCGCCCTGGAAGGGCTGGGTCTGGGTCTTGTAGCCACCAAAGAGGTACTCGTTGTTGGCATCCTGGCTGTTGGCAAGTCCGACCATCGCGTCGTACTGAGCGCGCAGATCGGTAGCGATAAAGCCAAGCTCCCGTCCGGTCAGTGCCGCGTTGCCAGCCTGCACTGCGCGGGAGCGTACATATTGCAAGGCATCCTGTACGCCGACCAGACGGTTCTCCAGCAGATTGAGATGGTCCTGAGCATTACCCTGATTGGATTTGAACTGGAGGTTTACGGCCTTTGACTGCGTCAGCTCAAGCGCCCGCGCAGCGCCAATCGGGTCATCCGACGGGGTCAGAATGCGCCGACCGCTAGCCACCTGTTGTTGAGAACGCAACAAGCCCTCGGTCTGCATCTGCATCTGCGCGACACCTCGCGCGTATATCATGTTGGTTGAAACACGCATGACAATTACTCCTTAACGCGCCAGAGAGAGCAGCTCGTCGAACATTCTCTGCGCAATCGACATGACCCTCCCGGAAGCCTGGTAAGCCTGCTGATAGCGAATCAGGTTGGCTGCCTCTTCATCAAGGTTAACACCAGACAGCGCATCACGGGCGTCTTGCGCCTGGCGGAGCATGGTGGCCTGAGCACGTTCTCCCACCTGCGCTTCGCGGGCCTTGTTGCCCACTTGGGAGGCGATTTGTGAATAGGCTGATTGAAACGTCGCCGAAGGCACGATGTCGTTAGAGGCGTCGTTGCGGGCCAGCATGGTTCTGGCGGTTTGCAGTGCGCCGAGAGCGACCACATTTCGGTTGTCTGCTGGCGCTTCGGTGTTGGGTGAAAAACTGAAGCGATCGCCATTTTCCGGCGCGCCAGACAGTGTGAAACTGAAGGCCACCTGGCCACCACCACCTGGCAGAGTGACGTCAAAGCGTTTGCCGATAGCGTCAGTACCCGTGTTGTAGGTGGTGCTGGAGAGGGTCAGGCCGGCTGGCGGTGGAGGGTCAAAAGAGAGTGCTCCGGCGTCATACACAATAGCAAAGTTTGCAAAGTTGACCGGGCTGGCGATACCCGCTGTCGACTCCATGGTCAGTTTCTCGACCCTGCCACTGCCCCCGTTGAGCAGTTGCGCCTGCACTGAAACCGGTGCCCCTGCTGCGATACGACGCGGATCATTCACATTGACGCTCATATCGCGCGCTGAGTTACGCAGTGGTTCGATAATGAAGCTGTCTCCATTGAGAGCGGCTGCCGAAGCCTGAATGCTCACGCCTACATCAAGCGGGTTGACCACCTGATTGTCGGACATTCGGGTGAACGTAAAGCCTTGAGGAATGACACTGTTATCATAAACCAGACGATAGCGGTCATTGGTCAGCAAACGGTCATCAGAGATGCGCACCTCGGGCGGATTGACTGCCGACCCCTCTGCACGAACCATGGTATTCCGGAAAAAATCTCCGCCCAACAGGTTTTCCAGATCAATGCCGAGCCGGTGTTGACTGTTGACCGACTCTGTCACCTGTCTGGCCACAAGATTCAGCCGCGACTGTGCCGGGTCAAGGGTATCCGAACGGAAAGCCAACAAACCACCCAAGGCTCCGCCACCGAGCAGGTGTTCAGGCAATGGTATCGACGCGCCACCCGGTGCAATGATGGTGACACTTTGCCGGGTAGGATCAGCCGGATTAACCTCAGTACCAAGTCGCGTCACGGTCTGACCCAGAACAAGATTCTGGCCGGCGCCGACAAACACCGCCATCTGACCTTGATTGTCGACCACACCCCGCGCCTTGATCAGCCGATTCAACTCGGCCAACGTATTGTCGCGTTGATCCAGAAGATCATTCGGTTGATTATAGCCACCTGCGGCCAAGGCTATGGAGATGCGCTCATTCAGGTCGGCGATCTGCGAGGCCAGCGAATTGACGGATTCAACGGTTGAACGGATTTCACCTTCGGCGCCCTCGCGTATCTCGTTCATGCGCTCGTCCATCACCGAAAAACGCGCCACCATCTCTTGCGAGGCGGAAATCAGGCTTTGCCTGGCGGGAATCACTGAAGGATTGTTTGCGACTTCCTGCATGGCTGCAAAAAAGTTCTCCAGTGCTGGCGCAAGACCCGCCTGGGGATCGGCAAAGAGGTTGTTGATCTGTGAAACCTGCGCACCGTATGTGGCATGCTCTGCGCGGCGATTGTCAGCCGACAACACCTGCGCCTCCAGAAACTGGTTGTATTGCCGATTGACGGAAACGACCCTGGCGCCCTGACCAAAATAACCTGCGCCAGAAAACAGCGGATCATTGCTTGTCTGAACCGCCGATTGACGATTGAAACCGGGCGTGGCCGCGTTGGCAATGTTGTGCGAAGCAGTATTGAGTTGCAGTTGCGCCGCATTGAGTCCGGTCAATCCGATGTTGAGCATTCCGGCCATGATCTTTCCTGGTGTCGTACTAGCCCATTACACGCAAGTTCCCTGCCAGCCTGCGAATCAGCCGTCCAGAGCCTTGCGCAGGGACGGACTATTGATCACACGGGCAAGCTTTTCGGCGTACTTGGGGTCAGTGGCATAGCCAGCCTCCTGCAGGCTGCTGGCGAAGCCATGAGCGTCGGTCTGCCCCAGCACCCCGGCGTAGCGCGGGTTGTCTCGCATGAGCCGGGCAAAATCTTCAAAGGCCTCGGCATAGGAGCCATACACCCTGAAACGGGCATTCTCGGTATAAGCCCGCCCACCCGAGTATTCAGTGACAGGCAACTCCACAACCGGGCCGCGCCAACTACTCCCGGCCTTGATGTTGAAGAGGTTATGACTCGGGCTGCCGTCTGCCGTGCGTAGCTCTGCCCGACCCCAGCCTGTTTCCAGCGCAGCCTGCGCCACCATGAACTGGGCAGGCACACCAATGCTGGCGGCAGCCTTGCTGGCGTGTGGCAAAACCCTGTCAACAAAGCTGCGCACCCGCTCTAGCACACCGCCATTGACAGGTGCAAGCGGCTCAGGTGACGGAGCAACTGTCTTGCCGGGAAGCGCGACTTCAACCTGCGATACGGCAGTTGCTGCCTCGGCATTGCCGCCACGGGCAGAAATTGCCGCCCGCCTGGGCACATCGGCAAGCTCGAAAACCGGCTTGCCGTCCGGACCAATACGCGGCTCACGGGTCACCCCCAGCCGTTCGCCGCCAAGCTGCCTGAAGATCACATCGGCCAACCCGACCCCTTTGCCCTGAGCCATCTGCATGGCCATCTGCTGGTCATGGAAACCCTGCAGCATCCGGCTCTGGTCGTTGTCGAACAAGGCGTTCTGAGGCGTCGCGTCACGCAAAGCCTTGAGCATCATGCTCATGAACATGCCTTCGAATTGCTCTGCAGCGGCACGCAAGGCAGCAGGCGAACCGCCATCTTCGCGGGCGAGCCTCTTCAGGTCGCCCAGCGAGGATGGGTCCATTACATTGAGCTGATTCAGACTGACTGACATGCGTCTACTCCGCCGTGATCAGATGACCTCAAGCTCAGCACGCAAGGCACCGGCCGACTTCATCGCCTGCAGAATGCTGACCAGATCGGTTGGCGTCGCACCAATCGCATTGAGCGCATTGACCACGTCCGCCAGGCTGGCGCTGGCCGGGACGTTGATGAGATTGACCTCTCGCTCGTCAATGTCCACCGTGCCCTGTTCAACCACCACAGTGTCACCGCCAGAAAACGGCGGTGGCTGCTCTACCCGGGTGTCAGTCCCAATGGTCACGGTCAGGTTGCCATGCGCGACTGCCACGTTCTGCAGGGCAACGCGCTGGTTCATCACCACCGAACCCGTGCGGGCATTGACAATGACGCGGGCGGCCTGTTCTCCGGGCGTCACCCGCAGATTCTCAAGCTTTCCGATAAATGCCACCCGGTCAGTCGAATCCAATGGTGCACGCACCCTGATGGTTCGACTGTCCAGTGCCTCAGCCGCGCCATAGACACCGTCCAGGTTAATCGCATCGACCACCCTGCGAGCCGTGTCGAAATCCGCATCATGCAACTGAAAAGTGACGAATCCCCCCTGCCCCAGTGACGACGCCACCTCCCGCTCGACGGTCGCGCCCCCCGGTATGCGCCCTGCCGCAAGATGATTGATCACTTGTTCTGCGCCGTTTGCTGACGCCCCGGCACCGCCCACCAGCAGATGCCCCTGCGCCATTGCATACACCTGTCCATCGGCGCCCTTGAGTGGCGTCATCACCAAGGTGCCACCGCGCAGACTGCGTGCGTTACCGATTGACGCCACGGTGACATCGACCTGCTGCCCTGGCCGCGAAAAAGGCGGAAGATTGGCAGTAACCATCACCGCCGCCACATTCTTGAGCTGCAAGCGGGTTCCCGGTGGCAAGGCCACACCCATGTTGCCCAGCATGTTGATCACGCTCTGAACCGTGAAGGGTGTCTGGGTAGTCTGGTCGCCGCTGCCGTCCAGACCAATGACAATGCCGTAACCGACCAACTGGTTGTCGCGCACACCGGCGATGCTGGCCAGGTCCTTGATACGTTCGGCTGCGACAGCGCCGCCAGCCGTCAACACCAGGCACAACAGCGCCAGCACAAAGCGGTTGAATACGAAAGTTGAAGACATGTTCAGCCCTCTCATCAGAATGGCATCACTGCCACAAAGAAGCGTTGCAACCAGCCCATACGCTGCGACTCATCGATAATGCCGCTGCCCTTATACTCGATGCGGGCATCAGCCACCTGCGTGGACTGCACTGTGTTGGCAGCAGTCACGGTGTGCGGGCTCACCACGCCAGAAAAACGGATGAACTCATTGCCCTGATTGATCGCCATCTGCTTCTCTCCCGACACCAGCAGATTGCCGTTGGGGTAGACCTCGATAACGGTTACGGTAATGGTTCCGTTAAAGGCATTGTTTGCCGCCGAGGTGCCGCGTCCGTTGAAGCTGGAATCCACCCCGGCCTCAACACCCAGCCCCCCCAGTCCGGCCAGCGGCAGACGGCCCAATGTGGTAATCCCGCCGGTCATCTCGGACCCCCGTGTCGTGCTGGTGTTGGATGCCTTTTGCGCCTGGGTGCGTTCGACCAGATTGATGGTCAGGATGTCACCCGGGTTCCGCGCCCGCCTGTCCTCAAACAAAGGGCGCGCCTGGGTGTTTTGATAAATCGCACCATTGGCTGGCGTCATGGGCAAACCGGCCTCAGGCCGGACCGACATTGGCTGATGCACTGCAGTGGGTGGCGTGCTCTGAATGGCCGCGCAACCAGACAGCAACAACACGGCTACCACACCTGTTGTGCGCATGCTCAACGCCGCCAGCCTTGCTCTGAATTGCCTCATCACATCACCTCTTAAAGCTGCGTCAGACGGCCAAGCATCTGATCCGAGGTCTGAATGACCCGCGAGTTGAGCTCGTAGGCACGCTGGGTCACGATCATGCTGACCAGTTCTTCGGCCACATTGACGTTGGATGTCTCGACATACCCCTGATTGATGACCCCAGCACCCTCCTGCCCCGGCTGCAACACGTTTGCCACCCCGCTGGAGGCGGTTTCGAGAAACAGGTTTTCGCCTGCGGCCTGCAAGCCACCCGGGTTGACGAAGGTAGCCAATTGAATTGCCCCGACCTCGATTGGCGCGATCTCGCCCGCCTGCAGCACGCTCACCGTGCCGTCCTTGCCAACGGTAATCGACACCGCATCTGCCGGAATATTGATGTTGTCCGCCAGCAGATAACCGCTGGGCGTTACCACATTGCCCTCGTTATCCAACTGAAATGAGCCATCACGCGTGTAGCCGATGGTGCCGTCCGGACGCTCGACCTGGAAAAAGCCGTTGCCCTGAACTGCAAGATCCAGCGAGTTTCCGGTCTGTTGCAGGTTGCCCTGACTGTAGACCCGTTCTGTGGCAATCGGCCTGACGCCAGTGCCGATCTGCAAACCGCTGGATATCTGGTTCTGCTGCGTCTGCTGCGCGCCCGGTTGCCGGAGCGTCTGGTAAAGCAAATCCTCAAACACTGCACGCGATCGCTTGAAACCATTGGTGGACACGTTGGCGAGGTTGTTGGAAATGACGTCGAGCTGAGTCTGCTGAGCGTCCAGCCCGGTGCGGGCGGTCCATAGCGAGCGGATCATGGCGATACTCCTGTGTCGGCAAACCAGTCGTCGGCTTGCCCATGTCTCCAGATTAGCGCGCCAGCCAACCAGACCATGTGTCGAAAAAAGCCTGCTAGCGCCCGCTTATCCGGGGTTTCAGCGCATTGACAGCACTTGAGAAGCTGCCCGGTCGTTCTGTTCTGCGCTTTGCAGCATTCTTGTCTGCATCTCGAACTGACGAGCCAGGGTGATCATGGTCACCATCTGCTCAACCACGTTCACGTTACTGCCTTCCAGATAGCCGCCGGCCACAAGCACGTTCTCATCGGCCGGCGCCGGCAGGCCATCGGTGCGGCGGAACAAACCGTCCGCGCCGCGTTCCAGATCGGCCTCTGGCGGGTTGACCAGCTTCAGCCTGTCCACCACATTGAGCACACCCGCAGCATCAATGGATGAGATGGTGCCATCACGGCCAATCACCACCTCCGTGTCGGGTGGAATTGCAATCGGTCCTGCATCGCCCACTACAGGTCGGCCATCACGCGTCTGCAGCACGCCGTTCGGGCTCACCTCAAAGCTGCCGTTGCGGGTATACGCCTCCATGCCATCAGGCATCTGCAAGGCAAACCAGCCCTTGCCATCCACCGCCACATCAAAAGGGCGACCGGTGTATTGCATGGCACCTGGCGTGTAGTCGTTGGCCACGCTGGCATCGACGGTGAAAGCGCGGGTACGCATGGCCTCGGTCTGCACCTCCACCGCGCGCAGTTTGTGGAGTTCGGCGCGAAAACCGGTTGAGGCTGCGTTGGATATGTTGTGTGCCACCGCTGCCTGTTGACCCAGCGTATGCTTGGCCCCGGTCATTGCGGTATAGATCAGTCGGTCCATGATGTCGCTCCCTGCTCAGGCTTAACGGAGGTTCACCAGCGTCTGCAGAATCTGGTCCTGAGTGCGGATGGATTGGGCGTTGGCCTGATAATTGCGCTGCTGCACGATGAGTTGCACCAGCTCCTGGGTAAGGTCCACGTTCGAGTCCTCGACCATGCCGGCCGACAGCACGCCATTCAGTCCGCTGCCGGGTTTGCCCTGCACAGCCGGACCCGAGTCGGGGGACTCAGCCCAAAGATTGTTGCCCAACGAAGCCAGACCACTGGGGCTGCGAAAAGTCACCAGGGCAATCTGCCCCAGATCACGCGTCTGGCCATTGGTGTAACGCCCCTGAATCACGCCCTCCCGGTCAACCGCGATCCCGGTAATCTCGCCCGGTGAAAAACCGTTCTGATTGAGTTCGGTCACCGAAAATGCCGAGCCAAACTGCGTCAGTCGCGACATGTCAATATCCACTGTGAGTGGCTCGGCCTCGGTAGCAAAGGTACGGGTAAATGCGAATGGCGGCAGGTTGGGGTCTTGTCGCCCACCGGTATCAAACGTAAAGCCATTCACCGGCCCGGAAGTCGGATCAAGCGGATCGACCAAGGAATAATCCGTCATCTCGGTCGCCACGTCGTTATCGAGCGAAGCAAACACCTGCCAGCTATTCGCGCTGGTATTGGGTTGGGTTGAAGGTGTGCGCACAAAGAACATGGTCAAGGTGTGCGGCTTGCCCAGCGAATCGAAGATGTTGAGCGCAGTTGTCGAGTTGTAGGACAGCGGGTTGGCCTGATCAAACGCGATCGGCCCTGGCGGCGTCTGTTCTGATGGGTGCAAGGAGCGCGCATCCAGGTTTGCCCGGATCGACACCCTTTCTGTCGCGGCCGGATCGATACCACCCGGTGGTATGTAAAGCGGCACAGGCGTGCCGCCCGCGTCCGGAACGCCACCATCAGCATTAAGCGACTGATAACCCATCAGGCGCTCGCCAAGTGCAGTGACGATGAAACCGGAGCGGTCTATATCGAACTGACCATTGCGGGAATAGCCCATGGTGCCATCACGACGATCAATCATGAAAAAACCGTTGCCGTTAATGGCCATGTCCAGCGGGTTGGCAGTCGAGGTCAGATTGCCTTGAGTGAAGGCCTGCCTGACCGCGTTGATGGTACTACCGATACCAATCTGATTGCTCTGCACTGCGCCGGACAACGCAGCCGCATAGACATCAGCAAATTGGGCAGTTGCACCCTTGAAACCCACCGTGCTGGTGTTGGCTATGTTGTTGCTGACCACATCAATCGCCTTGGATGACGAATTGAGGCCGCTGAGTCCTTGTTGAAAAGCCATGATTCCTACTCCTGATCAGAGAATCTGCTTGATGTCATCGAAGCGGAAAATTCCAAGAGAACCCACCTGAAGATCAGTACCGCGCGGCCCGCGCATCACTCCGCTGACCTGACCGAACTCCAGCGCCTGGGCGCCCACTTTTTCATCACCGTTCATTGCACTGATATTCACCGAATAAATACCGTTGGCAGCACGTTCGCCGCTCTCGGTTGTGCCATCCCACACATAGTTGTGCGACCCTGCTTCCACTTCATCAAGCATGATCGATGCCACCTCAAGGCCAGCCGAATCGAGAATCGAGACATTCACGCGCTGAGCCTGTCCGTCGAGCGAGAAACCCGCCACACCACCCGCCTCTGTCAGAATCATCCCCTTGCCCGGCACCAGCACACCGCGCCCCACCAACTGCGAGGCTGACATTGCCTCGGCTGACTCCTGCGAGTTGAGGAACTGCTCGAACATCTTGTTGAGGCGCTCGATGCCGTCAACCGTGCTCATCTGTGCCAACTGGGTGGTGACTTCGGCGTTTTCCAGCGGATTCATCGGATCCTGGTTGCGCAACTGGGTCGTCAGCAACGTCAGAAAACGGGTTTGCGCATCCGGGTCGTCAGCCTTATTGACCGGTTCGGTTCTGCCCAGCGCTGCCAGCGCGTTTCTGGTTTCGGTGATGACGCTCATTTCAGTATCCTCTCTGCTGCCGGTTCACAATTGCCTGCGCTTATTGCCCAATGGCCAGCGTGCGCTGCAGCAAGGTCTTGGCGGTATTCATGACTTCCGCGTTGTTCTGGTATGAACGTGAGGCCGAGATCATGTTCACCATCTCCTCCACCACATTCACGTTAGGCATTTCGACATAGCCCTCGGCATTGGCCGCAGGGTTGTTGGGCTCATACACCAGGCGCAAGGGCGCGGCGCTCTCGACCACCTGGGTAACACGCACACCCTGCGCCGTCTGGCCTGCCACCGGCGTGGCCGCAAACACCACCTGCTTGGCGCGATAAGGCTGACCATCCGCCCCCACCACGCTGTCCGCGTTGGCCAGGTTCGAGGCAGTGGTGTTCAAGCGCATGGATTGCGCATTCAAGGCTGACCCAGCCACCGTAAACACATTAAGCATGCTCATGATTCAGTCCCCCTCACTGGCCCGAGATAGCGCGCCGCATGCCGCTAACCAGACGGTTGATGAAAACCAGACTGGCCTCGTAGTGGATCGCGTTTTCGGCAATGGCGCCGCGCTCGACATCCATATTCACAGTGTTACCGTCTACGCTGGATTGCAGCTCCTGGCGATAGCCGATGAATCCTTCTGCCGGAAGGCTCCCGCCGTCGGGCAAATGCCCGGTCGAAGTCGTTTTCAGAGCCAGCGGCCCAAACCCGCCCCGCCCCAGCGCGCCGCTCAAAGCCGCCCGAAAATCAATATCGCGGGCCTTGTAATGCGGCGTGTCGGCGTTGGCAATGTTCGACGCGAGCAATTGCTGGCGTTGCGCCTGCACGTTTAACGCCGTCTGATGAAAGCTCAGAGCCTTGTCGAGTTGGGATTTCATGATGCTCACCTCAGAATCAGTGGCCGATGTCGGTTTCGACAGCAAGACCATGGGTTAACCAGTCCATTGCACCTTTCGTGCCAACAATTCTGAGCCCACACAGCGCTCGCTCTTGCCCCGATAAAGCCGACAAATACGCCGCAATTCCGCTTGTGGGCAGGCGCATCTTGCCGCCCACCGGCATGAATTGCCGTCTCGCTGCCTGCCGGAACGACAGGTTGTTGCACGCTGTTGCAGCCTGTCGGTTGCGAAAAACCCTCGGGGCGTGATGCAATGCAGTCATGCGCACTCATCAACACACCGGCACTGCCAAAGCCCGGCCCGGACTGCTGCTGGTCGGTTTCTTCCTGCTCATCGCCGTCACGCTCACCCCAGCGCAGGCGCGGCAGGCGCCGGCTGTTGTCGAAGCCATTGCCGACGCCTTTCTGCAATCTCACGCACAAGGCCTGCCAGGCAAGGTTGAGCTCGAAGTCGGCCAGCTTGCTCCGGACAACCAGTTGCCACCTTGTGCATCGCTCACCGCGTTTTTCCCGCCAGGCACCCGCGCCTGGGGCCAGATCAGCATCGGCGTGCGCTGCGACTCCCCGGTAAGCTGGACGGTCTACCTGCCAGCCAGGGTAAAAGTCATCGCCAACTACCTCGTCGTCAACCGGCCTGTGCGCCCCGGCCAAATTATCGGGCCAGACGACATACGGCTTGAACAAGGAGACCTTGCCGCCCAGCCAGACGGCACACTCACCGACCCGACCCAGGCGGTGGGTCACCATGCACGCATCGCCATCGGCACCGGCAACACCTTGCGCAACGACATGCTCAGGCTGCCGCCCGCCGTGCGGCAAGGCGAAACCGTCAAGGTCGTTGCGGTCGGGTCCGGCTTCAGCATCAGCAACGAGGGGCGTGCGCTCAACCGCGCAGGCACGGGCGAAGCGGTGCGGGTGCGGATGCCAAACGGCCAGATCGTCAACGGCGTGGCACGCGGCAACGGCGTTGTAGAAGTACGCTTCTGATGCACTTTTTTTCACGAATTGGTTAAAGTCGACGCAAAGTCGGTCGTTATCAGGCTCGAACAGGTGTAAGCAGGAGTCACGAAGTGAAAATCGAAGGTGGTATCAAATCCTTTCAGGGCCTCAACGGCGCGGAAAACAAAGCCCCCAACCGCCCGGCACAAACCCCGGCAAACGGCGGCGGCAACGACAAGGTTGAGCTATCCGCACTGTCAGCCAGCCTGGCCAAGGCCGAGGCGCGCATCGCCGAAACACCAGGCGTCGATCGCCAAAAGGTCGAAGAGATCCGCACGGCGATCAGCGAAGGGCGCTTTCGTGTCGACGCCAGCCGGATCGCCGACGGGCTAATCGACAGCGTCCGGCAGATGCTCGACGACAAGGCCACGCGCTGATGCACAACCGGGGTTTCAGTCCGCCAGCCCTGGGTCCGCGTCTGGTGCAACTCATGGACAGCGAACTGGCGCTGATGCGGCGCTTTGTGGCGCTACTGGAACGCGAGGAAACCTTGCTGGTCGACGGTGAAACCGACGAGCTGATGGCGCTCGCCCGCGAAAAAACTGACCTTTATCATTTGCTGCAGCAACAAGGCGACGCACGCGGGCGACTGCTCGGGCAGGCCGGGCTGACAGCAGACCAGACCGGTATTCAACAGGCCTGTGCCACCCTTCCCGGCGCGCTCAAAACTTGGCAATCGCTGCTCGAACTGGCCGATGTTGCGCGTAGCCGCAACGAACTCAACGGCAAGCTGATCACCGAATACATGCACCGCAACCAGGCAGCGCTGTCAGTGCTGCTTGACGCCGCCAGACACCCGCAATTTTACGACGCAGATGGCAGCAGCCGCCCCAGCGGAGGCGGTCGCCACCTCGGCAGCGCTTGAAACCGGCCCGTCGGGGTTTGATCGTCGCAACAACCGGGTTATCCTTGCCCGCCACGTAACCCGCTATTCGGAACATCATGGCAGGCAAGCAATACGACGAATCCTCATTCCGCGTCCTCAAGGGTCTTGAGCCGGTACGCGAACGTCCGGGCATGTACACCCGCACCGATTCGCCCGCGCACATCATCCAGGAAGTCATAGACAACGCAGCCGACGAGGCCCTCGCCGGCTTCGCCAAGCAGATCGCGGTGACGCTGCACAGCGATGGCTCAATCAGCGTGTTCGACAATGGCCGCGGCATCCCGGTCGGGTTACACCCCGAAGAAGGCGTGCCGGTTGTCGTGCTGGCCTACACCCGGCTGCACGCAGGCGGCAAGTTTGACAAGCGCGAGGGCAACAGCGCGTATGCCTTTTCCGGTGGCCTGCACGGCGTCGGCGTGGCCGTGACCAACGCGCTATCCAGCCGGGTTGAAGTCGAGATACAGCGCGAAGGCAAGCAATATCGCATCGAATTTGCTGACGGTGGCGAGAAGATCGGCGCACTGCAAGAAATCGGCACCTGTGGCCGCAAGACCGGCACTCGGGTGCGCGCATGGCCAGACGCGCGCTATTTCGACTCACCCAAGGTGCCACTGAGCGAGATCGAACGCCTGCTGCGCAGCAAAGCGGTGCTGCTGCCGGGCGTGGAAGTGAGGCTGGATATCGAGCAAGCCAACGGTCAGACGATTTCACGCACCTGGTCATATCCGGACGGCCTGTCCAGCTATCTGCGCGAGCAGGCTGGCGACATCGAACCGGTCGCCCCGCTATACACCTTCGAACGCTATGCCGACGCCAACGACCCCAGCTTTGCCAATGGCGAAGGCGCCGCCTGGGCGATTGGCTGGTTCGACCCCAGCGTACCCAGCGAATCGTATGTAAACCTCATCCCCACCGTCGCTGGCGGCACCCATGAATCCGGGCTGCGTGCAGGCGTGTTCGAGGCGGTCAGATCCTTCATTGAACATCATGCCTTGCTGCCACGTGGCGTCAAGCTGCAGCAGGACGACGTGTGCAGCCGCATGAGCTTCGTCTTGTCTGCACGTCTGCTCGACCCGCAGTTTCAGGGGCAGGTAAAGGAAAAGCTCAACTCGCGCGAAGCGGTCAAGCTGGTTTCCAGCCAGATCCGCGACCCTTTTGAAATCTGGCTCAACAACCATGTCGATGCCGGCAAGGCGATTGCCGAATTGTCGATCAGGCAGGCCATGGCGCGTCAGCGCAGCGCGCAAAAGGTCGAAAAGAAGAAGACCTCGGGCGTCGCCGTACTCCCCGGCAAACTGTCCGACTGCGAATCCGAAGACCTCGCCCACAATGAAGTCTTTCTGGTCGAAGGCGACTCCGCAGGCGGCTCGGCCAAGATGGCACGCAACAAGGAGAACCAGGCCATACTGCCGCTGCGTGGCAAGGTGCAGAACGCCTGGGAGGTGGACCCCAACCGCCTGCTGGCCAACGCCGAAATCCACGACATCGCGGTGGCGCTGGGCGTGGACGCGCATGAACTGCACGCCAACCCCGACCTGTCTGGCCTGCGCTACGGCAAGGTCATCATCATGTCCGACGCCGACGTGGACGGCGCGCACATCCAGACCCTGCTGCTGACACTGTTTTTCCGGCACTTTCCCAAGCTGATCGAGCTCGGTCATATCTACGTTGCCCAGCCGCCGCTGTATCGTATCGACGTGCCTGCCCAAGGCAAGAAGCGTCCGGCCCGTCGCCTGTACGCGCTGGACGAAGGCGAACTTGTTGCCAGCCGTGACCGCCTCGCTGCAGAAGGCGTCAAGCCAGACCATATCGAGATCGGGCGCTTCAAAGGCCTGGGCGAGATGAACCCTGAGCAACTCCGCGAAACCACCATGGACCCCGCCACCCGGCGCGTGCAGCCGGTGCGAGTGCGCGAAGGCGCCATGGAAGAAACACTACGCCTGTTCACCCTGCTGATGGGCAAGGGCGAAGCCGC
This sequence comes from Azoarcus sp., assembly GCA_036734105.1. GTDB lineage: Bacteria > Pseudomonadota > Gammaproteobacteria > Burkholderiales > Rhodocyclaceae > Azoarcus_F. The sequence continues at coordinate 8,099 of DAIMZH010000010.1, read as the reverse complement.
CGGGCGCCGCGCCTGGATGGAAGAAAAAGGCGACTCGGTCGAGGCCGACGTGTAAGCTCGAACAACGCTCTGAAACCTCACGGCCTGACTCCTCCCCCGCACCGGCTGGCTGCCGCGTAATGCGTGTTCAGCACCACCTGGCCCACAACGCAGGCTGAAACGCCAGACCCGACGGGACACCCTCAAGCCAATCAATCAACGCCAGACACCATGAACCAGGACACACCCGACCTATTCGCAGACCTGCTCGCCGACCAGGACCAGACACCGCCAGCACCGCCCTCCCCTCCGGATGCCAGCGACGGCCTTGACGACTCGCTGCCGCTGGACAAGTTTGCCGAACGCGCCTATCTCGCCTACGCCATGAGCGTGGTGCGCTCCCGCGCCTTGCCGCAGGTGGAAGACGGTCTCAAGCCGGTACAGCGCCGCATCCTGTTTGCGATGAACGAGATGCGCCTGTCCGCCACCTCCAAGCATGTCAAATCGGCCCGTGTGGTCGGCGACGTCATCGGCAAATATCACCCCCACGGCGACAGCTCGGTGTACGACGCCATGGTGCGGGTGGCACAGGACTTCTCCTTGCGCTACCCGCTGGTCGATGGTCAGGGCAACTTCGGCTCGCGCGATGGCGACTCAGCCGCCGCCATGCGATACACCGAATGCCGCCTTACCCCGATTGCCGATCTGCTGCTGTCCGAGATCGATCGCGGCACGGTGGACTTTCTGCCAAACTACGACGGCGCCTTCAAGGAGCCCCAGTTTCTCCCTGCCCGCCTGCCCTTTGTGCTGCTCAACGGTGCCTCCGGCATTGCGGTCGGCATGGCTACCGAAATTCCGCCACACAACCTCACCGAAGTGTCAGCGGCCGCCTGCCACCTGATCCGTCACCCCGACGCAGGCCTGGACGACATTCTGCCGCTGCTGCCCGGCCCGGACTACCCCGGCGGCGGGCAGCTCATCTCCCCGCCTTCAGCCATTCGCGACGCCTACACCAGCGGCCGTGGCTCGCTGCGCCTGCGCGCACGCTGGCATGTCGAAGAGCTGGCACGCGGCCAGTGGCGCGTGGTGATAGATCAATTGCCGCACGGCGTATCCACCGCCCAGGTGCTGTCCGAGATCGAAGCCCTCACCAATCCACAGCCACGCACTGGCAAAAAAGACGTCAGCCAGGACCAGAAAAACCTCAAACAACTGGTGCTCGGCGTGCTCGACGCAGTGCGCGACGAATCCTCCGACAAAGCCCCGGTGCGCATCGTGCTGGAGCCCCGCTCAAGCCGCATCAGCCGCGACGAATTCATGGCTGTGCTGCTCGCCCACACCGGGCTGGAGAGCTCGGCATCGATCAACATGACGATGATTGGCCGCGACGGCCGACCGCAGCAAAAGAACCTGGTGCAGATTCTGCGCGAATGGATAGACTTCCGCTTCGTCACCGTCGAACGCCGCACCCGGCACCGGCTGGACGAAGTGGACCGGCGCATCCACATCCTCGAAGGCCGCATGATCGCCTTCCTGCACATCGAGGAGGTCATCCGGGTCATCCGCGAATCCGACGAGCCCAAACCCGCGCTGATCGCCGCCTTTGGCCTCACCGACACCCAAGCCGAAGACATCCTCGAAATCCGTCTGCGCCAACTCGCACGGCTGGAAGGCTTCAAGATCGAAAAGGAGCTGGCCGATCTGCGCGAGGAACGCAACGGCCTGCAGCACCTGCTCGACAGCCGAGCCGCCATGACCCGGCTGCTGCTCAAGGAAATCGCCGACGACACCAAAAAATACGGCGACGCCCGCCGCACCATCATCGAAACGGTAGCCCCGGTCGCCCCCGCCGAAATCAGCGTCCCGGATGAAGCCGTCACCGTCATCCTGTCCAGAAACGGCTGGATACGTAGCCGCCAAGGCCACGGCATAGACCCCGCCGGCATCAACTACAAAACCGGCGATCAAGGCTTTGCCGTGCTCGAAACCCGCAGCATCTGGCCGCTGCTGGTCATAGACAACAAAGGCCGCGCCTACACCCTCAAAGTGTCCGAGCTACCCGGCGGGCGTGGTGACGGCACGCCAATCTCCACCCTGCTCGAATTTCAGGACGGCGGCAAACCGGCGCAAGTGCTGTCGGCCGCGCCAGACACCACCTGGTTCTTCTCGCACTCGGGTGGCTACGGCTTCATCTGCCAACTCTCCGACGCCACCAGTAGACAACGCGCCGGTAAAGCCTTCATGACACTGGAAAAAGGCGAAGCCCTGCTCACCCTCGCACCAGCGCAAGGCGACTGGATCGCCGCCGTCTCCGAAAAGGGCCGCATACTGGTGTTTCCGCGCAGCGAGATGAAAGTGCAAAGCGGCGGCAAGGGCGTCATCATCATGGCGCTGGACGCTGGCGAAAAACTCGCCGCCGTCGCCATCCCGCCAGACGACGCTACCCTGGTAGTAAGCGGTATAGGCCGAGGCAGCAAACCCACCGAGATCGAGCTCAAACCCAGCCAGCGCGAGAGCCTGCGCCACCGCCGCGCCCGCAAAGGCATGGCCTTGCCGAAACAGATCAAAACGGAGAGTCTGAGCACGAAAAACTGAAGCCCGCCACGTCAGCTTAAGCGCGCATTTCGATTATCTGGGTAGCCCAGATACGTGCCAATTGCTCACCAATTGTTATGTTGAAATACATGCGTTGAGCGTGTGCCATGAGATCACTGAGCAAGATTCAATCAGACCTGGCAATCTGCTGACATAGAGAAAAGTTCAAGCAGGTAATCGACAGCAAAGCCTTACGGCAACTGCCCTTGGTCATCTGACGAGCTTGCCCATGTCACGCTGGTACGCTCCTGCTCCGGCCTCAAGTGCCGTCTTAACACCTGCACGATTTTTTTCTGGTTGGTTCTGACTTGCTTTCAGCTTACCGGTCAGCGTCTCAATTGTGATCTCTACACCCACGATAGCCTTTACCAAACCTTCGGTGAACTCCGCTGGCGCGTCATCAACTGACCAGGGGTTGTCCATGCCTGACTCATGCTGGTCCGTCAGTCGATGAAGATGATGTTTCAGCCAGTTCGCATCCTCGATAACGCGAGCAACCCCTTCTGCATGCACAGCCAGATAGTTCCATGTTGGAACAACCCGGCCAGTTTCAGCCTTGGTCGCATACCAAGCGGGTGAAACATAAGCATCAGGCCCCTGAAAAACAGCCAGAACCCGAGCGCCATCCCGCAATCGCTGCCAGACCGGATTGCTTCTAGCCAGATGGCACTGCAACTGGCCCAGTGAGCCAGATGGCTCAGAACTCAGATAAAACGGGACGTGGTTCGCTTCGATTCCATCCGCATCCGCGACGACCAGCAGGCCAAACCCATAGTCACGAATATGTTGCTGAAGTTTTTCAACATCGTCTTCCTTGAAGAGGTTTGGCACATACATACGGTGAAACTCCTTGGCAGTAGAATCGAGCAGCTAACGCGAGTCACATGTGCAACAAAACGCGCCAGAGTGACTAACAGAAAAATGATGGTAACTCTTTTTCAACTGGCAGGCGTTTACAGTAAGGCAGTTCTGCATTACAATGCAATACATCCATCTTGAACTGCGAGGGCAAACCACCGTGGCCACATTGACCGTTACCGCACGAGGACAAGTCACGTTTCGAAAGGACGTATTGCAACACCTCGGCATCAGGCCAGGCGACAAGATCGAGCTGGACTTGCTGCCAGATGGTAGGGGCATGCTCAAGGCTGCCCGGCCTGCAGGGACGATAGCCAGCTTTGTCGGCCTGCTCTCGGGCAGAACGCAGAAGGTTGCAAGCATAGAGGAAATTAACGAGGCGGCGGCGCAAGGCTGGGCAGGTAAGCAATGAAGGTCGCGGTCGATACCAACGTCCTTGTGCGTGCGGTTGTGCTTGACGATCCCGCACAAGCGGACGTTGCTTCCGCAGTCTTGACCGACGCTGAGTTGATCGCGGTCGCATTGCCGTGCCTATGCGAATTTGTTTGGGTGCTGTTGCATGTCTACGGCTTCCAGCAAGCCGACGCAGCCAGCGCGATCCGGGTACTACTGTCCGCCGCGAATGTGGAAGTGAACCGTCCTGCCGTGGAGGCGGGCTTGCTTGCACTCGAAGCAGGCGGTGACTTTGCCGATGGCGTCATTGCCTACGAAGGTAATTGGCTTGGCGGGGAAACCTTCGTTTCCTTCGACACAAAGGCGGTTGCACTTCTCACGGCGCAAGGGCAGTCAACACGCCTTTTATAACGGACTTGATGCATAAGAAAACCGTGGTCTGTCCCGAATGGCACTACCTTAAGAAAAAAGCATTTACGAACAAAAGGATAGAGATGGGCTGAACACCTGTCAGCGTTAACATGCGGTTATCGAAGCCGTGCTGCATAACGCTGGAGGGTCAGCCCAAATGGACAATAGCAAAAAAGGCAATTTCGTCGAGCAAATTCGGCGATTTCGGGCGCACTTTGTACAATCTGCGGGAGAAACGCCAGTGCTCATCCGCGCGAGGGACGAGCGTCGGTTGAAGCGTCTTGTTGTGCACCATTTCGCCTGCATTTGTCGTAGACGAACTCTGGATCAAGATCCATACCAGCGTCCCATTCAATCGTATCAAAAGATACCCTGACACGTTCAAAGGCATTTCTGTCCTTCAGCCTCTGAAAAACACCGAAGTCGAGATAAGGCTTCATATCTAGCGTCCCTCGCTCGCCATTATCAAAATCGATTTGCAGCGTATAGTCGTCAGAAGGTATAACATTCGTGACTGATGGATGCATTTTCTTCACCTTATTGAAGCGGCTGGATTTTGAATGGTTCCTCACCATTCATCACCAATTTCCAGTCGGCCATCAACTCGTCTTGGCGTAGCTCCGCCCATGCCAAGGCAAGCTTCTCTTGTTTCTTCGGAAGATTGCCTTCGATAATCTCGCATGTGCGGATATCCACCGTAGCCTTGTACTCGCCATAGTAGACGTGAAAATGTGGTGGCGGATGCTCCTTGGGCGCGAAGTACATTCGCACAATAATCCCGTAGAACATCGATATTGTAGGCACTTTTGTTCTCCTCCGGTTACCGGGTGCGGCCTTTCAAGCACAACGGCGGAGCTAACAGGCGCGGCGCGTATGCGCCTCGTCCTTGTTCAGCGACTTGTAGGGCACCTTGTCAGCTATGGTCGGCCTTCGCATGTAACTTCAGCCCAAGAGCACCAATGACCTTGAGGATCGTGTCAAAGCCAGGGCTACGTTCCCCTGAAAGAGCTTTGTAGAGGCTTTCGCGGGAGAGTCCAGCGTCTCGGGCGACCTGAGCCATGCCTTTGGCGCGGGCAATGTCACCAAGCGCTTTGGCAATAAAGGCGGCATCTCCATCCGCTTCTTCTAGGCAGGCCTCAAGATAAGCAGACATTTCTTCCGGGGTTCGGAGGTGTTCGGCAACGTCATAGCGAGTGGTAGCGGTCTTGGCCATAGCGGCTACTCCGAAAGGTTTTGCGCGAGACGTAAAGCTGCCTTGATGTCCTTGGCTTGAGTGCTCTTGTCACCTCCGGCCAGAAGAATGATCAACTCACGCCCTCGCTGCTTGAAATACACCCGGTAACCGGGACCGTAGTTGATTCGCAACTCGGAAACACCTTCGCCAACAGGCGCGACGTCGCCGGGATTGCCACCGGCGAGGCGCGCGATTCTGGCTTGGACTCGCGCCCGCGCCTGGATGTCGCGCAAGGCGTCGAGCCACTCAGCGAAAACCTCGGTTCTCCGAATTTCGCTCATGGAGTCACTGTAGCCGCACGGCTACATATTGTCAATCGTGACCACGGCGCAGAAAAGTGCCTAACGATTAAGGTTATGTCGTGGCGAATACTTCACTTTTCACAGAGGGCGCCTCAACCTCTTTTCGACTTGCTTTCGTTCCCATTCTGCGCCAAAAAAAGGTATGAATTCAAAGGTCGTGGCTGCATGCGCCAAAATGCCAATACCCCAACCAAGTGCTGGCCAAAAAAACCATAGTTTTGCTGGGTTGGTTACCAAATTGATGGTAGTCAATAGAGCGATGACTAAGACGTACTGAGTCAAATGAAGGTAGAAGCCGCGAAGCTTTCGTACCTTGGAGAGTGCAAGTTGTTCGGCGTGCGTGGTTCCTGTGACGGGGGACATATCTTGCTCACTGGTGAGAGTTGAATAGTCGATCTCAAAGACCGATGCCAGTGATTTCAAAGACTCAGCACTTGCAGGCTGACCGTTTTCGATTCGTTGTATGGTGCGCGTGCTTAGCCCACTTAGCTCAGCGAGTTGCTGCTGTGACCAGCCGTGTTTGATGCGCAGTTTTTGAACGTTCATGATTAGTCCGTGAAATCACTCTTCGGAGCTTGAGTGAAGTAGGTGGTCAGCGCAACGACACGGATACGACAGCAGGGCGACATGAGAGCGACAGTACGTGACAACCATTTATAAAGGAAGCCTAACGTCGAGCTAACCGACGCTGCGCGGCTTTATCGCGCAGCGTCTGGTGGACCGCAGGGTTCGGCCGCATTTGACGCGCCACGGGAATGGCGCGCTACGTATTCACGAAGTACGCCGTCCATTCGCGACTGCCAACCTTCGCCGGTTGACTTGAAGTAGGCAACGACCTCCGGACTGTAACGCACCGACACAAGCAGCTTCTTGTTTTCAGACTTTGGACGACCACGCAGGGTCCGGATTGGAACCATAGCCATCAGTTGCTTTGGCGTGAGTGGTTGCGCGTCAGGATCGCTTCTAGCTGCCGCAGTAATGGTTTTGTCCTCTTCTGCGGTAGGCATGAGGATAGTTGGACGCTTAGAGATTTTCGACATAGTGCTTCACCTCGCGACGATTGGCGCGGCGCAGGCTGAAGACCCTTCGCACTTCGCCTCGGTTCACAAACGCCACGTAGTACAGAATGTCGGTTTGCGGAGCGAGCGCAATCATTCGCCACTCACCGTACTCGAACCGTTCATCAACCCACACCAGCGCGGCTTCCCAGTCGAGGTCGCCTGCCATGGATAGAGGCACACCGTGCTTCGCTTGGTTTGCCACGTCCTTGACTGGATCGAACTCGATTTTCATGCCTTTACTGTAGCTACACTAAATTGGATTGTCAAACGAAACGCGGCGATTTTCTATGGGGCCGAACACCAGCAATAAACGGCGCCCTGACAAGGGCGTCCGGTGGAGGTCCATCGGGCCGGAACGAATTTGATTGCCTTGTTACATACTTTCAGGCCGCCATCTTTAAGCCCGCATCATAAACCCGGGACAGACCACAGTTTCACTGTGCTTATCCCTTTGAGGATCAAGCCGACCAGACACCCACACCGCTCTCCATCGCTGCCTGCTGCAGCGCCTTGTCGCGGGTTACCAGCGGCAGGCCGGTGACCAACGCCGCGTCAAGGTAAAGGGCGTCGTAACTCGACAACTGGTGCCTGATGGCAAGTGCATGCAACTCGAACAGCGATGCCCGTGATTCGTGCAAACGGACCGGCAGGCGTTGCAGATGACGCAGCAGATCAACCGCCTTTCCGGCAGCCAGACGCTTCCTGCGCTCCAGGGTCAGCAGCACGTTGAGCACTTCGATACTCCACCAGCGTGGCGCCACGGCGAAAGCACCGACCATCGCATCCAGCGCAGCCTCGGTGTAGTCATCAGCCTGCTCGTCGAACAACCACGCAATACTGACCGAACAATCCACAACGAAGCGCCCCGTGGTTGCCATCAGCGCCGCCCCTCGGCGACACAATCGGCAATATCGAAGCTACCCACGCGCAGGCTACGCCGGAATTTACGCAAATCATCAATCGCCTGTTGCCCATTTTCCCGCGCGGTCTCGCCTTCCGGGGCGCGAATTTCCGCCACCGGTTTGCCGCGCCGGGTCAACACAACCACTTCCCCCTCGGCTGCAGACCGAACCAACTGCCCAAGGTTGGCCTTGGCTTCGAAAATACCGACAGCAATCATCGCAAACAACCCGGTTAAACAGTACAGTTACAGTCTATCGATTTGAAGAATATCAGACAAGCGAACCCTGACAGAACAAACCCGTAAACCTGGACAGACCACGGTTTCACTTTCAGAATATCAGCAGAGCAGATCTCTCAACTCAG
>DAIMZH010000009.1:0-92217 GCA_036734105.1 Azoarcus sp. | reverse complement strand
TGGTGCCCAGAAGAGGACTCGAACCTCCACGCCTCGCGGCACTAGTACCTGAAACTAGCGCGTCTACCAATTCCGCCATCTGGGCAAGAGCGCGCATTATAGGCTTACTTTCTTAAATGTCAATAAAAAACAATCGAAACACAGATTCAACAAACGCCGCCCTGGCGCTGAGTGCGGTTCGCCGCGCAGATCCATTCTTTGAGCGCGAGTGCGCACAGTATGAACAACCGCTCCCAAGTCGGGAGTACGTTCTTCAGGTGCTCACCGAACAAGGTGTGCCACTGCGCTTTGACCGGCTGTGCTCGTTGCTCGATATGAGCGATGCAGAGACTGATCTTTTTGAGCGGCGCCTGCGTGCCATGGAGCGTGACGGGCAGGTAATCCGTAATCGCCGTGGGGCTTTCATTCTGCCGGACAAGGCATCCCTGATCCGCGGTCGCGTAGCGGGCCATGCCGACGGTTTTGGCTTTCTTATCCGCGACGATGCACAGCCTGACGTGTTTCTTGGCCCCAAGGAAATGCGTGAGGTGTTGCATGGTGACCGTGTTTTGGTGCGCATTGCCGGGGTGGACCGCAGGGGGCGACCTGAGGGCAAGATTGTCGAGGTGCTGGAGCGCGCCAACAGCCGTATTGTCGGGCGTGTGCTGAACGAACACGGTGTGCTGCTGGTTGTGCCTGAAGATCGACGCATTGCGCAGGACATTCTGGTTGCTCCGGGCGGCAAGCGTGTGCAGGAAGGGCAGGTCGTGACAGTTGAATTGATCGAGCAGCCCAACAAATTTGCTCAACCGATCGGACGTGTGGTCGAGGTGCTGGGCAACTATGCTGATTCGGGCATGGAGATCGAGATCGCGTTGCGCAAGCACCAGCTACCTTTTGAGTTTTCGCCGGAGGCTAGTGCCCAGGCTCGCAAGCTGCCGACCAAGGTGCGCAAGAAGGATCGTGTCGGCCGCGAAGACATCACTGATCTTCCGCTGGTAACCATTGACGGCGAGACCGCCAAGGATTTCGACGACGCGGTTTTTTGTGAGCGCCAGGGGCGTGGCTTCCGTTTGTTGGTGGCCATCGCCGATGTGTCTCATTATGTCGAGCCGGGTTCGCCGCTGGATGCGGAGGCTCAGGAGCGTGGCAACTCGGTGTATTTCCCACGCAGGGTCATTCCCATGCTGCCCGAGAAACTGAGCAATGGCTTGTGCTCACTGGTGCCGCAGGAGGAGCGCCTGTGCATGGTCTGCGACATGAGTATTTCGATGAGTGGCGCAATCAAGGCATATCGGTTTTATCCGGCGGTAATGTACTCGCATGCGCGTCTGACCTACACCCGGGTGGCCGCAGCTTTATACGACAAGGACGAGGCCACGCGAGGAGAACTGACGGAGTTGTTGCCGCATCTGGAGAATCTCGATCGGGTGTTTCGCGTCTTGCTCAAGGCACGTTCCAAGCGCGGCGCGATAGACTTCGAAACAACCGAAACACGCATGATCTTTGACGACAACGGCAAGATCGAGCGCATCATTCCGGAGGTGCGCAACGACGCTCACCGCTTGATTGAGGAGTGCATGCTGGCAGCCAACGTATGCGCGTCCGAGTTCTTGCTGGCAAGCGAGCAGCCTGCGCTCTATCGCATCCACGAAGGCCCCACCCCGGAAAAGCTCGAAAAGCTGCGCGAATTCTTGCGTGAATTCGGACTCGGCCTCGGCGGCGGGGATGAACCCGGTGCGAAGGAATATGGCAAATTGCTGGAGCAGGTCCGTCACCGACCAGACGCCCAGTTGTTGCAGACCGTGATGCTGCGATCCTTGCGGCAGGCGGTATACAGCCCGGATAACGTCGGACATTTTGGGCTTGCCTACGAGGCCTATACCCACTTCACTTCACCCATTCGTCGCTACCCTGACTTGCTGGTGCACCGGGCGATCAAGGGTGTGCTCAAGCGTGTTGCCTTGCCCGAAACCGATTGGGACAGCGTGGGTCTGCATTGCTCGCAAACCGAACGTCGCGCCGACGAGGCGACTCGTGACGTGGTCAACTGGCTCAAGTGCTACTTCATGCAGGATCGTGTCGGCGACGAATTCACCGGCAGCGTGGTGGCGGTGGTACCCTTCGGCCTCTTCGTTGCGCTTGACGATGTGTTTATCGAAGGTCTGGTCCATATCTCTGACCTCGGTAGCGATTATTTTCATTACGACGAGGTCAGGCACGAACTGGCGGGCGAGCGCACTGGGGTTCGATATCGCTTGTCCGATCGGGTGCGGGTGCAGGTTGTACGCGCGGATCTCGCCACAGCCAAGATCGATTTTCGCTTGGTTGAGGCCTTTCCGCGTGAGGCATCGGTGGTTCCCGTTTTGGGTGAGGCACTTGATCCCGCTGCGCCAGCCGAACCCAGACCTGCACGACGCAAATCGAGGCAATCTTCTGCAGGGGCTGAGCGTCGCAAGACCGACGGCGGACCGGCAAGGACGGAAGGGGCGATTGCGCAGCCTGCTGCAAGCAAAGCGGCGACCAAAAAGCGTAACGGAGTAAAGGCGGCAACCCCAGCCAATGCGGGCACCCGCGGCAAGACGAAGAAAACAGGCAAGCAATCAAAAACAGGGATAACGGCAGACACCGGCAAGCCGGGCCAGAAGACTGGCAGGCGGTCGGAAGCTGCGAAGGGAAAGAAACGTCGTGGTTAAACGAATCAAACATAATCCGGAGTCCGGCGCTACGCCCGAAACCGAAACTGCTGGCAGTCGACTTATCTATGGTTTTCATGCGGTTCTCGGCAAGCTTCGCCGCGACCCGGCGGGGGTGTTCGAGGTCTATCTGTCATCCCAAAGGCAGGATATCCGCGCTCGCGACGTGCAGCGCCTGGTCGAGAGCGAGGGCGTGCGCCTGATCCAGAGCGACGGCGAACGTCTTGATCGCATGGTGGGTACGCGTCGCCATCAAGGTGTGGTGGCGCGCGTTGATGGGCGTCAGCGCGAACTCAAGCTGGCCGATATTCTTGACACCCTCGAAGAAAACGCCTTGTTGCTGGTGCTCGACGGTGTGCAAGACCCTCACAATCTTGGTGCCTGCCTGCGCGTGGCAGACGCGGCCGGTGTGCATGCAGTCATCGCGCCCAAGGATCGCGCGGTTGGGCTCAACGCGACAGCCGTCAAGGTTGCCAGTGGTGCGGCAGACACCGTGCCCTATGTGACCGTTACCAATCTGGCACGCGCCTTGAGGGAAATGCAGGAGGCGGGCGTTTGGGTCGTGGGAGCGGACGGCGAGGCGGAAAAGTCGCTTTACGAAGTGGATCAGACCTGCCCGGTGGCATGGGTGCTGGGCGCAGAGGGTGACGGCTTGCGCCGACTAACCCGCGAGACCTGCGACGAGTTGGCCAGAATACCGATGCTGGGCAGCGTGGAGAGCCTGAATGTGTCAGTGGCTAGCGGCATCTGTCTGTTTGAAGCGCGGCGCCAGCGCGGCTGAACTGCCTGTGTCGGTCAAGCGGTGGGAGCGGTTGCTACAAACAATTGCTCCCGAGCCATTTTGCTGATCTGGCGAACAGCCGGATGTTTGAGTGTGCGTTCGGTGCTGATCAGGTAGGTCTCCTCCAGCACTGTTTCAAGCTCGGCTACCCTGCGCACGCCGTATTGCGCTTCAATGGCGGCTGACACTACCGTGGGTGCCACAAACAATCCTTCGCCCCACTGTCCAAAGGTTTTCAGCAAGGCCAGGTCATCGCATTCGGCAATGATTCTGGGCACCACCGCGTTGTCTGCAAACCATTGTTTCAAGGCTGGTCTGAAGGCCACGTCCTCACCCGGCATCAGGAACGGTGCGCCATTCAGCATCGAGGGGAAGCCGCCAGGCAATTGATCCAGCAAGGCTGGCTTTCCAAAAACTGACAAAGTGCTGCGCCCCAACAGGTGACTGAAGGCCCGGATGCTGACCGCTGTTGGCATGACGCGATCGGCCAGCACCGCATCCAGTTGATGCAGAGCGAGTGCAGTGACGAGCTGTGGCAAACGTCCTTCGCTGCAGATCAGGCGTGGTGCATTCTCTGCATGCAACACCGAACGGAGCAGGCTCACAGCGATGCTTTTTGGTAGCGAATCGGCGATCCCGATAGCAATCGGTGCCCGGCTTTCGCCTGCGTCTTCCCCCAGGGCTGACAAGGCCTCATCCTCCAGCGAGAAGATGCGCTCAGCGTAGTCCAGCAGTCGTCCGCCTGCTTCGGTAAGCGTCCGCTTGCGTCCCTCACGCTCAAACAAGCGGACTCCCAGCGACTGCTCAAACTGCGATAGCTGTCCGCCCACAGCATGCGGTGTCAGGTGCAGTCTCTCGCTGGCGCGCGCAATGCTACCGGTTTTGGCCACCATCCAGAAATAACGTAGATGTTTGTAGTTCAGTGAGCGAGGCATCATGCAATCGAAAAAAATGACGTGAAAAGCGAATTAAATCGATTATTTCGATAGAACGCAATCAGTGTGCTTCGGACAAAACAGACACACCCTTAACTCAGGAGAAAATACGATGAGGTCCTATGAAAATGATTCGATAAGAGCCGCAGCCCGGGTAATTGCCATGACGGTGCTCGCGGACGGGGTGCCTGACAGGTCCGAACTGGCCTGTTTGAAAGAGCCTGAAGGCTTGCGTTCGCTTGGTATTGCCCCGGAGCTCTTCGATGAAGTGATGCAGGCCTATTGTGAGGATATCGAACAGAGCATCGGATGGTTTGACAGCCTGAATGGCAGGCTGCAGCCCGAGTTCATCGATGTTCTCCTGAATGAGGTGTCCGAGCCCGCACTCCGGCATAGCCTGTTTGCTCTTATGTTGCAGCTAGTCACTGCAGATGGATCGGTCAGTGACGGAGAGCGTTGGATGCTTTCGCGTGCTCACCAGCAGTGGGGGTGCGGTGCGCATTGGCCTGTCCGTATTTGTGCTCCGGCAGAAGACCGCGTAGACATCATTGCATGAGCCGGTAAGCTGCTTTTTTCTTGCTCATGATCAGGGCTGCCAAGGTCGCCTTGCGTGAATGCTCCAGTATGTGAGGCGAACTCCCTAGTCAGTCGCAGAGGATAAGGCGAATAACCAACCGCACAACCAGGCTGCTGGTTTGAGCGTCGTCCGAACACTCGTTTCTCTGTTGCCAGGGGTAGTTTAGGTTGTGCTCCCAATAGTCCGATGGTTTCGTTGTGGCTGTTGTCAAATATGCTATAAAAATGAACAGCCCTGAAATTGTGATGCCTGACGGCCAGGAAATAAGGGTAATGACAACTGAAAAGCATATGCAGTCCGGAGTCATAAAGGAACCGGGTCACCACGACAACCATCTAGACCCCGAGCACAGTGATCCCCTGATGGCCGTGCTGAACCGGCTCATTCGGCACGGCATTCGGATGCTCGCGGCGCTGATGGTGTTGGTGATTTTCTGGTGCATTGCCGACGTAGTATTGGTGTTGTACGAAAAACTGTCTTCGCCGCCGGTTTTGCTGTTGTCGCTGAACGACATTTTCGTGGTGTTCGCGGCCTTTCTGGCGGTGCTGATTGCCATCGAGATATTTGCCAACATTGCGCTTTATCTGCGTGACGACGTCATTCACGTCAAACTTGTGGTGGCCACCGCGCTCATGGCCATAGCCCGAAAGGTGATTGTGCTTGACCTCAGCACTCTTGAGCCAGAATATCTCTATGGGATTGGGTTTGTGGTGATCGCGCTTGGTGTGACCTACTGGCTGGTGTCCAGCCGCGCCAGAACCTGAGCAACCGTGTTTGACGCGACGGCTATGGTCATGTGCCTTCCTCGCAGCAGCGAATTGCAGTGGGTTTCTGCCCTATGTATCGCACGCACAATTTGACGTATGGCTGTGCAATGAAAGCTGGTTGATTTCGTTTCAACCCTGGCCTGTTTCTTGCTTCGTCATCACGATCACAGCCAAGGCTTAGTGCCAGGGAGAGCGTGTGGACGAGGTATCAAGATTTCTACTGGCGGCAAGGCACGCCGAAATCCGTTTGCTGCAGCAACTTGCCGAGAACAGCCGCCTGGTGGCCGTGGTGTCATCGCTGGTGCATGCCTTACAGCGCGAACGGGGTGCCTCGAATATGTATCTGGCCTCGGACGGACGTTGTTTTGGTGCAGAGTTGTGGCGATATCGCGATGAGGTTGCCCCTTGCGATGAGGCCTTCAGGCTTGCCCTGGGGCGGCTGAACACAGAGGCGGCGCGTAGTGCCGCGAGTGTGCGTTTGTTCAGCCGGGTAGCCTTTGTGTTGCATGCTCTTGATGCCTTGCCAGCGCTGCGGGCCAGGGTGGATACGTTCAAGCTGACGCCAGACGAAATCGCCTCTACGCTGGGACGGTTGGTGGCGGGTTTGTTGTCGGTGGTGTTTGAGGCAGCCGACGCAGCAGCCGACTCGCAGGTGTCGCGCGCACTGGTGGCCATGTTCAACTTCATGCAAGGCAAGGAACTTGCCGGACAGGAGCGCGCGGCTGGCGTGGCGGGCTTTGCGGTGGGGCGGTTCGATGAGGAGCGTAGCCAGCGACTGGAACATCTTGTCGAGGCCCAGGCCCGTTGTTTCGAGGTGTTTGTCGAGTTCTCCGACGCCGACATGGTGCTTGCCTTCCAGCAACTGCTACCGTTGCCTGAGGAGGCCGCGTTTGAATGGTTGCGACAGCAGGCGCAGGCTTGCCGAATGACCGACAGTGAGCATACCGCCGAGCGCTGGTTTGCCCTTTCGACTGCACGAATCGATGCCATGCGACGAATCGAGGAATTGTTGACAGCCCGTCTATCGCGCTTGTGCGCGCGTCGAATAGCCGAAGCCGAAGCCGATCTGAGCAGTCAACGCAAGCTGCTGGATGGCATCAAGGCGTTAGAGCGCAGCGATAACCCGGACACCGAGGTATTCCTCACGGCGCAACCAGTACAGCGGGCGTCGGACAATTCACCAGGCGCGAGTGCTTACTCGCGCTCCATGCTTGATCTTGTGCTGAGTCAGGCCCAGCGTATTCAACAGATGAGCGAAGCGCTGGAGGCTGCTCGCACTGCCCTTGAGGAAAGAAAGCTGATCGAACGCAGCAAGGGTTTGTTAATGGCGCATAACGGTCTGAGCGAGGAGCAGGCGTATCGCCTGTTGAGACAGACTGCGATGAATCAGGGGCGAAGGCTGGTGGAAGTGGCCGAGTCAGTGTTGTCGCTGGGTCCGATTCTGGGGGAGCGGCGATAACAGTCAGTCGGACTTCAGACCGCTGCTCCGCGCCCCGTGAGGGTGCATGTTTTCGGGTTTGTGCACTGCAATAGGGTGTGATGGGTTTGGATCGCATGCCGAGTGTTCGTCTTGAAAAGCCGGAGAACCTGCATGGGCATTGAGGTTTAAGGGTATTTTGGAAGTCTGGCACGGTGCGTGCTAGTGGATACACAAGAAGTGAGCTCGCGACCAACGGCGGTCGGATGCTGACGACTCGGACAACGGCGTCCATTTCCGGTACTGCAGGCTACGGCCTGCAACTGGGGATGGACGCCTTTTTTGTTTCGGATCTACCTTTTCAAGGAGAATGTCATGAGCCAGAAAAAGATCGCCCCCAATCCGTCCCGCCGGGGTTTCATCAAGCAGTCTGCTGCCCTTGGTTCGGCTGCTGCACTGACTAGCTTATGGTCTGGCAGTGTATTTGCCACTCGATCTGGCGCGCTTGAAACGCGTTCAGCCAAGTTGGGCTTCATCGCGCTGACCGATGCTGCGCCGCTGTTCGTTGCTGACGAAAAAGGGTATTTCAAGAAGCATGGAATGACGGGTGTAGAGGTGCTCAAACAGTCTTCGTGGGGCACAACACGGGACAATCTGGTGCTGGGGTCAGCGCGCAACGGTATTGATGGGGCACATATTCTGACCCCCATGCCTTATCTCATCAGCACCGGGGCCATGACTGCCAACAACATGCCGACACCAATGTACATCCTGGCTCGCCTGAATCTGGGGGGGCAGTGCATTTCGGTGGGCAATGAATACAAGGATCTCAAGGTCGGGCTTGACACCGCGCCTTTCAAGCAAGCACTTGCAGCCAAGCTGGCCTCCGGCAAACCCGTAAACGCGGCGATGACCTTCCCGGGTGGTACCCACGATATGTGGATACGCTACTGGCTTGCCGCAGGCGGCGTTGATCCCACCCGCGATATCTCGACAATCGTTGTGCCACCTGCCCAGATGGTAGCCAACATGCGGGTTGGCAGCATGGACACCTTCTGCGTGTGTGAGCCCTGGAACCAGCAGCTCATCAATCAGAATATTGGCTACACCGCCAATACCACCAGCGAACTGTGGCACAACCACCCTGAGAAAGCGTTTGCCATGCGGGCAGACTACGTGGATGCCAACCCCAACTCAACAAGGGCGTTGCTGATGGCCGTCATGGAGGCGCAGATGTTTTGTGAAGACCCCGCCAACCGTGAAGAAGTGGCGCGAATCTGCTCGCGTCGTCGCTGGATCAACGCACCCTTTGAAGATATTGTTGATCGTATGCGGGGAGATTTTGACTATGGCACCGGACGTGTGGTCGAAAACAGCCCGCACCAGATGCGCTACTGGAAGGATCAGGCTTCTTATCCATTCAAAAGCCACGACAAGTGGTTCATCACCGAAAACATTCGCTGGGGCTATTTGCCGACAGACTTTGATACCACCGGCTGGGTGGACAAGGTCAACCGCGAGGAGTTGTGGCGCGAAGCGGCTGCAGCCTTGGGCATTGCCTCAGCAGACATTCCTGACAGCACCTCACGCGGCATCGAGACCTTCTTCGATGGCAAGGTTTTTGATCCGGAAAATCCCCAAGCCTATCTTGACAGCCTTCAGATCAAGACCTTGCGCACAGCGGGTTGAGTTGCTGATGTCATTTGAACTTAACTGGAGATCGACATGAGTCAGACCCAGATTCTTGAGCGGAGCCGTCTTGCGGGCTCCGTGGAAACAAGCGCCAGTCTTGTTGCACGCCTCAAACCAGTGAAGGAATTTCTGGTAGCGCGCTTGCTCCCCCCGCTGCTTATCCTTGGCGTGTTGATCATGCTGTGGGAGGTGCTGTGTTCTCGTCCAGGGGCAGCCTTGCCCAGTCCTTCACAAATGATCAGTGACACCTGGGAGCTCATTACCGATCCGTTTTATGACAATGGGGGTAACGATGTGGGAATGGCCTGGCAGATTCTTGCCAGCCTGGAGCGTGTAGCCTATGGCTATTCTCTCGCCGTGCTGGCGGGTGTCAGTCTGGGTGTGCTGGTGGGGCAATCGACCTGGGCCTTGCGCGGGCTAGACCCCTTGTTTCAGATTTTGCGCACCGTGCCCCCGCTGGCCTGGCTTCCCATCTCGCTGGCTGGTTTTCAGGACAGTAACCCTTCGGCCATCTTTGTCATTTTCATCACCGCAATCTGGCCAATCATCATCAACACCTCGGTTGGCATTCGCAACATTCCGGAGGATTACCGAAACGTTTCCAAGGTGATCCGTCTGAATGGTTTCGAGTATTTCTGGAAGATCATGTTGCCGGCTGCCGCGCCATATATCTTCTCCGGCTTACGCATTGGGGTTGGTTTATCCTGGCTGGCCATCGTTGCCGCTGAAATGTTGATTGGCGGTGTCGGGATTGGTTTCTTCATCTGGGATGCATGGAACTCGTCACTCATCAGCGACATCATTCTTGCCCTGATCTATGTCGGAATCGTCGGTTTCATGCTCGACCGCATGGTTGCCTGGGTGGGTTACCGGGTCACTCGCGGCACCAGTGCAGGCTGAAGGAGAGGAAAATGAGCAATGCTTATCTGAATGTTTCACGGGTTGACATGAGTTTTACACGCAATGGCGTGACCAACCCGGTATTGAGCGATATCAACCTTGAGGTTGCCCGTGGTGAGTTCATCTCGTTGATCGGTCATTCTGGCTGTGGAAAGTCCACCGTGCTGAATATTGTGGCGGGACTGCTCAAGGCCAGCTCCGGTGGTGTCATCGTCGATGGTAAAGAAGTGGACTCTCCGGGGCCTGACCGTGCCCTGGTGTTTCAAAACCATTCATTGCTGCCTTGGCTGACGGTTTATCAAAACGTCGAGATTGCGGTTGAAAAGACCTTTCGCCGGACCAAGACGTCAGCCCAGCAACGCGAATGGATTCTGCACAATCTGGATATGGTGAGCATGAGTCACGCTCTGGACAGGCTGCCATCAGAGATATCCGGCGGCATGAAGCAACGGGTGGGCATCGCCAGGGCGTTGGCGATGGAGCCCAAGGTGTTGCTGCTGGATGAGCCGTTTGGTGCGCTCGATGCGCTCACGCGGGCGCATCTCCAGGATGAAGTCATGCGCATACAGTCTGAACTCAAGAACACCGTGATGATGATTACGCATGATGTTGATGAAGCGGTGCTGCTGTCAGACCGGATTGTCATGATGACCAATGGACCGTCGGCAACAATTGGTCAGATTCTGGACGTCGATCTCCCTCGTCCGCGTGACCGAATCAGCCTCGCTGATGATTCACGTTACAACCATTATCGTCACGAAGTGCTGAGTTTCCTCTACGAAAAGCAGCGCAAGGTTGAAGATATCGCCAGTCGCCGAGCCCGTGCCCAGCCCAAGGGGCAGCATGCCAAGGCTGAAAGCGCCTGATGGCACGAAAAGAGCAGATCGCCTGTGATGGCAATCCGCGATGTATCAGGTTGAAGGTAGTGGAGTCAGTGCTGTCGCTGGGCGGATTCTGGGGGTAGGCGAAAGGTTTGAACTGATAGGTGACGCCCCGTGAAAGTGCATGATTTGAGGTTTGTGCACTGCAATAGGGCGTAACTGGTTCAGCTTTCCGTTGCAACGTGTCCTGAGGAGAGCTCGAAACCCTTATGTGTATTGAGGTTTTAGGTCGTTTCAGAAAGCTGGCACGTTGCGTGCTTTATTAAAATCAAGAAGTGAGCACCCGATCAACGGCGGTCGGATGCTGACGATTCGGACAATGGCGTCCATTTTCGGTAAGGCAGGCAAAAGCCTGTATCCGGAAATGGGCGCCTTTTTTATTTTCAGATCCGTTTAGAGGAAATCGCACAATGAAATCCAATGATCAGTCATTCCCGACCCTTTCACGCCGCGGCTTCATCAAGGCTGGAACCGCCGCCGGTTTGTCAACTTTGATCGCCGGGATGTTTCCAGGTGGCGCCTGGGCCGCTGGTTCCGAGGGGCTGGAGAAGACCAAGCTCACCTTCGGCATCATCCCGCTGACCGACTGCGCGCCCTTGGTGATTGCCGCCGAGAAGGGCTATTTCAAGAAGCACGGCTTGGACGTGAGCATATCCAAAGAGGCTTCTTGGGCCAACATCCGCGACAAAGTGGCGCTGGATCAGCTGGATGGCGCCCATATGCTTGCCGGTATGCCGATAGCGGCCACGCTTGGCGTAGGTGCCAACCAGAAGGAGACGATTACGGCTTTTTCGATGGACCTCAATGGTAATGGCATCACGGTATCCAACGCCTTGTTCGACCGGATGATGGAAGCTGACCCCGAGGCCATGGCAGAGAAGCCGATCAGCGCACGGGCACTGAAAAAGGTGATTGATGCGGACAAGACCGCTGGTCGCGATCCGATGATTTTTGCCATGGTGTTTCCTGTCTCTACCCACAACTATGAACTGCGCTACTGGATGGCCTCGGCAGGCATAGACCCGGATCAGGATGTGCGTCTGATCGTGATTCCGCCGCCGCAGATGGTGGCCAACATGCAGTCACGCAATATCGACGGCTACTGTGTCGGCGAGCCATGGAATCAGAGAGCGGTTGAAATGGGCATTGGTCACGCCATTGTGACCAACTACGAAATCTGGAACAACAATCCGGAAAAGGTGTTTGGCGTCAATCGTGACTGGGCTGACAAGCACCCGAACACCCACAAGGCTGCAGTGCGTGCGTTGATTGAGGCGGCACAGTGGATGGACAAGCCGGAGAATCGTGCCGAAGTGGTGCGGATTATCTCGGCGCGGGCCTATGTCAATGCCCCCGAGAGTGTGGTGGCCAGTTCCATGACCGGCACCTGGTTGCGCAGCAAGGGCAGTCAGCCGGTGGATATGCCGGACTTCAATGTGTTTTACCGCTATGCAGCGACCTTTCCATGGCGTTCGCACGCGCTGTGGTTCCTGACCCAGATGGTGCGCTGGGGGCAGATTGATGCCCCGATCAACTTCCGCGCGGTGTCAGAGCAGGTTTATCGGCCAGATATTTATCGCGCTGCAGCGGCAGATCTGGGTGTGGCGATACCGACCATCGATTACAGGACCGAAGGTACCCACGCAAGCGGTTGGACTTTGACTGAGGCGACTGCGCCGATCGAGATGGGACCCGATCTCTTTTTTGATGGCATGAGTTTCGATCCCGCCAAGCCAATTGAGTATCTGCGCCAGTTTCCGGTGCACTCAATGAAGGTTGATCTCGCTGCGCTGGCAGCGGCGAACGCCTGATGTTGAGGCGTGAAGCGTGACACAGAATGGAGGTAACACGATGAGTACGATGACAATTGCTTTGGACAAACCCTGTCCGGCAGTCTCCGGGCAGAGCTCACCAGCCAAGATGGCGGCGTCAGTCGAGCTTGCCGCGGACAAGCGTGTGGCAAAAGACGAAACCCGTCCGGTGGCGCCGGTGAAGCTCAACCCCGCTTTCCGCATTTTTTTGCTTCAGTTGGTAGCGGTCGTCACGGGTTTGGCGGGATTGCTGGGGGTGTGGTGGGCAGTATCCCATCAGGTGGATAACTTTCCTGGTCCGATACCAACCTGGTTTGCAGCGGTCGAGCTGTTTTCCGATCCGTTTTATCGGGCAGGGCCCAATGACATGGGGATTGGCTGGAACTTGCTCTATTCACTGGAGCGGGTGGGCATGGGTTTCGGTCTGGCGGCACTGGTGGGCATTCCGGCCGGCTTTGCGATTGGTCGCTTCTCCTTCATGCGCAGTGCCACCGACCCCGTCATCAGCTTGCTGCGTCCAGTGTCCCCGTTGGCCTGGTTGCCGATTGGTTTGCTGGTCTTTCGTGACGCAGATCTGGCCGCAATCTGGGTGATTTTCATCTGTTCCATCTGGCCAATGATCATCAACACTGCGGCAGGTGTGCGCGCTGTCCCTCAGGACTACCTCAATGTGGCGCGCGTGCTTGATCTGTCCGAGTGGAAAGTGATCACACGGATTCTGTTCCCCGCAGTGCTGCCGCATATCCTCACTGGCGTTCGGCTGGCAGTCGGCACGGCATGGCTGGTCATCGTCGCTGCTGAAATGCTCACCGGTGGTATCGGGATTGGTTTCTGGGTGTGGGATGAGTGGAACAACCTCAGCGTTGAGCACATTCTGATTGCGATATTCATCATTGGCATCGTCGGACTTTTGCTCGAACTGCTGCTGCTGTGGGTTGCACGTCGCTTGACCCATGGCGCCACGGCCTGACCCCTTCAAGGAGATAAACAAAATGAATAATCAGGCACTTATTGTCAAGGTTGAAAGCGTCGGCATGCGCTTTCCCACGACCAACGGGCCTTTTGTTGCGCTGGTTGATGTCAATCTGAATATCCACAAAGGCCAGTTTGTGTCGCTGATCGGGCACTCCGGCTGCGGCAAGTCGACCCTGCTCAACCTGATTGCCGGCCTGACACTTCCAACCTCGGGGCTGTGTCTGTGCAACGGACGTGAGATTCCCGGACCTGGACCGGAGCGCGCGGTGGTCTTTCAGAATCACTCCTTGCTGCCCTGGATGACCTGCTTCGAAAACGTCTACCTCGCGGTTGAACGGGTATTTGCCACCAGTGAGCCCAAAGCGAAACTGCGTGAGCGCACGCTCGCTGCACTGGAAATGGTGCATATGGATCACGCCAGAGACAAGTATCCGGGTGAAATATCCGGTGGCATGAAGCAGCGTATCGGCATTGCCCGCGCGTTTGCGATGGAGCCGCAGATACTGCTGATGGACGAGCCTTTCGGGGCGCTTGATGCACTGACCCGGGCCAGCTTGCAGGACGAGTTGATGGGGGTGATGGCCAAGACCGGCGCAACCGTGGTGATGGTGACGCATGACGTGGATGAGGCGGTGTTGTTGTCGGACAGGGTGGTGATGCTCACCAATGGCCCTTCGGCGACCATCGGTGAAATTCTGGAAGTCGATCTGCCGCGTCCTCGGGATCGCCTGCAACTCGCCCATGACCCGCATTATGCCGAGTGCCGCGCCGCGATCATGGAGTTTCTGTACAGCAAGCAGTTGCGCAAGGCTGCCTGAAGGAGATCGTCATGTGCCAGGTATATATCGTTGGTGCCGGACCCGGCGCCGCAGATCTGCTTACCCTGCGTGCGGCTGGCTTGCTTGCCGAGCGTGCCGAAATCGTGCTGACCGACGAGTTGGTGTCACCCGCTGTCCTGGCCATGGTCAGGCCGCAAGCGCGTGTGTTGCGAGTGGGCAAGCGCGGTGGGCGCTCGTCGACGCCGCAGGACTTCATTCATCGACTGATGATCCGTTACGCCAGACAAGGCAAGGTAGTGGTCAGGCTGAAGGGTGGTGACCCCTTTGTGTTTGGTCGTGGTGGTGAAGAGGTGGAGGCCTTGGCCGCGGCGGGTGTGGCAGCCGAGGTGGTGCCCGGATTGACCGCAGGCATTTGCGTTCCAGCCGCAGCGGGCATTCCGGTGACGCACCGGATGCATACACACGGCGTGACGCTGATCACTGGCACCACGGGTGATGATCGTGGCCCGGATTGGGCGGCGCTGGCAAAAACCGGCACGACATTGGTGATCTACATGGGGCTGGCCCGTTTGCTCAACATTGCGGCGCGCCTGATTGCGGCTGGCATGTCGCCGCACACTCCCGCCGCAGCGATTGCCTCCGGCACCTTGCCGACGCAACGCATGGTGCAGGGCACGCTGGCTGAATTGCCAGCGCGGGTGATCGCCGAAGGGCTGGATAGCCCGGTCATCATCGTCGTCGGTTCGGTGGCGACACTGGCCAACTGCATGAGCCTGGCAGCTGGTGATGTGCACCCCCATAAACAGGCCGCGCGCAGCGTAGCCTGAAGGAGAGAGAAAATGCGCAAGCAAAAACTTGTGATGGTCGGCAACGGCATGGCCGGGGTCAAGACTCTGGAAGAGATACTGAAGCACGCGCCTGATGTGTTCGACATCACCGTGTTTGGCGCGGAACCGCACGGCAACTACAACCGCATCCTGTTGTCGCCGGTGCTGGCCGGTGAGATGACGCTTGACGAAATCATGCTGAACGATTTTGCGTGGTATGCAGACAACGGCATCACCCTGCATGCCGGGCGCAAGGTGGTGGAGATTGATCGGGTGCGGCGTGTGGTCAGAGCCGATGATGGCAGTGAGGAACGCTACGACCGCCTGCTGCTTGCCACTGGCTCCAACCCCTTCATTCTGCCGGTGCCAGGGCATGATCTGGACGGCGTGATTGCCTACCGCGACATTGCCGACACCGAGGCCATGATTGCCGCTGCCAGTGAGCACCGGCATGCTGTTGTGATCGGCGGCGGTCTGCTCGGGCTGGAAGCGGCCAACGGCCTGATCCTGCGCGGCATGGCGGTGACTGTGGTGCATCTGGGCGAGTGGATCATGGAGCGGCAACTCGACAAGCCTGCCGCCGATCTGTTGCAGGCCTCGCTTGAGGACAAAGGCATGCAGTTCAGGCTGGGCGCGCACACCGAGGCCTTGCTGCCAGTGTCCGATCAGCCGGGCTCGCGGGTTGGCTCCTTGCTATTGGCCAGCGGTGAGCGCTTGCCGGCCGATCTGGTGGTCATGTCGGCTGGCATACGGCCTAACGCAACGCTGGCAGAATCGGCGCGCCTTTACTGTAACCGGGGAATTGTGGTCACCGACACCATGCAGACGGTGACCGACCCGCGCATTTATGCGGTCGGTGAGTGTGCCAACCATCGTGGTGTGGCCTATGGGCTGGTGGCGCCGCTGTTTGAGCAGGCCCGCGTGTGTGCCAACCATCTCGCCGGTTTTGGCATAGGGCGCTACGAGGGCTCGGTGACTTCCACCAAGCTCAAGGTCACTGGGGTGGATGTATTTTCGGCAGGAGATTTCATCGGTGGCGAGGCTTGTGATGACATCGTGATGTTTGATCGTGCCGGTGGCGTGTATAAAAAACTGGTGCTCAAGGACGACAAGCTGATTGGCGCCGTCATGGTCGGCGATACTACCGACGGTAGCTGGTATTTCCAGCTGTTGCGGGAGGGCAAAAGCATCGTCGCCATGCGCGATCACCTGATGTTCGGGCAAAGCTTCTCGCAGTCGCAACTGGGCGATGCGGGTCATCAGGGGCAAAGCCAGGCAGCTCTGCTGGCAGACACGGCAGAGGTGTGTGGTTGCAATGGCGTGTGCAAGGGCACAATCGTCAAGGCCATCAAGGAGAACGGTCTTTTTACGCTGGATGAGGTGCGCAAGCACACCAAGGCATCCAGCTCCTGCGGTTCGTGCACCGGGCTGGTGGAGCAGATTCTGGCGTCAACCGTGGGCGGCGCCTATCAGGCGGTGGACAAGTACGCCAAGCCGGTGTGTGGCTGCACCGACCACACTCATGCCGAGGTTCGTGCCGCCATCCGCGATCAAAAATTGTTATCCATTCCGGCGGTGATGAAGGCAATGAACTGGCGCACGCCAAATGGCTGCGCAACCTGCCGACCAGCGCTCAATTACTACCTCCTGTCAAGCTGGCCCCATGAGGCCGAGGACGACCCACAGAGTCGTTTCATCAATGAGCGCGCCCATGCCAATATTCAGAAGGATGGCACTTATTCGGTGGTGCCGCGCATGTGGGGCGGCCTGACCACGCCGGCCGAGCTGCGCGCGATTGCGGATGCGGCCGAAAAGTACGCGGTGCCCACGGTCAAGGTGACTGGCGGACAGCGCATCGACCTGTTGGGTGTGAAGAAGGACGATCTGCCTGCCATCTGGGCGGATCTTGGCAAGGCCGGCATGGTTTCCGGCCATGCTTATGGCAAGAGCCTGCGCACCGTCAAGACCTGCGTCGGCGCCGAGCATTGCCGCTTTGGCACCCAGCACTCGATGCGTACCGGTGTACAGCTTGAAAAGATGTTGTTCGGCATGTGGTCTCCGCACAAGGTCAAACTGGCGGTGTCTGGCTGTCCGCGCAACTGTGCCGAGTCCGGCATCAAGGATGTCGGCATCATCGGGGTTGATTCCGGCTTCGAAATCTATGTGGCGGGTAACGGCGGTATCAAGACCGAAGTGGCGCAGTTTCTGTGCAAAGTCGCCACCGAAGAGGAGGTGCTCGAAATGAGCGCAGCCTTCCTGCAACTCTATCGTGAAGAGGCTTTTTATCTTGAGCGAACCGTTCACTACCTTGAGCGGGTTGGGCTGGATTACGTCAAGAAGTTAGTGGTGGATGATGCCGACAATCGCCATGCGCTGCACCAGCGTTTGTTGTTTGCGCTGCGCGATGCGCCCGATCCGTGGGCCGAGCAGCAGGCCGAGCCCTTAGCCCGGCACTACAAAACCATTCAGATACACGACTTTGCTAAGGAGAGCCGCCATGGCCTGGCAGAAAATTTGTCCTCTTGAGGAGATTCCCTTGCTTGGCGCGCGTGTAGTGCGTCACGGCGAGAACCGCATCGCGGTGTTTCGCGCAGAGGGTGACACCGTGTTTGCCTTGAAAGACGCCTGCCCACACAAGGGTGGCCCCTTGTCGCAGGGCATTGTCTCGGGTAGTGGCGACACCGCCAGGGTGACCTGTCCCTTGCACGGCTGGAATATCGAACTCTCCAGTGGAGAGGCGTGCGCGCCAGATCATGGGTGCGCTCATCGCTATGCCACCCGGCTGGAAGCCGGTGTGGTGTGGCTGGACGCGTGAGCGTACCAAGATGGCTGTTAATCCGCTGCCAGTGTGTCTGGCGTCACTCACGCTTGGGGCCGCGCTGATCGCCTGTGCACCAGTCGAGCCATTTGCTGAAACAAAAGTCGATAACGCGGCTGATAGTCAGCCAGTGCGTGATGGGCGAGAGGCCGCAGAGGATGCCGCCCGACGTATTGCCGCCGCAGGGGTTGGTGTTGCGCGGCATTTGGGAGAGGTGGCACGCGTCATCACGGGTGAGCAGGCACAGGATATGGGCGACACTCAAGATGATGTCAGCGAAGTGGCAGTACAGGCTGCAGTGGCAGAGGGAGATTAAACATGAACATGCGGCTAACAGCGCCTGAAGGCGTCAGCGAGACCCGCAGCATCTGCTGCTATTGTGGCACCGGTTGTGGCGTGATGATTCAGCATCGTGGCGGGCGCATCATTGGCGTGCGAGGCGACCCTGATCACCCGGCAAACTATGGAAAACTGTGTTCCAAGGGCGCGGCCTTGCATCTGTCGGCCCACACCGCCGGGCGAGCACTGCATCCGCTGCTGCGCACAGCCAAAGACCACACGCCTAAGCAGGCCTCGTGGGATTCGGCGCTAGACCATGCCGCCGATCGCTTTGCCGACATCATCGCCCGTCATGGCCCGGATGCGGTGGCCTTTTATGTGTCAGGTCAGTTGCTCACTGAGGACTATTACGTTTTCAACAAACTGGCGCGCGCGCTGGTGGGCACCAACAACATCGATTCAAACTCCCGCTTGTGCATGTCCAGCGCCGTGGCTGGGTACAAGGCCACGCTGGGCGCTGACAGTGTGCCGGCCTGTTATGACGATATCGACCAGGCTGAGCACATACTGATCGCAGGCGCCAACCCGGCCTGGGCGCATCCGATTGTGTTCCGGCGCATTGAGGCAGCCAAGGCCCGTAACCCGGCCTTGTCGATAACAGTGGTTGATCCACGACGCACCGATACCGCCGCTTTTGCTGATCAGCACCTGCAGATTGCGCCTGGCTCGGATGTGTTGCTGTTCAACGCCATGCTGCATGTCATGCTGTGGGAAGACATGCTGGACCGGGATTTTATCCGACAGCACACACAGGGCTTTGATGAACTGCGCCAGAGTCTGACAGAGTGTTCGCCTGGCAATGTGGCCCGCGCCTGTGGCGTGAGTGCGAATGAAATTATTGCTGCAGCGCGACGCTTCGGTGGGGCAGGGGCGGCCCTGTCGATGTGGTGTCAAGGCCTTAATCAGTCCCATCACGGCACCGCCTCCAACGCCGCGCTGATCCACCTGCATCTGGCTACCGGGCAGATTGGTCGGCCAGGCGCTGGTCCCTTGTCCTTGACCGGGCAGCCCAACGCCATGGGCGGGCGAGAAAGCGGCAGCATGGCGAGCTTGCTACCTGGTCATCGTGATCCCTCCAATCCGCAGCACCGGGCCGAGGTGGCCAGCGCCTGGGGGGTACCTTCCTTGCCGGACACACCTGGTTTGCCAGCGGTCGCGCTGTTCGATGCCTTGCATGACGGACGTGTCAAGGCCGTGTGGATTGCCTGCACCAACCCGGCGCAGTCTCTCCCTGATCAGACAAAGATCAGAGAGGCCTTGCAGGCGGCCGAGTTTGTGGTGTTGCAGGAGGCCTATGGCGACACCGAAACCGCCGCCTTTGCAGACTTGCTGTTGCCCGCTGCGACCTGGGGTGAAAAGGACGGCTGTGTCACCAACTCAGAGCGACGCGTCAGCAGGCTGCAGGCTGCGGTGACGCCACCGGGCGAGGCTCGCCCGGACTGGCACATTGCCGCCGACTTTGCCTGCAGGCTGGGGCAACGTTTGGGGCGAGATGTCAGCGGTTTCCGTTTCAGCACGACAGCCGACATCTTTGCCGAGCATGTAGCGTTGAGCACCGGGCGGGATTGCGATATGAGCGGCCTGTCGCATGCGCTGCTGGAGCGCGACGGACCACAGCAATGGCCGTTTCCAGCTGGGGCTCAGCGTGGGCAGGCACGCTTGTTTGGTGATGGGGTGTTTCCTGGCGAAAGCGGTCGTGCGCGCTTTGCGACGGTCGGTTTTCCCGTGAAACACGCCTTGCTCGCCGAAACGCCCAGCGCCCGTTTGCCGCTCACCCTGATCACCGGTCGTCTGCGTGACCAATGGCACGGCATGAGCCGCACCGGCAAAGTGGCACAGCTATGGGGGCACACGCCGGAGGCCACGGTGGCCATGAGTCCGGCCGACATGGCAAGGCGTGGACTAGTCGACGGGCAGCTTGTGCGTGTCGAGGGCCAGCGCGGAAGGATCGTGTTACGCCTGCTTGCCGACTCAGGTTTGTCGCCCGGTGACGTGTGGATACCTATGCACTGGGGCGAGGCCTGTCTGCCGGGTGGGACAGCAAATCGCTTGAGCTCGGCGCACACTGATCCGCTGTCGCATCAGCCAGCATTAAAGGCTGCAGCGGTGACGCTGCATGCGGCAGATGACCTCAAATGGCAGGCGGTTTGGGTAATCAATGAGGTCGATGAGCATGCGGTTGTGGCCAGAATGCGACAGTTGCGCCCTTTGCTTCAAGGGTTGGAATATGCCGCCCTGTCACTGCTAGGACGCGATCGCCCAGTTCTGGTGTTGCGTATTGCCAGTGCTGTAGCGCTGGACAGCAGCCGACTCCAGGCCATTGACGAGAAGACCGGATTTGCGCGCGAGGATATCGCCAGCTTTGAAGATGCGCGTCGCGGCGTCAGCAAACGTGCACTCACGGATGGCGATCACTTGCTCGGGATCAGACTGGTCGGCGAGACTGCCGCCTTGGAGTGGACCCGCGACGCGATTGTCAGGCAGTTACCAGTGGCCCCTTTACGACCGTGGTTGTTTGCGCCGTTGGCGTCTCCCCCGGTTGGCAATATGGGCGTGGCGGAAGGTCGAACAGTGTGTACCTGCATGGCAGTTGGTGAGTTGGCCATCGATACACTGTGTGCACAGGGCGCGGATTTGGAGACGCTGCAGTCCCGCCTGGGTTGCGGCACGGTATGCGGC
Source organism: Azoarcus sp. (assembly GCA_036734105.1). Taxonomy (GTDB): domain Bacteria; phylum Pseudomonadota; class Gammaproteobacteria; order Burkholderiales; family Rhodocyclaceae; genus Azoarcus_F. The sequence goes on along the minus strand of DAIMZH010000009.1, from coordinate 71,364 downwards.
TCGTGCTTGCCTGAATTGCGCGCCAGACTGGCGGCGAGCGTGGCGACGGCGATGATCCTGGATGCCGCAGTTGATCGCTCGCCGTGAGCCTGAATGGCCTAAAAACGCAAGGCTGAGTGCCTTGGCGAGCGAGCCTGGCTAAAATCAGACTGACAAACAGTCAGGGTTCGCGATAGAATGCAAGCCGTGGCGGGTCTCCCCGCATTGCAGCATGGTGAACCTGGTCAGGGCCGGAAGGCAGCAGCCACAGCCGTATCCTGCAAGTGCCGGGGGTCAGGCTCGCCACCCCCCCTCAAAGTTTTACTCAAACTTCTCCTGCGGCTCATTGCTGAGGCTCATTTAAGCTTGAAGCCAAGATTGTGCAGGGCTTCGTTGAGCCGGTCCCGGCCAGTCAACGACTGGGCGTCGGCAATACGCTTGGCGGAATGTACTGCCCAGGTGCCATGTACGTTCATGTTCTGCGCCGCGTAAAACGCTTCCATGATGAGGTTGTATGCCTCGACATCGGCGCTTTGCTCGTTGAGCGGGCGGTATCGTTCGTGATGCAGGATGGCGGCCTGTGGCAACCTGGGTTTGACTGAGGCAGATCCGGCGGCCTCATCCTCGTAGCCCAGCGTCATGCCAAAGACAGCAAAAACTCGCGGCGGCAGCCCCAGCAATTCGGCCACTTTTTCAGGCTGATTGCGCATGCCACCAATGTAGCAACCGGACAGGCCGAGAGACTGGGCCGCCGTGATGGCGTTTTGTGCAGCCAGCGCGGCGTCAATCACGCCAATGACAAACATCTCAAGATAATCAATGGCTGCGCACGGGCGCTCGGCCAGTCTGGCGACATGCTCCAGCCTTGCCAGGTCGGCCAGCCACACCAGTTGCAGGGGAGCATCGCGCACATGTGCCTGATTGCCGGCGCATTCGGCCAGCGCGGCGCGTGTCTCGGGGTTTCTGACCGCGACAACACTCCAGGCATTCAGGTTGGAAGAGGTGGCTGCGGATTGCGCCGCCGCGATGATGGCAGTGAGTTGCTCGTCGCTTACCGCATCCGGTTGGTATTTGCGAACGGAGCGATGGTCCAGCAGATGATCAATGACGGCAGACCATGCGCCAGGGGCAGGTTGAACGCCCGGGCCGTAGCGCTGATCGAGTTTTTGTTGCTCAGGGTGGTTCATTCCGAATTTTCTCCGAACGCTGATGCAATGGATCAAAAATTTACTATACCGCTAGTTGGGGCCAAGTGGTGTATGCCCTTGGCGCTTGGCTGCTTCAAAGACTCGTCAGGCGCGTGTGTCGCAAGCGCGTCCGGGCGCTTTGACATGAAAGTTGCGTCGCGCTTCCCTCGCGCAGTTGTGGGAGAGGGGGGCAGGATGACTTTCATGATTCGGGGTGATTGTCATCCTGTCCGTTAACCAAGCACGGTGTCGAGCAGCATCATGATCACGAAGCCTATCATCAGCCCGGTGGTAGCCAGGGTTTCGTGGCCGCGACGGTGAGACTCCGGAATGATCTCGTGGCTGACGACGAAGAGCATCGCACCGGCTGCGGCAGCCAGCCCCCACGGCAGCACTGCAGCCGAGACCGACACCATCAGCGAGCCAGCGATGGCTGCGAGCGGCTCAACCAGACCGGACAAGGCTGCAATGACGAAAGAAAACATTCTGCGATATCCGGCGCTCGCCAGCGCGATGGCCACAATCAGGCCTTCTGGTACGTTTTGCAGCGAAATGCCGGTGGCTACGGCGTTACCACTACCCGCTTCTCCTGCCGCTACGCCGATGGCCAGCCCCTCGGGGATGTTGTGCACCGCGATGGCCAGCACAAACAGCCACACGGCCCCAACGCTGCGTGTTTGAGTGGGGGAATGGGTGTGAGGCAACAGGCGGTCAAGCACAAGCAACAGTGCTGCGCCGATGCCTAGACCGGTTGCTACGCGCAGGGCGGCCCCGGTTTCATCGGCTCCTTGTGCCAGGCTGGCGTCAAAGGCTGGCAACAGCAGCGAGAACACGCTCGCAGCCAGCATCACGCCAGCGCCAAAACCCAGCAACAAGCCCTGCGTGCCCGCCCCGATGCGACGCATCAGCAAAACCGGTGCAGCGCCCAGTGCCGTGGCTGTAGCTGCCATGGCACCACCAATGGCGGCGTCGGCGAGCGGGCCCTCCAGTGCTGGCAAGCCCGCAGCCAGTTGCGCGATCAGGATGATCAGGCCGGCGGCAGCGATGGACCAGCCGAACAGTGATCGCAACAGGGCAGGCAATCCGGGAGCCTGATGATGCAGTCTGGTGATTTTAGCGATCATGTCAATGCTCCAGAAAACGAGATGAGAGGTGATGGGTAGATTATGTGTTGTATATGAGAATTGTTCCAATTAAGTGATTTTGTAGTTTCAATTGTCGCTAGCTATTAGCAGTGCTGATAGGCGGCATTTGGTTTTCAGTCTGGCCTGGTCAGGCGGAAACGCTTGAGCTTGTTTTCAAGCTGGCACCTTCATCGTTGATCGGGAATGCTAGAATCTTGACCCATGAGTTATCAGGTGCTGGCCCGCAAGTGGCGTCCTCGTTCATTTTCCACCCTGGTGGGGCAGGAGCACGTGGTGCGGGCGCTGTCGCACGCGCTTGAAACAGGACGTCTGCACCATGCCTGGCTGTTTACCGGAACTCGCGGGGTGGGCAAGACAACCATCAGCCGGATTCTCGCCAAGGCGCTCAACTGTGACACCGGTATCACTGCCGAGCCCTGCGGAAAATGCTCGGCTTGTCTGGCCATTGATGCCGACCGTTTCCCTGACTACATCGAAATGGACGCTGCTTCGAATCGTGGCGTAGACGACATGGCCGCCTTGCTGGATCAGGCCATGTACACGCCGGTGCAGGGGCGTTTCAAGGTCTATATGATCGATGAAGTGCACATGCTCACTGGCCATGCCTTCAATGCCATGTTGAAGACGCTCGAAGAGCCGCCGGAGCACGTCAAGTTCATTCTTGCCACCACCGATCCCCAAAAAATCCCGGTGACTGTGCTCTCGCGCTGTCTGCAGTTCAACCTCAAACAGATGCCGCCTGGTCACATCGTCGGACATCTGTCACGCATTCTCCAGTCAGAAGAGGTGGTCTTTGAAGAGCCTGCTCTGAAGCACATCGCCAAGGCGGCTGCCGGCTCCATGCGCGATGCGCTATCGCTGCTGGATCAGTCAATCGCGCATGGCGCCGGTCGTGTCGACACCGAGCAGGTCATCAACATGCTCGGCACGGTCGGTGACGACCACCTGTTCGATGTGCTCGACGCGCTGGTGGCTGGAGAGGTGGCGGACATGCTGGCCGTAGCCGACACCATGCAGGCGCGTAGCCTGTCTTTCGAGGCTGCGCTGCAAGGTCTGGCCTCCTTGCTGCACCGCTTGGCGCTGATGCAGTTTGCTCCGGCTGCTATTGCTGACCCCGTAGAGCGTGACCGGCTCAAACCTTACGTCGAAGCCTTTGACGCCGAGTTTCTGCAATTGGCTTACCAGATCACGATTCATGGTCGTGATGAGTTGTCCCTGGCGCCGGACGAATATGCTGGTTTTACGATGGTGTTGCTCAGGCTGCATGCCTTCCGTCCGGTTTCTCCCGCTTCTGCAGCAGGTCTGGGAGGGACGGGCGGGCAGCCAGCATCGGCGCAGCAACGTTCTGCGCCGGGTAGTTCGGGCGCGACAAAAAAACCTCAGCCTCCTCAAGCATTGCCATCGTCACCACAGCTGGCACCTGTCGCGAGCGCGAGTACGCCGCCAGCGGTCGTCGCCATGCCCGAGCCGGCTCAAAAAAGCACGCCAGTCCGCGAATCGCGCATCGCATCTGAGACACCGGCTGACGACTCACCGAGCACGACACCGCAGGGATCGCCATCGGTTCATCAAGCTGGTGGCGCTCCAGTCGTTAAATCCAAAACGCCGCCCACGGGTGATGTCCCACCTTGGGAAAGTCTGCCAGACGAAGCCATGCACGCGGACAGGTCGATTTCCGACGCAGCAATGCCGCCGTTTGAGTCCGAGCTTGAGCCTGCTGCACCGGCAGAAGTTGCAAAAATGGGGCAAGCCGCCCCACAGTCGCACCCCGCAAAGCCGCCGGTGATCAGCGAAACCAGCGGGTCAAGTGGCAGCAAAGCGCCAACGCGTCACCGGGTAGAGCGTTCGCCGCTTGTGTTGCCTGATGAACAGAGCGACAACACAAAGAAGCCCAATGCCGCTGCCTCGTCGGACGGCCTGGCTGCCGCACTCGCTGCTGGCGACTGGCATGGTGCCTGCCAGATGCTTGAACTCGGCGGTATGTTGCGGGAGCTTGCCCAGCATTGTGAGTGGGTTGGCTGGGACGGCAACAAGGTGGAGCTGAGGTTGTCGCAAACCCACCATCACTTACTCGATCTCAACACCAACTTGTCGGACCGGCTGTCAGAACAACTGACGGTTCGATTGGCTTCTCCTGCCAGGGTGAGCATCACCATTGGCAGCATACAAGGCGAAACCCCGGCACAGCGTGACCAGGCGATGCGTCTGGAGCGTCACGCACACGCGGTAGAGGCGCTGGAGTCCGATGCCGTGGTGAGACTGCTGATAGAAAGATTTGACGCCACCCTGATCGAGGCGTCAGTTAAACCACTTTGATTTCTTTAACGGAGAATTCAGTCATGCTGAAGGGCGGAATGGCCGGGCTAATGAAACAAGCCCAGCAAATGCAGGAAAACATGAAGAAGATGCAGGACCAGCTCGCCACGGTCGAGGTCGAGGGACAGTCTGGTGCCGGCATGGTCAAGGTTCTGATGACCTGCAAGTACGATGTGCGCCGAGTCAGCATCGATGACTCGGTTATGGATGACAAGGAAATGCTCGAAGATCTGCTTGCGGCCGCAGTAAATGATGCAGTCAGGCGGGTTGAGAGTACAACGCAGGAAAAGATGGCCGGTTTCACCTCCGGGCTCAATCTGCCCCCGGGCATGAAGTTGCCGTTTTGATTGAGTCGGCCTGCCCGGTGCAGTTCGAATGACTCCCTCCGCACTCGACGCCTTGATCGAGTCCTTGCGCTGTCTGCCGGGTGTCGGACCAAAGTCCGCTCAGCGCATGGCCTATCATCTGCTGCAGCGAGATCAGAAAGGCGCTCACAGGCTGGCGCAGTCGCTGGAGCGGGCCCTGGCCCATTTGCAGCACTGTCAGCGTTGCAACACTTTCACCGAAGACGCCATTTGTCAGCGCTGCGCCAATCCGCAGCGGGACCAGCGCCAGTTGTGTGTTGTCGAAATGCCGGCAGATCTGGCCATGATCGAGCAGACCCAGGCTTACAACGGGCTTTATTACGTTTTGATGGGACGTTTGTCGCCGCTTGACGGGATCGGGCCTCGTGAGCTTGGTCTTGAAAAACTTCTTTCCAGGGCAACTGATGGAGAGGTAGATGAGGTCATTGTGGCGACAAATTTCACCAACGAGGGGGAGGCGACAGCGCATATGCTGTCTGGCTTGCTGTCGGCGCGCGGTGTGCGGGTGACGCGCTTGTCGCGCGGTGTCCCGGTGGGTGGAGAGCTTGAGCATACCGACGCGGGTACCATCGCCCAGGCGCTGATCGAGCGCAGGAGTCTTTGATGCCTGCGCTGCTACAGCCCATGGTGTGTAGCATTTTTGTCGTCATGCGTGAGCTAAAGCATTGAAACCTCTGCTCCTTAGTGGTTTTGGCTTTTTTTGCTACGGGGTTTCCCTTATAATGAAGCAGTTTTTTACCGTATTTTGGATTCCTATCAGGAAGAGGTCATGAGCGTGGATCAAAAGATGGACAGTAGCCGCCGCTCGCTGCTGATCGCGACAAGCGCGGTCGGTGGTGTCGGCGCAGTGGCGACAGCCGTGCCGTTCGTAGCCAGCTTTACCCCGTCGGATCGGGCGAAAGCAGCAGGCGCGCCGGTTCAGGCGGATGTCAGCAAGCTTGCCCCGGGCGAGATGATGACGGTCGAGTGGCGTGGCAAACCGGTGTGGATTCTTCGTCGTACCGAGGACATGCTTGCCTCGCTCGATCAGACCGAATCCAAAGTGGCTGACCCCACGTCCGAGCGGGAGCAGCAGCCTCCCTACGCCAAGAATCAGCATCGGTCGATCAACCCGGAATATCTCGTTGCGGTTGGTATTTGCACTCACCTGGGGTGTTCGCCGTCCGAGCGTTTTCAAACCGGTGCGGCCAGCGGCATGAGTGATGACTGGGCAGGCGGATTCTTCTGTCCCTGTCATGGCTCATCGTTCGACCTGGCTGGTCGTGTGTTCCGAAGCATGCCGGCACCCTCCAATCTTGAGGTGCCGCCGCACAAGTATCTAACGGCGACCACGATTGTCGTGGGTGAGGACGAGGCATAAGCTATGACCACCAAATCCCAAGCTCTGCTCAACTGGATTGACGAGCGTTTCCCGCTGACGTCGACCTACAAGGCGCACCTGTCCGAGTACTATGCGCCGCGAAACTTCAACTTCTGGTACTTCTTCGGTTCTTTGGCCCTGCTGGTGCTGGTCATTCAGATCGTTACCGGTATCTTTCTGGTCATGCACTACAAGCCGGATGCATCACTCAACGCGGCAGGCATCCCGATTGCCTTCGCAAGCGTGGAATACATCATGCGAGAGGTGCCGGGTGGCTGGTTGATCCGCTACCTGCACTCAACCGGTGCTTCCGCGTTCTTCGTGGTGGTGTATCTCCACATGTTCCGGGCACTCATCTATGGTTCCTACCGCAAGCCGCGCGAGTTGCTGTGGGTCTTTGGTTGTCTGATCTTCCTGGTTCTGATGGCTGAAGCGTTCATGGGCTATATTTTGCCGTGGGGGCAGATGTCGTTCTGGGGTGCGCAGGTGATCATCAACCTGTTCTCAGCCATCCCCGTGATCGGGCCGGATCTCACCGTGGTTATTCGTGGTGACTTCGTGATTGGTGACTCGACCCTCAACCGGTTCTTCTCGCTGCACGTCATCGCCGTTCCGCTTGTGTTGATCGGCTTGGTGGCAGCCCACATCATTGCACTGCACGAAGTGGGCTCAAACAACCCTGACGGAGTCGAAATCAAGAAGAAGAAAGACGCCAACGGCATTCCGCTTGATGGCATTCCTTTCCATCCGTACTACACGGTCAAGGATATCGTCGGTGTTGTGGTCTTCCTCTTCTTCTTCACCGCGGTTGTGTTCTTTGCCCCGGAATTCTTCGGGTTCTTCCTGGAATACAACAACTTCGTCCCGGCTGATCCGCTCAAGACTCCGGCACACATCGCTCCGGTGTGGTATTTCACGCCTTATTACTCGGTTCTGCGTGCGGTTACCTATCCCTTGTTTGGGTTGGACGCGGCATTCTGGGGTGTGGTGGCAATGGGTGCAGCAGTGGTGATTCTGTTCTTCCTGCCCTGGCTGGACCGCAGCCCGGTCAAGTCGATTCGCTACCGTGGTCCGATCTACAAGACCGCTCTGACCATCTTCATCATTTCCTTCTTCATTCTTGGTTATCTGGGAATTCTGCCGCCGACTCCGGGCCGCACGCTGCTTGCGCAGATCTGCTCGGTGCTCTATTTCGCCTTCTTCCTGCTGATGCCCTGGTATAGCAAGATCGACAAGTGCAAACCCGAACCGGAAAGGGTGACCTCCAAATGACCATCGCCATGTTCAAAAAAATCAAGAGTCTGTTTGTAGCGGCATTGTTTGCGCCGGCGCTAGTCATGGCGGCCGGTCCGGCGGTGCCGCTGGACAAGGCACCGATCAGCATGGACCAGGCCAGCCTGCAGCATGGTGCCAAGCTCTTCGTAAATTATTGCCTGAACTGCCACAGCTTGAGTTTTGTGCGTTACAACAAGCTCAACGAGATTGGTCTGAGTGACGATCAGATTACTGAAAACCTGATGTTTTCTGATGGGCGTGTGGGCGATCTGATGAAGATCTCCATGCGTTTTAACGAGGCCAAGAAGTGGTTTGGTGCAGCACCTCCTGACCTTACGTTGATTGCCCGTCAGCGCTCGGGTCATACCACCCCCGGAGCTGACTGGCTGTACACCTACATGCGGACTTTTTACCGCGATGAAGGTCGTCAGACGGGCTGGAACAACGTTGTGTTTGAAAACGTTGGTATGCCGCATGTCTTCTGGCAACTCCAGGGAGAGCAGGTCGCTAACAAAATCGAAAATCCTGACGGTACGGTTGGCATTTCTCTTGAGCTCGTCAAGCCGGGTTTGATGACTGTCGAAGAATATGACAAGGCGGTCGCTGACCTCGTCTCCTTCCTCGTATGGACTGGAGAGCCGGGCAAGGAGAAGCGAGAGTTCATTGGTTACTTTGTCCTGATCTTCCTGGCTGGTTTTGCAGTGCTGGCTTATGCACTGAAAAAGAATTACTGGAAAGACATTCACTGATTGGTTCGGAACCCTCCATGAAGGGGGTTCTGAACACACCATTTCGCACCACGCGCAACCCGCGTGGTGCGTGTCGTTTAAGGAAACCGGAGTTTACAGATCATGATGACCCTTTACTCGGGGACGACCGATCCGTTCAGTCACCGCTGCCGCATTGTCCTGTTTGAAAAAGGCATGGATTTCGAAGTCATTGACGTCGACCTCTATAACAAGCCTGAAGACATTGCTGTGATCAACCCCTATAACCGCGTGCCGGTGATGGTTGATCGCGATCTGGTGCTGTACGAATCCAATATCATCAACGAATACATTGACGAGCGTTTTCCGCATCCGCAGTTGATGCCGCCTGACCCGATTCTTCGGGCGCGCGCGCGCCAACTTCTGCACACCTTCGAAGGTGAGCTTTTCGCGCACATCGATGTGCTCGAAAAAGGCGGAAAGGCTGCCGACAAAAGTCGGGCGCATGTGCGTGACCAGTTGGTGCAGCTTTCAGGCTTGTTTGCAAAACAGAAGTACATGCTGGGCGACGAGTTCTCCATGCTGGACGTAGCGGTTGCCCCCTTGCTGTGGCGTTTGCAGCACTATGGGATCGAACTGCCGAAGTCGGCGGCCCCGATCATGAAGTACGCGGAACGAATTTTCAGCCGACAAGGCTTCATTGATGCGCTGACTGCCTCAGAAAAGGTCATGCGTAGCTAACGGCAGAACTAAACTGATGACGACGGTTTCAACAAAACCCTATCTGCTGCGTGCAATTTACGATTGGTGTTGTGATCAAGGCTTCACCCCGCACATTGCCGTGGTGGTAGATGACAATGTGATGGTTCCGCCAGGCTACGCTAGGGATGGGCAGATTGTGCTCAATATCGCTAGCGGCGCGACGGTTTCGATGGAACTGGGTAACGATGCGATCACGTTCCAGGCGCGTTTCGGTGGTAAGTCACACCACATCTATGTGCCGGTGTCGAATGTGCTTGCGATTTATGCCCGCGAGAACGGCCAGGGCATGGCCTTTGAGCTGGACATCGAAAGTCCTGCCGAACACGAGGCTACACCCCACCTGTCAGCAGTGGATGGCGGTACAGCGGGGTCTTCGGAATCAACGCATCATGATGATTCGGATGACACCCCCCCACCGCCACCAAAGGGTTCGCATCTGAAAGTGGTCAAATAACCGGATACCAGGGAGTCAAGCCTTGCCAGTCATGGAGTGGAAAGAGAGTTTCGATCTCGGTCTTGCGCGCATGGACGATACACATCGCGAGTTTGTCGAGCTGTATAACAACTTGGCGAATTCGCCAAGCGATCGCTTTGTGGATGATCTGGACCGTTTCATCGAACACACGATTTTGCATTTTGAGCAAGAAAACCGTTGGATGGATAAAGTCGGCTTTCCGGCATGTCACAAGTCGGAGCACGAGCGCGTGCTTGCCGTGATGCAGGAGGTGCGCAAGCTAGTGGTTGCCGGAGACCTGTTTCTTGGGCAACGGCTTGTCGAAGAGCTACCCGCATGGTTCGATAGTCACGCGACTGGCATGGATGCCGCACTGGCGTTTTATCTCAACGAAGTCGGATTTGACTTTGAGCGAGAGTGTGCCACGCGCGCAGCGAGCGCCGGTGGTGGCTGCAGTCCCACGGGTTGCTCGCCGGCAGTGACCGCCACTGAGGCAAGTGTTCCGCCTCAGTCCTGATATCTGCCGGGGGTCAAGTCGTCTTTTTTGAGCTGTCAGTCAGGCGAAAAACAATCTTGCGGGCCGGTGCTACCGGCTCGCATTTTTTTTACCAACAGTTCGGCTGATCCGCAAGCCAGTGTCCACCCAAGAGAACCGTGCCCAGTGTTGAGCCAAAGACGGTCGACTTTTGTGGCTCCGATCAGGGGCACGTAGCTTGGCGTGCAGGGACGAAGGCCGGCCCAGTCTTCTCCGGCTTCAGAGTCTGCCGCCCCCGGAAACATTTCATCGGCCCAGCGACGCATACCTGCGCATCGCGCCGGATCTATGCTTTTGTCAAAGCCTGCAATCTCGGCTGTACCCGCCACGCGCAGTCGATCGCCAAGACGAGAACACACCAGGCGACGCTTTTCGTCAGTAATGCTGACGACAGGCGCTGCGTCCGGTTTGATTATTGGCAGGGTCACCGAGTATCCCTTCAAGGGATAGATCGGGAGCCGCAGGCCGAGTGGGCGCAGAAAAACTGATGACTTGCAGCCCAGGCACACCACATAGGCATCGGCGGTAAGAGTTTCAAGCCCATTTTCACCGTCAATCAAGAGTTCGGAGATGGCACCCTGATGTTCGCGCAGGCTGATGGCCCGAGTGCTCAACAAAAGCGAACCGCCTGCCTCTCGCACCATTCTGGCCAGGGCGTGGGTAAACAGATGCGCGTCTCCAGCCGTGTCATCCGGTGCGTAGATTCCGCCCTGCAAGTCTGGCCGCGACACGAGTGCCGGTTCGACTGTGCGACAGGATTGGGCGTCAAGATAATGTGCGTTGATGCCCCAGGCGGAAAGGTTTCTGAGGCGTGCGGGGGCTTGTCGGTGCGCGCTTGAGTCGCATAGCAGGTGCAGCAGACCACGCGTGCTGCGGTGGTAGTGCATGTCGTTTGCTTCGGTGAGTGCTTGCAGCGCAGCACCGCTTTTAAGCGCGAGCTCTGCAATGGCTTGTGCGTTGCGGTGATGGCGGGCGGGCAGACACTCACGCAGAAAGGACATTGCCCAACGATAGCGATCAAGGTCACGACCAAACCTGAAACGCAGGGGGGAGTCTCGCTGGCCAATCGAACGCAGGGCGATCAAGGGGGCTTGCGGGCTGGACCACGGCTCGGGGTGGCTGATTGAAATCTGTCCGCCATTGGCGAAGCTGGTCTCAAGGGCGACGTTGTCCCTTGCCTCGACCACCGTGACACGATGGCCGCTGGTGAGCAAATACCATGCAGTGGTGATGCCGGTGACGCCGGCTCCCAGAACGATGACGTGCATGCTGCTGCGTTGGGAAGTTTGAATCAGTGACATCATACCCGGCGCACAAGCGCTGGTGATCTGGGATAATCAGGCTTTCCCGACTTCTGGAGGCGCACTTTCATGGCGCGTGTCACACTCACACAGTTTTTGATCGAACAGCAGCGCGCTGGGCGCATCAGCCCGGATTTGCGATTTCTCATTGAGGTGGTGGCTCGCGCTTGCAAAGCCATTGGTGTCAACGTTTCCAAGGGCGCTCTGGCTGGGGTTCTGGGTGAGGCTGGAACCGACAATGTTCAGGGAGAGGCGCAGAAGAAGCTGGACGTGATTGCCAACGAGATCCTTTTGCAGGCCAATGAATGGGGGGGGCATCTGGCCGCCATGGCTTCTGAGGAGGTTGAGGAGGTACATCAGATCCCGTTTGACTACCCAAAGGGTGGCTACCTGCTGCTGTTCGATCCGCTGGATGGTTCCTCAAACATTGATGTGAATGTGTCAGTGGGTACCATTTTTTCGGTGTTGAGAAACCAGCAGACCGGCCCGTCAACCTCAATTGACGAGAGCGCTTTCTTGCAGCCTGGGCGCGAGCAGGTTGCTGCCGGTTATGCTTTGTACGGACCTTCGACCTTGCTGGTGTTGACGCTGGGGCACGGGGTGCACGGCTTTACGCTCGACCGTGAGATGGGCAGCTTTGTGTACACCCATCCCTTCATGACGGTGCCAGCCGAAACCCAGGAATACGCCATAAACGCGTCGAACTCGCGTCATTGGGAGGCACCGGTGCAACGCTATGTGACCGAACTGGAGCAGGGCAAGACCGGACCTCGTGGCAAGGACTTCAACATGCGCTGGGTAGCCTCCATGGTGGCCGATGTGCACCGCATCCTGACGCGCGGCGGGGTGTTCATGTATCCCATGGACGAGAAGTGCCGCGACAAGGGTGGGAAACTGCGCCTGATGTATGAGGCTAATCCGATGGCGATGCTTGTGGAGCAGGCCGGAGGTGCGGCGACGACTGGACGCGAGCGCATTCTGGACGTGCAGCCTGCGCAATTGCATCAGCGTGTACCGGTTGTACTGGGATCAGCCGCTGAAGTTGATCGCGTGACGCAATATCATCACGAAAGCTGATACAAACCCGTTCGGGGTCCGGACCAACTGTTTAACAGCCGGGCCCGACGACTACCTTGACCTCGTCCTTGACGGTTTCGAGTACAACATAGGTGTGAGTCTGTTTCACGCAGGGTAACTCCGAGATTACCGAGCCCATGAGGTCGCGATATTCCGCGATATCGCGGGTCCGCACCTTCAGCAGGTAATCGAAATTGCCCGCTATCAGGTGGCACGACTGAATCTGCGGAACGCGTCGTACCGCAGCATCGAAGTCTCTCAACACCTGAGCTGTGGTGTTGTCGAGCAACACCTCCACCATGACCACGTGCCCTACGCCAAGCGCGACAGCGTCGAGCTCGGCGTGATAGCCCTTGATCACCCCCATCTTTTCAAGCCGACGAACCCGTTCAGCGCAGGGTGTCTTGGTGAGTCCAACGCGCCCGGCGAGTTCCACAATTGACAGCCTGCCGTCCTGCTGCAGCTCATTAAGTATGCGTTGATCGATGCGATCCATGGCCGATCCAGTGTCATTTTCCTGTAACTCGCAAAATATCAGGAAAATCGTCTGTATAAAAATCAATTTTGGAGCCATAAACTAAAGTTTTTGGTGAAAAATTCGTCCATCCGGACTGTTTGCTGACGAGTGCTCAGTTCGGGTTCAAAACAACAGATCAAAGGACTGAACATGGTGAAGACATATATCGTGGGTTTTGACGGCACGGATCCATGCAATCGTGCTGTGGACTTTGCAATTACTTGTGCAGCCCAACAGGAAGGCCAAGTGCATCTTGTGCACGTGCTTGAGTGGTCGCCTTATAGCTTTTTGACGCAGGAGGAGCTCGAAGAGCGTCATGCCCGTAGACAGGAGGAGGTTGCGCGTGCCGAAAAGGTGTTGCAGCCGGTGGTGGACAAACTGGCAAAGCAAGGCGTCAAGGTCAGCAGCGAGGTTCGTTATGGTCACTCGGTGGAGATATTGTGTGAAATTGCACGCGAACTCGATGCTGCGCAGATATTTGTTGGCCGACGTGGCCGAAGCAAGTTCGCTGCCCGGCTGATTGGCAGCGTTGGCATGTCACTGGTTCAGGTGTCGCCTGTGCCGGTTACGGTCGTTCCGTAAGCGAGTTTAAAAGGAGACATCTGACCATGCAAAACAAGACACTGGCTGCAGCCGCTACGCTCACGGCGGCCTCAACGTCGGCAAACGCCCAGATTGCCCAGACCCTGGATGAGACGATCAACGCCGCGTTGTCGCCAATCTCCGACTTCGTCGCCGGCATAATCTTCTTTTCGGTGCCCATCGCAGGAGTCAATTTCCCGCTCATCGTGGGCTGGCTAATCGTTGCTGCTGCAGTATTCACCTTTTACTTTGGTTTCATACAGTTTCGCGGTTTCAAGCACTCACTGGATGTGGTTCGCGGTCGCTACGACAACCCCAAGGATGCTGGTGAGGTATCGCGTTTTCAGGCGCTCACAACAGCTTTGTCAGCAACGGTAGGTCTGGGCAACATCGCCGGTGTGGCGGTGGCAGTGTCGATTGGCGGGGCAGGCGCAACCTTCTGGATGATTCTGGCGGGCTTGATGGGTATGGCGTCCAAGTTCACCGAGGTGACCCTGGGCGTGAAGTACCGCAAGGAGAAACCGGATGGAACCGTCTCGGGTGGCCCGATGTATTACCTTTCCCGCGGTTTTGCGGAGATTGGCAAGCCAGGGCTCGGGCGCTTTTTCGCCGCCTTCTTCGCCATCTGCTGCATAGGTGGAGCGGTCGGTGGTGGCAACATGTTCCAGGCCAATCAGGCCTTTCAGCAGGTTGTCAATGTCACCGGTGGTGAGGCCAGCTTCATGGCCGACAAGGGCTGGCTGTTCGGCCTGGTGCTGGCTGGCATAGTAGGCATGGTGATCATAGGTGGCATCAAGTCGATTGCCCGCGTCACTGAAAAGATCGTTCCACTGATGGCCGCCATTTATCTGGGTGCCGGCCTGGTCATCATCGTGATGAATATTGACATGGTGGGTTGGGCTTTTGGTCAGATCATCACAGGTGCGTTCTCCCCTGAAGGGGTTGCTGGTGGCGCCATTGGTGCGTTGATCCAAGGTTTCAGACGTGCAGCCTTCTCCAACGAGGCCGGTATCGGTTCAGCGCCAATCGCCCACTCGGCGGTGCGTACCAATGAGCCGGTCAGCCAGGGCTATGTAGCCTTGCTTGAGCCGTTCATTGACACCGTTGTGATCTGCACCATGACCGCGCTGGTGATCGTTATCTCTGGTCAACTGGCTACCGACCTCACCGGTGTTCAGCTCACCTCTGCCGCATTTGCCACTGCTTTCCCATGGTTTCCGGTAGTTCTTGCCGTGGCAGTGGTGTTGTTTGCCTTCTCCACCATGATCGCGTGGTCTTACTACGGGCTGAAGTCCTGGACTTATCTGTTCGGAGAGAACAAGTCCATGGAGAACATTTACAAGCTGTTCTTCTGCCTGTGCGTGGTGGCAGGGTCAAGCATGAGTCTGGGACCCGTCATCGATTTCTCGGACTCCATGATCTTTGCCATGGCCTTGCCTAACGTGATCGGTTTGTATCTGCTGATGCCTGTGGTCAAGCGTGAGGTGGCCAGCTATTGGGCGCGCATCGAAAGCGGTGAGATCAAGCGTTACCGCTGAGTTGGCCGGGGCAAGGCGCAGCCTTGCCCAACATTAAAGGTTAAACGAGGGCTGGCTTGGCCAGCCCTCCTTCAGTTTGAATGCAGCACTGTGCTGCTTTTTACACCCAGGAGTAACATCATGACCACTGCGCATGCGATGGGAGATTCTGCCGCCCTGCCAGAGCAACCGCGAGATGTCTTGCGACAGCGTATCAACGAGGCCTATCGTGCAGCGGAGTCTCAATTGCTGCCGGATCTGATCGAGTTTGCCAGACAGCCCGATGCTGACGAGGCTGGGGTGGCCCGCCGGGCTGGCCAGTTGGTCAAGGCTCTGCGTCTGAGCCGCACGAAATCCAGCGGTGTCGATGCCTTGATGAAAGAGTTTTCCCTGTCCAGTCAGGAAGGTGTCGCCCTGATGTGTCTGGCAGAGGCCTTGCTGCGTGTTCCGGACAAGGCCACCGCCGATCGCCTGATCCGCGACAAACTGGCCCATGGCGACTGGCGTGCGCATTTGGGAAACAGCGCCTCGCTATTCGTCAATGCCGCCACCTGGGGCTTGCTGCTGACCGGTCGGCTAGTGGCCACGCGCAGCGAAGAGGGGCTTGCCAGCGCCCTCAATCGCCTGCTCGCCAGAGGCGGAGAACCGTTGATCCGCAAGAGCATGGATCTGGCCATGCGTATGCTGGGGGAACAGTTTGTCACCGGCCGTGACATCAAGGAGGCGCTGGCACGTGGCAAGCCAGCAGAAAAGCGCGGCTATCGGTATTCTTTTGACATGCTTGGCGAGGCGGCCGCGACTGCCGAGGACGCCGAGCACTATCTGGCCGCCTATGAGCAGGCTATCCACGCGATAGGCAAGGATAGTCGCGGCCGTGGCGTGATTGACGGCAACGGCATCTCGGTCAAACTGTCGGCCTTGCACCCGCGCTATGTGTGGTCGCAGCCGGACCGGGTACGTGACGAGCTTGCGCCTCGCTTGCTGGGCCTGTGCCGGCTCGCCCGGGATTACGATATTGGTCTGAACATAGACGCCGAAGAAGCCGACCGGCTGGACTTGTCCCTGGACATGCTGGAAATGCTCGCCGAGCACGCGGATCTGCGCGGCTGGAATGGCCTGGGCTTTGTCGTGCAAGCCTATCAGAAACGTGCCTTTGCGGTGCTCGACTGGATCATCGCGCTGGCAGCGCGGAACGAAAGACGGATCATGGTTCGGCTGGTCAAGGGGGCCTACTGGGATGCCGAGATCAAACGTGCCCAGGTTGACGGCTTGACGGGTTATCCGGTGTGGACCCGAAAAGTCTACACCGATGTCAGCTTTCTGGCCTGCGCCCGCAAGCTGCTGGCCGCACGTGACCGGATCTATCCGCAATTTGCCACGCACAACGCGCACTCGCTGGCAGCCGTGATGCACATGGCGGGGGCGGACGCAGGTGCAGATGATTATGAGTTTCAGTGTCTGCATGGCATGGGTGAGTCGCTCTACGATGCGGTGCTGGCTGATCCGCAGAGCCGCCGCCGTGTGCGCATCTATGCGCCGGTCGGTTCGCACGAAACACTGCTTGCTTACCTAGTGCGGCGTCTACTCGAAAACGGTGCCAACAGCAGCTTTGTAAATCGCATCGTGGATGAGAGCGTGTCAATCGAAGAGCTGGTGGCTGACCCGGTCAGCGAGGCTGACAAGCTTGCCGGCACACCTCACCCACGCATCAGCTTGCCGCGCGACATGTTCGGCGCGAGCAGACACAACTCCCGGGGCTTTGATCTATCCGCCGAGCCGGTACGCCAGCAACTCGCCGCAGCGTTGATGGATTCTCTGGAGCAGAGTTTTAACGCTGCGCCTTTGCTGGCATCAGCAGCACCGAGCGCAGGCAAGGCGCATGCGGTGCTGAACCCGGCAAACAGGCGTGAGCAGGTTGGCGAGGTCGTGGAGGCGGGCGCTGCGGATGTCGAGCAGGCAGTGCAGGCCGCCCAAGGCAGTGACTGGGCGGCGAGGCAACCGGCCGAACGCTCAAGCATTCTGGCGCGTGCTGCTGACCTGATGGAAAAGCAGGCTGCCGGGTTGATTGCGCTAACCGTGCGCGAAGCAGGAAAGTCATGGGCTAACGCAGTGGCCGAGATACGCGAGGCGGTCGACTTTCTGCGCTATTACGCGGCCGAGTGCCGCAGCTTTGACAACGCCAGCCACCGCCCTCTTGGCCCCGTGGTGTGCATCAGCCCGTGGAACTTTCCGTTGGCCATCTTCACAGGCCAGGTCAGCGCCGCGCTGGCCGCTGGCAATCCGGTGCTGGCCAAGCCAGCCGAGCAGACGCCATTGATCGCAGCCGCAGCGACACGTCTGCTGCATCGCGCCGGCGTGCCTGCCGATGCCTTGCAACTGTTGCCGGGTAGCGGTGAGGTGGCCGGTGCCGGGCTGGTGGCCTCGGGCGGTGTGCAGGGCGTGATGTTTACCGGCTCAACCGAGGTGGCGCGCATCATTCAGCGCACGCTGGCCGAACGTGGCGGCGATGTACGCTTGATTGCCGAAACCGGCGGCCAGAACGTCATGATCGTCGACTCCACCGCCTTGCCTGAGCAAGTGGTGGCCGACGTGATTGCTTCCAGCTTTGATTCCGCCGGGCAGCGCTGCTCTGCATTGCGTGTATTGTGCCTGCAGGACGACATCGCCGACCGCGTGCTTCACATGTTGCGTGGTGCCATGCAGGAGTTGCGTATTGGTAATCCGGCCGATGTGCGCTGCGACGTCGGCCCAGTGATAGACGAGGACGCGCGTGTCGGGCTGGAGGCACATGTCGCACAGATGCGCGAACGTGGTTGCCGGATCGAGCGTCTGCCCTTGCCGGAGTCCTGCGCAAACGGCAGTTTTGTTGCGCCCAGTCTCATCGAAATTGACTCGCTGGACTCTCTGGAGCGAGAGCAGTTTGGTCCGATTCTGCATGTGTTGCGTTATCGTGCCCGGGATCTCGAGTCGCTGGTGCAACATATCAACGGCACTGGCTATGGCCTGACCATGGGGGTGCACAGCCGCATAGACGAGACCATCGCCCAAGTGGTGGCCGCCGCGCATGTGGGCAACCTCTACGTCAATCGCAACATCATTGGGGCCGTGGTCGGGGTGCAGCCTTTTGGCGGAGAGGGCTTGTCTGGCACAGGTCCCAAGGCAGGCGGGCCGCTCTATATGCACAGGTTGCTACGCCACACGCCTGGACCAGACCTGCGGCGCTATTCTCGGGCGTCGGCTCCCAAGCCCTTTGAGGCACTGGCCGAATGGCTTGAGCAAGGAGGGCGTGCCCATCTCGATGGCGACGAGCTTGCCGTGTTGCGCGACCGTGCCGATGTTTACCGCAGCCGCCGGGTGGTTGGCATGGAGTTGAAGCTGCCAGGCCCAACCGGCGAGGACAACCTGCTGCGTTTTGTGCCGCGCGGACAGGTGGCCGCGGTGGCTGACACGCTTGCTGGCACCGTGCATCAGTTGCTGGCGGCGCTGGCCAGTGGCAACCGGGTGATGCTCGCCGAACTAAAGCAGAACCGTGCGCTTTGTAATGCCTTGCCGGAGTTGGTCAGGCAGAGCCTGATGCTGGTTGAGGATATTCGTCTGGCCCACTGGGATGCGCTGCTGCTCGACACCGGCAAGGACGAAACCGACGCCTGGCAGCGCGTCCTGTCGCAACGCCCCGGGCCTATCGTGCCACTGCTGCTGCCCGAGCCGACATATCAGTTGCACATGCTCATCCATGAACGCACCCTCAGCATCAACACCACCGCAGCCGGTGGCAATGCCAGCCTGATGGCGATGTCAGGCTGATGACCAACGGGTGGTTCAGTTGTCGAGTTTTTCGTATAGCTGGACCACCTCTTCCATCATCTCCAGAATGCGCTCGCTGGTAGTCGCGACGTTGGTGGCCAGTGTCGTGTCGCCCGGTCGTTGTTCATCGAGTGCGGCCTCAAAGAAGAACCATTGCTGCTTCACCAGTTCCAGTCGGCTGGTCAGGGCCGGGGTGTTGCTGTTGAAGCCGTTCAATTCTTCCAGTGCCTCATCGAACTCGCGGCGCGCCTGCGTCAATTCGCCAGAAGTTCTGTGGATGTCGGAACAGCGCTCAGCGACAGACGTTTGAGCAAGCCATTGGTCCGTGGCCCAGCTCAGCGCTGGCTGGATGCCGCCACTGCCTTGGCCCGTGCCGTGTGCAGCTTGTTGTAGCTGTCGATCAGGCGCAGGTGTTTGTCCAGGCCGTCCAGTCTAGTGTTGGTGGGCGTCAGCCCGTAAAAGCGGACGCTGCCTGTGACCGAGCCGATTGCAGCGTCCATGCGCGAGTCGCCGAACATCCGCCGGAAGTTGTGCTCGTAATCTTCCAGCTCAAGTTCGTCGTCCAGCTCCACCTCCAGCACCACATTCAAGGCCTGATAGAACCGAACGCGGTCCTCCGCCAGCTCGTTGTAATGCAGCAAGGCTTCCAGTTGCTCCTTGGCCGCTTCCAATTGTTGCAAGGCGAGGTTGATCAGCAGCTTGAGCTCAACAATGGTGAGCTGCCCCCACGCGGTGTTTTCGTCGAATTCGACCCCAATCAGGCGGATGATGTCGGTGTAGTCATCAAGCTCGCTGTCCTCCAGGCGTTCTAAAAGAGACTCCAGGCCGGTTTCATCCAGGCTGTGCAGGTTCAGGATGTCTTTGCGGAACAGCAAGGCCTTGTTGGTGTTGTCCCAGATCAGGTCTTCAACTGGGTATACCTCCGAGTAACCCGGCACCAGGATGCGACAGGCACAGGCTCCGAGCTGGTCGTACACTGCCATGTACACCTCCTTGCCCAGGTCTTCCAGAATGCTCGACAGGGTTGCGGCCTCTTCTATATTGGCGCTTGCTGGGCTGCCGTCACCCTGCGCCGAGAAGTCCCATTCGACAAAATCATGATCCGCTCTGGCACTGAAAAAGCGCCATGACACCACGCCGCTGGAGTCGATGAAGTGCTCGACAAAATTGTTTGGCTCAGTAACGGCGTTGCTCTCGAAGGTGGGCTGGGGCAGGTCATTGAGGCCTTCAAAACTGCGCCCCTGCAGCAACTCGGTGAGACTGCGTTCCAGTGCCACCTCCAGGCTCGGGTGTGCCCCAAACGAGGCAAACACGCCGCCAGTGCGCGGGTTCATCAAGGTCACACACATCACCGGAAAGCGTCCGCCCAGCGATGCATCCTTGACTAGCACCGGAAATCCCTGCTTTTCCAGTTCCTCAACGCCGGCCATGATGCCAGGGTATTTCGCCAGCACTGCCTGTGGCACGTCCGGCAGGGCAATTTCCCCTTCCAGAATCTCTCGCTTTACCGCCCGCTCGAAGATCTCCGACAGGCACTGCACCTGCGCTTCAGCCAGGGTGTTACCGGCGCTCATGCCGTTGCTGAGAAACAGGTTGTCGATCAGATTTGACGGAAAGTACACCACTGCGCCGTCCGATTGACGTACATACGGCAACGAGCAGATGCCGCGTTCGACATTGCCGGAGTTAGTGTCGTAAAGGTGGGAGCCACGTAACTCGCCATCGGGGTTGTAGATCTGCAGGCAGTAGTCATCGAGAATCCCCGCAGGCAGGGCATCGTTTGGGCCAGGGATGAACCAGCGTTCATCCGGGTAGTGCACAAACGGCGCATTGGCAATGTCCTCGCCCCAGAACTGGTCATTGTAGAAGTGGTTGCAGTTGAGCCGTTCGATGAACTCTCCCAGGGCCGACGCCAGCGCGCTCTCCTTGGTTGCGCCCTTGCCATTGGTAAAACACATCGGCGAGTGCGCATCGCGGATGTGCAGGGACCACACGTTGGGGACAAGATTGCGCCATGAGGCGATCTCGATCTTGATGCCCAGCTCGGCCAGCACTGCAGACATGTTGGCAATGGTCTGCTCCAGCGGCAAGTCCTTGCCTGCGATATAAGTTCTGGACTCCGGGTCAATATTGAGCGTCAGCAAGGCCTGTGCGTCTTCATCCAGATTGACCACTTCTTCGATCACGAACTCGGGGCCTGCCTGAACTACTTTCTTCACCGTGCAGCGACCGGCGGAGCGCAGGATACCCTGTCGGTCTTTGGCTGAAATGTGCTCAGGCAACTCGATCTGAATCTTGAAGATCTGCTGATAGCGGTTATCCGGATCAACGATGTTGTTCTGCGACAAGCGGATGCCGTCGGTCGGGATGTTGCGGGTTTCGCAGTACAGTTTGACAAAGTAGGCAGCGCACAGCGCGGACGAGGCCAGGAAGTAATCAAATGGGCCGGGCGCAGAGCCGTCGCCCTTATAGCGGATGGGCTGGTCGGCAATGACTGTGAAGTCGTCAAACTTTGCCTCAAGGCGAAGCTTGTCGAGAAAGTTGACCTTGATTTCCATTGGGTGCGTCCTGAGATTGCGTTGAAGGCTGAGTGGGCGCCATTGTCGCCGTTTTTTCTGTGCATGGATCAGCCGATTGCAGTGCATCAGCAGCTCATCGCAATGGCCGTCAAACTTTGTTTGGGCGGCCCTCTTGAAATCAGCGAGATGCGCCCCTATTATTAGCACTCGTTGGCAGTGAGTGCTAACAGCCGGGTCGGCGACAAGCCAACCGGGTCATTAGTGACCGCTGGATGCGGGCGTCGCCCGCTCCCGAACAATCAATCAGACTGAACACGACAGGAGTGATTCAATGAATATTCGTCCCTTGCATGATCGCGTGATCGTCAAGCGCCTCGAAGCCGAGCGTAAGACCGCTAGCGGTATCGTCATCCCCGACTCCGCAGGCGAGAAGCCGGACCAGGGTGAAATCATCGCGGCTGGCAATGGCAAGATCCTCGATGACGGCAAGGTCCGCCCGATGGCTGTCAAGGCAGGCGACAAGGTGCTGTTCGGCAAGTACGCCGGTCAATCCGTGAAGGTCGAAGGCGAAGAGCTGCTCGTCATGCGCGAAGAAGACATCATGGGTGTCATCGAAGGCTGATCCAGTCTTTTGGCATTGATCAACGAATTCTAGGAGTAAGCAACAATGGCAGCAAAAGAAGTCAAATTTGGTGATTCCGCCCGTGACCGTATGGTCGCTGGTGTCAATATTCTGGCCAACGCAGTCAAGGTCACCCTCGGCCCGAAAGGCCGCAACGTCGTGCTCGAGCGCTCCTTTGGCGCCCCGACCGTGACCAAGGACGGCGTTTCCGTCGCCAAGGAAATCGAGCTGAAGGACAAGTTCGAAAACATGGGCGCTCAGATGGTCAAGGAAGTGGCTTCCAAGACCTCCGACATCGCCGGTGATGGCACCACCACCGCCACTGTGCTGGCCCAGTCCATCGTCCGCGAAGGCATGAAGTTCGTCGCCGCTGGCATGAATCCGATGGACCTCAAGCGCGGTATCGACAAGGCCGTTCTTGCCACCATCGAAGAACTGAAGAAGCTGTCCAAGCCGTGCTCCACCACCAAGGAAATCGCTCAGGTTGGCTCCATCTCCGCCAACTCCGACAGCGACATCGGTGAAATCATCGCCAACGCCATGGACAAGGTTGGCAAGGAAGGCGTCATCACCGTTGAAGACGGCAAGTCACTGCAAAACGAGCTGGACGTGGTTGAAGGCATGCAGTTTGACCGCGGCTATCTGTCGCCGTACTTCATCAATAACTCGGACAAGCAGGTTGCCATCCTCGACAACCCCTTCGTTCTGCTGTTCGACAAAAAGGTTTCCAACATCCGCGATCTGCTGCCGGTGCTTGAGCAGGTTGCCAAGGCCAGCCGTCCGCTGCTGATCATCGCTGAAGACGTCGAAGGCGAAGCGCTGGCTACGCTGGTGGTGAACAACATCCGTGGCATCCTCAAGACTTGCGCAGTCAAGGCTCCGGGCTTTGGCGATCGTCGCAAGGCCATGCTCGAAGACATCGCCATCCTCACCGGCGGTCAGGTCATCGCTGAAGAAGTCGGTCTCACCCTCGAAAAAGCCACGCTGGACGATCTCGGCCAGGCTGTCCGCATCGAAGTTGGCAAGGAAAACACCATCATCATCGACGGTGCCGGCAACGAGCAGGCCATCGAGGCTCGCGTCAAGCAGATCCGCGTGCAGATCGAAGAGGCAACTTCCGACTACGACCGTGAGAAGCTGCAAGAGCGCGTGGCCAAGCTGGCCGGCGGCGTTGCAGTGATCAAGGTTGGCGCTGCCACCGAAGTCGAAATGAAAGAGAAGAAGGCGCGTGTCGAAGACGCCCTGCACGCGACCCGCGCTGCAGTGGAAGAGGGTATCGTCCCGGGCGGCGGTGTTGCCCTGCTGCGCGCCCGCGCCAACCTGACCGGCCTGACCGGCAGCAACCATGACCAGGACGCCGGCATCAAGATCGTGCTGCGCGCGATGGAGCAGCCGCTGCGTGAAATCGTCGCCAACGCCGGTGACGAGCCCAGCGTGGTGGTCAACAAGGTGTCCGAAGGCTCTGGCAACTACGGCTACAACGCTGCAACCGGCGAGTACGGTGACATGGTTGAAATGGGTGTTCTTGACCCCACCAAGGTCACCCGCACCGCACTGCAGAATGCAGCTTCCGTAGCCAGCCTGATGCTGACCACTGACTGCATGGTTGCCGAACTGCCGGAAGATAAGTCCGCTGGTGGCATGCCTGACATGGGCGGCATGGGTGGTATGGGCGGCATGGGCGGAATGGGCATGGGTATGTAATACCCGCGTCTGTCGGTGCCGAAGCATTTTTTCGGCACCGCCTCGCCAATGCAAGCGGCTCTGCTCAGGCAGGGCCGTTTGCATTTTAGATTCCCGGTCGGTGGTTGTGTCTGTCTATAATTGCGCTATCCGCCAGCCACGGAACACAGTGAGACAAGAGCGGCACGACAGCAGACATACCGGCACGCCACACGGCGAATACGGTGGCTCAAGTGGTTTGATACACGAGGAGGGGCGAGATGCGCAAGGGTCTGGCGAGGCAACGGCTGATTGCGGTGTTCTTTGCGGCGGTGCTGTTGTTCAACTATCCGCTGCTTTCTCTGTTTGACCGGGCAGAGTTTGTTCTTGGTCTGCCGGTGGCGCATTTCTATCTTTTTGCTGCCTGGGTGGCGGTGATTGGCGCGATTGCCTGGATCGTGTCGGTTCGCCACTGACGGAGCGCACTCATGATTTCCGGCACGCTGGTCATTGGCGCATCCCTCGCGTATCTGCTACTGCTGTTTGCCGTGGCGCATTTTGGCGACCGGCGGGCGGAGCAGGGGCGTTCCATCATCGCCAATGCCTGGACATACGCTTTGTCGCTGGCTGTTTATTGCACGGCCTGGACTTACTTTGGCAGTGTCGGGCGGGCGGCCTCAGGTGGGGTTTGGTTTCTGCCAATTTACCTTGGCCCCACACTGGCATTTGCGTTGTCTTGGCTGGTGTTGCTGAAGATGATCCGGATCGCCAAAACCTACCGGATAACCTCGATTGCGGACTTCATCGCCAGTCGCTACGGCAAGAGCCACTTGCTGGGTGGTCTGGTATCCATCATTACGGTGGTGGGCATCATTCCTTACATTGCCCTTCAGCTCAAGGCGATTGCTACGGGTTATGCGCTATTGACTTACGATAGTGTGCATACCTTTCAGATGGTGCATGTTCAGTACTGGTTTCAGGACAGTACGCTTTATGTTGCGCTGATTCTTGCCCTGTTCACCATTCTGTTCGGCGCTCGCCACCTTGATGCCACCGAGCGTCACGAGGGCATGGTGGCAGCTATCGCCTTCGAGTCAGTTGTCAAGTTGGCGGCGTTCATGGCGGTCGGCTTGTTCGTGACATACGGCATGTATAACGGTTTTGGGGATATTTTTACACGCGTCCAGGCCTATCCCGAGCTGGCCTCGCTGTTGACCGTAGAGGGTGGTAGCGCCTCCGGATATGGAGGCTGGTTTGCCTTGATGCTGCTGGCGATGTTGGCCGTGATCTTCCTGCCCCGCCAGTTTCAGGTGACAGTGGTTGAAAACGTCAACGAAGAGCATCTTCGCAGGGCAGCCTGGTTGTTTCCGCTTTATCTGCTGCTTATCAACATCTTTGTGTTGCCGATAGCCTTTGGTGGTCTGATGTATTTTGGCGGCAATGCGGTTGACCCGGATACCTTCGTGTTGTCCCTGCCGCTGGCGCACGGCATGGAGTGGCTGGCCCTGTTCGTGTTTGTGGGTGGCTTGTCTGCGGCTACCGGCATGGTTATTGTCGAGACCATTGCTGTGTCCACAATGATCTGCAACGATCTCGTCATGCCTTTGCTGCTTCGCAGCAAACGCTTTAGTCGGGCAGCCCAACCTGACCTGTCCGGTCTGCTCCTGAATATTCGGCGCGGTGCGATCCTCATCGTGATCTTGCTTGGCTATCTGTATTTTCGTCTGGCTGGCGAGGCCTATGCGCTGGTGGCAATCGGTCTGATCAGTTTTGCTGCGGTAGCGCAGTTTGCCCCGGCCATGCTGGGGGGAATGTATTGGCGCGGTGGCACCCGCGAAGGCGCACTGGCAGGCTTGCTGGCCGGCTTTGTGGTGTGGGCTTACACTCTTATGCTGCCGTCCTTTGCCAAGTCTGGTTGGTTGGATGCGTCTTTTCTTGAGCAAGGCTTGTTTGGCATTGCATTGCTAAAGCCGGAGGCCTTGTTCGGGCTGAGTGGGCTGGATAACATCAGCCATGCCTTGTTCTGGAGTCTGGCCGCCAATATTACTTGCTATGTTGGTGTGTCCTTGATGCGCATGCCCTCTGCACTTGAGGCCAGTCAGGCCACCTTGTTTGTGGACATTTTCAAACGACAGGATGTTGCCGCGGCCAGCCTGTGGCGTGGCAGCGCCGAGCTTCGCGAGCTGCACGCATTGCTGTCGCGCTTTTTAGGGCAGGAGAAAACCGAACGACTGTTCCGGGGCTATGCCAGGCAGCGCGGGTTTGATCATGTGGACAGGATTCCCGCTGATGCAGGGCTGGTGCATTTTGCCGAGACCCAGCTCGCAGGCGCTATTGGCAGCGCATCAGCTCGTGTCATGGTGGCTTCGGTAGCGCAGGAAGAGCCGCTTGGTCTTGATGAGGTGATGGATATTCTCGACGAAGCCTCGCAGGTTCGGGCTTATTCGCATCAGCTTGAGGAAAAGTCACGCGAGCTTGAAGCTGCAACCGAAGAACTACGTGCCGCCAATGAACAGTTGAAGGAACTTGATCGGCTCAAGGATGACATCATGAGTTCGGTTACGCACGAGTTGCGCACCCCGCTCACCGCCATTCGCGCCCTGTCCGAGATGATGCTTGAGGACCCTAAGATTGATCTGGCAGATCGCAAGCGTTTTCTGGGCATCATCGTATCGGAAACTGAGCGGCTCACGCGTCTGGTCAATCAAGTGCTGGATCTGGCCAAGATCGAATCCGGACACGCCGAATGGCACAACACCGATATCGACATGAATGAGCTGGTCGACAACGCCATCGAATCGACCCGTCAACTGTTTCGTGACAGGGGTACTTCGGTCAATTGTCAGCTTCCAGATGAGCATTTGCATTTGATGGCCGATCGTGACAGGCTTCATCAGGTTATGCTTAATCTGTTGTCCAATGCGGCGAAATTTGCACCGGCCCAAAATGGTCAAGTGCGCGTAAGCCTGGTGCGATCAGCCGCAAATGAACTTAAGGTGACCGTAGCGGACAATGGTCCAGGGATTGCTGCCGAATTCATGCCCTATGTATTTGAAAAGTTCAGACAGGGTGGCGATCAACGGGATCGGCCGCAGGGCACAGGCTTGGGGTTGCCGATCAGTCGCCAGATAGTCGAACACTTTGGCGGGCGCATGTGGGTCGAGTCGCCGCCGGGCGACGGGGCACACTTTTGCTTCAGTTTGCCTGTAGGAGCTGCAAACGAAGTGTCAATGCCTGGCCCGCAATGACATAAAATAGGAAAAACCATAAGGGGAGGCTGGAAATTAGATGGGAAACCGCATTCTGATTGCTGACGATGAGCAGAACATCGTGATTTCGCTAGAGTTTCTGATGAAGCGTGAAGGCTTCGACGTCAGCATTGCCGTGGACGGGCAGGAGGCGGTCGACAGAATCCGCGCCGACAAGCCGGATCTGGTGCTGCTTGATGTAATGATGCCCAAGAAGAGTGGCTTTGAGGTCTGCCAGGAGGTCAAGGGTGACCCGGAACTGACTGGCACCAAAATACTCATGTTGACCGCCAAGGGGCGCGACACCGAAGTGGCCAAGGGGCTAGCGCTGGGTGCCGACGCGTACATGACCAAACCCTTTTCTACCAAGGAGCTCGTCGACAAGGTTCGTGAAATGCTGGCAGGAGCCTGAGTCATGAACGCAAAAACCCGCTTCATGCTTGCAGTCTGCGTGCTCGGCTTGCTGATGACCGGGCCTTTCGTAGTAACTGCACTGCTCATATGGGTGAGTGCCTCACCTGACGACCAGGGTTTGCTCGCACAAGTCATCGGTCCCCGCCTGCCCCTGGGGGCGTTGATGACTATTGCCGGGTTTGCGATTGGCGTTGCAGTGGTGCGCAACCTGTTTCAGCAGTACGTGAAAGGCTTGTTGCGAATGGCCGAGCAGCAACACCTGATGCTCAACGCCAATCGTGACTTTCGCGTGGAAGAAAAAGGCCCGCCCGAGGTCAAGGCGCTGGTGCGCACAGCCAACGCCCTGGCGCAGCAACGCGATGACTTGTTAACCGACGTTGAATCGCAGATTGCCACAGCCAAGCGCTCGGTGGAAGACGAAAAGGATCGCCTCGCGGCGCTCATGTCCGAGCTCACCCAGGCCGTGGTGGTTTGCAATCTGGATGGTCGCATTCTGCTTTACAACAACAGTGCGCGGCAGCAGTTCCGGTCCTTGTCGGTGGCGCCTGGCGTGGCCGGCGGCGGTGAATTGATCGGACTGGGGCGCTCGGTTTATGGCGTGTTCGATCGCAACCTGGTTGCTCACGCGCTGGAAACCATTCAACACAAGCTACGGCAGAGCGCAGCGTCTGCCTTAGCCAACTTTGTTACCACCGGCGGTGCAGGGCACCTGTTGCGGGTGCAGATGGCGCCTGTGCTGATGGGACGTGGCGGCGACAAACTGGGTGATGCCGTCGGCGAGGTCGATATCGTCAAGTCCATGACCGGCTTCATTCTGATGCTCGACAACATCACCAGCGACTTCGAGGGTGAATCCCGCCGCGACCAGATGCTGCACACCCTCACCGAGGGCAACCGTTCGGCCTTAGCCAATGTCCGCGCCGCTGCTGAAATGCTCGATTTTCCCGATCTCGATGACGCCTTGCGCCAACGCTTTCGTGGCGTGATCCGGGACGAAGTCAAAGCCATGAGCGAACGGCTGGACTCGGCTGCCAATGAGTTTGCCGATGCACTGAAGGCGCGCTGGCCGCTTGAGGAAATGCTGGGTGCCGATCTCGTCGCTGCAGCTCAGCGTCGCGTCGAAACTCGCCTCAAGGTGCCCACCAAGATCGAGTCGGTAGACGAGTCCCTATGGGTCAAAGTCGACAGCTTCACCTTGCTGCAAGCTGTGCTTTATCTGGTCAGCCGTCTCTCTGACGAGTTCGAGGTGAGGGAGGTTCGCTTCCGACTCAGCGGCGAAGGGCGTCTGCTGCATCTCGACATCATCTGGTCGGGTCAGGCCATGAGTACCGAAACCGTGATGAGCTGGGAGCTGGAGCCGATGCGTTTTGACGGCGAAAGCAGTCCGCTGACAGTGCGCGACGTGATCGAGCGTCACGGTGGCGAAATGTGGATGGAGCGCGAAAAAGTTCGCCATCGTGCGTTTTTCCGCATCGTATTGCCAGCCGCCAATCCGCGGGAAGAACTCGACCCCGCCTTGTTCTCGCGCGGCGATGCACGTCCCGAATACTACGATTTTGACCTGTTCAGTTGGTCTGACAAGGGCCACCAACTCGACGATCGCCTGTTGTCCGAGCTCACCTACACGGTGTTCGACACCGAAACCACCGGGCTCAACCCGTCCGAGGGCGACGAGATCATACAGATTGGTGCCACCCGCATCGTCAATGCCAAACTCAGAAGACAGGAGTCCTTCGAGCAACTCATAGACCCGCGACGCAAGCTCAACCCGGAATCCATCCCGATTCATGGCATACAACCCGAAATGCTGGTTGGTCAGCCCACGATCGACAAGGTGTTGCCGGCTTTTCATGCCTTTGCATCCGACACGATACTTATCGCCCACAACGCAGCCTTCGACATGCGTTTCCTGCAGATCAAGGAGAAGAGCACCGGGCTCAAGTTTGATCAACCGGTGCTCGACACTCTGCTGCTGTCACAAGTGCTGCATCCCAATCAGGAATCGCATCGCCTGGATGCCATCGCCGAACTGCTCAATCTCAAGATCGTCGGTCGGCATACCGCGTTGGGTGACGCCATCGTCACCGCCGAGATTTTTCTCAAGATGATTCCGCTGCTGGCCGAAAAAGGCATTCGCACGGTGCGCGAAGCCCGGGAGGCGGCAGAGAAATCCTACTATGCCCGGATCAAATACTGAGCCGAGCCAGGTAGGTGGCTGCCTGTTAGCGGCAGGCTGTCAGGTCAAAGCCCGGTGCTGACATGAGTGGCAATGGCGGTTTTTCAAGGAATTTGCGCCGGTATTACCTCTGGTATACCGGCGCCTTCCTGTTTTTCATCGTGCTGTTGTCGGTCGGCGAATACCTCGGTATGTCTCAGGCCATGATTGGCCACATCTTTCTGTTTGCCACCATTGCCATTTACGCAGGCATTGGCGTGATGAGTCGCACCTCGGACGTTTCCGAATATTACGTAGCCGGTCGAAAGGTGCCCGCGGTTTACAACGGAATGGCCACTGCGGCCGACTGGATGAGCGCAGCCTCCTTCATCGGACTGGCAGGCTCGCTGTATTTTGCTGGCTTCGAGGGGCTGGCCTTTGTGACTGGCTGGACTGGTGGTTTTGTGCTGGTCGCGCTGCTGCTCGCCCCCTATCTGCGCAAGTTTGGCCAATACACCATCCCCGACTTTCTTGGCGCACGCTACGAGGGCAATTTTGCCCGACTGGTTGGGCTGGCTGCAGCCGCATTGGCCAGCTTCGTCTATCTGGTCGCACAGATTTACGGCGTCGGCCTGATTACCAGCCGCTTTGTCAGTGTCGAATTCGAGATCGGCCTGTTCATCGGGCTTGCCGGCATACTTGTGTGCTCGTTTCTGGGCGGCATGCGCGCGGTCACCTGGACTCAGGTGGCGCAATACGTCATTCTCATCATTGCCTATCTGGTCCCGGTCATCATCCTGTCCTACAAGGTTACCGGCGTGCCAGTGCCACAGGTCATGTACGGCCAGGTCCTTGGCGATTTATCCCAAAAAGAAGAGCAACTTTTCAACTCGCGGGTTGAGGTTCAGGTGCGCGAACAGTTTCGGGCGCGAGCCCAGGACTACGCTGCCAAACTCGACAACCTTCCAGGTTCGCTCGAGGTTGCACGCAGAGTGCAACTTGAGCGTCTGAACGAATTGCGAAACAGCGACGCATCGGCACGCGAGATTGCCATGGCAGAACGCGCCTTGCGCGACATGCCAGCCACCCCTGAAGAGGCGCGGCAGGCTTGGACTCGCGCCCAGCAGGAGGCTCTCAAGCGCGCCCAACCCCCGCCACGTCACGCCGAGCCCCACCCCGGGGTGACGCCCGAGGCGCAGACCATGTCGCGCAACAATTTTCTGGCCCTGGTGTTCGTGCTGATGGTCGGCACTGCCTCACTGCCGCATGTGCTGATGCGCTATTACACCACCCCGGGTGTTGTCGAAGCCCGCAAGTCGGTGTTCTGGTCACTATTCTTCATATTTTTGCTCTATGTGACCGCGCCGGCTTATGCCGTGTTTGCCAAGTGGGAGGTCTACTCCAACCTGATTGGTTCGCGCATCTCCGAGTTGCCGCAATGGGTTGCCTCATGGGGCAAGGTCGGCATGGTGCACATCGAAGACATCAACGGCGACGGCGTGCTTCAGCTTGCTGAACTGTCAATCAACACCGACGTCATCGTGCTTGCCACCCCTGAAATTGCCGGCCTGCCCTATGTCGTCGCCGGGCTTGTTGCTGCAGGTGGTCTGGCTGCAGCGCTGTCCACCGCCGACGGCCTGTTGCTGACCATCTCCAATGCCTTGTCGCACGACTTCTATTACAAAGTGGTTAACCCCAAGGCGTCCACCCACAGACGGCTGGTCATCTCTAAGTCACAGTTGCTCGTGGTGGCGGTGGTGGCCGCCTGGGTTGCCTCGCTGCGCCCCGACAACATTCTGTTCATGGTCGGAATGGCCTTCTCTATTGCAGCAGCATCGTTTTTTCCGGCGCTGGTGCTCGGCATCTTCTGGAAGCGCGCCAATCGCATCGGCGCCATCTCCGGCATGGTCGTCGGCTTGGTCGTCACGCTGTTCTATGTCGCCCGTACCCACAGCTTCTTTGGCGGCTCCATGGATAACGCGTGGTTTGGCATCGCCCCCATTTCGGCCGGTGCCTTTGGGGTCTGTCTCGGCTTCATCACCATTGTCGCGGTCAGTCTGTTCACCCGCCCGCCCTCGCAAGAAGTGCAAAACTTTGTTGATTACGTCCGTTATCCCAAGCTCCGGGGAGACGAGCCCGGGTTGGTCACCGATTCGCGTAACCGTGAAGACTAAACCAATAATCGGCGTAGATCTTCCAGAAACCAGAAAGTCTGTTAAAATGCCGCACTTCCACGGAGAGGTGGATGAGTGGTTTAAGTCGCACGCCTGGAAAGCGTGTTTGGGATAATATCCCAACGCGGGTTCGAATCCCGCCCTCTCCGCCAAAAAATACGCTGAAACCCGCATGGCTACTGGCTTTGCGGGTTTTTATTTTTTGGCGAGTCACCACTTGAGTTACCATCCGGCATTGGGTAGGGTTCCGCACCCTTGCGGAAACGATGCAATGCGGCCCGATATCTGATCCAGACTATAGCGCCGTTGAAATGCTCGCCTGAATGCCGCCAGCACCGAAAATGCGACGCAGATTCAGCTTTCCCGCCCCGGGCTATCAAGATCAATCCACGCCCGGAATCTTCAACTTAAATTGCCGCGCCCCCCAGCCTCGCGCACGCGGAATACTCAGGCATGAACGTGAGTTTTCTGAAGCTGTTGCCCCGGCCCATCGCGCGCGCGTACAGGTCGCAAACCTGCCCTTTCCATGCGTACCTCGCTGCGTACTGTGTGCGTACCGGTGGACTCCGTGGATACCTCTCTGGATACCACGCCCCCTGCGCCGACCCTCCCCGTCGTCGCTGTGCTGCACTGCGCAATCAAATTGATGCGAGCAGTGTCCGTGCCGTCTGGACAGATGCCATGCAGGGCAAGCGAACCCCCGATTCTGGCTTGTGGTTCCTATCTGCATGATGCAGCGCAGATACCGGTCGGTGCCGCCGTGCGCTAGGCGCAAAAAACCCGGCACGCGGGCCGGGTCGGTAGTGTCCGGTTCCCGGACGTTATGCCTTGGTGGTGCTGGTGCTGGTCGCCGCCTTCCGCAGCTCCTCCGCCCTGAACTTCGCCTCACTGCCGACAAAAACCATGTTAGCGATGGTGTCGAACTGGACGGACAGCGCCCACAGCAACCTGAACACGCTGTCTGCGTCCTGAAAGTTGCCAGCGCCGGACGGGTGATGACCATCTTCCACCACAAGGCAGCCGATACCCTCCGAGATTGTAGCCATGTGCCGCGCCAGGGTGGTCGGGTCATCGGTCAGCTTGAAGCCCAGGCTCTCCAGCTCTTCGGCTGTCATGTTGTCCTTGGCTCGCTCATACAGGGTGCTCAATACCTGTTGCATTTGCATCACTCCTTCCGTTCCTTGGTGGTGGTGTCGGCGGCCAGCGCCAGCGCGGCCCGTGCCTGGTCGAGCAGATGGTGCGGTAGCCATGAGTCGGTCGAGTACGGACGCGCTGACCCGTCGATCTCGGTAACCATGGCAGTCAGGGCCGC
The DNA here is from genome assembly GCA_036734105.1 of Azoarcus sp. Taxonomy (GTDB): domain Bacteria; phylum Pseudomonadota; class Gammaproteobacteria; order Burkholderiales; family Rhodocyclaceae; genus Azoarcus_F. Next base: position 38,375 of record DAIMZH010000009.1, on the reverse strand, counting down.
GTGCATCGCGGGTGCAGCCCTGGTCAGGCTGGCGGGAGTCGGGTGTGTGGTGCCCATGGTCACGCCCCCCAGATCAGACGGTAAGCGAGTGCAGGCCCGATGAACAGGCGCAGGATGCGGTAGGCGGTGATGCGGGTGCGGGCGGTCGCGCCCTGGTGATGTGTGTGCATGGTGGATATTCCTTGTGGTCGGTTGAATCCAGCCCCCGCTAGCAATCGGGTGGCAGGCCGTGAGGGGTTTGCAAGACCGGACACAAGGAACCGGCAGCCCGAAGGCTCCCCACACGGCCCACCATTGAACAGGTCGAGTACTGCTGGTGCTCGGTAGACATGCGCACGTATTCAGCGGCCCGGAATAGGGATGCCTGGGTTTGCCCCTCGCCATTTGTGTTTTCTTGTTCTGCCATCGCCGAGATCGCCCCTTTACATACGAAATGCTGCCTCTTGATCGTCGGGCATCATGTGGCGTCGTCGGATGCCAAAGTCGGCATGGTGTCAGGGACGGTTGCGCTGAAGATCGAGAATGCACGCGCCGGAAGTTATCAGTCCGGCGCGGCATTCCCTATCACGTCCTCATTTGCAATCAGACGTCGAAAAGCACTCAAGGCATTGATAGGACAGTGATTTCAACGATCAGCTCGTATTCATTTGCAATCACGTCGGCAATGACCGGAATGAGCCGATAACGCCCTGAAGGCAAATGAGAAAACTCCGGCAACTCGAATACATTTGCAATCACCGGGTTTCTGGACCGCTGATTGGGGGTCTGCTGTAGAGTCCGGTTGCGGTCGGCGTAGTCCGGATTGGTCTGGCGATATTGCTTCCAGTAGTCCGGATTCTCGTTTCGCCACTGCTCGATCTTTTGCGGTTCGTTGCCTTGATAGTCAGCGTCGACCTGTCGTTTTTCCTCCAGCCAACGCCGGCGACGTTCGCGTTGGCATTCGGGAGACGAGCAGTAGGTTTGATTCGGAACTTTTGGGTGAGGCTGAAACGCGGTGCCACAGGCTTTGCATTGCTTGGTCATGATGCGCTCCATTCAAAAATTCAAATGGAACGTGCGTGACCGGGCCGCCTTCGGCCGGGAAGGGTGTTACCGGGCGGGCGTGCTCCTGCACGCCCGTTCCGACCCATCGGGTCAGACGTCAATCACCCGATGTTCCGCAACACTACGGGATAAGTCGAAGAAATGGGTGTAATCGGGCGTGAGAATGGTTTTCTTCTTTATTGGGTGTAAATGGGTGTAGTATTGGTTCGTGATGAAAACCGACTCCATCCAGATCACCCCAGAGATCCTGAGTCTGATTGCCAGGATCGACGAGTTCAAGGGCGCTTGGCGTGCTTTGGGCACACTCGCGCCCGACCGCTTGTCAGCCCTGCGTCGCGTGGCTACTATCGAGAGCATCGGCTCCTCCACCCGCATTGAGGGCAGCAAGTTGTCCGACCGCGAGGTCGAGCAGCTGCTGTCAAATCTGGAGATCAAATCCTTCGCCACCCGCGATGAGCAGGAAGTGGCTGGCTATGCCGAGCTGATGGACTTGGTGTTCTCGTCGTGGCAGCCCATCCCGTTCACCGAGAACCACATCAAGCAGTTGCATCAGATCCTGCTGCGTCACAGCGAGAAGGACACTTGGCATCGCGGTAACTACAAAACCAACTCGAACAGCGTCGCTGCGTTCGACGAAACCGGCACGCAGATCGGTATCGTGTTTCAAACCGCGTCACCCTTTGATACGCCGCGCCTGATGACGGAGATGGTGGCATGGGTGAATCAGGAGCGTGAGACTGCCCGGCTGCATCCACTGCTGATCATCGCGCTTTGCGTCGTCGTATTTTTGGAGATTCATCCCTTCCAGGATGGCAACGGGCGGCTCTCGCGGGTGCTGACCACGCTCCTGCTGCTGCAGGCCGGGTACGCCTATGTGCCGTACAGTTCGTTGGAAAGCGTGATCGAGCACGGTAAGGAAGCCTACTACCTGGCACTGCGCCAGACGCAGGGTACGATCCGGACGGAGTCTCCCAACTGGCAGCCGTGGCTAGTGTTCTTTCTGCGTTCCCTGGCCGAGCAGATGCGGCGTCTGGAGAAGAAGGTCGAGCGCGAGAAGATCGTGCTGGCGGCCATGCCTGAACTGCAGCTACAGATCGTCGAGTTTGCCCGCGAACATGGTCGTGTCACGATTGGTGAAGCGATCAAGCTGACCAACGCCAGCCGTAATACGCTCAAGCAGCACTTCCGAACCTTGGTCGAACGCGGCACACTTAACCAGCATGGCAGTGGCCGAGGGGTTTGGTACGACCTGCGCTAAAACGCTCAAACGGCGACAGCCTTGCTGGTGGACGACATGAGGCATGCGGACTCATACTCTTCGATATCGACAAGGCGGTAGAGCACACGACCGCAGAGTTTCAGATATTTGGGACCGATCCCTTCAGTTCGCCAGCGTTCAAGTGTCGCCTCACTGACATTCCAGCGCTGGGCGAGGTTTCGTTGGTTGAAATGAATGATTTCCATGCAGGGCTCCGAACGGGTTGGTGGGAGTCCATGAAGGCGCTGTTCCGTCCACAAGCCAAGTCAGCAATTAGCAACGATATGGATTTGGGTTCGACTGCGGGATTCGGATTCGAACTGCGCCATGACTTTTGATGCAACAACACATCGCATTTGATAGCCTTGTGGCTGGTCAGGCATCTTTCCGCGAATGTTCTAAGCAGCATTTGCAAGTAAGAATGCCCTGAGTTGGTGGAGTTTGGCGGGAGTTGCCGCCCCACCGCCAAAGAATACCGTGAAACCCGCAAAGACACAGGCTTTGCGGGTTTTTTGCGTCTTGTTGCCAGCGGCATGCCCGGCACGCCGACTGGCAGATCAGTTTCAACGCTGACAAGCTGTTGGCAAGATTACGCATTGACGTCACCAGTTAGTGGCCGGATACTCACTCACAAATCCGTTCCCCCTGCTGGCCGTGAGTCCCTCATGGTTTCGCACTTCACCACCACTGGCCGAAGACCTTTTACAAATCGGGCCTTTGGCTAAAGGACTGCTTACCCATGGCCATCCGAGTCGCTCTGCATCACCGAACCAGCTATACCTACGACCACCCGGTAATCCTCTCTCCGCACGAGGTTCGCCTGAGGCCCGCGCCGCACGCACGCACGCCCATTCTGTCGTATTCGCTATCAGTCGAGCCCGATAAGCATTTCATCAACTGGCAGCAAGACCCCTACGGCAACTATATTGGTCGTTTCGTGTTTCCGGAGCCGGTGAAGGAGCTTGTCGTCACGGTGGACCTGGTTGCCGACATGACGGTGATCAACCCGTTCGATTTCTTCATTGAAGAGTATGCGACGAAGTTTCCGTTTGACTACGTCGAACAACTCCGTCATGAACTCGCGCCCTATCTGCAACCGCTTCCGGCGGGGCCGATGCTGGCCGAATGGATCGACAAGATGAGGCGCGAAGAGCTCACGGCAGACCTGCACACGCAGGATTTTCTGGTCAATGTAAATCGGCGACTGCAGCACGACATTGCCTATCTGGTGCGCATGGAGCCTGGCGTCCAGACCCCCGAGGAAACGCTGGAGAAGGCTTGTGGGTCGTGCCGCGACACGGGCTGGTTGTTGGTGCAGATTCTGCGCCACATGGGTCTGGCTGCGCGCTTCGTGTCGGGCTATCTGATTCAGCTCAAGGCTGACGTCGAAGCGCTTGATGGGCCAAGCGGCACCGACAAGGACTTCACCGATCTGCATGCCTGGGCAGAGGTCTATGTGCCCGGCGCGGGGTGGATCGGGCTCGACCCAACCTCCGGGCTGCTGGCGGGCGAGGGGCATATTCCGCTGGCGTGTTCGGCGATGCCGCAGAGCGCTGCGCCGGTGATTGGCTCCTTCGTCGGGCGGGCCACCAGCGAGTTCGGTTTCGAGATGAGCGTCACGCGCATCCACGAAGATCCGCGTGTTACCAAGCCCTACACCGAAGCCCAGTGGTCGGCCATAAACGCCCTTGGCGACAAGGTCGATGAAGAGCTCGTCGCGCGCGACGTACGCCTGACCCATGGTGGTGAACCAACCTTTGTTTCCATTGACGACATGGAAGGGCCGGAGTGGAACTTCACCGCGTTGTCGCCCAAAAAACGCGAACTGGCTGGCCAGATCACGCTGCGCCTGATGGAACGTTTTGCGCCTGGCGGCATGCTGCACATCGGGCAAGGCAAATGGTATCCAGGCGAGCCATTGCCGCGCTGGGCCTTGGGTATCTACTGGCGGATTGATGGTACGCCAGTCTGGCACGATCCGGCGCTGATTGCCCACGATGACGTCGACTACGGCTTCGATTCGGGTGCAGCCAAGCGTTTCTGCACAACACTGGCCGAGCGCATTGGCGTTCATCCGGGCTACGTCATCACCGCCTACGAGGACGTTTGGACCTCGATGCAGGAAGAACTGCGCCTGCCAGTCAATCTCGATCCGTTGAAGGTCAATCTCAAGGACTCCGACGAGCGCCGTCGTCTTGCTCGTCACATCCAGCAGGGGCTGGCTGAACCGGTCGCCTTCGTGCTGCCGCTCAAGCCGGTGGAAGCCCTCGCCGGTACCCGCCAATCGACACCTCAACCGGCTCCGAGCGCCTGGCGCTCCAGCCGCTGGCCGTTGCGGCGCGAACAGTTATACCTGGTGTCGGGCGACTCGCCAGCCGGCCTGCGGCTGCCGCTAGACTCGTTGCCGTGGGTGTTGCCGGAAGACAAAGAGCCGGACTTCCCGATCGACCCGTCCGAGCCGCGAGGCGAGCTTGGCAACCCGGCTTCCTTGCAGGGCAAGCCCGAGGCGCCGTCAGCGGTCGACCCCGAGGCGCGCGAGGTCATCCACACTGCGCTGTGCGTGGAAGTTCGCAAGGGCCGTCTGAACGTATTCCTGCCGCCGGTCCTGCGGCTGGAGGACTATCTGGCGCTGGTCTCGGCGGTCGAAAACACGGCGGCCGCGCTGCAAATGCCGGTTCAACTTGAGGGCTATACGCCACCCCGCGATCCGCGCCTGCGCCTGCTGGCGGTCACGCCCGACCCGGGTGTCATCGAGGTGAATGTGCATCCCGCGTCCAGTTGGCGAGAACTCGTCGCCAACACCCACGTGTTGTACGAAGAGGCGCGTCTGTCCCGCCTGGGCACCGAAAAGTTCATGCTCGACGGCCGCCACACCGGCACTGGCGGCGGCAACCATGTCACGCTCGGCGGCGCAACCCCAGCCGACAGTCTGTGGTTGCGTCGGCCAGACGTGCTCAAGAGCCTGATCACCTACTGGCAAAACCACCCGGCGCTGTCTTATCTGTTCTCCGGCACCTTCATCGGCCCCACCAGCCAGGCGCCGCGTGCAGACGAAGCGCGCGACGATAATCTTTACGAACTGGCCATCGCCTTTCAGCAGATGGACAAGGTTTTGCCCGACACCGAGGAGAGCAGTCGCCCGTGGTTGGTCGACCGACTGTTGCGCAACCTGCTGGTCGACCTGACCGGCAACACGCACCGCGCCGAATTCTCGATAGACAAGCTGTACTCGCCCGACGGACCAACCGGTCGCCTCGGTCTGGTCGAGTTCCGTGCCTTTGAAATGCCGCCGCATGCGCAGATGAATCTGTGTCAGATGGTGTTGCTGCGCGCGCTGGTTGCGCGCTTCTGGCGCGAACCCTGGCGCGGCAAGCTGGTGCACTGGGGCACCCAGTTGCATGATCGCTGGATGCTGCCGCACTTTGTCGCACAGGATATCCGCGATGTTGCGCGCGACCTGCAAAAGGCAGGCTACGACTTTGACGAAAGCTGGTTTGAGCCCTTCATCGAGTTCCGCTTCCCGCGCTACGGCACGGTGGTGTACGAAGGTGTCGAACTGGAACTGCGTCAGGCCATAGAACCCTGGAACGTGCTCGGTGAGGAGATGAGCGGTGGCGGCACGGCGCGCTATGTCGACTCCTCAGTCGAACGGCTGCAGGTTCGCGTTCGGGGCCTCACTGATGGCCGGCATATCGTCACCTGCAACGGCCGTCCGGTGCCGCTGCACCCCACCGGCACACATGGCGAGTATGTCGCTGGCGTGCGTTACCGCGCCTGGAGCCCTCCATCCGGACTGCATCCGACCATCGGTGTGCACGCACCACTCACGTTCGACATTGTCGACACCTGGGTGGGCAAAGCCATCGGGGGATGCATATATCATGTTTCGCACCCTGGCGGACGCAGCTACGACACCTTCCCGGTCAACGCCAACGAGGCCGAAGCGCGGCGCTTTGCCCGTTTCTGGTCTCATGGCCATACACCGGGTCCGATGGAAATCAACCCCGAGCCCCTGAACCCGAAGTTCCCCTTCACGCTTGACCTGCGCTGGCAGCCGTAGGGCGCTGTCGAACCTGGGCCACCAATAGTGGTGAATCTGCAACGGGCAACCCGGACCCAAGGCAGCAAGGCCTTGGGCATCTGACTGGAACGCGTGCGCGGCAGCGAGGTCACAGTCATCATGAAGATCATGAAAACCAGGAAAGCGACAATCGCGACGCTGGCATTTGCCCTCGTCCTTCTCGTCGGCGGCTTGCCCGTCGCCGCAAGTGCGGACAGGCAGGCCCTGCAGGCTATTCCCACGCTTGATGTGCCTCGCTATCTTGGTATCTGGTATGAGATCGCCAAGTACCCCAACCGTTTTCAGAAGCACTGCGCGAGCAATACTCGTGCGGAGTACCGCCTGCGTGAGGACGGCCGCATCGAGGTCATCAACCGATGTGCGGAGGGGGATGGATCGCTGTCCGAAGCGGTCGGGCTTGCCCGCCAGGTCGGGTCGTCAGACTCGCCCAGACTCAAGGTCCGCTTTGCACCGGCGTGGCTGTCCTTTCTGCCGGTCGTGTGGGGCGACTACTGGATAATCGATCTGGACGCGGATTATCAACTCGTCGCTGTCAGCGAACCCAAGCGCGAATATCTGTGGGTGTTATCCAGAACCCCCGAGGTCGACCCCGAAGCCTACCGGCAACTGCTGAACAGGCTTGAGGCGAGCGGCTTCGATCTGGATCGCCTGGAGCACTCACCGCAGGGCGGCGAGGGCGAGTAGCCTGTCGAACCGGAGCCAATCCAAGCCCTTACACCGATAGACGCAGTATCTTCAGTGGCGGATTGGCGTCGTAGCTCGGAAAGTCTTCTTCCGGGGTGATCCATTCTGCCTCGCGGATCGGGCGTCCAGCTTTGCGGGCGCTGCGTTCCAGTTGGTCGAGCCAGGCTTGTCTGTCCACCTGGCCGACATTGTTACAGCAATACAGCGTGCCGCCTTCGGCGGTGGCCAGCAGGGCAGGCTTGAATACGGCGGAATAGTCGTTGATCAGGTCGACGACGCCGTAGGCGCTTTTGGCGTGCTGTGGCGGATCGAGAAAAACCAGATCAAACTTCTGTGGTGTGAGCTTTGGAAAGGGGGGCAACTTTTTTCGCCGCACGATCTGGCTCTGGCCTATCCCCGAATACTGCCGCGCCGCCGGGAAGAAGTCGCTCTTGATGAAGCGCACCGAGATCGGGATGGTGTTGAGGCCGGCGTTTTCCTTGCCGACGTTGAGGGCGGATTCGGAGAAGTCGATGTTGATGACTTCTCGCGCACCGGCTACCGCAGCGGCGATGCCGACGCCGCAGGTGTAGGCGAAGAGGTTCAGCACGCTCTTGCCTTTGGCGTCTTGCATGACGCGCTTGCGCGCCGCGCGGAGGTCGAGAAACAGCCAGGGGTCTTGCCCTGCATGGCGGGCGCGGAAGCGGTAGTTGACGCCGTTCTCGCTGAACGAGCGTGCTTGCTCGGCCAGTTTCATGGTGTCGTCGGGGAGCTGATTCGAGATGCGCGAATTGCTGCCGCTGCGGTCGTTGTAGATGGCCAGCAGCCCCGGCTGTCTGGAGGCGTAAAAGGCCTCGATTTCGTCGAATTCCGCTGCTGTCAGCGGTCGATGAAAACTTTGAATGAGCAGGACATCGCCGTAGCGGTCTATGGTGAGCCCGCTGCAGGCTTCGGCACTGCCATGGAACAGGCGATAGGCGGTGGTGTCTTCGGCAGCGCAACGAGCAATCAGCGACTGACGCGCAGAGTATGCGGCCAGCAGCCGCTCTGACAGGGATGCGGGGGCGGGGGCGGGGGCAGTGTCGTTCATAGAGTGGGGGCAAAGCCGTAGTATGAGCCGTATGCTGACGGCGCTGGAGCGTAGGCGGCAACCTTGATGGCGTCTGCCAATCTTACCTGATCGGTGAGTGCGTCGATTCCGCCTTCTTCGCGCAGAAAGCGCTCTTCGACCTCGCGGTCGTCCAGGCCGTTGAGGTTGAGGTTTTTGTTGAGACGCTCGGAGCGGTATTCAAAAGCCATGTCATGGGCGATGAACAAGGTGTGCTCACAGGCGGTGATGCGTGTTTCGTCAGCAGGATCGGCGCCCATCACCCGGGTGCCGCAAAAGGGGCAGTGTACCGGGGTGTAGTAATGGGTCTTGAGTTCGGTGCGCTGAATTGTGTTGCTCATGATTGGCTCCTTGTTGCAGTGAAACGACGGCTGTGGGCAGGGAAGGCTGCGGCCAGCTCAGAGGATTGGCGTGCCTGGTGTTGATCAAGCCGTTTAAGGTTTGATGGGGCGTCGCGTCAAGGTGCTGCGGGTTGGCCTGTTTCGTGCTGCCGGTGATGGGTAGTCTGGCGCCGCGAGTTTTGGCGCTGTTGGTGCAGGCCAGGGTGGCAACGGACGGATCGGGGCACAGCTTTGGAATCCCCTCGACTGTTGTTGTTCTGGTCAGGCCAGTGCTTGGGGCGAGACCAGGAAGGCGAGGGGAGATATGCAAAAAGCTTGCGGCGTGACTGCGTGCGTTGTCCGCAAACAAAGGGCAGCGACCTGAATATCGCCGCTCAGGATACGCGCTGTGGGCTTGTATAGCAAACCGGCGGGATGTTGGGCAGGCAGGCCGACGATGCTGCATGATTCCACCCTGTGCCACGTCGGCGGGCTCGCTAACGTGGCTTTGCGCTTTGCCTGCGCATGGCTATATCAGAAGCACGGTGGCGAGGCCGAGGAAGGCGAAAAAGCCAACCACGTCGGTGACCGTGGTGAGGATGACGCTGCCGGCCAGCGCGGGGTCTATTCCCAAGCGTTCGAGAATTAGCGGAATGGCCAGGCCTGCAAGTGCAGCACATAACAGGTTGAGCAAAATCGCGACGGCAATGACGCCGCCAATGCCCCAGTCGCCAAACCAGACAATGGCCAGGGCAGCTACCACCACGGCCCATAGCACACCGTTGAGGATGGACACGCCGACCTCACGATTGAGCAGTATGCGTATGTTGCCTTTTTGCACTTGTTTGAGCGCCAGCCCGCGGATCACCAGGGTGAGCGTCTGGCTGCCGGCAATGCCGCCCGTGCTGGCGACGATGGGCATCAGCACCGCCAGCGCGACCAGTTGTTCGAGTGTGCCCTGAAACTGGCCGATGACCCAGGCGGCGAGAAAGGCGGTGATCAGATTGATGCCTAGCCATACCGCACGCCGCCTGGCGCTGATCAGCACTGGCGCAAACATGTCGGCTTCGTCGTCAAGGCCGGCCATCTGCATGACAGTGCGATCGGATTCTTCGCGGATCAGGTCGACCACGTCGTCTACGGTGATGCGGCCAATCAGGCGTTGTTGATCGTCAACCACCGGGGCAGACAGCAGGTCGAGGTCCTGAAAGATGCGTGCGACCTCTTGGCTGTTGGTGTCGACCGGGATGCCGGCAATGTCGCTGTGTATCAGCGCCGCGACGCTGCTGTCGAGGCTGGCGGTAACCAGGGCAGACAGCCGCAGTGCCCCCTGATAGCGCCCGGCGCGGTCGACCACCATCAGCATGTCGGTCTGGGGGGTAGGGTTTCGAGCAGACGGAGGTAGCGCAAAACGGTGCCGGCCTTGACGTCGGCACGGACTTCGATGGCGTCGGCGTTCATCAGGCCGCCAGCCGACTCCTCCGGGTAGGACAGCATTGATTCGAGCTGTTCGCGCCGTGTCCCGCCTGTGGCGTGCACCAGTTTGCTGCCAAGCTCCTGTGGCAGCGTCTGGATCAGGTCGACCAGGTCGTCCAGTTCCAGGTGTTGCACCGAGGCGATGAGGTCTTCCAGGTCGAGTTGCTGTGCCAGCGCAGTGCTGATTTCGTCATGCAGATAGCTCAGCACACGGCCTGCACGCTCGGTTTCAACCATGCTCCAGGCAGTGTTGCGCTCAATCGGTGGCAGTGCCTCAAGCAGGCCGGCGACCTTGGCCGGGTGCATGCGGTGCAGTAGCTTGCCGACACGTTTCAGCTTACCGCGCTCAAGGGCGTGGCGGACGGCCTCAAGCTGGTTGGTGTTATCCCCATGAGCTTGTTGCGCGTCCTCGGCCTCGTCAGCTTGTTCGTCGTGAGATTCGCCGACTAGTTCACGGCGCAGATCGCCGTTCAGATGGGTCAGGATGCGCCCCTCGCGTGCTGCGTCGACCTGTTGCCACAGCGCACGCCGTTGCATTGCGTCCAGACCTTCGAGTAGCGCAGCAGTCTTGGCCGGATGCATGCGCTGGAGCAGCTTGCGCACGCGTTTGTTACGGCCCTCGGCAAGCGCAAGGGTGATCTGTTCACTTTGGCTGAGCAGGTGTTCGTCTGGCTTGGATGTCATGGTCTTTTTGTCATCGTTCATCGTATTACTGACTCCGGTTTGCAGATTCGCTCCTCAAGTCAAGGCAGAGCCCGATTGCCTCTGACGCAAAACTTGTGTGATGGGTAGAGCAAAACGCCTTTACCCTAATCGTAGCCGAGGCTCAAGGGCATTTCGAACCACGTGCACAGTTACAGTGGCCACACGATCAGCAGCATCGGCACCGATACGGCAACCACGATGATCTCCAGCGGCAACCCGAGCTTCCAGTAATCACCAAAGCGGAAGCGCCAGGACCAAGGATCAGGGTGTTGTTCTGATGTCCGATAGGGGTCAGAAAAGCGCATGAGGCACCGATTGCCACCGCCATCAGGAAGGAGTCAGGGCTTACGCCGAGTGCTGCGGCGGTACCAAGGGCAATCGGGCACATGACGGCGGCGGTGGCTGCGTTGTTCATCAAGTCTGACAGGAACATGGTCACCACGAGTATCAAGACCAAGCCGACAACGGCCTGGCCTTGTGCCACGTTCTCGATCAGGAAGCGGGCGATGAGATCGGCCGTACCGGTGCTTTGCATGGCACCAGCGACCGGGATGAGTGCAGCGAGCAGCACGATGACCGGCCAGTCGATTGCGTCGTACACCTGTCGCGGTGGCACCGTGCGCAGTGCCATAGAGGCAAGTACGCCAATCGCAAAGGATATGGCTGCCGGCAACAGCCCGAAGGCCGCAGTGCCAATGGCAAGCAGCATGATCAGGCTGGCTTCCCAGACCTTGCGTTTGTTGGGGATGCGCAGTTCCCGCTGGGCAAGGGGCACGCAGCCGTTGTCTGCTGCGAATTCGGCAATCGATTCGGGCGGACCTTGCATCAGCAGCAAATCACCGGATTGCAGGGCGATGGAGCGCAGACGCTTCATTGAGCGGTTGCCTTCCCGGGATAGCGCCAGCAGATTGACCCCGTATCGCGTCCTCAGCAGGATGTCGCTGGCGGAGCGGCCGCACAGCCCTGAGTTAGGCAAGATTGCAAGTTCCATCAGTGTTATCTCGCCAGATATTGTTTGTTCGTCGGTTTCAGGCTGGTTTTTTTCGGCAATTTTTTGATCGTTTGCCGACTTCTTGATTTTGTTTTTTCCAGTCACTTTCGTCGCAGCAGTCGGGCTCGGCTGGTCATCCTCGTTATCCTCCTGCTCTTCGGGTTCGTCCGGTTTGACCGACTCCTCTAGCTTGAGTCCCAGAATCGAGAGTACGTCGGTCAGTGAATCGGCTTCTGCCTCGATCATCAGAATGTCGCCCGAGTGCACCCGCCTGGCTGGCTGGGCTGCGAAGAGTCTTACTTCCTTTTGTACGATACCTATGATCTGCGCGTCGACATCAGCCAACTCGGCTTCGATTTCGCGCAAACGCATGCCCGCCGCCTTGCTGTCTTCCTGCACTCTGACTTCGGTGATGTAAGCGCCTGATTCGAAGCCTTCTACGCCTGATTGCTTGCGTGCCGGGACGATGCGCCAGCCTATCAAAGCGACGAACGCCACTCCGACCAAGGCAACGGCCAAGCCTATGGGGGTGAAGTCGAACATGCCGAAACCACCCATCCCGGCTTCGGCGCGAAAACCAGACATGATGAGGTTGGGCGGCGTACCGATGAGCGTGGTCATGCCGCCGAGGATGGTGCCGAAGGCCAAAGGCATGAGTATCTGACCAGGCGTGAGATCAAGCCGTTGCGCCACATGCATGGCCACTGGCATCAGCAACGCCATGGCGCCGACGTTGTTCATGAAGCCGGAGAGAATGGCCCCCAGGCTCATCAGCGCAGCAAGGCTGACGATGCGGCCAGCGTTGGCGGGCAGCAGGGTGCGCGTGAGGATGTCGACCGCTCCGGAGCTTTGCAGGCCACGACTCAGAACCAGCACGCAGGCGACCGTGATCACCGCCGGGTGACCAAACCCCGAGAAGGCTTCGGCGGGGGTGACCAGCCCGGCCAGCACGCAGGCAAGCAGCGCCCCGGCCGCCACCATGTCGTGACGCCAGCGACCCCACAAAAACATGGTCACTGCTGCCGCGAGAATGGCCAGAATCATCCACTGATGGTTTGTCATGCGTGTGCTGCCAGTTTGTGTTGGCGCTTCTGGCGCAGGCTTGATGAGCTGTCGTCTCCCGAACTCGCCTCATGCTCGGTGCTAGAACCTGCGGGGTGCTCTGATGCTTCCGACACCACCGTATGCTCTGCCACTACAGACAAGGCTGCTGCCTTGCCTGAAGTTGCAGAGCGTCGGATGAAAGATTTTTTCAGTGGCTTTGTCTGCGTGTCCAGGCCTTTTCTGCTTCGATGATGAGGAACACCGCAAGGCCGATGATCAGCGGAGCGATCCAGTGCCGTAGTTCAAGCGCTGCGGTACCAAACCAGATGTTCATGAACGGGAAATACACAAAGCCGAGTTGCAGCAACATCAGGATGGCTACCGCGATGAGCGCTGCGCGGTTGGTGAACATCAGCTTCAGGTGCAAACTGGACTCGGTGAGAAAACGCGCGTTGAACAGGTAAAAGGCCTGTGCGATGACCAGGGTGTTGACCGCCATTGTGCGGGCAACGTCAAGCTCCATGCCTTGCGCAAGTTCATATTCGAACATGGCGATGGTGGCCACACCAATCAGCAGTGACACGATGACCAGGCGGGTCAACATGATGCGGTCCATGATGGCCGCACCAGGTTTGCGTGGCGGCCGTTGCATGACTCCGGGTTCAGCAGGTTCAAAGGCCAGCGCCAGCGCCAGCGTGACCGCGACTACCATGTTTACCCAGAGGATTTGTACGGGCGTCAGCGGCAGCGTGAGGCCGAACACCACTGCGGCGAGCATGACCAGCCCTTGCGCACCATTGGTCGGGAGGATGAAGAGGATGGCTTTTTTCAGGTTGTCGTAAATGGTCCGGCCTTCTTCCACGGCGCGCTCAATGGATGAGAAGTTGTCGTCCGCAAGCACGATCTCGGCGGCCTCCTTGGTGGCCTCGGTGCCCTTGATGCCCATAGCCACGCCAACGTCTGCTCGCTTCAGCGCGGGGGCGTCATTGACGCCGTCGCCGGTCATTGCCACCACTTCGCCACGCGCTTGCAAGGCCTTGACCAGTCGCAGTTTGTGCTCAGGGCTGGTGCGGGCAAAGATGTCGCAGTCGTGGGCAATCTGTTGCAGATCTTCGTCGCTGGCGGACTCGATCTCGGCGCCGGAGATGACCTTGAGCTCGGCCGCCGTGCCCAGCCCCATTTCGATGCCGATGGCGCGCGCGGTGCCGGCATGATCACCGGTGATCATCTTCACGCGGATGCCCGCCGTGTGGCAGGACTTGATGGCCTGGATTGCTTCGGGGCGTGGCGGGTCAATGATGCCAATGATGCCCAGAAAGATCATGTCTTCGTCGAGGTCTTCGATGGCCAGCCCGCCATGGCTGTCCGGCACGTCGCGTGAGGCGGCAGCGAGTACGCGCAGGCCTTCGCCGCTGAGCTTCTCGATGTGCTTTTCCCAGAAATCCCGGTCCAGGGGTTCGGGCTTGCCGTCGGCGCCAAGCTCCTTGTGGCAGCGGTCCAGCAAGCGGTCGGGTGCGCCCTTGAGCAGAATGCGGCGCTGTCCGTCCGGCCGGGAGTTAAGTGTGGCCATGAACTTGTTGGCCGACTCGAAGGGGATGCTGGCGTGGCGCTCGTGAGTGTCGGCCTTGAAGCCGGCTTTGTGGGCGAGTGTGCGCAGTGCGCCCTCGGTGGGTTCGCCGGTGACCTTCCACTGTCCGTCTTCTTCGGCGACATGGGTGTCGTTGGCCACGCCAACGACCTCGATCACCGCGTGCAGGTGTGCGTGCTGCGACAGGTCGGCGGCCTTGCCTTGCAGGGTGATGTCGCCCTCTGGCCGGTAGCCTGTGCCGCTGACATCGAAGAATCCGCCACGCGTGACGACGTGCCGGGCGGTCATCTCGTTTTTTGTCAGGGTGCCGGTCTTGTCCGAGCAGATGACGGTGACCGAACCCAATGTCTCGACCGCGGTGAGCTTGCGGGTGATGGCGTTGCGTTGTGCCATGCGCTGCACGCCCAGGGCCAGCGTGATGGTGAGGATGGCGGGCAGGCCTTCGGGGATGGCGGCCACCGCAAAGCCGATGGCAGCAAGAAAGACTTCGCCCAACGCGAAATCATGCAGCGTGACGCCGACCACCAGCATCAGCGCGGCCAGCGCCACAATGACCACCGACAACACCTTGCTGAACTCAGCCATCTGGCGGGTAAGCGGGGTCTGCAGGGTCTGCACTTCGGAGATCATGCGGTTGATGCGCCCCAGTTCGGTGTTCGGACCGGTGGCGGTGACCACGCCTATGCCCCGTCCGGCGGCAACCATGGTGCCCGAGAAGGCCATGCCAAAACGGTCGCCGACCCCAGCGTTGGCGTCAACAGCGTGGGTGAGCTTGTCGGTAGGGACGGATTCTCCGGTGAGTGCGGACTCTTCGATGCGCAGGTTGGTTGCTTCGATCAGACGAACATCTGCCGGTACGCGGTCGCCGGAGCGCAGTCGGACGATGTCGCCGGGTACCAGGGCGTCGGCTTCGACTTCGGTCCATTGTCCGTCGCGGCTGGCCTGGGCGTGCAGGGAAAGCATCTTGCGAATGCCTTCCAGCGCTTCTTCGGCCTTGCCTTCCTGAATGAAGCCGATAATGGCGTTGATGATGACCACGCCAAGGATGACGCCAGTGTCTATCCAATGCCCAAGCACGGCGGTGATTGCCGCTGCTGCAATCAGGATGTAGATGAGGATGTCGTGGAAGTGCTTGAAAAAGCGTTTGAGCAAGCCTTCCTTGTCTGGCTCGGGCAAGCGGTTGGGGCCGACCTCGGCGAGGCGGCGTTCGGCCTCTTCGGAGGACAACCCGGTTAGGTCGACCGAGAGTTGTTTGAGTGCCTCGTCGACTGCGAGGGCATGGGGCTTGTCAATCTGGAGCGAGCTGGGCTGAGGCATGATTTGTTTCAGGTTGAGGTGGGGCAGTATGTGACTGTTTGTCGGAGCAGGTACTCAGGACAAAGAGGGCGGGACGCTGGGGGTTGCCACCGTGCAGGGGGAGGGGCAATGCGTATTTGATCGCCATTCTTGATGGACATCGGCGCGTTGTTGTGAGAGTTTCGAGCGGATTCGTGGTGTTGAGTCTGCCCGGAGTCTCACCGGTCCAGTGACCAGGCTGAGTTGTTGAGGTGTAAGGACATGATACTCATAAAGACGAAACCTCTGAAGATGCTGTTTGTGGCCTTCATCATGGCTGCCTTGCTGATCGCGGGTTGGCTGTGGTTTGCGCTGCTGAGCCCCTGGGGTTTTACCCTGCCTCCCGATCAGACAGCACCCGGTGCTGAGGTTCAGCAAAGAGTGTTTGTTTATGGCACTTTGCGTATGGGTTGGGTGCGCTGGATGGTGATCGGCAGGAGTGTGCCTGTCGAGATGTCCAGCTTGCCGGGCTACCGCAAACAGGGCCTGCATGTTGAACCGAGTGCTGACGATGTGGTGCATGGCGAAGTGTTGGTGGTTGATGCGATGGAGTTGCGTCGGCTTGACCGCTACGAACGACTGGGTGTCCGGTATGAGCGCGTCGACAAAACCTTGTTGGACGGGTCGCGAGCCTGGGTGTATCAGCGAATCGACGGAAGCTGACCTTCAACTTGCCTCAGCTTGGGTATGCGGAGAGCTGTTTTTTGCGCAGCGCACGAGTTCGTTGAAAAGGGCACGCTGAGCACGCATGTAGAGCAGGAACTCAGGGTGCCATTGCACGCCGATCAGGTATTCTCTGGCAGGGTCTTCAATGGCTTGCACAATGCCGTCAAGATCGCGTGCACTCACAAACAAGCCTTCGCCTACACGATCCATGCCCTGGTTATGCAGGCTGTTGATGCGTGAACTTCGGTGACCCAGCAGCGATGCAAGCTTGCTGCCTTGCGCTTGTGCATTTTCGGCTTCGGTCAGGCAGAGCGTCTTGAGCGGCAGAACCGTCCATCGGTTGGAAGTTCTTTGGCGTCGGCTGCGTAGCTCCTGGTACAGTGTGCCGCCTCTGCAGATGTTCAGCAACTGGGCACCCCGGCAGATGCCAAGCAGCGGAAGCCGTCGTGTCAACGCATCTTGTATTACCGCGCTTTCCAGCGCGTCGCGTGCGCTGTCGTAGTTGGGTTCGACCTCGGGTTCTGCTGCATAGAGCACAGGTTCGACATCGTGTCCGCCGGTCACGACGACCCCCTGATAATGGAGTGCGCGCCATTCGTCTTCTGGACGCAGTTGCAGGGGCTGTCCGCCATAGAGCCACACTGCCGCTGCGACCAGCGTGCGCGGGCCGACAGCGCCACGTTGTGGCCCGGTTATGGCAATCACCGGTCTAGCCATTCACGCTCCACGGTTTTTGCCCAGTCACCGAAAATACGCTCCAGCGGGCTGTCGAGATACGATTCATAGGCTGCGCAGCAAGCCTGGAGACGTGTTTCATCTGCGGCGAGTCGTTCGACCTCCACCCAGTCGTTCCACGCGACATGCAGCCCCCATTCCGGCTTGTGGATATCGCAATCAGGCAGCCGATAGTGGAATGTGGGGCGGGGTTTGACGAGTTCGTCATCAACCTGGCTGCGAACGCGATTTTCATCGAGATAGACAAATAGCGGCAACATGTCCAGCGCGCGGTTGCGGGTCGGGTTGTCGGCGAGGTAGTCATCTATGAGATGCGGGAGGTCGGGCTGATAGTGCAGAGAGACTATTTTTTTGACATAGCAGGTCGGGTAGGGATCGACGTAGCTTGTCACTCGCCGCGACAAGTCGATATCGGCGCGTTCGAATAGCCAGTCGTAGAGACACACAAAGGCCTTGAGGCTGGCTGTGATCAACTGTGGTTCCAGGCTGGGCAGTTCCGGGTTGAACTGCATTCCGAAGGCGTTGATTGCGCTGTCGGAAGTGCCTTTGGCTCCCACCTGCCGCAGTCGCTTGATCAGCCGCTCGAACTGGTTCAGCCTATGCAGCGGTAGGGGTGGGCTGATGACCTCAAGGGGCACCAGCGCTTGTGCCGCCCACGCCAGAATGTCTTCGGCGGCACAAGCAACGTCTGCGCTTAGTGTGCCTTGTGCTCGCGGTTCTCTTCCGAGTTCTTTAAGCAGATTGAAATCAAGCTCGACCACCCAGTCGCCATCGGGGTCGCCTTTGAGCACACGTTCATAGCGACCGGTGGTCTCGATATTCAGGCCGAGGGCTTGTGCAACATGATTGGTAAGCGCATCAAGCCCGAGTCCGCTGATCTCCAGTTCGACGCCGACATGTCGCGGATTGCCCTCGGCATTTTTGAGCCACGGGGGGGCTAGTAGTGTGGAAATATCCTCAGACATTCATGTCTCTTTCTGCACTGCGTACCACGCGATGTACAAAACCGAGCTTTTCGATGACGGCAGGGGAGATCACAAAGGGGTAGGCGTGCTCGTGGCCCATGCTGCGGTTCAGGCTGTTGAGCGCAAACGCCAGCGGTAGCCAATGGTCAATAAGCGTTGCTATGCTCACTTCCCGGTACGCGTCGAAGTCGTCAGGAAGCTGTTCGTGTTCATCATCACCGGTGCGGGGGTGCGAGTCGATGCCGAACTGTTTTGCGGTTTCCAGCGTGTCGACGATGTGCAGGTAATGAGCCCATGTCTCGGCCCAGTCTTCCCACGGGTGCATGGTTGCATAGCCGCTGATGAAATGTTCTTGCCACCCAGTTGGCGCGCCATGTTGGTAATGGCGTTCCAGTGCTTCTCCGTAGTCCATGGTTTCATCGCCGAACAAGTCACGACACGCTTGCAACCAAGGCGTGTCCCGGACCAACCTGTCCCAGTAGTAATGTCCGGATTCGTGGCGGAAATGACCCAGTAGTGTGCGGTATGGTTCGGCCATCTGGCCGCGCATACGCTCGCGTTCTGCAGCGTCGGCTTCACGGATGTTGAGGGTGATGAGCCCCTCCGCGTGCCCAGTCAGCACTTTGCCGCGCTCGCTGAAAGGTGTGTGGGTGTCGGCCAGAAAGTCGAAGCCAAGCCCACCAGGCCCGTCCTTTAGTGGCACGAGCGGCAAGCTCAGCCGCAGAAGGGAGTAGAGTAGGCGCCGTTTTTCGGTTTCCAGCGCTCTCCACCGGTCAATGTTGCCAGGGACGCCGAGGTCGGGAATCGTCTGGTTGAGCCGACAGGCCAGGCAGAACTCATGACTGTCATCGGCCAGCACCATCCAGTTGCATACCGCGTGCTGTATGTAGTTGGTGCACATGCGGTAGGCGACATTTTCGCCGTGAGGATGCCATTGTCCGTCACCGTTTGCATCCAGCGACACCAGAGCCACGCCGTCGGGCAAAAAACCAAGCGTGGCACCACAGCGCGTGCACGAGACGTTTTCAAAGTAAAGACGTTGTCCGCAATGGCCGCATGTGAATAGACGCATGATTATCCTTGGACTTCAGGGACCGTCGGCTATGCCTCCGGCGCTTGGCCTCTGTGATGGCATTTCTTTGTTCCTCGAAGCACTTTGGCGCAGGTCTAAATGGTCTGGTTTAGCGTTGAGTCTGGCTGTTGCCGGTCAGTTGATCGGTGTTGCTTGATACTGCGTTTTCGGGGATGTCGACTCCGGACGTGGGAAACCAGCATTCGCTGATGGCGTTGTGCAACTGTGAGATGTCCAGTTGCAGACGGTCCATGAACTCGTGCAATTGATTGCGTGTGATGAGCTTGTCGACATCGGCGTCGAGCGCGTGGCGACGAGCCTGCATGGCAAGGCGTAAAGGGATTTCATTGTGCGGCAGGGTTTCCAGCGCAATTTGCGTCTGGCTTATGGAGTGGGCAACTGAGCGTGGAAATGCGACGTCCTGCAACAGAAAGCGGGTTACATCCGGACCTTTGATGCGTCGCTTGACATGCTGGCGGTACATCTGAAAACCGCTCTGCGAACGCAGCACACTGGTCCACAGCAGACCCTCGTAGGGCTCGGCATTGTCCTTGCGTGAGAGCAGACGGATGGCGCCGACGTCGATCTGGCGGGTTGCCATGTCACCGCGCTCCAGGTTGCGGCCGAGTCGGATGAAGTCGTAGGCTGCGTCATGGCTCATGCCGCCGGAGAGCATGCCGGTGAGCGTCTGGCAGCGACGGATGATCTCGCTCAGAAACTCGAAGCGCCCTCGCTTGCCAATTCCCGTGTCGATGTTGTCTCGGGCGAAGAGATAGAGCTCGTTGACTATCTCCCAGGCTTCGATTGGGATGAGGTCGCGCGTAGTGCGTACGTTCTCTCGCGCTGCGCGCAGAGAACTCAGCACCGAACTGGCATTGTGTGTGTCAGCCAGCATGAATTTGACACAGTTGCGCTCGTCCTCGCGTTGATAGTGCTTTTCAAATTCGGTTTCGAGCCCGGATACCGCCACTAGTCCCTTCCAGGACAGCGTTACGGTTTTCGGCATGTCCAGCGCCAACAGGTGAAATGCCTTGGTTATCCGTGCTGTATTCTCGGCACGTTCGATGTAGCGTGCCATCCAGTAGAGTCGTTCTGCCACTCGCGAGAGCATTTCAGGCCTCCTCGTCCACAATCCAGGTGTCCTTGCTGCCGCCGCCCTGAGATGAGTTGACCACCAGGGATCCCTTGCGCATGGCGACGCGTGTCAGGCCACCGGCGGTAACGTCTGTGCGCACGCCTTGCAGGATGAAGGGCCGCAGATCAAGGTGTCGTGGTGCCAGGCCTTCGTCGCACAGGGTGGGCGCCACTGACAGGTTCAGCGTGGGCTGAGCTATGTAGTTGCGTGGATCCTTGCGGATCAGGTCGGCAAATTCAGCGCGTTGCTTCTTGGTCGAGTGCGGCCCAACCAGCATGCCATAGCCGCCGGATTCGTTGGCAGGCTTGACCACGAGTTCTTCAAGATGAGCGATGACGTGTTCGCGGTGCTTTTCGTCGGTGCACAGCCAGGTCGGGACGTTGGGGATGATCGGCTCCTGATCCAGGTAGTATTTGATCATTGCCGGTACAAAGGTGTAGATCACCTTGTCGTCGGCTACTCCGGATCCGGGGGCATTTGCCATGCCCACGTTGCCGGCACGCCAGGCGCGCATCAGCCCGGGCACGCCAAGCATGGAGTCGGCGCGAAAGGCTTCCGGGTCCATGAACTCGTCGTCGATGCGCCGGTAGATGACGTCCACGCGCTCAAGCCCGTCGATGGTGCGCATATAAACGCAGTCGTCGTCGGCCACCACGAGGTCGGCGCCTTCAACCAGTTGTGCCCCCATCTGTTGAGCGAGGTAGGAGTGCTCGAAATAGGCCGAGTTGAATATCCCCGGGGTGAGCACGGCCACCGTGGGGTAGTCGAGCGGGCGTGGTGAGATCGATGCCAGCATGTCGAACAACTGGGTGGTGTATTCGTCCACCGGGAGGATGCTGGAGCTTTCGAACAGCTCCGGAAAAACCCGCTTGGTGACCTGGCGGTTTTCAAGCATGTAAGACACACCGGACGGCACCCGCAGATTGTCTTCGAGCACGTAAAAGGTGCCGTCACCGTCGCGCACCAGATCAGAGCCGCAGATGTGTGCCCAAACGCCGTGTGGAGGTTTGTGCCCGACGCATTGCTTGCGGAAGTTTTTGGAGTTGGCAAAAACGTATTCAGGGACCACCTTGTCCTTGACGATTCGCTGACCATTGTAGATGTCGTCAATGAACATGTTGAGCGCGGTCAGGCGCTGGACCAGTCCGGCCTGTACAAGCTCCCATTCCTTGCGCGGGATCACGCGGGGGATGATATCGAAGGGCCAGGCGCGGTCAATGTTTTCACCTTCGTTGTAAACGGTGAAGCTGATACCCATCTCGATTATCGCCAGTTCGGCAGCGCGTTTACGCTCGCGGATTTCCTCGTCACCCAGCGTGGCCAGGTAATCGGTCAAGGTGCGAGCGGCCGCGCGTGGTTTTCCGGGCGCAGCAATCAGCTCGTCAAAGAACGGGCTGGGATCGTAGGTTTTCCAGTCAAGACTCATTCTTGCTCCCGGCTCGAAGGTGGTGGGGCGCAGGTCAACACTGCGGTGTCAAGTATATGAGACCTGAGTGCCTTGCTGCATCAGCTTTTGGTCATGTGCGTACAAGTCTCTTCCATCTGGTCGTGATTGTCCATCGCGAAGCCTGCTTGTGTCAGTCCCGAGACCCGCTCGGCCGCCCTTTCTGGGTTGTTTCGTTGTAACGCGACCAGCCCCCAGCCCCTAGGTCGCAGCGATCAAGATGACCCGGCTGACTCCGCCAGACCTGTTTCGCTGACGACAATGTCGCCTGGAAAATCATGTTTAGTAGCACCCTACGGCAGATGTTCAGGTTGCGGGTTGATATGTTCGCGCTTGATCTGAGCCAATGCGAGGGCATGCCTCGAACCCTCGCCTGATTGGGTCTGGTTCCCGTCTCATTTTCTCGCGGGGGAGGCACCTCATCGGTGCCGGGTGCAGCCTGGACTGATTGTTGTTGATTCGAGTGGCAGATCAGTCTGTGTATCATCAACGTGATTTGTTTATTAACTTGCTCACTTTCTTTCGGTGACTGCAAAACGCATCTCTCACAGCGCCTTGAGCAGCAAATTGCTGCCAGTGATCAAGGCCTGAGCTAGTAGACTACTGCCGATGATCAATACCGATAGCTTTGTTCTTCTGGATGATGCGCTTGCTGCGGCGGGTGTCCCTGCGAGTCGACTTTACGAGAATCTTGCAGCGGATTTGCGTTGTGATGATCCTCTTCAACTGGACCTGTTCTGGCAGCAGGTGGAGTCGGCGCAGCGTGCTGGGCTGCATGTGGTGGTGCTGGGCGATTACGAGTGGGGCGCCCGCCTGCAAGGGCTCGCGGTGCAAGGCGGGTGTTTGCGGGTGTTGCTGTTCAGTAGCCTGCAAATACTGACCTCAGATGCGGTGGACGCTTGGCTGACTCGACGTGAGGCCGCGCAGTTGGGTTCAGTGATGCTGGAGGGGCCGGCGCCAGCGGGCCTGAGCAGTTTGCTGCCGTCGGTGAGTGAAGCGGGCTTTGCCGAGGCGGTTGATGCGATTCATGATGCGATTCGAGCTGGTGAAACGTATCAGGTCAATTTTACCTATCGTCTCTCGGGTGAGGTGTTTGGCTTGCCGCTCAGCTTGTATCGGCGTTTGCGTGCGCGTCAACCGGTTGCTTATGGTGCACTTGTTGCGTTGCCGGCTGGCGAGGGTTTGCGCTATGTATTGTCTTGCTCTCCCGAGTTGTTCGTAGAGCACCGTGACCGGGTATTGCGCACTAGGCCGATGAAGGGCACCGCCGCGCGCAGCGGTGATGTCGCACGGGATGATGCATGTGCACGTGCGCTGGCGGCAGACCCGAAGAACCGTGCCGAGAACCTGATGATTGTCGACCTGCTGCGCAATGACATGGGGCGTGTGGCCAGCCTTGGGAGTGTGCGTGTTCCCGCCTTGTTTGAGGTTGAGTTCTACGCCACGGTGTTGCAGATGACGTCCACGATTGAGGCGCAGTTGAAACCGGGGGTGGGCTTTGCCGATATTCTGCGGGCCTTGTTTCCGTGTGGTTCGATCACCGGGGCCCCAAAGTTGCGCACCATGTGGCATGTGGCTCAGCTCGAAACCCGGCCGCGTCGGCTATACACGGGCTGTATCGGCTGGGTGGATGCGCCGCGAGACGCTGCTGACAGGGTTGGAGACTTTTGCCTTTCCGTGCCTATCCGAACCCTGTTGCTGGATGAGGCAGCCGCAGTTGATCAGCCTCAAGCGGGCAGTTTGCGTGTCGAGTTGGGCATTGGTTCGGGCGTGGTGGTGGATAGCGAGGCTGAAGCGGAGTTTCAGGAGTGTGCCCTGAAGGCCAGTTTTGCCACTGCGCTGGACCCCGGCTTTGCTTTGTTCGAAACCCTGCTGGCAAGCGCCGAACAGGGTGTGCAGCACCGCTCGCAACACCTGGCGCGTATGCTCGCAAGCGCGCAGACGCTGGGTTTTGCCGCTCGCCAAGCCGACCTGGAAGCTGCGTTGGATGCTGCGCTTGTCACCTTGCCGCCTGGGCAATTCTTCAGGATGCGTTTGAGCTTGTCGCACGATGGCACGGCGTCGGTGAGCATTACAAAGCTGGATTCGCTTGCCGAGCAGCCGCTGGGGCTGTTGCTGGCGCCGGGGCCACTGCTGGCGGTGGACGGCTTGCTCAGGCACAAGACAACGCGACGGGCGTTGTATGACCAGGCCTTGCAGCGGGCTGTGGCACAAGGCTGTTTCGACATGCTGTTTTATGATGCTGAGGGGCGGATCAGCGAGGGTGCGCGCAGCAACCTGTTTGTGTTGCTGGATGGGGAATGGTGGACACCGCCGCTGGCAAGCGGCATGGTGTTGCCTGGCACGATGCGTGGTCGCTTGCTTGAGGACCTTGACCGGCGCGCACGCGAGGCGGTGGTGACACTCGCCGATCTGGCCCGCGCCGATCGTGTGGTGCTGACCAATGCCTTGCGTGGCGTGCGTGATGCAGTGGTTCGCGGTGACCCGTTGGCGCTGATGAACAGGCTGACAGACCTCCCGCTGATGCGCAGTACAGACCCGGGTTTGCCTTCGGTTTAGTCCTGCTTTGCGAGATGGCCTAAAGGATTGTAGGGGGGGGCAGGTTCCACGCTGATCAGCACCTGCTGTTTTTCAGCGCGAGCATACAACACCACGCCATCGGCCGACGGCTCGACGATGTGCACCACGTCAGACCATTGTTCGGCGCCCGGGACGATGTCGCTCAGCCGATTTGGCGATTCGCGCAGCCACTCTTCATCCAGCAGGCTGCCGGCCATCTTTGGAAACAGCGCAAAGTAGAGCATGTCGGCTTCGATGAGTTCGTTCAAAAAGTGAGTGCCCAGCGAGACGTCCGGTATCAGGTTGTCGTGCATGGCGACGATCTCGCAAAGCGCGGCAACATGATTAATTTCAGAGAACGAAACCGGCAGGCCCAGCGCCGGGTCGCGTGAGCCCCACCGGCCAGGGCCGAGCATCAGCAGGCAGCGGTCGGCACTGGCACGGTTGATGCGTCCGATCAGGCGGGTCACAGCCAGGCGGTCGGCCTGACGCAGGGGCGCAAATCGTGCTGGGGAAACCAGCACGATGCGGTCCGGCCGAATGATGCGGCTGGGGCCGATGACGGCGCCTGAAGCGCGCGCAATCAACTTGGCATGAGCCGGCGGCTCGGCGGTGCATCCGGTGAGGTCGCGTACCTGCATTGGCCGGCACTGCAACAGGTTGATGCGGTAGGCACCGTCTGGTTGAAAATTAAGGGCAAATTCGATCTCCACCGCGTGCTCGTAGGCAGCATGCAGGGTGTGCAGCATCTGCCGCATGTCTGGCACAAATCCGGTTTCTGCAACAAGTCCGTCAAAGGTCAGAAAGGCTGGTCGCTCGGGGCTCTCCCGGCTGGTGAATAGCGCCATCGGAAAGTCGGTCTGCTCGCTGACGTATTGCGCAAACGGGCCGGACACGACCTGATTGCCCTGCAGATCCAGGGTGTCCATGCGGCGTTGGGCGTGTCTGGCGATAGCACCAAAGTTGTCTTCCGGGCGAAGGCTGGGGGCGTTGAGAGCGATCAGGCGAGTGTAGTCGTCGTCGCTGCGATCGACCGCGCGGGTGCCTAGTCCGGCTACCAGTCGCAGCACCCCGGCGTGCATGTCGATGGCCGGATTCCACGGGTAGGGGTTGATCGACAGGCCAACACCGGCTGCATGCGGGTGAAAATAGCGTGTGCCCGCGGTGCCGGACACCCGCATGATGAGCAGGGCCATTTGCTCTTCCCGGTCGAGCAGTCCTCGTCGCTGCCGATAGCGCAAGGCGTTCTCGGACAAGGTGCTGGCGTAGACCTGACGAACCGCGTCCAGCAAGTCGGTCAGTCGTTTGTCGCGTGGCCCCTGATTGACGCAGAACACGCTGTCGTACTGACCGGCAAAGGCGTTGCCGTAGCGATCTTCCAGGCGGGAACTGGAGCGCACGATGAATGGCCATTCCCCAAAGTAGTCGAGCATGCCTTCGAACTGCCGCACAATGGCCGAAGGGAAGCGACCGGCCATGATGCGTTGGCGAGCTACATCGAGGTCTTGCAGAAAACCCGCTGGTTCGCGTTGCTGGCGACGTATCCACCACACCTTGTTGTACACCAGGAAGCTGTCGAAAACCGTAGTGCCTACATGAAAGGAGTCGTGCGCTTCCAGCCGCGCGTGGCAGTCGGGTGCGTCATGGCGCAGGATGGCGCGGGCAAGCAACATGCCCAGCGCCTTGCCGCCGATCGAGCCAGTGCCGATCATGCGCTTGCGCACCTGCAGCAAGTCGTCCAGCCCGATGTAGCGGGATATCAGCCGGGTCATCGGTGCGTCGTCCGGGAACAGCATGGGGGCAAGCTGTTCGCACCATTGGCGTTCGATGATGTCGCTGTCCGCCGTCGGGGGGCCTTGCCGAATCCGCTTGTGATCTCGACGGGCCGTCGCAAAAAGGCGCTCCCAGTAGCCTCTAACCAGCCCGGTTTCCAGTCCCTGCCAGTCGGAGTCAGCCAGCAACTCGGCAACCGTGCCGCTGTCGGTCACCGGCCGGAAGACATCGCCGGGTTCCCAGGCGTGAATCAGGTTCATCACCGCCTTGGAGTCATGCCTGACCTTGACCGGCCGAATGAAGTGGCGGCCTCGGCAGTGAAAGACATCAAGCAGAAACTGTGTTGTTTCGGTGATCAGGTCCAGAGCGGTTCGGGTGTGGGTGTTGCGGAGAATGGCAAAATAGGTGACGGTATCGAGATCGAACAGGCGAGGACAGGTCAGCCTGAAAAAGTTGGCCATCATGCGGTTTGATTGCCACACCTCGGCAAGCTCCGACAGGCAGTCAAAGATGTAAATTGCCTCGGTGCCAGCTCCCTCGATGACATGATGCACCTGATTCACGAAAGCATCGAAGCCTTCCGTGGGATTGATGCAATGAACCCTGGCGTGTGTGTCTGAGGGCAACAGCGGTGAGTGGCTGGCAAAGCGGAAGTAGATCAGTGGGCGGTTTTGCCCCAAGCTCGCCTGGGCGTATGGGGTGACCAGTGAGCGGTATTCCTCAAGGCTCTGGATCTGCCAGACGATGTTATCACCCGGTGCTATACCGGCCATGACTGCATCCAGTCCGGACAGCCCTGTTGTAGGGCGAAACACCTGCGCCAAGGCCATGACAAGCTCCGTCGATGCTTTTGGTGGCCCTATCCAGCCAAGGCCGCAAGGAGGTGAGCTCGATGGGTGCTGACGCTTTCAACCAGCTTGACCAGTCGCTCGGTTTCCTCTGTGCCTGAGAACACATCTTCCAGTGCAGGGCGCGGCAGGTGCAATAACCCGAGAACCGGGTCAGGATGTTCGCTTGCGATTTCCGCCAGAAAGAGGATGTCGCTGAGGTCTTTTGGTGGCCAGCTCCCGCCATACACATCTTCGTATCGGAAGGCATTGATGACGACCTCGGGTAGCGATAGAGACTCAAGAATGGAGCGCGCGACAGGCTCATGCCAAGCAAGCGCAAACTCGGCGAAGCGGTCCAGATTGGCTTCGAATGCGGGGTATTCCGCAGCGCGGGCAAACAGATAGAACTCGCCAATGTTGCTCAGGATGCCCGCAAACATGGCCGTCTCTGGCGGGGCAATTTTGAGTTCGCGTGCGATGGCGGACGACCAGCAAGCGACATCGACCGAGTGCTTCCAGAATTCGGTGCCCAAGCGCCGCAGATTGGGTGATCTGGCGTCCTGGGACAATTGCTCGAAAGACACCGCCAGGGCGAGGCTGCGCAGGGTCGACAGGCCGATGCGCGAGATCGCCTCTCCAACGCTGGTGATGTCACGGCCAGAGCGGTTGATGCTGGCCGAATTGGCAAGCCGCACCACGCGTGCGCTGAGCATGGGTTCGAGTTGCACCACCGATGACACATCGTCAAGTGAAGCGCTATTGTCATTCGCCAGTCGACGAATGCGCATGGTGATATCAAATGCGGTGGGAAAGCTTAGTGAGCGGCTCTTGAGTTCTTGTTCGATTTGAGTGGCGAAACGCTCGAATTGCTGCTGAAACTGGTCCATTGCGATGTCCTTGCGCCGCTTTGTTCGTTGATGATTCCGGCTTGTTCGTGCAATTGTCCGGTTGCGTTGAGCTCAGACTTTGATTCAGGGTGCCGGGTGGAGATTCTTGCCGCCCTGAGGTGTGCGGGATGTCCGCGAAACGTTGCCTTGATTGTACTCGTCTAAACTGGCGGGCACAGCCAAGGATGTGGCTCTTTACGTGCTCAGGCGGTAATTTTTCTCAGCCATTCGAGCGATTCCCGGCTTGACCTGCTGGGAAGATATTCACAGCCTATCCAGCCAGCGTAGCCAATGCTGTCGATGTGTTTGAACAGGAAGTCGAAGTTGATCTCGCCAGTGCCCGGCTCATGGCGACCAGGGTTGTCCGCTAGCTGTATGTGGGCGATTCTGGGCAGCAAGCGTTCAATGTTTGCGGCAAGTTCGCCTTCTGTGCGCTGTGCATGATAGATGTCATATTGAAGATGGAGGTTTGGGCTGCCTACTGCATCAATAACTGTCTCGGCTTGTTTGCTGCTGGACAGAAAGAAGCCGGGTATGTCACGTGTATTGATGAATTCAACAAGCAGCCGGAGTCCGGCGCTACCAAGTACATCGGCAGCATGTCTTAACTGGTGGGCGAAAGTGGCGTGCGCTTGCTCATGGCTGACTGCCGGAGGCACGATGCCGGCCAGGCAGTTGAGTTGCGGGCAGGCCAGTGTGCCCGCGTAGTCAATCGCTTTTCGCAGGCCATCTGCAAATTCAGCATGACGCGCCGGATGACAGGCTATGCCGCGCTCGCCAGCAGCCCAGTTACCGGCAGGCAGATTGTGAAGCACTACTTGCAGGCCGGCGCGACGCATTCTCTCGGCAATGAGGTCGGCAGACCAGGCGTAGGGAAATTGAAACTCGACTGCGCTGAAGCCGGCCTGTGCGGCAGCATCGAAACGGTCAAGAAAGTCCAGCTCGGTGAAGAGCAGGCTAAGATTTGCAGCGAATCGGGGCATGAGTTGGGCGGACCAGAGTGTGCCGAGGTGGCCGGGCTGTTGAAGTTGTTCGTCTGCAAGCTGAGCGGGCGCTTCGCCTCGTAGCGTCCAGGCAGGCTTGTTGCTGATCGATCAGCACGACACTTGGCAGATTGGAAAACACAGCCGCAACAACCTGTTTTATCGTACGCAAGTTCAATGCGCTTTGAAGACGAAGATGGTCGGCTGGTTTTCCGGTTGACTACTCTTAAAGCAGGGGCAGTTCTTCCTTTTCGCCTTGCTCATAAACAACGTTGGCACGTCCCACCAGCAAGGGGTCGATTGGACCAATCAGGTCAAGACTCTTGTTGGTGTAAGGCAGCTTGTGCAGGACGTAGCGCAAAGCGTTCAGGCGAGCCCGCTTTTTGCAGTCAGACTTGACGACGGTCCATGGGGCGTCAGCAGTGTCGGTGTAAAAGAACATCGCCTCTTTGCCCTTTGTGTAGTCGTCCCACTTGTCCAGCGAGGCGAGGTCGATTGGAGACAATTTCCACTGCTTTAGCGGGTGAGCTTCACGTTCCTTGAATCGGCGGCGCTGCTCGTTGCGGCTGACCGAAAACCAGAACTTGATGACGTGGATGCCGCTGCGCACAAGGTTTCGCTCAAATTCGGGCACTTGGCGCATGAATTCGCTGTATTCGTCGGGTGTGCAAAAACCCATGACGCGTTCGACACCAGCACGGTTGTACCATGAGCGGTCAAACAGCACGATCTCGCCGGCTGACGGCAGATGCTGGATGTAGCGCTGGAAATACCACTGTCCGCGCTCTGTTTCGCTTGGCTTTTCAAGCGCAATCACGCGAGCACCACGAGGGTTGAGGTGTTCCATGAAACGCTTGATGGTGCCGCCCTTGCCTGCCGCATCGCGCCCTTCGAAAAGAATCACAACGCGCTGTCCAGACTCCTTGACCCATCGCTGCAGTTTCAGCAACTCTACCTGAAGCCGATACTTTTGCTTCTCGTAGTTCTTCCGGGTCATCAGGTTTTTGTAGGGGTAGCCGCCAGTGCGCCAGTCGTCCGACAATTCGTCGTCCCGCCTCACGCCGGTTTTGACTGTGGCAGCGAGTTCGTCTTGAAAAAGCGACTTGCGAAGCAGGGCGAGGTCGTCTGGTGACACGCCCTGGATGATGGCATCGAGATGCTCAACCAAGGTGTTGATGTCGCCCTTGCCGGCGTCCATGATGTCTCTCAGCGCGACCTGCTTGGAGTCGGTGGCGCCCGAAACACTTTGATCAATCTCGAAGTCTTCAATCCCCTGTGGGGTTTGATCCGGGGACACATCGCCCTGTGAGACTGGACGGGATGAGGTGTTCGGGGTGGAATTTTTGCGGGCAGCTTTGGTTTGTTTGGTCTTGGGGTTAGGTATTCTGGCGGTCATGCGCTCTCCTTGTGCTCGTTGAACAAAAGAGTAATGTTACGCCTCAGTGCAAGGGGCATGATCGGGCGAATTTGATCCAGGTCAAGCCATCCTCATTTAGCGTGAAAGGATTTTCAATTCATGACGTTTGGAAGCTTGAGGCACCTGTATCAACCGGGAAATCCGGTTTTCTGGTTGATGCTCGTGTTGAATTTCTTGTCCTCTATTTTGATCTGGATGTTGTACACACGAGAGTGGCCGACCGCGGTGGTCTTGGTGTTGACCGTCTTTGCGTTGGGCAATGCCGCACTCGGTATCCGTCTTGTGTTGCGCCTGCTCAAGGGCAATCCGGAAAAGTGAGCACTGAACGGCATGCGTGTCAGTGCTCATCAAGGTGTTGGTTGATTACTGCAAGGCAGTCTGGGCGGGTTGCCCGTCGCCTGAAATGCTCAGCCTGATTTCGCCAACACCGTCGATCTTTCCGTAGAGGTGATCACCGGGCTCCACAGGTCCGACACCTTCAGGTGTGCCGGTATAGATCAGATCGCCAGGTTCCAGATGGTAGAGTCGCGTCAGATCCGCAATGAGCTCATCCACGCTCCATATCAGCATGGACAGATCGGAGCTCTGGCGTGTTTCACCATTGACCTGAAGTGTGATCCGGCCTCGGCCAAGCGTTGTTTCCGCGCGCGGCACGATTTCAGAACAGACCGCAGCCTGTTCAAAGTTCTTGGCCACATCCCAGGGGCGGCCCAGGTCCTTTGCCTTGGCCTGCAGATCACGCCGTGTCATGTCCAGTCCGGCAGCGTAACCAAATATCATGTCGCCGGCAGCAGACCTGTCGACGCGAAACCCTGGCTTGCCTATGGCAATGACCCACTCCATTTCGTGGTGAAGATTGCGTGTGCCGGGTGGGTAGGAAATCGTGGCCCCGGATTCAACCAGCGAACCCGGGTCTTTCATGAAGTAGAACGGCTGCATCGTTGTCTTGTCGATAGGGGTGCCCATTTCGACTGCATGTCCTTGGTAGTTTCTCCCGACGCAAAAGATCCGCCGAACCGGAAAACGCTCACTGCGCCCCTTGACCGGCAGGGAAGGGCAGCGCGGTGGCGTCCACAAATAACTTGTCTGGGTCATTGCATACACCAACTGGAAAGTATGGTTTTGTCGGCATCAGTCGGCACGGATCACGCCGCGCTTGATCTGATCCCGTTCTATGGATTCGAAAAGTGCCTTGAAATTTCCCTCTCCAAAGCCTTCGTCGCCTTTTCTCTGTATGAACTCAAAAAAGACTGGCCCCAGCAAGGTACCGGAGAAGATCTGCAACAGCAAACGCGGCTGACCGTCTGTGGTGTTTCCGTCCAGCAGGATGCCACGTGAGCGGAGCGCATCAACTGCCTGTCCATGACCCGGCAAACGCTGATCCAGCATTTCGTAGTAGGTGTCCGGCGGGGCTGTCATGAAGGGCAGGCCTGCACGTTTGAGCGCATCCCAGGTGGAAATCAGATCATCGGTGTAGAGTGCGATGTGCTGAATGCCTTCGCCGTTGAATTGCATCAGAAACTCTTCAATCTGTCCGGTTTTCCCCGACGCTTCCTCATTGAGCGGAATGCGGATTTTGCCATCAGGTGCGGTCATGGCTTTGGAGGTCAACCCGGTGTATTCACCTTTTATGTCGAAGTATCGCAGTTCGCGAAAATTGAAGAGTTTTTCGTAGAATACGGCCCAGTAGGCCATGCGACCGCGATAGACATTATGGGTGAGATGGTCGATGTACTTGAGTCCATGGCCGGTCGGGTGTCTGTCCACGCCTTCGATAAAATTGAAGTCGATGTCGTAAATGGCGCGGCCTTCTTCGAAGCGGTCGATCAGGTAGAGCGGAGCTCCGCCGATGCCTTTGATCGCCGGCAACCTTAACTCCATGGGGCCGGTTGGTATCTCTATTGGTTGTGCGCCAAGTTCCAGGGCGCGAGCGTAGGCCTGATGTGAATCGTGAACCCGAAAGGCCATGCTGCACGCCGAGGGGCCATGTTCTGCTGCAAAGTAGGCCGCCATGCTGCCCGGCTCGTTGTTCAGGATGAAGTTGATGCCACCTTGTCGATACAGGCTGACGTCCTTGGAGCGATGGCGAGCGACAAGGGAAAAACCAAGCATCTCAAACAAGGGTTCGAGGACGCCTGCGGTGGGCGAGGCAAACTCGACGAATTCAAAGCCCATCAACCCCATCGGGTTTTCAAAGATATCTGACATGGTCAATCTCTCCAGTGTCCGCGAGCAGGTGCAGACCAGATCGGTCTGTAAAGCGGACTTTTCGTACGGGCAAATAATGCCTTGCGTGGCGGCGTCATTGGGTCTTACGGAGAGTGCTCAGGCAGACGGCAGTTCTCGCGACTGACCGTGAGTGCTGCGGGCAAGGAGCTCGCCGCTTGTGAGCAGGATGCCGTTAAGCATGGCGTATCCACAGGCCCCAAGTGCACCTTGACTTTTAGGCCGCTGGCAAGAATCGGTCAGAAGCCTTGTTTTTATTGGTCAAATCATACGCCGACCAAAGCGATCACTGCAAACCGGAGCATGGTGTGCTGCGCGTAGCCCGAGCAGTCAGCAGAGCCACGCAGCCTATCCAACTCTGTACGTCGAACAAATCACGCAAGCAATAGGGTGAGCGCTTCAGTGCCGGTTGCGGTTAGTTTCAGCGTTGCCAGTATCAGATTCGTTCACTTCGCGGATGATTTCACCCTCGATTACCAAGCCTTCAGGTGGCGTCTCACGCATTGCCTTGCGGAGCTTGCGGGTTTTCCACCAGAAGTAAGCCCCGGCGGCCAAGCCTGCGGTCAGGGCAAATGCAAAGAAAACCACCGAAAACATGATTGCCAGGGCAAAGAAGGTGAGCGCTGCGAGCACTCCGCCAGCCTTCTGTAACCAAGTGAGTTCGCGTTTGCCATCCTGACGCATTGAACGCAGTACGTATTCGAATCTTGGATCTCGTTGCATGGCGTATCCCTGAGTTTGGCTTAAAGAAAAGCATGATTGTTGTTTTCTTGGACAGATTGGCTGCGACAGTGTTCAACCACTTCAAAATGCATCGAAAACACCTGCACAACCGGGTTGATGCGTGACGCGAAGTTCAAATGCTCGCCTGTGCGTTTGATACTTCTCACATCCCGCGCACCGAATATTCTGTGCGCTGGTCGCTCGTGAAGTTCTTTTGATGCATCCTTCAGTCGCTGCTCAAAGTGACTGCTTTCAGCCGTAAAGCGTTGCCAAGCACAAAGATGCTCGACAATGACATTGCGGCAGCGGCAAAAATCGGTGACAACAACCAGCCAGTAGAAGGATAGAGCAGACCAGCCGCCAGCGGTATCAAGGCGCTGTTGTAGGCAAAGGCCCAGAACAGGTTTTGATGAATGTTCCGAATGGTCGCTCTTGACAAGGCGATGGCGCGCGGCACCCCAGCGAGCTCTCCGGACATCAGCACCAGGTCAGCGCTTTCGATCGCAACATCTGTGCCGGTCCCGATGGCAATGCCAACGTCGGCGTGTGCCAGGGCGGGCGCATCGTTGATACCGTCTCCGACAAACGCGATACGGCCGAAACGTTCGCGAAGGGCTTGTACAGCCTCCACCTTCCCCGCAGGCAACACGTCGGCAACGACTTCGTCGATACCTGCCTGGCGCGCAATCGCCGCGGCGCTGCGAGCGTTGTCGCCGGTAATCATCGCTACTTGCAGGCCCATGTTGCGCAGGTTCGCAATTGCGCGTGCTGCGTCGGGCTTGATCGGGTCGGCTACTGCGGCCAGCGCCATCAGTTTGCCGTCAATGGCAACATGAACCGGTGTCTTGCCTTCATCGGCGAGTTGTCTGTGTGCTTCCGCAACAGCCTGGCAGTCGATGCCTAGCTGTTGCATGAAGCGTTCGGCGCCGATCGCCACCAGGTGACCGTCAACTTCCGCTTTTGCTCCGAACCCTGCAAGCGCTTCAAAGCGCGTGGCATCAAGTTTTCCCACGCCTTTTTCAATGGCGCCATCCACAATCGCCCGTGCGATAGGATGCTCGGAGTGCTGCTCCACTGCTGCCATCAGCGCCAAGATCCTGTCCTGCGATAGTGAATCGTCCGGTGCTGCTTGTGTGTCATTGCTCTGTACCAACACCAAGTCGGTCAATTGCGGGCGTCCCAGCGTGATTGTCCCGGTTTTGTCCAACGCAATTACCCGGGTGTCGCGCAGCAGTTGCAGGGCATCTCCCTTGCGAAACAATACGCCCATGGACGCAGCTCTGCCGGTTGCCACCATGATGGAGGTCGGTGTGGCCAGACCCATTGCGCATGGGCACGCCACGATCAGCACCGCAACTGCATTGACCAGAGCAAAGCTCAGGGCAGGAGCCGCGCCAAAAATCATCCACAGCACAAAGGTAAGGAGGGCGACACCCATGACGACCGGCACAAAGATCATGGTTACCTTGTCGACTGCAGCCTGTATTGGCAGTTTGGCTCCTTGGGCGGTTTCGACCATGCGTATGATCTGGGCGAGGACCGTATCCGAACCTACCTTGATGGCCCGAAAGACAAATGCTCCGTTGCTATTTATCGTGCCACCAACCACTTTGTCGCCCGGTTCCTTGGCGACCGGTAACGCCTCGCCGGTGATCATGGACTCATCCACATACGAAGCGCCCTCGACAATCTCGCCGTCTACCGGAATCTTCTCTCCCGGGCGCACTTGCAGCAGGTCGCCCCTGACCACCTGTTCAATCGACAGGTCGATAAAGTCTCCGTCTTTCTTCACCCGTGCAGTTCGTGGCTGAATACGCATAAGCTGGCGGATCGCAGCACTGGTTTTGCCTTTCGCGCGAGCTTCAAGCAGTCGGCCGACCAGGATCAAGGTGACAATGACTGCGGCTGCCTCGAAATACACATTGACCGTGCCGTCAGGCAAAAGCCCCGGTGCGAGCAGCGCGACCATAGAGTAGGACCATGCTGCGCCAGTCCCGAGCGCAACCAGGGCGTTCATGTCGGGAGCGCCACGTAACAAGCCGGGGACACCCTTGCGGAAAAAACGCAGACCGGGTCCGAACAGCACTAAAGTGGTCAGTATGGCTTGCAGCCACCAACTCTGATGATGGCCGATATGTTGCATCACCCAATCGTGCATGCCGGGTATCAGGTGCGATCCCATCTCAAGCACGAACACCGGCAACGTCAATCCGCCTGCCAGGATTACCGAGTTGCGCAAAGCCAGGTGCTCTGACCTGGCCTCATCTTCCTTCTGTTCAGAACTGGTCTCGTCGGCCGTGCGAGCGGTGAAACCCGCCTTGGCAATCGCCTCCAGCAAGACCTTCGTTGATGTGCCGGCAAGCACTTTCAGATGTGCTTGTTGCGCGGCCAGATTGACGTTTGCCTGCATTACGCCCGGAACCCGTTTCAGCACGCGTTCCACGCGTCCAACGCAGGCAGCGCAGGTCATGCCGCCGATTTCCATGGTCAGGGTGTCGTGACTCACTTCGTATCCTGCCGACACCACAGCCTCGACCAGCGTCTCGGCCCGTAGTTTGGATTGCAGTGAAACAGTTGCGCTTTCTGTCGCCAGATTGACGCTCGCGGCGCTCACGCCATCCACGCGAGTCAGCGCACGCTCAACATGTGAAACGCACGATGCGCAGTTCATTCCTTTGATGTGCAATATCAGAGTGTCGGGAAGGGGCATGACTGTTGTGGTGAATTTCCTTTCTTTAGTCTCCGAATTCTACGCGCTCTTTGTACCTCACTGTATCCCTGCCCCGTGTTGGTACAAACAGTTGCATGTTGAGTCCTCAGGGACAAAGGCGGCATACATCCGGGTGCTTTACTGTCGTCAACGCCCCGAAACGCGGAGCGTATGCCAACAAGGAGAAAATCATGAAATCGATCAACAGGAAATTGATGCTTGGCGCCTTGGCTGCGGCCCTGGCGGTGGGTGGCAGTGTTGCCATGGCGCGTGGCGACTGTGGTTGGGGCAAGGAAGGAAAGGGGCAATGGACGCCAGAGCGCGCTGAGCTCATGCAGGAGCGAATGTCTACTCGTGTCGAGCAACAACTTGCCCGTGTTGAGCTTGCGCTGGCGCTTCAACCTGAGCAGCGTGGTGCCTGGGAGAGTTTTCAGCGTGACGTGCTAGCCGGTGTCGGCAACATGACCGGGCAGATGGCCGAGCGTGCCAACGAAAACCGCCCCGCATCGGCTCCCGAACGTCTGGCTGCGCGTGAGCAAGGCGCTGAGGCGCGTTTGCAAGTGATGAGACAGACTCGTGCCGCAGTCACTACTTTCTACGATAGTCTTGGTGACGCCCAAAAGAAAGTATTTGACGCCGAGTTCGGACGTCTGATGGCCAAGGGTGGAAAGGGCGCGCAGAGCGGAAAGGCCTGGCACGGAGAAGGTCGTTCCCAGTAGTCCAAAGCAAAAGGTCCATCTACAAACAAAAAGGCCGCCTCACGTGAGGCGGCCTTTTCACACTAGTGGATTAGCCGGCGGGCTCATACAGAAGCCTGCCGGCTGCTTGCTCCGATTAGTGGAACTGCTCTTCTTCGGTCGAGCCGCTCAGCGCCTTCACGGAGGATGAACCGCCCTGAATGACAGTGGTGACATC
Organism: Azoarcus sp.; assembly: GCA_036734105.1. Lineage (GTDB taxonomy): Bacteria > Pseudomonadota > Gammaproteobacteria > Burkholderiales > Rhodocyclaceae > Azoarcus_F. Next base: position 1,722 of record DAIMZH010000009.1, on the reverse strand, counting down.
GTCGAAATAGCCAGCGCCAACTTCCTGCTGATGCGAAACAAAGGTGTAACCCTTGTCGCGAGCGGCGAATTCCGGCTCTTGAACCATTTCAACGTAGTGCTTCATGCCTTCACCGCGAGCATAGCTGTGGGCGAACTGGAAGGTGTTGTACCACATCAGGTGAATACCGGCCAAGGTGATGAACTGGTACTTGTAGCCCATTGCGGCAAGCTCGTCCTGGAACTTGGCGATGGTCACGTCGTCCAGGTTCTTCTTCCAGTTGAAAGACGGCGAGCAGTTGTAGGACAGCAGCTTGCCCGGGCATGCTGCATGCACGGCCTGCGCAAATTCGCGTGCAAAACCGAGGTCCGGCGTGCCGGTCTCGCACCACACCAGATCGGCGTAGGGTGCATAGGCGACACCGCGGGAGATAGCCTGTTCCAGACCATTCTTGACGCGGTAGAAGCCTTCTTGCGTGCGATCGCCAACGAGGAAGGGCTTGTCGTTTTCGTCGTAGTCAGAGGTCAGTAGATTGGCGGCCTCTGCGTCGGTACGAGCCAGGATCAGCGTCGGAACGCCCATGGTGTCGGCCGCAAAACGCGCTGCGATCAACTTCTCGATCGCTTCGCGGGTCGGGACCAGCACCTTGCCACCCATGTGACCGCACTTCTTGACCGCTGCGAGCTGGTCTTCAAAGTGAACACCTGATGCACCGGCGGTGATCATGTTCTTCATCAGTTCGAAGGCGTTCAGCACACCGCCAAAGCCAGCTTCGGCGTCAGCCACGATCGGCAGGAAGTAATCAACAAAGCCTTCGTCACCCGGGTTGATGCCACGGCCCCACTGAATCTCGTCGGCGCGCTTGAAGGTGTTGTTGATGCGGCGCACCATGGTCGGGACTGAGTCATAGGCGTACAGCGACTGGTCCGGGTACATGGTTTCGGAGGTGTTGCCGTCAGCAGCAACCTGCCAGCCGGACAGATACACAGCCTCAAGGCCAGCCTTGGCCTGTTGCATGGCTTGGCCAGCGGTGATCGCGCCAAACGCATTGACGTAACCTTTCTTGGCGCCACCGTTTACCTTCGCCCACAGCTTCTCGGCGCCGTTCTTGGCATAGGTGTATTCAGGCTGGACGCTGCCGCGCAGACGAACGACATCGGCGGCCGTGTAGCCACGCTTGACGCTTTTCCAGCGGGGGTTTTCAGCCCAGTCCTTCTCAAGGGCGGCGATTTGTTGTTCGCGAGTCATGGTCATGACGTTTCCTTTAAACAAGCAGGTTGCTAGGGGAGGAGAAGTTTTTCAGATGTGACCCTTACGAAAACTGTCTTGAACCGACAAACCTGGTCGGCACGAGGCGGCCTCTGGCCTTGATGCGTGTCCGTACATTTCGACACGAAGTCTTGAATGTTCGTTTTTAAACATCATGCATCCGATGGTGTGAGAGTATAGGACGCTTTCTGCTTTGCAGCAACATGTCTTATATAAGACATAAGAAATAAAAAAGTTAATTAAAACAGTGTATTAAGCTAATTTTTTCGCAATGCGAAACGACATTCATACCAATGAAACCAAAAATTGCTGCACTTTGCTGTCTGCCGACCTGTTGTGTTGTGTACGAAGCAGGCGATCGACGTTCTGTTCTCGATGCTTGGTTTACATCTCAAGCACAAGCTTCCCGCATTCGACAAACAACCGCTTGACAGGGCAGTGATGGTGTTTATAATGCGCGGCTTCCCTGAACGA
>DAIMZH010000008.1:0-93303 GCA_036734105.1 Azoarcus sp. | reverse complement strand
GGGACAGACCACGGTTTTCTAAATTTAGCATAGAAACGGGGACAGACCACGGTTTTCTAAATTTAGAGCACGCCCTTTGTGCTGTGAAAACGTGTGAAAACGTGGTCTGTCCCTATTTTTTGTTTTTTTTGTTTTACCATTTTTTACCATTTTTTACTATTTTTTATTCCCATTTTTTATTTTATGTTATTCGTATTGCCCCGTCCGGAACGGTATTGACGACAATGCGCAACGCTGAACAGGCGCAGAACAAACCTGCGATGCGAGGTCATGCACCGATTCCCGGATCCCGCTTTGCTTCATCCGGGCTACGACTGGGGTGGGTGGTGTTTTCCTCGTCATCATCCGCCTTCAGCAACCGGGCCAGCACGGCGATCACCACCACCGCAAAGGCCAGCCGCGCCCACAGGATGCCGGATAGGTCGGCACCCAGGGCGAGGATGAGCAAGGTGTCTTCTATGACGCTGTGACATAGCCCGAGAAAGCCCATGGTCAGAAAGATGTCGCGGCGGGTGAGCTGGCCGCTGCGGCCTTCCTGGATGAGCAGGCCGGCACCGTAGCTCAGGCCGAGCGTGGTGCCGATGATGGTGATGCTGGCGGCCTGACGGCGGATGCCGATGAGGCGTAGCAGCGGGGCGAGCAACCAGTGCATCAGGCGCTCCACGCCGATGGCGCGTAGCAGTCGCAGCAACGCCATGAGGGTGGCGATGGCGGCCAGCACCAGCAGCAGCAATTGCACTTGTTCGATGGCCCATGTGGTCAGCCTGGGATCGCTGGCGGTGGCCGGTTGCCACAGCAGACGGCTGGGTTGCTGCAAGGTGTCGGTGAGGCTATAGCCAAGATTGAGCATGGCGCCCAGCACCAGCGCACCACCAATGCGCAGGCCCAAGGTAACGCCCCAGCCCACGCCCAATGCCTTGGCTACCGCGCCTTCGACCGGCAGCGAGTGGGCCACTAGAATCATGGTGCCGAGCACGGTCACTTGTGCAACGCTGAGCGGCTGTTGGGCTGCGTAGTCCACAAACACCACCATGCCGGTATAGATGTTGGTGAGCATGGCAGTTGCCCACACAATGCCTATGCTCTCGGGCAGGCCAACAAGTTGCATCAGCGGGCCAATTGCAACAGCCAGCAAGTCGGTGGCACCTGCCATGTCGAGCAGTTTCACAACGATGATTGCGGGCACCATGACCTTGAGCAGCGCAAAGTACACTGCCCAGACCTCGGACGCGAAACGACGGATGGACTGCATTGGGGGCTCGAAAAATGCGGTGAGGGCTGCGATGGCAGGCCGGAATCTGCGAGGCGTGAGCCTATCCGTTTTCGTACCGGGGAGCCAGCGCAAAGCGGCTGCCCCGGTCTGTGAGCAGGTTTTTGGAGTTGTCTTGACGAACAAATTGACCGGCATCAGGGCCACAGCGGTTTGGCAGCCTAAAATTGCTCTCATGGACTCGCTCTCGGGCGCAGCATTTATTTCATATTTCTGGAGAAACCCCTTGAAACTCCCGCATTTAACGCTGGCAGGCGCAGTGCTCACCGCCTTGCTGATTGTTGTTTCGGCGGTGGGCACCCGCGCCGGTGTGTGGCACTTTGCCACCGGCTTTCAGATCATGGCGATAGGCATGAGCCTGGGCCTGTTTGTGCTGATGATGGGCATTGCTGCGCTGATATCGGCGCGGCAGCGCGAGTACAAACCGCTGTCGCTGCTGGCAATGATCCTGCTTGTTGCGGCGCTGGCCTTGCCGCTGAGTGGCCTGTATCAGGCGACCAAGGTGCCCGAGATTCACGACATTTCGACGGATCTCGATAATCCGCCCGCTTTTGTAGCGGCTGCCGCATTACGCCAGGCCGACGAAAACTCGGCGATCCACGCAGGGGCCGGACTGGCAGAGACGCAACGCAATGCCTACCCTGACATTACGCCAGCGTATCTGCCACTGGCCGCCGCTGCCGCCTTCGACAAGGCGCTGGCGGCAGCGCAGGCGATGGGCTGGGAGATCATCGCTGCCGAACCAACCGAAGGCCGGATCGAGGCGGTTGCCACCAGCCGCTGGTTTGCCTTCAAGGACGACGTGGTGATCCGGGTGCAGCAGGACGGACCGGTGAGCCGTATCGACATGCGCTCGATGTCGCGGATAGGTTCCAGCGATCTTGGCGTAAATGCGCAGCGCATCCGCGATTACAAGACACAACTTGCCACTCGGTAAGACTTGGCGACTTGAGCGGCTTGGGTAAAATGCACGTCATGACTACCCAAGCCAATGGCGCTCAGCGCGTCAATCCATTCGTCTTCTGGTTCCGTGTGCTGCGCCGGGCGGTGCGCTGCTGGCTGGATGCCAACGCCTTTGTGTTTGCGGCTGCGCTGGCGTTTTTTACCGTGTTTTCCATTGCGCCGGTGGTGATCATTGCGGTGGCAGTGGTAGCCCTGGTGCTTGGCGAAGAAGCAGCCAGAGGTGAAATTGCGGTGCAACTTGAAGAGGTGCTGGGGCCACGCGCAGCCGAGGCAGTGCAGACTGCGGTGGCCAGCAGCCAGATAGACCAGAGCGGCCTGATGCCAATGATGCTGGGGCTGGGGGCGATGGTGTTTGGTGCCACCACGGTATTTGCCCAGATGCAGATTTCGCTCAACGCCATCTGGGGCGTGGCGCCCAAGCCCTCGCGCAACAGCCTCTTTCTGTTCATCAAGACACGCGTGCTGTCGCTCACGATGGTGCTGGTAATCGGCTTCATCATGCTGGTGTCGCTGCTGGTGGGTGTGGGTTTGCGCACGCTGGTGGTGTTTGCAAGCGACTGGCTGTGGGTGCCCGGTGTGGTGCTGTCATCGCTCGAGGCAGTGGTGGGCCTGGCCGTGGCGACCGCCCTGTTTGCCGCGCTGTTCCGGGTGCTGCCGGATGTGCGACTGAGCTGGAAGGATGTGCTGCTGGGCGCCATCGTCACCGCCTTGCTGTTTTCGGCTGGCCGGGTGGCGATTGCCTTTTATCTGGCCAACACCGCCACGGCCTCCACCTACGGCGCGGCCGGTTCGCTGGCGCTGCTGTTGCTATGGGTCAATTATTCAGCCCTCATCCTCCTGTTTGGCGCGGCTTTTACGCGCGCACGCATCGAAGAGCGCGGGGAGTCAGTCCGGCCCCGTGCCACTGCGGTTTGCGTGCATCGCGAGCTTATCGAAGACCCGGCCCCGACAGACGCGCCGGCTGTGCCGGGCAACGCCGAACCGAGCGACAGGCATGTTGTCTGACGACACAGATGGGCGACGACAGCAAACTGCAGTGACAGGCTGTGGTGGCAGACTGACCTGATGTGGCACGAACAGCCGGAAATCCGGTCACCGCGCGATTCGGCAGTTTTTTAGTGCAGCCTGATCGGCAAATTTTCTACACGGAGTCGCGCTTGCAATGAACACTCTGCTTCAGATTCTTGCGGTATCACTGAGCGCTGCGCCGTGGCTGTTGCTGGGCTTGCTGATCGCAGGCATGATCAAGGCGTGGGTGAACGAAACCTTGCTGCAGCGCTGGGTCGGTGGCGAAGGGCTGGCTGCCACCGCGCGGGCTGCGGTGATTGGAGCGCCCCTGCCGCTGTGCTCTTGCGGTGCCATCCCCACGGCGCTGACCCTGCACAAGGGTGGCGCTGGCCGTGGGCCGACCACGGCGTTTCTGATCGGCACGCCAGGCATTGGCGCAGACTCACTGGCCATCAGCTACGCCTTGCTTGGCCCGGTGATGATGGTAGCGCGGGCCATCGGGGCAATTGCCACCGCTATTGCCACTGGTTTGCTGGTGGGCCTGAGCGGCAGGCAGGCACCAAAACCCGTGGCTGCGGCGACCAGCGCCTGCGGCAGTTGCTGCGGTAGCAGTTGTGGCACAGAAAGCAAAAACACCGCAAAGCATGCCCCGCCCGCAACCCGGGTCAGCCAGTTACGCGACGGCTTGCACTACGCGTTTGACAACTTGCTCACCGATATCGGTCCCTGGCTGCTGGCGGGGCTGGTCATTGCCGGCGCGCTGATGGCCTGGCTGCCACCGCAAGCCCTGGCTGACCATGGCAGTGGGCTGCTGCCGATGCTGCTGATGGCGGTTGTGGGCATTCCGCTTTATATCTGTGCCACCGCCGCCACGCCGATTGCCGCCAGCATGCTGGTAGCCGGGATGTCGCCCGGCACGGTGCTGGTGTTTCTGCTGGCAGGCCTGATCACTAGCGCCGCCACGCTTGGCCTGCTGCGACGGGAGTTTGGCAACGCTGGCGTGAGCCTCTACCTGGTCGGCATCGTGGTCTGCGCAATCGTGGCCGGCCTGTTGCTGGACGCTGTGCTGGCGGCGACAGGCATCAACCCGGCTGCGCATGTCGAGACTGTGGCCGAGTTGCTGCCAGAGTGGCTGGAATGGTCGGCGCTGCTGGTGTTGTTGTGGTTTGGTAGCCGACCGCTGCGCGACCGGGTCTTTAAGCGCCAGTCGCCCCACGCGCAGCACTGAGGGCAGAGTCAAAATCCCTGAATAGAATGGATGGCGGAATAAAAGGCGCTTGCAGGCGCGCCAGGGACTCGTACTGCTCGTCGCTCACCGCCACGAAAGAGGGCACGCCGATGTCCTTGAGTCGTTCTATCATTTCTTCCAGCGCAAACTGCGCCGACAAATCCATGAAGCGCACACGGGTGCAGTCAAACACCACCACACTGGTTTCCATGACCTGATCAGCACGATCAAGCAAGCGGCTGGCCGAACCAAAAAAGAACGGGCCGTCTATGCGGATGGTGCGCACCCTGCCCTCAATCTCACTGCTCTCGATGCCGTCGTCCTGATCTTCGCCAGCCGAATACACACTAAAGCTGGTCTGCTGCACCAGTCGATGAATGATCAAGCCCATGGAAATGACAACTCCCGCACCGACCGCAACGATGAGGTCGACAAACACGGTGAGCACAAACACCACACCCATTACCACTACGTCAGCCCTCGGCGCGCGACGCAATAGCTTGAGCAGCCGATAGTCCAGAATATCCAGCCCCACCTTGACCAATATGCCGGCCAGCACCGCCAGCGGAATCTGTGTGGCCAGTGGTGCCGCACCGAGCAGCAGCGCCAGCAGGAACATCGCGTGCATCACCCCGGACAAGCGCCCCCGCCCGCCGGCCTTGATGTTGACCACAGTACGCATGGTGGCCCCTGCGCCGGGCAAACCGCCCACAAAGGCGCACAACATGTTGCCCAGCCCCTGGCCGACAAGTTCGCGGTTGGATTCATGTCTGCTGCGGGTAAGCGAGTCAGCCACCAGCGAAGTAAGCAGACTGTCTATGCTGCCCAGCACCGCAAGGGTGGCACCCAGCACCAATATGGTGGTCCAGGTGGCCAGCGAGAAAGTCGGGATGGCCAGGTCGGGCAGCCCCATCGGGATTTCGCCAATGACCGGCACATCAAAGCCCAGCAGCAATGACAGAATCGTGACCACGATAAGGGCGATAAGCGGGGACGGCACGATTCGACTGAAGCGTATCGGCGTTTTGAAGACAACAATCATGGTGAGCATCGCCAGCACCGCCGCCTGCCAGTTGAAGGCGGCCAGTGTTTCAGGCAGTGACATGATCATTTTCAGTGGCGATGACAGCGGTGTGGCACCAACCAGCGGCGCGATCTGCAACAGCATGATGATGACACCAATGCCGCTCATGAAACCGGACACCACCGGGTACGGGATGAAGCGCACAAGACCGCCAGTCCTGAGCAGGCCAAGCGCAATCTGCAGCACGCCACCGACCAGCACTGCAGCCATCGCCATGGCAACATTGCCCCCGACAGCCACCAGCACCGCGCCAAAAACGACGGTCATGGGCCCGGTGGGACCGGATATCTGCACCTTGGTGCCGCCCAGAATGGCCGCCACCAGGCCAAGCGCAATGGCACCATAAAGGCCCGCTGCCGCCCCCGCACCAGACGCTACACCAAAGGCCAGCGCCAGCGGCAAGGCCACCACGCCTGCAGTCAGGCCACCAAAGAAATCCCCACGGATTCGATCCGCTCCACCCAAAACCGACATTCGGACGCCCCTCCCTGCCATTGGCTCGCCACCGCACGCGGCGACGCCCTGTCAACGGGTCGTTAATTCATGTGCCCGCCTCTTGTGGCATCAGATTCTATTACAGACGAACTCAATCCACTTGATCGTGACCAAGGTAATCCGTCGCAGACGGCTGCTTGTCGGCTTGCGCTGCCAGTTGCTGCATCACCGCAAACCACCCCTGCGTGGCTTGCACACCAGCCTGCGCAAAGGCCGCCTCAAGCAACGCAGTCTGAATCGCCGACAATTGCGCCTCCAGCGCCCGCCCCTGGATGGTCAGCGACAACAGCCGCAAGCGCTTGTCGGCAGGCGAGGAATGGGCCTCGACAAGCCCTTCGGCCACCAGCTTGCGCAAGGGTGCATTGAGCGCCTGCTTGCTTACCCCCAAGGTGTCCAGCAGCGTGCCGACCGTCAGGCCGGGCTGACGCCCTACAAAGTACAGGATGCGGTGATGCACACGGCCCAGACCACGCTCGGCAAGCAGGCGATCCGGCCCTGCCGTAAATGCACGGTAAGCAAAGTAAAGGTGCTCGATGGCACAGCGAGGGTCAGGAACAGAAGAAACGTCAATCATGTTGACATGATAGTCGATCACGATCAACATGTGCAAAGGTCAACTTTTTTGACGTATAGCCATGAGCAATGCTGCGCTTCCAAAGCTGTCAACCCGGGTGTCCGGCCTGAAAGCCTCGCCCATCCGTGAAATTCTCGCTGTCATTGATCAGCCGGGAATGGTGTCGTTTGCAGGCGGCTTGCCATCACCCGAAAGCTTTCCGTCGCTGCACAACATAAGCCTGCCGCAAACGCTGCTGCAATATGGCCCGAGCGAGGGTGAGCTTGCGCTGCGTGAGCAGATCGCTGCCGAAATGAACGCCATGGGCCTGAGCTGCGAGGCAGATCAGGTGTTGGTGTTGTCCGGCTCTCAGCAAGGCATCGACCTTGTGGCCAAGCTGTTCATTGATGCCGACACACGGGTGGCAGTCGAGGCCCCTACTTATCTCGCCGCCTTGCAGGTTTTCCGCTTTTTTGGTGCCGGCTTTGTGCCGCTGCTGCCGGAGGCCCCGCTTGCGGGGCTGGACGCCAGCCAGCCACCCGCGCTGGCCTATGCCATCCCCAGCTTTCAGAACCCCACCGGGCACTGCTACTCGGCAGCCGAGCGCGCGGCGCTGGCAGCCGCCTGTGACGAGTTGAAGGTGCCCTTGTTCGAGGACGACCCCTACCGCGACCTCGTCTATGATGACTGCGAGCGCACGCCGGTGTGTGCGCAGCTCAAGCGCGCACCCTGGATTTATCAGGGTTCGTTCTCCAAGACCCTGGCACCGGGCCTGCGGCTTGGCTTCATGGTGGCCTCGCCTCAGTTGGTGCCCCTGCTGCTGCGCCTCAAGCAGGCCGCCGATCTGCACAGCAGCCGTGTCAGCCAGCATCTGGTGCTGGAGCAATTGCGCTCGCCCGACAGGGCCGAGCGCATGAACAGGTTGGTTGCGAGCTACCGCCTCAAGCGCGATGTGTTTGCCGCAGCCTTGCAACGTCACTTTGGCGACCTGGCAAGTTGGGAACTGCCACCCGGCGGCCTGTTCTTCTGGCTCAAGCTGTCGGCGGCGCTGGACACCCGCGAACTCCTGTCCGAAGCCATCCGGCAGGGGGTAGCCTTCATGCCCGGCGAACTTTTCTTCGCCAACAAGACTCCAGACCATGGCACCATAAGGCTGAACTTCAGTCATGCCGATGAGGCAGGCGTTGAGCGCGGGCTGGCATTGCTGGCAGGGCTTGTTCGACAACGCACGACTGGCGGTCAGCTTCCCCAATCAAATTCAGGAGTGCGCTAATGGCGACCGTTGAAATCACCTCCGAAAACTTCTCCTCCATCCTTGAGGACAACCCCATCGTCTTTCTCGATTTCTGGGCCGAATGGTGCGCCCCCTGCCGCGGCTTTGCGCCCACTTTCGAGGCAGCCGCCAGCAACAACCCGGATATCGTTTTTGGCAAAATCGACACCGAAGCACAGCAAGAGCTGGCGTCCACCTTCCAGATCCGCTCCATCCCCACCATTGCGGTCATTCGCGAAGGCGTCATGGTGTTTCGTGAATCCGGTGCCCTTCCTCCGCCCGCCCTGCAGCAGGTGATAGACGGCGTACGCGCGCTGGACATGGTGGCAGTACATGCCGAGGTAGCCGCCAAGCAGCAACAGCAGGCCTCACAATAAGGCAACGCCCTGGTCACGCACCATAGCGTTGGCACATGCAAGCTGCAGGGAGCCGCACCCGGGTTGCTGCAACACACATTCACCCTGCAGGTGTGGCGATTCGCACAGCGTGCTCCGCGTCATTGAGGTAAGCTAGCCGCATCGACCAAGCATACGTTTTAAACCATGTCCGATACGCAATCGCCCCGGCAGGCAGGAGCCAACAGGCCCGAGCCGAGCATCATGCGCCCCATGCGAGGGCGCATGATGCGACTGTGGATGGTGTTGTCGGCAGTATGCTTTGCACTAAGTTTCATGTTGATCAGTGCCTGGGTGTTGCGTGGCGCCGAGGATGAACACCTGTTGCGCACAGTGCGCACCTATTCCTCGGCAGTAGACGCCTTTCGCACCTTCTACAGTCAGGAAATCGTCAATTCGGTCATCGGACATCCACATGTGCTGGTCACGGCCGATTACAAGAATGTGCCGGGAGCAATCCCCCTTCCCTTCACAATGACGATGGATTTGCTGTCCTTCATCAACACCCGCGACATGGAAGTTCAAGGGCAGTTGGTAAGCGACTTTCCTTTTGTCACTCGCAAGGATCGTTTGCTATCCCCTTTCGAAACCGAAGCCCTGGCATATTTTCGCTCGCAAGGTGGCGACGAGTTTCACAAATACACATACAAGAGTGGTCAGGCAGTGCTCAAGTATGCACGCCCGGTCATCATGGAAAGCTCGTGTTCAGCGTGTCATAACAACCACCCGGACTCCACACGGCGCGACTGGAAGGTTGGCGATGTACGCGGGGTTCAGGTTGTAAGCGTTCCACGGGCAGGCTTGTTGCAAGCTACCGATTACCGCTTTGTCGGATTGGGCACATTTGTGCTGCTGTCGTTTGCAGCCGCCTTTTTTGTACTGTTCAAGATGGATATCCGCACCCGGCGCGCATTTGCCATGCTGCGAGACAAAAACCGCGAATTGGAAGCGGCCTCTTCCGAGTTACAACAGCAAAAGAATGCGCTGGACCGACACGCCATTGTCAGCATCACCGACCTCAAGGGCAATATCACTTATTGCAACCAGCACTTCCAGCGCATCTCCGGCTATACCGACAGCGAGCTGATCGGCAACAACCATCGCATCATCAACAGTGCGGTTCACCCCAGGGAGATGTTCGTTGATCTTTGGGCCACCATCACCTCTGGTCAGGTCTGGAGCGGAGAAATCTGCAACCGTAACAAACAAGGCGAACTATATTGGGTCAAGGCAACCGTCATGCCCATGTATGACGCCAACGGCAAGATCGACAGGTTTATCGCAGTTCGCACCGAGATCACCCAGCTCAAACAACTGGAAAGTGAATTAACCTTTCGCAACGAGTCGCTGCAAAAACTCACCCAAACGCTGGAACAGGCCCGCAATGACGCAGAGGCGGCAGCCCAGGCCAAGGGCGACTTTCTGGCCAACATGAGCCACGAAATCCGAACCCCGATGACTGGCATCATCGGCATGACCGAGCTTGCGCTTGACACACCGCTGAGCCCGACCCAGCGAGGCTACCTCGAAACAGTACACTCTTCTGCGCGCACCCTGCTGACAATACTCAACGACATTCTCGACTTTTCCAAGATTGATGCTGGCAAGCTCAGCATCGAGTCCATAGACTTCGACCCTGCCGACCTGCTGGCGGATACCCTGAAGTCCATCGCGGTGCGCGCACGTACCAAGGGTCTGGACCTGCACTTCTCGCTGCCTCCCAACTTGCCTGCACTGATCAGCAGCGACCCGGTTCGGTTGCGTCAGATTGTCGCCAACATCAGTGATAACGCAGTCAAGTTCACCGAACATGGCTTCATTGCAGTTGACGTTCAGTGGACCGACACACCCTTGCCCGAGAATGACATCGATGGCGTGCTGATCATCAGCATCAGCGATCAAGGCATAGGCATTCCACGAGAAAAGCTAGGCAGCATTTTTGAGTCTTTCTCGCAGGTCGACGCCTCCACCACCCGGCGCTTTGGCGGCACGGGACTGGGGCTGACAATTTGTGCTCGCTTGGCTGACCTGATGGGCGGTACGGTGACTGTCGACAGCGAGTTTGGCAAGGGTTCAAGCTTTCGCATCGAACTGCCCGTGCGTGCGCCACGGCGCCTGCGTCAACCCAAACCCGGGGTGATGTTGTCGGTAATCGTCGTTGATGCCGAGCCAACCAACCGGACGCGTATCCAGAACATGCTTGCGTGGCTAGGTGTGACCGCACGTGGATATGACAACATCGACACCTTGCTTGCCAACTGCGACGAAAACACACTGGAACATGCTGTCTTTCTCACTGCTTGCAGGCCTGACGGCAAAACAGCAGATGAATTGCAACGCCTGCTAGCCAGCGGCGTATCCTCCGAGCGTTGCATCGTGATGAGCGACGACAGTCAGACCTCCGCACGACTGCGAGCTTCAGCGCTGCCCATAGACAAGCTGCTGGCAGCCCCGGCACGACCCGACGAGTTGTCCAACATACTCGGCCTGTCGCAGGCTGGGCACCTGGTGATGGGTAGCGAGTCCAACCCCTCATCCGACTCAGCCAATCAACACAAGCAGGTGCTCAACATTTTGCTGGCCGAAGATAACCCGGTGAATCAGCGATTGATTTCGACCATGCTGAGCAAACTCGGACATCAGGTCACCGTGGTGGGAGACGGGGTGAAGGCGGTGCAGGCCTTTTCGCAAAGTACCTTTGATCTCATTTTGATGGACATGCAAATGCCCAACATGAACGGCATTGAAGCCACACGCAACATCCGGGCTGCCGAGGCAGATCTGGGGCGTGGACCGGTACCCATTTACGCTCTCACCGCCAACGTGTTGCCGCAGGATCGCCAAGCCTGCCTTGAGGCCGGCATGAATGGCCATGTTGCGAAGCCGATCAAGGCTGCGGCTTTGCAGGAAGCACTGAGCAACTGCCAGAAAACCGCCTGAAGCTCAGCGGCCCACCCGCCAACTCGCAGGCGGAGTCCATTGCGACAGCCAGCCTGCTACCTTGGCGGCCGGCATGGGATGGGCAATGCCGTAGCCTTGCGCCAACTCGCAACCCATTGCCAGCAGCTGAAGGCCAATCGCTTCGCTTTCCACCCCCTCGGCCACCGGAGTTCGCCGGAACGCAGCGGCAAGACCCAGCACACCTTCCAGAATGGCGCGATCTTCCGGATCGTCCAGCAGGTCTCCGACAAAACTCCGGTCAATCTTGAGGGTTTGCACCGGTAAACGCTTCAGATAGGTCAGTGACGAATATCCCGTGCCGAAATCGTCAAGGGCAAAACCTATCCCCAATTCACGACACTGGTTAACGATCTCCACCACATACTCCAGATCGTTCAGCGCGCTGGATTCCAGAATATCTATTTCCAGCATTGCCGGAGACACCCCGGGGTGGGCCGCGAGGCTCTGCTGCAATGTCCGCACGAAATCAGGACGTTGCAATTGATAGGCGCCCACGTTGATACTGACCGGCAGTTCAATGCCGACACCTTGCCACGCCTGAATCTGCGCCAACACCGTGTCGAGCACCCAGTTGCCAAGCTCAACTTCGATCGGGTGTCCCACGACCGTGGACATAAACTCCATGGGCAACAGAGTGGCACGCTCCGGGTGCTGCCAGCGCACCAGCGCCTCCAGGCCACACACCTTGCCGCTGCGCATATTGACCCGCGGCTGATAGTGGATGACGAACTCATGCCTGACAAGACCTTGTTCAATGCGGGAAAGATATTCATTAAAGCCGCGCAACACGTGATCACGCGCGATATCAAAAAAGCTGAAGCGGTTTCGACCGTCGAGTTTGGCTTGATACATGGCCTGATCGGCCTGCCTCAAGAGGTGATCCGCGTCGATCGACGCCTCCTGCGGGTACAGCGTCACCCCTATGCTGGCCGAAACCTGCAATCGCCGTCCTTCGTCATATACCACGCGCGACGCAGCATCGAGCAAGCGCGACAGCAAGGGAACACAGCCATCGGCATCTAAAAGATCCGACAAGGTGGCCACAAACTCATCTCCACCCAGGCGCGCCAGCGTGTCTGGTTCGCGCAACACATTGCGCATGCGGTCTGACACTGCAATCAACAGGCGGTCTCCCACATCGTGTCCGTATTGGTCGTTGACCTCCTTGAAACCGTCGAGGTCAAGATAAGCCACCGCCAGCAACTGCTTGCGACGCCGGGCCTGCGCCATGGCCTGACGCAGACGGTCGGCAAACAGCACCCGGTTGGGCAGCCCGGTCAGTACATCGTAGTGGGCGATACGCTCCAGTCTTTGCTGCTGTACTTTAAGATCGCTGATGTCGCGCACCGAACCCTGCACATGTGTTTCGCCATCGACCTCAATGCGATTCAGCACTACCTGACAAGGCACATCGACGCCATCGAGCCGACGATGCATCCACTCGCCCTGCCACACTCCTTCGCTCAGCGCCGTCTGAAGCGCCCACCTCGCCTTATCGGCGGTGGGCTGCCCATCTGGCTGCATTGGCGGCGAGAGGTCCACCGGACTGAGCATCAGTAGCGGCTGCAGATCCTGCGCACCAAACAGTTCGACCATGGCCGGATTACCGGTTCGAAAGCGCCAGTCTGGCGGTGCCACGGTCATCAGCGCGTCACGTGAGCACTCGAACAGTCGGCGGTAACATGTCTCACTGGCACGCAAGGCTTCTTCCATTTTCTTGCGCTCGGTGATGTCGAGCGCAATCTCCATTCGCACGTAGCGGCCGTCATCCCAGGGTATGGCCTGATCATGCAATTGAAACCACCGGTCAAGCACTGGGTTGTAATGCTCCCACACCACTGGCGGTCCAGGCTCGCCGTCATCTCCAAGCAGGCGGTCGTTGGTGCAAAAGGAGCATGGCCCGAGCATATCTTTCTGGAGCGTCTTCCAGCAGGTCTTGCCAATGAGGTCTTTACCGAAAAGACGCCGACCAAGCGCATTGATGAACAGCAGTTCGTAGGTTTTCATGTCGGCCACATACACACCGGCATTTGTGCCATCGAGAATGCTGATCAGGCGTTGGTGGGCAAGCTTGAGCGCGCGCGAAGCTTTGTGCAATTCGATATCGGACTGCCGATGCGCCGCGAGCTCACGAATCAATCGAACAGTGTTGCGCGAGTGGCTGTCGTAAAGCGACAGCACAAGATCCACCAGAACCCGATTTTCGCCGCTCATTTCCTCACGAGCCCGGGCGTGAGCTGCCTCGCCAGAATGCCCTTGTCTGGCCGCGCGGACAACACAGCTCATATAGCGATCGGACTCAAGGATATGATGAGCCAGCCATTTGGCCAGAAAGTCCAGCGTGTCTTCAGCGACGTCTTCAGGGTTATTGCTTACCAGCTTGCTGCGCAACCGGGCCACAGATTCCATGAAACTTTTGTGGGTTTCCTGATGTTCAAACTCACAGACGTCGTCGGACAGCCATTTGCGCCAGATGATCTCTTCGGTTTCGAAGTGATAGGAAGCATAGGCCGCGAGTTCGTCAAAGACGGCCTCCAACTGCACGGATTCAACCCGGGTAGCAATATGACCCGCCAGACGGTTAAGCAACACCACCAGCTTTTGGTGTTGCTGGTCGATTTCCGGCAAGCCAGTTTCAAAATGCGGATGCCAGGGAAAGATATCGAGTGATTCCATGACTTCAGTTTTTAAATATAACTCGCCTGTGCAGGAGATTGATGAACCGAACCAATCAAGTCGTCACGAGTATACGGCTTTTGCACACAAATGCTCGTCTGGTGACTCAGGAACGCATTGATTAACAAAAAACCCTGCAAATACCATCGTTTTTCCACTAGCCTGACACCGTTCAATGGCGCAAACTGTTGCATCAGTTGCGCTAAAACCTCAATGGCCCTTTCTTGAAAGACCGTCTCCTTGCATCCCTGTCCTGGCGTCTTTGGCTCATCATCGCGATCGCGGTGATCCCGCCCCTTTTGCTGGGTGTTTTTGAACATCACCAACAACGCGCGGATGAGCGGATTGCCGTTCAGCGGGCAGTAGACAACGTTCTCGCTGCGGCTGAAGGTGCCGAGCGGGTCGCCATACGCGATGTCGAAACCGTGCTGCGTATCATGGCAAACGCAGACAACATGCAAGACCTTGATCCCAACGAATGCAATGGTCTGGCGGCACGGCTGCAAGCTGCCTTGCCGATCTTTGCCAATCTTGGCGCGGCCATGCCGGATGGGCGAGTGTTCTGCAGTTCGGTGTCGGCTGCCACTTCGCCCAATGTCGCCGACCGCCAGTGGTTTATCGACGCATTTGCCGCCAACGGGATGACTACGGGCCATTTTGTTATCGGCCGTATCTCCGGCCAGCCGGGCGTGGTGTTCGGCTATCCGCTGCGTGACCAGCACGGCAACTTGCGCGCCACCCTGTTTGCTTCGCTTGGCTCACTGTGGTTCGAAAGGCTGCTCGGCACCTACGGCCTGCCAGGGGGCTGGGAAGCTGGTCTGGTCAGTCGCGACGGACTGATTCTGTCTTTTTTTCCGCGCAGCGAAGCCCTCCAGTACGCCAGAGTGAGCAGCGACGAGCTACTCGACCTGCTGCAAACCGGAGGCGTTGCCGAGTTGCCGGGGCTGACTGGAGAGGCGCGTCTGCTGGCGAGTCGACCGGTGGCTTTCACGGGTGGAGACATGTCCGTAGTGGTTGGCGCACCCCTAGAGCAATCCCTGAGTCGCATAGACAACACACATTTTGCGCGCATTGCCCTGCTGCTGGGGGTAGCGTTCCTGTCGGCACTGCTGGCGCGTGTCTACATTTATCGACTGGTCGAGCAAGCGCTTGTTCGTCTGCGCGGGGTGCTGGCAAGAATCGCCTCCGGCGAGCTCGGCACAAGAGTCCATTCGTTTTCGTCAGTCACCGAAATGGCAACGCTGGAACGCGGCGTAAACGACATGGCAACGCAGTTGCAGAGGCGCGACGCACAACTTCATCAACTCGCTTTTTACGATCCGCTCACCGGCTTGGCCAACCGCACGCTGATGCACGACCGTCTGAACCAGGCTGTGGCATCCAGTGCGCGCACCGGTCGCTTTGACATGTTGATGATGTTCGATGTCGACCGCTTCAAGATGCTGAACGACACCCGTGGCCACGATGCCGGCGATGCCCTGCTTATTGCCATTGCACAAAGACTTGCACAATGTGTGCGTGGCGAGGACAGCGTTGCGCGACTGGGAGACGACGACTTTGCGGTGCTGATTGAGGATGTCGGCGACGAACCTGGCGCGGCCCTGCTGGAGGCCGAGCGATGGGTCCACTACATTGAGGCTGCCCTCACCCCGGCTTATTCTCTGGCCCCCGGCATCGAGAATCATGTTGCCACGCTAAGTATGGGCGTGACCCTGTTCAATGGCCGCGAAGTCGGCGCAGAGGCGGCTTTCCAGCAGGCCGAAGTAGCGCTGGACCGGGCCAAACGTGACGGACGCGATACCGTACGCTTCTTCAACCCCGAAATGCAGTTGCAGGTGGAGGCCCACACCGAGACTGAAAGGCAACTGCGCGAGGCGCTGCACAACAAAACGCTGCAGCTTCACTATCAGCCACAGGTCAATCTGCAGAATCAGGTGATAGGGGCCGAGGCCTTGCTTCGCTGGAAAGGCGAAGACGGGCGCTTCATTTCACCCGCCTCCTTCATTCCGCTTGCCGAAGAAACCGGACTGATCATCCCGCTAGGTCAGTGGGTGCTGGACGAGGCCTGCCGTCAGATTGCCGCCTGGCAGGCGAATCCGGATACCCGGCAACGCCGCATCGCCGTCAACATCAGCGCCCGCCAGTTTCTCGAACCCAAGTTTGTTCATGATGTCACTCAAAGCATCGCTGCACACAATATCGCCCCCAGCGGACTCGAACTGGAATTGACCGAGAGCGTTTTTCTCGCCCGCCCCGAGGAAACCATTCAGGCCATGCAGCAGTTGCGCAGGCTAGGCATAAGCCTGAGCCTGGACGACTTTGGCACTGGCTATTCGTCGCTGTCATATCTCAAGAGCCTGCCCTTTGACCGGCTCAAGGTCGACCAGTCCTTTGTGCGGGATATGCTGACCGACGACGGCAGCGCCGCCATTGTGCGCGCCATCATCGCAATGAGCCGTTCGCTGGGCCTGGAGGTGATTGCCGAAGGCGTCGAAACTGACGCCCAGCGCCTTGCCCTGAAAGCGCTGGGCTGCCCGATCTATCAAGGCTATCTGTTTGGTCGTCCCGCGCCTATCAGTGAGTGGGCGGAGTAGCCGCCCGAGCGGCAGCTTTTTGTCGCAGCATCAGCCAGGCAATGGCAGCCGCCATGATGACCACCGGAACAATTGAACCCAGGTTCAGCAAACTCCAGCCCTGTGTCGTGACCAGCGCTCCAGACGCGAACGAGGTGACTGCCATTGTGGCGAACACCGCAAAATTGATGGCAGCCTGGGCGCGGTCTTTCTCCTCTGGTCGATAGGTCTGCATGGCCAGGGTGGTGCTGCCGGTAAATAGAAAGTTCCAACCAACACCGAGCAAAAACAGCGCCACCAGAAACTGATGCAACTCCTGTCCGGACAAGGCAATCGCAATACACAGCGCATTGAGCGCCACACCCACCGCCATGATGTTGAGCACGCCAAAGCGCTTGATCAGGTGCCCGGTGAAGAAGCCCGGCGCAAACATGCCTATGACGTGCCACTCCAACACCAGCGCTGCATCTGAAAACGGCATGCCGCAAGCGTCCATGGCCAGCGGCGTGGCCGCCATGAGCAGGTTCATGACGCCGTAACTCAGCGCGGCGGCGAGCGTTGCCACGAAAAAGACGGGCTGGCGGATGATCTCGCCCACGGCCCTGCCAAAGGCTGCACCGACGACCCTGGGCGGGTCAACCGGAAAACGTATGCCTGCCATGACCACCATGGCAACCAGCGCAACACCGGCCAACGCCAGATACGAACCCATGAAGGGTGCCACAAACAGGTCGCGCGTGTAGTTGGCCAGGTTGGGACCAAGCACTGCACCGATCAGCCCACCGGCAAGCACCAGCGACACCGCCTTCTCGCGAAACGAGGGGTCGGCAAGTTCGCCCGCAGCAAACCGGTAGAGCTGACCGTTGGCACTGTAATATCCCGCGATCACGGTGGCGGCCACCAACAACCAGAAATTGCCGACATGCACCGCAAACCCGCACAGCAAGGCGGTCATCAAAGCCACCAGCAAACCAAGCTGAAAGGAAACCTGGCGCCCCCAGCGCCGCTGACTGGCAGCCACCAGCCCTGTGGACAGGGCACCGCCCACCACATAGCCCATCACCGGCAAGGTTGCCATCCACGAAGAAGGGGCAAGGGCAAGCCCGACCAGTCCGTTGATCGCGATGAACACCACATTGTTGGTGAGAAACAAGCCTTGGGCGATGGCCAGAAACCAGAGATTTTTCTTCATTTTGCGAGGTCAATGTGCTATCCGGGCGCGTGACTTTAGCAGCCTTCCGAGTAATCGACGGCTATAATCAAACGCAAATTGCAGCAACATATGAAAAACCTTACGACTCGGGACACACTCCAGGTACCCACTCACAAAGCGGAGAAACTCTCACCATGAAAGGCAACGACACAATCATCGCCACCCTGAATGATCTGTTGACAGGAGAACTGACCGCGGTCGATCAATACCTGATCCACGGCGAAATGTATGCGGATATGGGGCTGGGCGAACTGGCCGAGCATTCGCTGCACGAGTCAGATCACGAGCGACAGCATGCCCGGGCGCTGATTCAGCGCATTCTGTTTCTTGAGGGCACCCCAGAGTTAGGCAAACGTGATCCGCTGACTGTCGGCAAAAACCCGGAAGACATGCTCAAGGCCGACCTGGCACTGGAATACAAGGTCGATGGCGAACTCAAGACCGCTATTGCCGCTTGTGAAGCGGCACAGGATTATGTCACCCGGGACATGCTGCAGACCCAGCTTGAGGACACCGAGATGGACCATGCCTATTACCTTGAACGCCAGTTGCGCCTGATCGGAATGGTGGGTCTTCAAAACTACCTCCAGAGCCAGATGGGCTCCGGCAACCCGGCTTGAGGAGCGATATCATGAAAGGCAACAAGAAAGTCATTTCGACCCTCAACAAGGTGCTCACCAACGAGCTGACCGCCATCAACCAGTATTTCCTGCATGCACGCATGTTTGGCAACTGGGGGTTGGAGCGGCTCAACGAGTATCGCTACAAGCAGTCCATCAGAGTCATGAAAGAGGCCGACGAACTGATCGAGCGCGTGCTGTTTCTCGAAGGCCTGCCCAACCTGCAGAATCTCGGCAAATTAAAGATTGGCGAAACCCCGCTGGAGTGCCTGAATGCCGACCTGGCCTTTGAATGTGAGGTTCAAAGACCGTTGCTGGTGGAAGCCATCGCGTTGTGCGAAAACCAGCAGGACTTCGTCAGCCGCGAGTTGCTTGAAGACTTGCTTGAGCACTGCGAAGAGGCAATCGACTGGCTGGAAACCCAGATCAGCCTGATCAACGATATCAGCCTGCCCAATTATCTGCAGAGCCAGATCAGCGATTGAACCTGAGCACGGTGAGCATGACGCGTGGCTTCAGCATTCATAGCCCGACTCTGTGCTTCAACGCACTGGGGGACGGCTTGTCAGTGCTGACTCGTGCGCGCCTGCCCGCTGCTCAGTTCAACGTGACCAATCTGTCGACAGCTCGACGGGCCATCACGAAATGCCTGCTCGGCGTGGTCTTGCTGCTTGCCGTGCCGCTTTGTCTGGCCCAGTCGCCCATGTCTGCCGCCGTGGATACCCTGCAGACCATCAAGCAGCGCGGCTACATCAACGTTGGACATCGGGTGTCTTCAGTGCCGTTCTCGTTTTATGACTCGCACGAGCAGGTGGTGGGTTATTCGCACGAGTTTGCGCTGGCTATTGTCGAAGCCATTCGCCGACAGCTCGCCGAACCCTTGTTACCGGTGCGCCTCAAACCGGTCATGTCTGACAACCGGATGCACCTGATCCGCAGCGGCGACATAGATTTCGAATGCGGCTCAACAACCCACAACAGCGGGCGCGCCAGACATGCCGGATTCTCCAACACCATTTTCATTGTCGGCACCCGGATGATGACTCGACGCGACTCCGGAATTCACGACTTTCGCGATCTGACGGAGCGCAAGGTAGTGACCACCGCGGGAACCACCTCCGAGCGATTGCTTAAAAAGTTGAACCAGCAAGCCAACATGCGTATGAGTGTGCTCACACAACCTGACCACCGCGAGAGTTTTCTTGCCTTGGAGAGCGGCGAAGTCGATGCTTTCATGCTCGATGACGCGCTGCTCTATGGAGAACTCGCCAAAGCTGACAACCCGGACCATTTCATGGTGACCGGCACCCCCCAGTCATTCGAGGCCTATGCCTGCATGCTGCCACGTGGCGATGCTGCCTTCAAGCGGCTTGTGGATGATGCGCTGGCCCAGTTGATGCGTTCTGGCGATGCCGAGCGTATCTATCAGCGCTGGTTCATGAGTCCGCTACCCGACTCTGCCCTGAACCTGCAGTTTCCATTGTCGGACACCATGCGCGGCCTGTTCCGCAATCCGAATGATCACCCGTTTCAGTGAGACGCCATCGATGACTCCTCCCCGAATCGCGTTGATCGCGACCGGCGGCACCATTGCCGGAGCTGCAGCTTCGGCTGCACACACCACGGACTATCAGGTGGGAGGTGTAGGCGCAGAGCAATTGGTGGCTGCTGTGCCGCAACTCGGCGAAGTGGCTGAGCTTGAAGTCATGCAGTTGTTCAATATCGACAGCAAGGACCTCCAGCCGACGCAATGGTTGCAACTGGCACAGGTGACGCGTGCGCTACTGGCCAGACCGGATATCAAGGGTGTGGTGATCACGCATGGCACCGACACTCTTGAAGAAACCGCCACCGCGCTGGCGCTGCTGTTTCCAGCCCGTGCGTCAGCCACGGGCAAACCGGTAGTGCTGACCTGCGCCATGCGGCCATCCACCGCCCTGTCCGCCGACGGGCCGATGAATCTGTTCGATGCAGTGCGTTGTGCCGCCAGCCCGGACGCCGCCATGCGCGGCGTGATGCTGTGTTTTGGCGAGCGCATTCTGCCAGCGCTGGGTTTGCGCAAGCTCGACAGCCACAAGCTTGCAGCTTTCGACAGCAGCACCGCCGACCTCGGCGCAACCCGGCCGGACATTCGATTTCACGCAGCCCCTAAAGCATCAAACAGCGTGCTCGACTTGCCGACAGACGACACCTCTCTGCCCCGTGTCGATGTGCTGTATTGCGCGGCTGGCACGCCATCCGACCTGCTCAACGCAGCGCTGGACCGTGGCGCTCAGGGTATCGTCCTGGCGCTGCCGGGTAACGGCAGCGTACCGGATAATTGGTTTGACGCGCTGACTGCTGCCGTAATGCGCAACACCATCATCATCCGGGCCTCTCGCTGCGGCCAGGGCATGGTCTTTCCGTCCGCTGTAGACGCGCAAATTGGCTCACTGGCTGCCGGCATCCTGTCGCCTGCCGCCGCACGCGTCGCCGCGATGCTTACACTTGCCACCCGGCATGTTCAGCCAGACTTTGACGCAGTCGGCTTTCTACGTCAGCTAGGTCAGAGTACTCGCACTTGAACCAACCGCACACCTGACCGACATGCCCCGGACCAGTGCCTGAGTGCCTCAAAGCTGGTAATCGTCGCCACCTCCGGCAATGGCGGTCTCCACGCTGCGTCGGGTCAGGTGCGGCGCGAAGAACTCGATGAAGGCATAGATGTAACCCCTGAGCCAGGCATGTCGCCGCAAACCGATACGGGTGGTGCTCGACTCGAACAAGTGCGCTGCGTCTATCATGCCAAGATCGCGGTCGCTGGCTGGGTCGTAGGCCATGCGCGCCAAAATCCCGATGCCCAGATCCATGCCCACGTAAGTCTTGATCACGTCCGAGTCAATGGCCGTGAGCACTACATTGGGCTTCAGTCCGCGCCCCAGAAATGCCTTGTTGATCAGACCGCGGCCGGTAAAGGCATCGTCGTAGGTGATCAACGGATAGCGCGCAATCGCCTCAAGGGTGAGCGGCGCAGCCTGCAGGATGGGATGACGCGGGGTGGCGACGACACAGCGGTTCCACTGGTAGCACGGCAGCATCACCAGTTCGTCGTACTCGTCTATCGCCTCGGTGGCAATCGCAATGTCAGCCTCACCAGACATGACCATCTCGCAAACCTGGCGCGGATTGCCCTGATGCAGCGACAGGCGCACATCGGGGTACTGCGCCACAAAGCGGCGGATGACCTGCGGAAGGACATAGCGCGCCTGCGTGTGCGTGGTGGCGATCGACAGGCTGCCGCTGGACTCGTTGCTGAAATCGTCGCCAACCTGCTTCAGGCTGGCCATGTCGCGCAACATGCGTTCGGCCAGCATGAGCACTTGCTGCCCCGGTTCAGTCACTCCGACCAGACGCTTGCCATGGCGTACGAAGATCTCGATACCAAGCTCGTCCTCAAGCTGTCTGATCTGCTTGGACACACCAGGCTGCGAAGTAAACAAGGACTCTGCCGCCGCCGACACATTCAGCCCTTGACGAACGACTTCCTGAACGTAGCGTAGTTGTTGAAGATTCATGAGGCCCACTCTTTATAACTTTTGGTTATTTTAAACCAACCTTACACATCTTCAACAAGCGCAGTCGTGGCTCTACTATCGCAGCACATCCAACAAGTGGCGTTTTTCTCGCCCGCCCCACCCAAAGAGAGCCCAATGTATTGCTACGACGCATTCGATCAGCGCATCGTCGACGAGCGAGTCGCACAGTTCCGCGATCAGACACGCCGCTATCTGGCTGGTGAACTGTCCGAAGACGAGTTCCGCCCTTTGCGCCTACAAAACGGTCTGTACATACAGCGTCACGCCCCCATGCTGCGCGTTGCCATTCCCTATGGTCTGCTGGCCAGCGGTCAATTGCGCAAGCTGGCAGACATTGCCCGACGCTACGACCGGGGCTATGGCCATTTCACCACGCGCCAGAACATTCAGTTCAACTGGCCCAAGCTGGAAGACGTGCCGGAAATCCTCGCCGAACTGGCCACCGTGCAAATGCACGCCATCCAGACCTCTGGCAACTGCATACGCAACATCACCTCCGACCCGTTTGCCGGTGTCGCAGGTGACGAGCTGATCGACCCACGGCCGTGGTGCGAGATTCTGCGCCAGTGGAGCACCTTCCACCCGGAATTTGCCTATCTGCCGCGCAAGTTCAAGATCGCGGTGAATGGCGCACGGGAAGATCGCGCAGTGATCCAGGCTCACGATATCGGCCTGGAATTGACACGCGACAGCAGCGGCAGCACCGGCTTCCGGGTGCTGGTGGGGGGCGGCCTGGGACGCACGCCCATCATCGGCGAAGAGATATCCGGTTTTGTGCCGTGGCCGGAGATTCTCAACTATTGCGAGGCAATTCTGCGCGTCTATAACCGTTTTGGACGCCGGGACAACGCCTACAAGGCACGCATCAAGATCCTGGTCAAGTCGCTCGGCATCGACATCTTCCGCGAACAGGTGGAGGCGGAATACGCCCACCTGCGCCAGGGTGCGGCAACCGTGAGCGCAGCCGAACTCGAACGCGTCGCTGCGCACTTCGTAGACCCGGCACATGAAAACCTGCCGGGTGACGATCTGGGGCACCGTCGCCATCTCGCCGAAGACAAAGCCTACGCCGCCTGGATAAAGCGCAATGTGCGCGCCCACAAAAAACCCGGCTATGCCATCGTCACGCTGTCGACCAAACATGCCACAGTCGCGCCAGGTGACGCTACTGCCGAGCAGATGGATCACATTGCAGACTGGGCTGACGAACACAGCTTTGGCGAATTGCGCATCACCCACGAACAAAACATCGTGCTCGCTGACATTCGCCAGTCTGATCTGTTTGTGCTTTGGCAAAAGGCTCGCGCTGCCGGACTTGCCAACCCCAACATCGGACTGCTCACCGACATCATCGCCTGTCCCGGTGGTGACTTCTGCAACCTGGCCAATGCCAAGTCCATTCCGATTGCCAACGCCATTCAGGCGCGCTTTGACGACCTCGACTACCTCCACGACATTGGTGACATCGAGATCAACATTTCGGGCTGCATGAACGCCTGCGGCCATCACCACGTGGGTCACATCGGCATTCTA
The DNA here is from genome assembly GCA_036734105.1 of Azoarcus sp. Lineage (GTDB taxonomy): Bacteria > Pseudomonadota > Gammaproteobacteria > Burkholderiales > Rhodocyclaceae > Azoarcus_F. Next base: position 69,883 of record DAIMZH010000008.1, on the reverse strand, counting down.
GGCGTCGATAAGAACGGTGACGAGTTCTATCAGGTCACCATCGGCGGCAGTCAGGGCAATCAGACCAGCCTGGGCAAGGTCATCGGACCATCCTTTGGCGCTGCCGACATGCCGGACGTGATCGCGCAAATCATCGACACCTATATCGCGCTGCGCCACCCGGACGAGCGCTTCATCGACACGGCACGCCGGGTCGGCATTGACCCATTCAAGACCCGCGTCTATGCCAACCGCCAGCCCAAAAGGAAAGTCGCCAATGGCTAAGCTCATCAAGAACGGAAGGATCACCGAGGATCCGCGTCCAATCGTGCTTTTGGGGGAGGAGGAGACTGCCGCCACGATCACGCTGCCTTCGGGTGGGGTGATCGTGCCGCTGGCGGTCTGGCAAGCCCGGCGCGAGTCGCTGCTGGCGCGTGGGCAATGTGGCCTGTGGCTGGCACCGGACGACGAGCTGGAGTCGGTGGCTGATGCGGTGCATGAGGTGGACACAATCGCGGTGCATTTTCCAAAGTTTGCCGACGGCAGGGGCTATTCGATAGCTGCCCTGTTGCGCCAGCGTCACGGCTACCGCGGTGAGCTACGCGCCTTTGGCGAAGTGTTGCGTGATCAGTTCAATTACCTCACCCGCAGCGGCTTCGATGCGTTGCAACCGGCCGAGGGGCGTTACAGCGACGCACAACTCGACGCCGCGCTGACCAGCATCAACGACTTCACTGAACCCTATCAGGCTTCGGTGACGCCAAGCGAACCACTGTTCCGTCGCCAGAACCGCGCGGCGTGACTCAGGAGACAAGCATGCACCCCAACATGAACCCCGACCTCGCCAACCTTGAGCTCAGAAGTCGCCTTGATGCCAAGGTGTCAAACGCTCGCACCTTGCTGGCCGAAGCCGCCCGCGACTATCAACCGGTAGCGCTGGCCAATAGTCTGGGCGCTGAGGACATGGTGCTGACCGATATCGTGCTCAGGGCAGGCCTGGACATTGAGATATTCTCGCTGGACACCGGCCGCCTGCCTGCCGAGACCTACGACCTGATGGCAGAGGTCGAACGCCATTATGGTTTCAAGCTCAAGCTTTACTATCCCAGCCACGAGAGTGTTGAACTGTTCACCCGTAGCCACGGCATCAACGGGTTTTACGAATCCGTGGAGTTGCGCAAAGCCTGTTGCCACGCGCGCAAGGTTGAGCCGCTGCGGCGCGCCTTGGCAGGCAAACGTGCCTGGATTACCGGATTGCGTGCAGAACAGTCTCCGACCCGCGCGGCCCTGGCGCCGCATGCCTATGACCCCAGCTTTGGTATCGAGAAGTTCAGCCCGCTGGCCGACTGGAGCGAAAAAGAGGTATGGGCCTACATTCGGCTGTTCGACATACCTTACAATAAGCTGCATGAGCGCTTTTATCCGAGCATAGGCTGTGCGCCATGCACCCGCGCGGTAGCCATGGGCGAGGACGTCCGCGCCGGCCGCTGGTGGTGGGAAGACCCGGAGCACAAGGAATGCGGACTGCACATCAAACGGAACAGCGCATGAGCGCCAGCGCGATCAGCCGCCCCCTGCGTCGCAAGCTTGGCGCCTTGCGGGCAGGTCTGCGTGCGGCCCTGCGCGCGCTCAGCCCATACACCTATCGAACGCCGAGATAAGCATGTCCACACTGACCACTCAAACCCTGTCCCATCTTGACTGGCTGGAAGCCGAATCAATCCACATCCTGCGCGAAGTTGCAGGCCAGTGCGCCAACCCTGCCCTGCTGTTTTCAGGCGGCAAAGACTCAATCTGCCTGCTCAGACTCGCCGAGAAGGCCTTCCGGCCGGGACGTTTCCCGTTTCCGTTGCTGCATGTCGACACAGGTCACAACTATCCGGAAGTGATCGAGTTTCGCGACAGGCGTGCGGCCGAACTGGGTGAGCGCCTGATTGTGCGGTCGGTTGAAGACTCCATGGCGCGCGGCAGCGTGGTGCTGAAGCATGCAGGAGAGTCGCGCAACAGACATCAGTCGGTGACCTTGCTCGAAGCCATCGAAGAGTTCGGCTTTGATGCCTGCATTGGCGGCGCACGTCGTGATGAGGAAAAGGCCCGCGCCAAAGAGCGCATCATGAGCTTTCGAGACGAGTTCGGCCAATGGGACCCAAAAAACCAACGACCGGAATTGTGGAACCTCTACAACGCCCGCTCTCACAAGGGTGAGAACATCCGCGCCTTTCCGATCAGCAACTGGACCGAGTTGGATGTATGGCAATACATTGAACGTGAAGAACTCGAACTGCCGAGCATCTATTTTGCGCACCAGCGTCCGGTGGTCCGCAGAGGCAATTTGCTGCAACCCGTTACTGCGCTGACACCCGCCGGCCCGGATGACACTGTGGAAACCCTGCTGGTGCGCTTCCGTACGGTTGGCGACATCACCTGCACAGCGCCGGTGGAGTCTGACGCCGACACACTGGAAAAGATACTGATTGAAACCGCCACCACCACGATTACTGAACGTGGCGCGACACGGCTGGATGACCAGACCTCGGACGCGGCCATGGAGCAACGCAAGAAAGAAGGCTACTTCTGACCGGTCAGTCAGCATGAAAATTGGCGTTAAACGCCAAAAAAATCTTTCTTTGCACAGGTTTACATTTAATTCCAGAAGCCAGGATATGCTTTAAACATCATCCCGGATAGAATATCGGCGTTTCCATGACCCACATTGAAACCCCAACAGGAGTCGTTAAAATGTCCGCACCCGAACACCTGCCAGGCGTAGATAACGGCTTGCTTCGCTTTCTCACCTGCGGCAACGTCGATGACGGCAAAAGCACGCTGATCGGCCGCCTGCTCTACGACAGCAAGACCATTCTGGCCGACACCCTCAGCGCCATCGAGAACACCTCCCGCAAGCGTGGGCTGGACGCGGTTGACCTGTCGCTGCTCACCGACGGCCTTCAGGCCGAGCGGGAACAAGGCATCACCATTGATGTCGCCTACCGTTACTTCACGACGGGTATTCGTAAATACATCATCGCTGACGCACCCGGCCATGTGCAGTACACCCGCAACATGGTCACCGCTGCGTCCACCGCCACGTTGGCCATCATCCTCATCGATGCACGACGCGGTGTGCAGACACAAACCCGGCGACACTCACTGATCGCTCACCTGGTCGGTATCCCGCAGCTTGTGGTAGCCATCAACAAGATGGATCTGGTCGATTACGATCAGTCGGTGTTCGAACGCATTCGCGACGAATACCTCGACTTTGCACGGCAGTTCGGCATCAACAACATCAGCTTTGTGCCCATGTCTGCCCTGAAAGGCGACATGGTGGTAGAGCGCGGAGACCAGCTTGGCTGGTATGACGGTCCATCCCTGCTCGACATGCTCGAAAACGCGCCCGCCGCACACACTGACAAGCCCGAAGACTTCCGCTTCCCGGTCCAGTTTGTTTGCCGTCCGCGCGACGCCGCCAATCCCGATCTGCACGACTACCGTGGTTTCATGGGCCGGGTTGAGTCTGGCTGCATACAGGTTGGCGATGAAGTGACTGTGCTGCCGGCTGGCCACCACAGTACCATCAAGGCCATCGAACTCGGAGGCACGCCCCGGCAGCGAGCGATTCATGAAGAGTCCGTGTCGCTGTTGCTCACCGACGAAATCGACATCTCGCGCGGCGACATGATCGTCAAGCGCGGTGAAGAACCCCAGGTGCTCAAGCAACTGCAGGCCACCGTCTGCTGGCTGTCTGACACCCCGCTGGCAAGCGCACGCACCTACATCCTGCGCCACACGGCACGCGAGGTTCGCGCCAAGGTCAGCCTCATCGACCACAGACTCAATCTTGACACACTAGGCAAGGAAGCAGCCGATACACTGAGCATGAACGATATCGCCAGTGTGACCCTGAAGCTGGCACAACCGGTGTTTGCCGATGCCTACAGCCGCAACCGTGCCACCGGTGCCTTCATCCTGATTGACGAGTCAAGCAACAACACTGTTGCAGCCGGTATGATCTTCTGAGCTGCTGCAAAACTGACCTCGGTCAACAAAGCGTAATAAAACACCGGGCGCGGGCAACCGCCCCGGTGTTTTCGTGTTAAAAGGATAAGTTTTTTTCCGGGTCGATGGTCTTGGCGACAAGACCTTTGTGTGCTCAGGGTTGTACTGGCTCACCCGCCTGTGATTGAATCAGGAATGGTCCAGCCTTCGCGACCTTCGTCGTAGCCCGGCTGTCAGGATCATCCATCAGAGGACATTGCTCATCATGAAATGCGTCGACGATTTCCGCCTGAAGTTCGGCTCCCGTGAATACGTGCCCATCATGATTGGGGGCATGGGCGTGGACATCTCCACTGCGGACCTCTCCCTGGTGGCTGCCCGCCTTGGCGGCATTGGTCATATTTCCGACGCCATGCTGCCCACCGTGAGCGACCGTCGGTATGACACCAAGTATGTACGCAACAAGCTCAAGCAGTATAAATACAATGTCGCCAACACCGACAAGTCCGACGTTCAGTTCGACCTTGGCCTGCTCGCCGAAGCTACCGAGACGCATGTTCGCCGCACCATGGAACGCAAGACCGGTGATGGTCTGATCTTCATCAACTGCATGGAGAAACTCACCATGAACAGCCCGAAGGACACCCTCCGGGCACGCCTTCGTGCTGCACTGGATGCGGGCATTGACGGCATCACGCTGGCAGCGGGGCTGCACCTGGGCTCTTTCTCGCTGATAGAGGATCATCCGCGCTTTCGCGATGCCAAGCTCGGCATCATCGTCTCGTCGCTCAGAGCCCTTCAGTTGTTCATCAAAAAGTCCTCTCGCACGCAACGCCTGCCCGACTTTGTGGTGGTTGAAGGCCCACTGGCTGGGGGCCACCTGGGGTTTGGCCTAGACTGGGCCGAATATGATCTGGCCACCATCGTGGCCGAAATCCGCGACTGGTTGCTGGCCGAACAACTAGACATTCCGTTGATTCCGGCTGGCGGCATCTTCACCGGCACAGACGCTGTGCAGTTTCTGGAAAATGGTGCCGCGGCAGTGCAGGTGGCCACCCGCTTTACGGTTACCGAAGAATGCGGTTTGCCAGCGGATGTTCAGCAATATTACTTCACCTCAAGTGAAGACGAGATCGAAGTCAACAACGTGTCGCCCACTGGCTATCCGATGCGCATGCTCAAGAGCAGCCCCGCGATTGGTGCCGGCATCCGCCCCAACTGTGAAGCCTACGGTTATCTGCTTGACGCCAAGGGCAACTGCGCCTACATCAACGCCTACAACCGCGAGTTGGCGCTACACCCGGACGAACGCCGCCTCAAGGTGATGGACAAGACCTGTCTGTGCACCCACATGCGAAACTTCGATTGCTGGACCTGTGGTCACTACACCTATCGGCTCAAGGACACCTCGGTTCGCAACCCGGATGGTCACTATCAGATCCTCGGCGCGGAACATGTGTTTCGCGACTACCAGTTCAGCAAGGACAACCTGATTGCACTGCCAGAGCCTGCTGCGGCCTGACAGTTTTCTTATCTCAACAAACCGCGCAATCCCTCGCGCAGGCTGTCCTGAAGTTCGGCAGGAGCGCGGTCCAGTACCCGCTCCTCGATTTTGTCCTGCACACGGTCACGCACCTGACTGCTGAGGTTTTCGCGTATCAGCGTCTCCACGTCCAGCGCATAGCTCGGATCGGCAAAACTGCCACTCACCCTGATTGGCACGGTCACTCCACGTAGTGCGTCACGCTCGGCACCACCCTGGCCCTCCAGGGTACCGACCAGAGTCGCACCGATGAGGTAATCGACCTGTTCGCTGACCAGATTTGCGCTGCCAGCACCGCTGACCCGCAGCAAGGGTGAGCGCAAGGAGAGGTCATCGTTGCGAACTAATCCGGAGGCAATCTTGAAGCTGGCGCTCAAGTCGCTGAAATCGGTCTGGTTGGAGCTACTTTCGGGCGGCACAGCTTGACCACGCAGGCGCGCCGAGGCTTCACGCAGAAACTGCGCCACATTCACACCCTTGATGGCACCGTCGGCAAAGCGCAGGCTCGCATTGCCTGACAGGCTTCTGCGTATTGACTGCTCACTCAAACCATCAGCCTGCAAGCGCAGCTTGACATCGCCCCGACCGCTGAGCCGGGCTTCGGCGCCGGTCAGGTCTGCCAGGAAGGGCTCGATCTGCAGGCCGCTGAGGGTTTCGTCGAGGCTCAAACGCGGCACGGCGGGGCGGGCATCCAGGCTGATGTTGCCGGTGTAGCTGCCACCGTATAGTCCGGCACTCAGCGGTGACAGCCTGAGCACGCCATCCTTTGCCTGTAGCGTGAGCTGGATATCGGACACCTTGAGTCCGCTGACCGTCAGCTTGCCTATGACTAGCTTGCCCTGCACATCGAGGGATCGCAAAGCCTCGGGCGACGCCTCGCCGCCTGCTGCACCCGCCACGGCCCCCGGTGTTGCTGCAGCCTTGGGCGCATCCGGCGGCAGGTAGCGGTCAATATCGATCGCATCCAGCGCCAGGTCAAAGCGCAGCGCCTGACGCGACACCTCGGCCAGCCCGGCCTCACCAGTCAGACGACTGTCGTCCAATCGCATCTCAAGATCACTAAGCATGACACGATCCGCCGTCGCATCAAGGCGCATGCTGGCACTGGCGCGAGTCAGCACTGCCGCGTCACGCGTGTCCGGCGCTGCTTCACCCAGTGCAGCCAGCACGGTGCGGGGGCTGAACTCTTCCACCTGCAAGTTGCCGGTAAAGCTCGGGGCTTGCGTCATGGCGCTGCCGTCAATCTGCCCGACAACCCGCACGCCCGCAGCATCAAGCACAAACTGGGTGAGCTTGAGTGTGTCTGCCTGTCCGTCAAGCGCCATGTTCGTGGCCAGGCGAAGTTGCTGCCGACCGCCCGGCACGCCAGCCCCTTCGCCATCCATGCTCAGTTGCAGACCGGTGACGTCGATGCGCTGCGCCTCGGGCATCAGACTGATTTGAGCTGTCAGTTCAACCCGTGCCTGCAAGGCCGGGACATCCGAGCGGGCATCAAAACCCAGGGATATGTCAAAAGGCTGCCCCGGGCGAATGGCATCGACGATCAGGTCGATACCACTCACACTGTGGCTGACACCTTGCTGCTGGTCCAGCCAACTGACACTTCCGCTCAACACCTCCAGCCCGCCCAGCGCCAGCAAGGCTCCGCCACCGCCACTGCCTGCACCACTGCCCGGCCCGGTTCGCGCGTCGGCATCACGATCGTCGGAACCCTCGACGAGATCGGACCAGTTGAAGCGGCCCTGGGCGTCCCGGACCAGTTTCAGCGCCAGCCCTTCAACGCGAATACGGTCGACGTCAACCTGCCCGCTCAGTAGCGGCAGCAGGCGCGCCCTGGCTTCCAGTCTGGTAATGGCGACAAACGGCTGGTCGCCAAACCCCGGCGCATCGCCCAGCCTGACCGACTCCATCTCGACTCCCAGCCACGGAAAGACCGACAAGCCGATCCGGCCATCCAGCATGAGTTCACGTCCGGTCTGCTTGCGTACCTCGGCAGTGAGCTGATCGCGATAATCGTTGATATCGAATACCAGCGCGAGATAGGCGGTGACCATCCCGAGCAGCAGCAGAAAGACACCGGCAACGATGGCGAGGGTACGCAATAACGATTTCATGCTTTAATCCCGTTAGCATTCTTGAATTCGGATTCTATCAGCGCATGACTCTCGAAAACATCAGAGCCAATGCAAATCCTTGTTGCACGCTTTCGAACAAGCCCATGGCGCCAGCAACAACCGGTGTTACACAAAGCCTAGCCTTTCATGGCGATCCTGCCAAGCCAATGCTACAAGGTTTCACATGCAGTCACGGGGAACATCGCATCCACTTGCACATCTGAGTTAAAGTAACCTGCATGGAGGCCGTGTCGTGATGCCAAGCCGAATGAGCCCGCTGCGTCGTCTACTGTTCTTGCTGATGCTCTGCGCTGGCATTGCAATGCTTGGGCTTTCGATGGCCAAGGAGCGGCCAGACTCTCAATCCACTGCTCTGAGCCTGCGCCTTGATGGCCCCATCGGGCCTTCCACATCAGACTGGGTGACACGCGGTTTTGCCGAGGCGGCCGAGCGCAATGCCGCATTCATTGTGCTGGAAATCGACACTCCGGGCGGACTCGATAGCGCCATGCGGCTGATCATCAAGCAGATTCTGGCCTCGCCTGTGCCGGTGGTGAGCTGGGTCGGACCAGAGGGTGCGAGAGCTGCCAGTGCGGGCACCTTTATTCTTTACGCCAGCCATGTCGCCGCAATGGCGCCAGCCACCAACCTGGGAGCGGCATCGCCGGTAGCTATTGGTGGCACACCGGGCCCAACGGGTCGGCCAATCAGCGACCAGGGCGACAGCGCACCAAACGAGCAGCCTGCCCCTGACCTCGTTGCCGATCCCCCTGCTGTCGAAGCCGAGGCCGAGGCCACGCCCCGCCGGCCGGCAATTCGCAGTGGCAATACGGTGATGGACAAGGCTGCCAACGACGCCGCTGCCTACATCCGCAGTCTGGCGCAGTTGCGAGAGCGCAATGAGGACTTTGCAGAACGCGCAGTTCGCGATGCCGCCAGTCTGTCAGCCGAAGAAGCGCTAAAGGCCGGTGTGATAGACCTGATGGCCAACTCGGTGGAGGCCTTGCTGGTGGCTCTGGATGGTCGCGAAGTGCGACTTGACTCGGGCGAAACCGTCACTCTGTCAAGCGCCAACGTGACACTGACACGGCTCCAGCCTGATTGGCGAGCCCAGTTGCTTGCGGTGATCTCCAACCCACAGATTGCCGTGGTGTTGATGATGATAGGCATGTATGGGCTGTTCTTCGAATTCACCAGTCCCGGCTTTGGCGTGCCTGGGGTGGCCGGGCTGGTGTGCCTGTTGATTGCGATGTATTCGTTTCAGATGTTACCGGTCAATTGGGCTGGGGTGGCACTGATGGCGCTGGGTGCCATCCTGATGCTGGCAGAGGCGTTTGCGCCCAGTTTTGGCGTGCTTGGAGTGGGCGGGTTGATCGCGTTTGTGGTCGGCGGGCTGTTCCTGCTGGACGGCAGTGCACCCGGCTTTGCCATCCCGCTCACCTTTCTGCTTACCTTGGGCATTATCAGCGCATTCACGCTCGCTGCCATCGGCGGTTTTGCGGTAAAGGCGCGCCAGCGTCGCATCGTCAGCGGCAGGGAAGAGCTGACAGGCTGTCTTGGCAAAGTCAGCAGCGTGGATGGCCTGATGGCTTATGCCCATGTGCACGGCGAGAACTGGCGCGTTGTCAGCAACCAAGCGCTGCAGCCAGGCCAACAGGTCCGGGTCACCGGCATCGATGGTCTGACGCTGAACGTCGAAGTGGTGACCGATACAGAACACACCGATTGACTCTTTCAGGAGCAAGCCATGTTGTTTGATTTCAACGTTGGATTTGGAGCACTGCTGATTCTGGCAGTCGTTTTTCTGGCCAGCGCCCTGCGCATCCTGCGCGAATACGAGCGTGGCGTGGTCTTCATGCTCGGTCGCTTCTGGAAGGTCAAGGGGCCGGGTTTGATCATACTGATTCCAGGCCTGCAACAGATGGTGCGGGTGGACCTGCGGGTTGTCACCATGGATGTGCCCAGCCAGGACGTGATCTCGCGCGACAACGTGTCGGTCAAGGTGAATGCCGTGCTGTATTTCCGGGTGGTAGACCCTGAGCGCGCCATCATTCAGGTTGAAAACTACTTTGACGCCACCAGCCAGTTGGCGCAAACCACCTTGCGCGCGGTGCTCGGCAAGCATGAACTCGATGAGATGCTGGCCGAACGCGAGAAGCTCAACCTGGATGTGCAACAAATCCTGGACGCCCAGACCGACACATGGGGCATCAAGGTGACCAACGTCGAGATCAAGCATATCGACCTGAACGAGACAATGATCCGTGCCATCGCCCGTCAGGCCGAGGCCGAACGCGAACGGCGCGCCAAGGTGATCCACGCCGAGGGCGAAAAACAGGCGGCAGAGGCGTTGATGGAGGCGGCCGAAATGTTGTCGCGCCAACCGGCCGCCATGCAGTTGCGCTATCTGCAAACCCTGACCCAGGTTGCTGGCGACAAAACCTCGACGCTGGTGTTTCCGGTGCCAGTGGACTTCATCAGTAGCTTGCTCGACCGACTCGGCAACCCGCCGCCGACAGCGCATTCACAAGCACGGACCGCCAGAACAACGCCGCCGGATTCAGTCTGAGCTCACCACAAAGGGGCGTAGCGCACCGCAATGCCAACACTGCGCAAACTGCCCCTCGATGACTTCGCCGCAGGCGTCGCACACCCAGTCCGGCCCGCTCGGGGCTTGCTCGGCTTCGTACAAAATGGCACGGGCAGTGTCTTCGCTCTCGCGGGCATCAATCCACACCTGCGGCCCGGCCTCCAGAAAGGGGATGTCGCCGAGAGCGCCAGTCAAAAAGGTGTTGCGAACCTCAGCCCGGATACCGGCCGACCGCAGCAGGTTGGCCTTGTGCTGAGCCTCGAACAGGTCGAGACAGCGCAGCAACAGTTTCACGCTGTAGCGCCCACGTGTTCGTTGTCGGCAAAGACGATGGTGATACGCTTGTTACGTTTACCCTCCGAGCGGATACGAGTGACCCGCATCTGACCAATCTCGGAGGTGCGCCTGAGGTGAGTGCCGCCACAGGGTTGCAGATCGACATCACCAATGCGGATGGTGCGAACCGTGCCCTGACCACGCGGGGGTTGCACCGACATGGTCTTGACCAGAGCCGGATTGGCATCGAGCTCATCCTCATGGATTTCACCGACTTCGATCGGCGTATCGAGAGCAATCAGCTCATTCAGTTGTTTTTCGATGGTTTCCGCATTGAGCTTGCTCATGTCGATATCGAAGTCCAGATGCGCCTTGTCCTCTGCCATACGACCACCACTGACCGGCGCTGACACCACCGCACACAACAGATGCAGACAGGTGTGATAGCGCATGTGTTTGTAACGACGATCCCAGTCCAGGCTGGCAGTGACCCGGCAACCCGGTTGCAAGGCCTCGGTGCAGCCCTCGGTGCGGTGTACGATCTCTCCGCCTTCACCCTTCAGCGTATCGATGACTCGCACACGCGAGCCGTCGGCCAGCACCAGCTCGCCACGGTCACCGGGTTGCCCGCCGCCCAGCGGATAAAACACCGTGCGGTCCAGCACGACATCCGCGCCGTCGCGGCGCAGCACTAGCGCGTCACACAGACGGGCATAGGCATCACTTTCAAAAACGCGTTCCGTCATGACCTGATCCTTGTTGCCTGTTGCACACACAGTCAACCGTAGCGCAAGCAGCACCTTCTGCAAACCCTCTCACCCGTAATACGCGTTGTGACGCATCCGAAACGCAGTGACCCCGCCGGACTGCGGGGCGCACTCCAGGCTCAGGGCAGCGACATGGCGAGCGCCACTGGTAAAAAGATCAGCGCCGAGACATTGCCTATGAGCACCATGGATGCCACCGTTTCCGGGTCTTGGTTGTAACGCTCGGCGAATATGTAGTTGAGGACGGCCGGGGGCAAAGCCCCAAACACCAACAGCAAGGCCTGCTCCTGTGGCGGCAGATCTATGACCAGCATCACCCCCATGGCCAGCAACATGCCGACAATCGGTCGGGCGACTGCCACGAAAACACCCAGATTGACCGAGGTGATGCGCGAATCGGTCAGACGCACTCCAAGCGCAAACAACATCAACGGTATCGATATCTCGCCCAGCATGCGGATCGCCGTCATCAACGGCGGCCACACCTGTACCCCGGCCATGCCTATGACCAGTCCCGCCACGGTAGCCAGCACCGACGGCACTTTCCAGACAGTCCATACCTTGACCCGGTGGTCCAGCAACCAGGCGCCAAACGAAAAATGCAGCAGGTTGGATACCATGAACATGACCACTGCCGGTGCTAGCGCGAGTTCGCCGAACGCTAGCACGGCGAGCGGCAGCCCCAGATTGCCACAGTTGTTGAACATCATGGGCGGCACCAGCGTGCGCGTGCCGATACCGGTAATCCTCGCCAGCAACCAGGCAGCCAGGCCAGAACCGATTACCACCACCAGCGTGGCCAGCGTGAGCGGGTAAAACTCGGTGATCCGGAATTCCTTGTTCACCAGCGCGGCAAACACCAGCGCCGGCACAAAGACATCCATGTTCAACTTGTTCGCGTGCGACAGGTCGGGCTTCATCTTCCTGCCAACGAAGTAGCCCAGCGCGGTGATCGCAAACAACGGAAAAAGAATGGCAACGATTCGGATCAGCACGCTGGTTCCCGCATGATTTACTAGGCTGTGAAGCGATTAAAGCACGTAGCGGGCGAGGTCTTCACGCTGCGCCAGTGTCTCCAGTCGGCTGTCGACATAGGCAGCGTCAACATGCAGGCTGTCCAGGCCGACCCTGCCCGCGTCGAAGGACACCTCTTCCAGCAATTTCTCCATGACAGTGTAAAGCCTGCGGGCACCGATGTTTTCGGTTTTCTCGTTAACCTGAAAGGCGATCTCTGCCAGACGACGAATACCATCGTCGGAAAAGTCAAGTTTCACACCATCGGTTATCAGCAGAGCTTCGTACTGACGTGTCAGGCAGGCATCGGTTTGCGTGAGTATGCACACGAAGTCTTCAACCGACAGGTTCTCAAGTTCCACACGGATTGGAAAGCGCCCCTGCAATTCCGGGATCAGGTCGCTGGGCTTTGACAGGTGAAAGGCACCGCTGGCAATGAACAGAATGTGGTCGGTCTTGATCATGCCGTACTTCGTCGACACCGTGGTTCCCTCAACCAACGGTAACAGATCACGTTGCACGCCCTGACGGGACACGTCAGCGCCCTGCGAATGGGAGCGCGCGGCGATCTTGTCAACCTCATCAAGAAAGACAATACCGTTCTGCTCAACAGCTTGCACCGCGCCAGCCTTGACCTCGTCGTCGTTTACCATACGCAAAGCCTCTTCGTCAGCCAACGCCTTGAGCGCCTCGCGAATCTTCATTTTGCGCAGCTTCTTTTTGCCCCCACCCATGTTCTGGAACATCCCCTGAATCTGCTGGGTGAGCTCCTCCATGCCCGGCGGAGCAAAAATCTCGGCGGTCATGGCTGCCGATGACACTTCGATCTCAATCTCCTTCTCGTCGAGTTCGCCTTCGCGCAACTTCTTGCGAAATTTCTGGCGGGTGGCCGAGTCCTGAACCTGCGGTTCGGCGTCAAAGCTTGTCGGCCGTGCCGGCGGCAGCAAGGCGTCAAGCACCCTGTCCTCGGCCGCGTCCAGTGCGCGATCGCGCACGTTGCGCATGGCGGCCTCGCGCATGTCCTTCACGGCCACCTCAACAAGGTCGCGGATGATGGTTTCGACATCACGACCGACATAGCCCACTTCGGTGAACTTGGTCGCCTCAACCTTGATGAACGGCGCATTGGCCAGCCGCGCGAGCCGACGCGCGATTTCGGTCTTACCAACCCCGGTGGGTCCGATCATCAGAATATTCTTGGGAGTAATCTCGCTGCGCAAGGGCTCAGCCACCTGAGCGCGGCGCCAGCGATTGCGCAAGGCAATCGCCACGGCCTTCTTGGCCTTGCCCTGGCCGACGATGTGCTTGTCGAGTTCGGAAACGATTTCGGGCGGGGTCATTTGAGTCATGGCAGTTAACCTTTCAGCACTTCGATGACGTGATTCTGGTTTGTATAAATGCACAAATCGCCTGCGATCTGCAGCGATTTGGAGACGATTTCCTCGGGCAGCAAATCGGTGTTTTCCAGCAACGCCCTGGCCGCAGACTGGGCAAAAGCCCCGCCGCTGCCAATTGCGACAATGCCCTGCTCGGGCTCAAGTACGTCGCCATTGCCGGTAATCACCAGTGAATGCTCGGCATCAGCCACCGCCAGCATCGCCTCCAGACGCCGCAACATCCGGTCGGTTCGCCAATCCTTGGCGAGTTCTACCGCACTGCGCAGCAGATTGCCTTGATGTTTGTCCAGTTGCGCCTCGAAACGCTCGAACAGCGTAAAGGCATCGGCTGTACCACCGGCAAAGCCGGCGAGAATCTTGCCCTGATAAAGTGTGCGAACCTTGCGGGCGGACGCCTTGATCACGATGTTGCCCAGCGTGACTTGCCCGTCACCGCCCAAGGCGATGTGACGACCCCGGCGCACCGACAGGATCGTCGTGCCGCGATATTGCTCCATTTGAAACCTCGGAGATTGGGAGAAGCGGGCAATATTAACCCGGCAGACGTTGCGATTGGTGCCTGGTGTTCAGTGGCGCAGCGTCACACTGGCAACCTTGTCGATGCCCATCACCCGCCACAGCGCAGCCACCATACCATTGACGTTGCGCAGGGACACCTGCTTGCCCTGTTTGTGCAGGGTCGACAAGACGTTGAACAATATGCCTGCACTGACAAAATCCATGCGACGCAAACGGCTGCAATCGACATCCATCGAGCGTCCCTCATGCACGGAAGCAGCAAGGTTGCGAATGCTGTCACTGCTGGCGCTGTTCAGTTCACCTTCCAGCACCAGACCGCTTGACGAGCTTTTGTTGTCAGGTGCTCTGGACTTACCCGCCACCGGCACAACCACCAAAGGCGGCTCACGGCCCTCCCACGACGGAGGCGACTCTTCGAATGTCACCGCATAGTCAATAGCCAGTTCTTCGAACTGCTCTTGATCGCCAGTGTGTTGCAACACCTCAAGAAGCGTCAGCCAGCGCTCCTGCCCTTCTGCTACCCCTGTCTGCACCTGTGACTTGAGCAGACCTGCGAGTTGAGCCGCGTTGAGCATGAAGAACTTGACGCGTTCACGTGCAAAAAAACGCGCCATGTCGGTCAATAGGTGGCAACCATCGTCGTCTATAGACTTGACCCGACGCAGGTCAATGCGCAGCGCACCGCTACGATGACCAATGAGTCGCAATTGCTGAAATTGCTGCGAACTCTGCGAACACAGCTTGCCGCTGAGATTGATCAGCGGTATGGCCTCGCCCTTGCGACTGGGGCTGGGGCTGGAGCCGGATAGATCCACCCAGGGTGGTGGCGAACGCTCGAACCGCCGCGCGTAGTCCAGCACCTTGGCCTCAAAACACTCACGCTGACCAGTCAATTGGTAGAGGTCGAGCAACATCATCCACAAGCCGATTCCGGCCACCACGTCCACGTCATTGGTGGACGCCTCCAGCATGGACTGAGCTTCCCGCGCATTGCCGTTAGCGTAAAGAATGGCCGCCTCTTCATAGAGCGCACCCATGCCTGAACCGCCGTCATGGACTTCGATGAAGCCACCATCGCCGGAAAGAAGACGGGAGGACTCTGCACCAGAAAAATCCACCGCCGAGAGTTCGGTGCGCGGTGGTTCGGCAGTCGTGGGCGAACTGTCGGGAGTTTTTCCTCGAGTCGGACTCGTTGCGGGTCTGCGAGCAACCACAGTCAAATTTCAGCCTGATCCGTTCGGTTTGTTTTCGAGTCCATGTCAATCAACATCTGCGACATGCATGGGATTCCGCAGAGTCTATCACCCCTGCCATCAAGCCGTCTCACTGTAAATGTGAGGCTGTGTGCCAAAGTTCTCACCACAAGGATGATTCAACACCACCCTGCAAAGAGTGACCAGGTCAGGACATCACGGCCTTGAGCATCGCTCTCAACTCTTCCCGGACAATTTCCCGCACTCGCTCTTCTGACAGCGAATCATCAGGCTTGACCTGCGCCTGGAGTTCCTGCCGAATCATCTCCAGCACCAGGGTATCCAGAGAGCCTGATGAACCCGCCATATCCACTCCTGCCTGCATGGCTGGCTGCGTAGCTGGCTGCGCAACTGGCTGCGCAACTGGCTGCATGGAATGACTGCCGCTCTCCACGGAAGCTTCAGGCTGCGCCACATCTGCCGGGTTTTCCAGCTCGTCAGGCAAAACTCCGCTTGTCGGCTCGACCTGCAGGTATGCCTCCTCGGCAAGCTCAACTGCCGCCTCCGGCTCATCCGACAACACCGGAACATCATCTTCTTGCAAGTCCTCAGACTGAACCGGCTGATAAATAACATTATCGGCTTGCACAACAGGCGGCATCTCGGGAGCCTCGACATCCTCCAGCAAAGCGGCGAGAAAATCATCATCCTCGTCGCTCTCGTCATCCATGAAACGGTGCATCTCGCCGGCTTCGATCCAATCTATCCATTGTCGATACAAGGCCTCCTTGTCAGCCACGCCAGCCACTTCCCCCCGCGTGAAAGCAGCCATGTTTTCAACCCCATACCTTTTGCGAACATACTCCTGCAGCATCGGACCCACGTCGCGCTTCTGCTTGGTTAGGCCAATCAGTTTCATCAGACCTTCGGTCGGCGCAGTCATTCTTTTCTCCCAGCTTCTGGCGGTAAGGATAATCCGGTGTTTCCAGCTAGCTTATCGACCCGGAAAATGCGACCTTTAGACAGGCTTCCTGGCAGGCGCATGCATGATTCCCGAATCAGCAAGCGCACCACTGCCCGCCACAGCAGCCTGCGCAATGCGCCCGAGGCCAGGTGAGGCGTCTCGCCGACAGCTTTATTTTTCCCGCAAAATCAATGCTTACGAAGCTGTTTTTTGTGCAATACAACATTCCAGGCACCACGAGCTTCTGTTAGCATTCGGGGCTCTATTCAAACGCCTCGCCGACACGATGACTGCCTGGAGCCTTGCCCACCATTTCCATGACGCTTGGCAGCGCGACCTCGGCGCTGCAGCACGGCCATGATCATGCTCAGCCCATCCAGTTCCAGCTTCACGCACCCGGTGACCGTGTATTACGAAGACACGGACGCCGCCGGCGTGGTTTATTACGCCAACTACCTGCGGTTTTGCGAGCGAGCAAGAACCGAAGCTTTACGTACCCTCGGTTTCGAGCAGCAGCGCCTGATGCAGGAAAAAGCCATTGGGTTCGTGGTGCGACACGTGGAAGCCGACTACCTTGCGCCCGCCCGGCTGGACGATCAATTAATGGTTTACACGAGCGTTATCAAGCTGGGCGGCGCCAGCCTGACTTTTTTGCAAGAAATCGTACGCAGCGATGATCGCCTTTTTTCTTCACGTATCATCATCGCCTGTCTCGACATGGCGCGGCAACGACCCACAGCCATTCCCCAACAGCTTCGCAGTTCCTTTAGCCAGTATCTGCAAAAATGACCCCTACGCAAGACCTTTCCATTGTTTATCTGATCAGCCAGGCTAGCCTGCTGGTGCAGCTCGTCATGTTGTTGCTGGCCGTCCTGTCGGCCATGTCGTGGTACTGGATCTTTCGGAAGTGGTTCCAGATCCGGGCCGCGTATCGTGAAACCGGCAGCTTTGAACGCGAATTCTGGAGCGGCGGCGACCTCAACTCGCTCTATCAGGCTTCTGCAGCCTCGCGTGATGAGGCCGGCGGGATCGAGCGCATCTTCGAATCCGGTTATCGCGAATTCACCAAACTGCGCGCAAAAAGTCACGACCATAGCGCCATCATCGACGGCTCACGCCGCGCCATGCGGGCAACGCACCAACGCGAGATGGACGAACTGGAATCGCATCTGGCCTTTCTCGCCACGGTGGGCTCAGTGGCCCCCTACATCGGTCTGTTCGGCACGGTGTGGGGCATCATGAACGCCTTTCGTGGGCTGGCCAACGTTACCACCGCCTCACTTGCACAGGTCGCACCCGGCATTGCCGAGGCCTTGGTGGCGACTGCCATCGGCCTGTTTGCCGCCATCCCGGCAGTCGTTGCCTACAACCGCTTCGCGCACGACATAGACCGGCTGGCAATCCGTTTCGAGAGCTTTACCGAAGAGTTCTCAAACATTCTGCAACGCCATCTGCGCTGAACGGGGAGCAAGAGGCATGCGTCAGCGCCGCCTGAAAAACGAAATCAACGTCGTGCCTTACATCGACGTGATGCTGGTGTTGCTGGTGATCTTCATGGTTACCGCACCAATGATACAGACCGGCATAGTGGACCTGCCCACCGTCAGTGAAGTGCCACAGGCACCACCTGAGGCCATGTACTTGATCCTCAAGGCGGACGGAGGCTACGCCCTGCGTGAGCCTGGCGCCGCGACTGCTGCCGACTTGTCACGACATGAGGTACTGCAGCAACTTGCATCGGCGCGTGTCGCCAACCCGTCCCAGCCCATTGTCGTGTCTGCCGACAAGACATTGACTTACGAAAAAGTCATGAACGAGCTCAACGCACTGCGCGAAGCAGGCTTTACCCGGGTCGGGCTTGAGACGCAAACAAGTAGTGCTGGCACCGGCACAAGCCGCTGACCCGCGCAGTGTAATGACAAAATGACTGACGCACCCAAACTGCATGCGCGCAAACTACCCGGCAAGTGGATTGCCGCCGCACTCACCGTGCTTGTGCATGGCGGGTTGCTGGTGTTTCTGCTGGTTGGTGTGAGCTGGGAGAGTCGCCCCCCTGCTGCTCTGGAAGTTGAGCTCGTGGCCGCACCCGCGCCCGCTCGCGTAACGCCACCCCCGTCGTCAGCACGCACGGAACCACCACCAGCTCAGCCAAGACCACCGGCGCCTCCTGCGCCACCTCCTCCTCCGCCCCCTCGTCCGGAACCCAAGCCACAGCCGGCCCCACCGGCTGTGCCCAAACCCGCGCCAGATATTGCCGTGCCGGCTCCAAAGCCCGAGCCCAAACCCGAGCCCAAGCCAGCTCCAAAGCCCGAGCCCAAACCCGAGCCCAAGCCAGCACCAACGCCCGAACCCAAACCTGAGCCCAAGCCAGCACCGAAGCCCGAGCCCAAGCCTGAGCCCAAGCCAGCCCCTCAACCGCCGCCCCAGACCAGACCCGAACCCAGGCCTCAGCCCTCACCCATGGACGACATGCTTGCTCAGCGTCTTGCGCAAGATCTGGAGCGCGCACAGCTCGAACGGCTGATGCGCGATGACGCCGCTCGTGCCGCGGCTGCGCGGGCAGGCGACGCCCGGGCAGAATACGAAAACCGCATCCGGCTGCGCATCCGCTCCAACCTGATCCGTCCGCCAGGCCTGAGCGGTAACCCGGAGGCCGAGTTTGCGGTGTCTCAATTGCCAGACGGCACGGTGACCAGTGTGCGCATGATTCGCTCGTCGGGCTTTACTGCGCTCGATGAGGCCATAGACCGCGCCATCAACGCGTCCAGCCCGTTGCCCTTGCCGCCCACACCAGAATTGTTTCAACGGGAACTTCGACTTAAATTCAGACCTCTGGAAGACTAGACTGTTACACCGAAAAACGCCCAAGACCGCCGCAGGAAAAACACAAAACTCGTCGTTTCCATTAGAATTTTCAAGTGTTTACGAAGTCACATCCAAACCATGCCCACTTTCCAGACCGCTTGCCGCTCAATTCTGACTTCGCTGGCGCTTGTCATGTCATTTGCCGCCAGTGCACAGCTCTCCATCGAGATCACCGGCACAGGCGCCAGTCGCTATCCAGTAGCCATTCCAGTGCTCGAAAACGAGGCCAGCCTGCCGCGAAGCGTGACCGACGTGGTGCGCAGCAACCTCGATCGCAGCGGACTCTTCTCGCTGGTTGACACCGGCCTGCTGGTGTTCCCTGAAGCAGTCAAGCCGGACATGCTGTTGCTGAGTGCGCGTGGCGCCCACGCCATTCTCACCGGGACGGCGCAACCCATGGCCGATGGCCGCATCGACATCCGGGTTCGTCTGTTCGACGTGCAGAGAAACAGCGAACTGGGCGGCATGACCCTGCGGGTGGCACCCAATCAAAACCGGCTCGCGGGCCACCGGATCGCCGACTTCGTGCATGAAAAGCTGACCGGTCTGCCGGGATATTTCTCCACCAGAATCGCCTATGTGGTCAAGACTGGCGGTCAGTACGAACTCCAGATCGCCGACGCCGATGGCATGAATCCTCAAACTGCGCTGGCCTCGCACGAGCCTATCATCTCGCCAGCATGGGCCCCCGATGGTCAGCGCCTGGCCTATGTATCCTTCGAAGCCAAGAAGCCGGTCGTTTATATCCACGACCTGCCAACCGGGCAGCGCCGGGTGGTAGCCAATTACCGTGGATCCAACTCGGCACCCGCATGGTCGCCTGACGGACGCCAGCTTGCCTTGACCCTGACGCTGGATGGCCCTTCGCGGGTGTATGTTCTCAATGCTGATGGTTCCGGGCTACGCCGACTGACACAATCGGCAAGCATTGCCACCGAACCGGCATGGTCGCCGGACGGTCAATGGATTTATTTCAGTTCGGATCGTGGCGGTGGCGCACAAATCTATCGCGTTTCCTCGACTGGCGGAACACCCGAGCGAGTCACCTTCAGTGGCAGCTATAACGTCAGTCCGAAAATTTCCCCCGACGGTCGCAGCATGGCACACATCACCCGCAGCCAACGCGGCTTTCAGGTTGCAGTCATGGACCTCGCGTCGCGCCAGACCATGGTGCTGACCGACTCCGTGCGGGACGAATCACCGAGCTTTGCGCCAAACGGCCGCATGATTCTCCACGCCTCTGAGAATGCAGGGCGTGGCGTACTTGCTGCCGTGTCAACCGACGGGCGAATTCGCCAACGTCTGTCGGTGCAGGCCGGTGATGTTCGTGAGCCCGCCTGGGGCCCGATACTTCAGTAACTTTTGCAGTCACACCCAAACCCGTAGTACGACCTCAACCTGAAATGGAAACTCTCATGAAGAAGCTACTTCTTCCCGCGCTCCTCTCTGTTCTGCTTGTTGCCTGCGGCGGCAAGGGCGGCCCGCAATCTGGCGTTGGTGTCGACGACCGCAGCGCCTCGGTGGTCACCGTGACTGCTCCCGGCATGAGCGGCAGCGGCATCGCCGCGCTCACAGACCCCAACAGCGTGCTGTCCCGGCGCAGCGTACACTTCGACTTTGACCAGTTCGTGATCCGCCAGGAATTCATTCCTCTGGTGGAAGCGCACGCCAGCTTTCTGTCGCAAAACCCGGACATCCGCATGATGATTCAGGGCAACACCGACGAACGCGGCAGCCGCGAGTACAACCTCGCGCTGGGTCAGAAACGCGCCGAAGCCCTCAAGCAGGCGCTGGTTCGCCTTGGTGCGCGCACGCACCAGGTCGAGGCAGTCAGTCTGGGTGAGGAAAAGCCGCGCTGCACCGACCGCAGCGAGGCGTGCTACGCTGAAAACCGTCGTGCCGACATGCTCTATACAGGCGAATTCTGATGAACTTACTGCTCCCGATCGCACTCGTCCTCGCAACAGTCACCCTGAACCCGGTTCATGCACAATTCGGCTCAAGCCGTCAGGTCAATGAACTGCGGGAAGAGATGAACACCCGCTTCGAGGCGGTCGGTCGGGGGCAGCTCGACCTGGACGCCCAAAACGAGCGACTTCGCGCAGAAGTCGCCA
This sequence comes from Azoarcus sp., assembly GCA_036734105.1. Taxonomy (GTDB): domain Bacteria; phylum Pseudomonadota; class Gammaproteobacteria; order Burkholderiales; family Rhodocyclaceae; genus Azoarcus_F. Next base: position 48,549 of record DAIMZH010000008.1, on the reverse strand, counting down.
CCCTGCGCGGACAGGTCGAATTCCTGCTTTACGAGCTGGATCAGATCAAGCAACGCCAACGCGACTTCTATATCGATCTGGACAACCGCCTGCAGATTTTCGAAGGGCGGGGCGGAGCATCGGCAGCAGGGCCGGTGGACCCTGCAGCGGAGGCGGCCGCCTACGAAGCCGCACTCAACCTGCTCAAGGAAGGCAAGCATCGCGACGCACAAGCCGCTTTCGAGCGCTTCATTGCCGACTATCCGCGCAGCGAGATGCTGCCTGGTGCCAATTTCTGGGCGGGTAATGCGGCACTGCAGTCACGAGAACTGGTCGCCGCTCGCGGCTTCTTCAACACCGTCGTCAGCAACTGGTCCAGTGACCCGATCGCGCCGGATGCCATGCTTGGTCTCGCCAACAGTTTGCGGCTGCTGGGCGAAGCACGGCAGTCTGAAGACACCTTGCGCCGCATCATCGAGCGCTACCCGGACAGCTCGGCCGCTCAAGTGGCCAGCCAGCGACTCAGTGGTCAGTAAGCCGCTAGTCCGTGCCGAACGCACCGACGCATCGCCACGACACACCGCGCTGCGCATCAGCGAGGTGTTCGTTTCGGTTCAGGGTGAGTCCACGCGCATCGGCCTGCCAACCGTGTTCGTCCGGCTCACCGGCTGCCCATTGCGCTGCGTGTGGTGTGACACCGAATACGCCTTTAGCGGCGGTCAGATGCGGGAAATTGCTGCGCTGGTGAATGAGGTCGTGGCCACAGGGGTGCCCACGGTTTGCGTGACAGGGGGCGAACCGCTCGCCCAGAAAGGCTGCCGCAGCCTGCTCTCCCGCTTGTGCGACGCCGGCTTGTCGGTCTCCCTCGAAACCAGCGGTGCGCTGGACATCGCCGACATCGACCCAAGGGTTTCCCGGATCATGGACCTCAAGGCACCAGGATCTGGAGAGTGCGCCCGCAACCTGCTTGAAAACATCGAACAGCTCACGCGTCACGACGAGGTCAAGTTTGTGCTGGCTGATGAGGCGGATTACGCGTGGGCCTGTAAAATGCTTGCCGATCACGGCCTGGCTCAGCGTTGCACCGTGCTGATGTCACCGGTGCATGGCGACCTGTCTCCAGCCCAACTGGCCGAGTGGATGGTACGTGACCGGCTCCCTGCTCGCTTTCAGCTACAACTTCACAAACTGCTCTGGGCGGATGCGCGAGGAAAATAGCACCTCAGCCCTCTGCTTTGTCCATTCAACCTCCGCGTCGCCCTGAAGGGCGGGGTTTCAAACCGGAGCTGGTCTTACGATGAAAGACAAGCCTGCTGTCATCTTGCTGTCGGGTGGCCTTGACTCCACCACCTGTCTTGCCATTGCACGATCGCAAGGCTTTGCATGTTACGCACTGTCGGTTGCCTACGGGCAACGCCATGCTGCCGAGCTGAGCGCTTCCGTACGCATTGCCAAGGCTCTTGGCGCAACAGAGCATCGCATCGCCAACGTCAGCCTTGGTCAGTTTGGCGGGTCGGCACTCACTGACGCCAACATCGCCGTGCCACGCGCAGGCGAAGCCATCGGCATTCCCAGCACCTATGTGCCTGCGCGCAACACCATCATGCTTTCCATGGCACTGGGCTGGGCAGAAGTGCTCGGCTCAGACCACATCTTCATCGGGGTCAACGCCATCGATTACTCCGGCTATCCTGATTGTCGCCCAGACTTCATCCGCGCATTTGAAAAAATGGCCAATCTGGCCACCAAACGTGGCGTTGAGGGCGGACACCTCAAGATACATACACCACTGATGCATCTGAGCAAGGCCGACATCATCCGCTATGGCACTGAGCTTGGCGTGGATTACAGCCTCACCGTGTCGTGCTACAAGGCGGATGACAAGGGCCGGGCCTGCGGAGATTGCGACGCCTGCGCACTGCGTCGCACCGGGTTCGAGGCCGCCAGTCTGCCTGATCCAACCCATTACCTGTAACGCCCTCCCACCTCATTTGAATCGGTCATGGCGTGCTATTGTTAAATCGCAAATCGCAACCAGAGCTGTCTCACCATGTTTGACGAACCCATCATTGCGGCTTCAACCATCGCCTGGATCGCCTTCGCGCTCGGCCTGATCTTCGGCTTCATAGGCAACAAGACCAACTTCTGCACCATGGGCGCCGTGTCTGACATCGTCAACATGGGCGACTGGGGTCGCATGCGCATGTGGTTGCTGGCCATTGCGGTTGCCATCGTTGGCACCACCGGCTTGCAACTGACCGGCTTGTTCGACGTATCGCACTCGTTTTACACCGACAGTCGACTCATCTGGCTGTCAAACCTCAGCGGGGGCCTGCTGTTCGGCATTGGCATGACGCTGGCTTCGGGCTGTGGCAGCAAGACGCTGATCCGCATCGGCGGAGGCAATCTCAAGTCACTTGTCGTGTTCATATTTCTGGGCATCTCTGCCTACATGACCATGCGCGGCCTGTTTGGGGTGTGGCGAGTCGATTTCATTGATTCGGTCAATGTACAGCTTTCCACCGGACAGGATCTGCCCTCGATGATGACCGGTCTGGGACTCGACAGGCACACCGCGCTGCTCATCGCCACCGCGCTGCTGGGCGGCGGACTGATGGCCTTTGCGCTGTCCAGCCCGGAAGGGCGCAGCCGCGATGTGTTGCTGGGCGCCATCGTCATCGGCGGATTGTCGGTCGCTGGCTGGTATCTGACCGCCCACGTCGGCTTCGTCGAAGAACACCCACGCACCCTCGAAGAGGCCTTCATCGGCACCAACAGCGGACGCGCCGAATCCTTCACCTTCATCGCACCTATCGCCTACACACTGGAGTTGCTGATGCTGTGGAGTGACACCAGCCGCATCGTCACCTTCGGCATTGCTGGCGCACTGGGCGTCATCGCAGGGTCAGCAGTATGGGCGTTCTTGTCCGGCAGCTTCCGGCTTGAAGGTTTTCATCAGACTGACGATCTGGTCCGTCACATCATCGGCGCCATCCTGATGGGCTTTGGCGGTGTCACCGCCTTTGGCTGCACCATAGGCCAAGGTATCACCGGTTTTTCCACCCTGGCGCTCGGCTCCATCATTACCTTTCTGGCCATAGTGGCAGGGTCGGCAGTCACCCTCAAGATTCAGTATTGGCTGATGATGCGCGAAGCCTGAGCTCCTGACCAAGGCTTTTTTGTGCATCGGGTATTGACCCGACAGACGCCGGTCATTATAATTTTGGTCTTTCGCAGATGGGTCGTTAGCTCAGCTGGTAGAGCAGCGGACTTTTAATCCGTTGGTCGCAGGTTCGAACCCCGCACGGCCTACCATCACTTAAGCGAAGCAAATTGGGTCTTGGGCAACCAAGGCCCTTTTTGTTTGTGCTCGGCAACTCTCCGAAACGCCTTCGGAAGACTGGTTTTTCGCAAGAATTTCACGACGAAAGCAAGCAGCAGGCAAATCATCGTATTATCTTGCAAGCCTGATTTGACCAACTGCCAACTTCAAACCATGTCGACACCACGTCTCTCATTGCTGATGCTTGCGCTGTCAGCGCTGGCCTTGACCGCCTGCGTCACGACCCCGCCCGAAGCGCCAAGCAGAACACTCACGCTTGACGGCCAACTCACCTACCTCGACCGCATGGCGATGCCCCCGCAGGCCAAGGCAACAGTCGAGATGCGTCTCTACAGCAAAGAAGGCGAAAAGCTGCTGGCCAGCACGCGTCAGTCGCTCGCAGGTCGGCAACTGCCAATTCCCTTCAGCATCGAAGCCCAAGTCCCGAGCAACAGCAGTGCGAACCTGCTTGAGCTCAGGGCGGCCATTGAACTGGACGGACGGGTCATTCGTGTCAGCGAGGTCGTGCCGGTTTTCGTCAAGCAGGGGCGGCACAACGTGGGCGAGATCCAGCTTCAGGCCTTCAACGCTATCGCCTTTGGCACAGCCTGGCTTTGCGGTGACACCGAGGTCATGCTCGGCGCCACCGGCTCCGGGCTGGTCATGCGCGTCGGCGTGGAGCAGTTCGCCATGCAGCAGACGCAATCGGCGTCAGGCGTGCGCTATGAGGCACTCGGCGACTCCGCCACCGTGTTGCATGGCAAAGGAACAGCGGCGGTTGTCGCAGTACGTGGCACGGTGCTGACTGAATGCGAGATCGCCAGCGAGCCCGCCCAGCCATTCACGGCAAGCGGCAACGAACCGCCCTGGCAAGTCATTGTGGAGGATGGACGACTGGCCTTGACCACGGCGTATGGTGCCCAACAGCAATCGTTTGATTTGCTGCAGACCGATCAAAGCGGCACCACCACGCGCTATCGTGCGGCGGGTTCCGATCAGGCTGTGGTGATGACGGCAAGCCTCGGCGTCTGTCATGACAGCATGACTGGCATGCCTCACCCTTACTCGGTGGATCTGGCTAGCGCCCAGGGCGTACTGCGCGGATGCGGCGGAGCCCCGCTGGACTTGCTCACACGGCACGACTGGGTAGTCACCCTACTCGATGATCAGCTACCGGCCAGCGGGTCGTCCATCACGCTGCGCTTTTCCGCAGACGACGGCCGGGTGTCGGGCAACGCCTCGTGCAACCGCTTCAATGGTGGCTTTTCGGTGGACGGTGAGAACCTTCGTTTTGCCAGAATGGTGTCGACCATGATGGCCTGCCCGGAACCGTTGATGGCACAGGAGCGGGAGTTTCTTGAAATCCTGTCCGGCGTTCATGGCTTTGACATCGACGCCAATGGCTCGCTGGCCTTGATCGGCAGCGCCGGGCGCCTCACTGCCAGACCAGCACCCGGCGAACACTGATTCATCGACCATTACAAGTCGTCGGGCGGATAGAACAAACCGGGCTCAGGCAGGGGTGAGCTCGGCAAGGCCATGTCCTCTGGGCGCAGTTGCTCGGTGAAGCCCTTGAGCGATCCCATCGATGCACAATCGCGTGCAGCGACTGGTTCACTCATCATGTAGGCGACCACCAACTGCGTGAGCGCTTCGAGAGCGTCACGGTGTGTCCGCTCCCGGCCATGCGATGCGTCCGCCCCAAAACCAATCAGGGCGGTGCGGATGTCGTTTCCGGCCTCAACCGCAGCGGCTGAATCCGAGCGGTAGTACTTGAACACATCCCGCCTGTGCGCAATGCCGTGTTCCTTGGCCAGGTTGATGAGCTTGTGTGACAGATGATAGTCAAAAGGCCCGGACATGTCCTGCATGCAGATCGTAGTAGCGTGCTCGGAGGTGTTCTGCCCAGGCGCAGCAATAGAAATGTCCAGACTGACCATTTCGGCGATGTCACCATGCAAGGCTGCCGACGAGCCGGAGCCAACCTCCTCGGTGATCGTCAGCAGGGGGTGCGCATCCACCGGCAACGGCAGCTTGTGATCACGTACCGCCTTGCAGGCAGTGAGCAGCGCTGCCACGGCAGCTTTGTCATCAAGGTACAGCGAATTGACATAGCCATTGGGCTGAATCTCTGGCTGCGGGTCGAAGGCGATCCAGTCGCCTACGTTGATGCCGGCTGCGTCGAGATCAGCCCGACTGTTCAAACATGCATCCACCCTGACTTCGACGTGATCCCAGCCAACCGGCTGGGTGTCGATCTCACCGCCAAAGGCATGACCAGAGGTTTTCAGCGGCAGGCAGGTGCCCCGGAAATGCCCATCGTCGGTAAAGATGGTCAGCCGCATGCCTTCGGCAAAGCGTGCCGACCAATGCCCGATCGGTGCAATGGCAATGCGTCCGTTTGATTTGAGCTCACGCACCATCGCACCCAGCGTGTCCAGATGCGCCACGATAGCACGTGCCGGTTTGGCCTGACGCCCTCGCAGGGTGGCGCGAATGGCACCGCGGCGGGTAATTTCGTAGGGGATGCCAAGCGCTTCGAAGCGGTGTGCGGTATAGCGTACAGTCGCATCGGTCAAGCCCACCGGGCTGGGAATCGCCAGCAACTGAAGCAGGGTTTCTTCGAGATACGCATAATCAATAGGGGGAAAAATGGCGTGGGTCATGTTGCTGTCCTTATTTCTTGCTGTGCGCCGTGTTTGGAAACAGCAGATCGATGAAGCGTTGCGCGGTTGGCTGCGGCTCGTGGTTGGCCAGCCCGGGACGCTCGTTTGCCTCAATGATCACGTAATCCGGCCCATCCACTGCAGCCACCAGAAAATCGAGACCGGTGACCGGGATATCCAGCAGCACTGCCGCGCGTTCTGCCGCTTGCCTGAGCACCGGATGAAGCTGCTCAGTCACATCATGAATGGTGCCGCCAGTATGCAGGTTTGCTGTGTTGCGGACCCGGATTCGGGTTTCTGCTGCCGGTATGTGGTTCAGTGTGAAGCCTTGCTCAGCAAGACACCTGAGCGCCTCGTCGTCCACCGGAATCCGCGACTCACCGCCTGTTGCCGCCTCGCGCCGACGGCTCTGCTTACTGATCAATTCAGAAACAGTCGACTTTCCGTCGCCTACGATGAAAGGCGGTCGGCGCACTGCTGCTGCCACCACTTTATAGCCGATCACCACGATTCGCAGATCATCGCCAGCACAGTACTCTTCGAGAATGACACGGTCGCAGAAACCTCGCGCTCGCGCTATCGCAGCCAAAACCTCGTCGACCTTGGTCAGATTGACGCTGATGCCTTGGCCCTGCTCGCCCTCGACCGGTTTGACCACCACCGCACCAACGCGATCAAGAAATGACTGAACCAATTCGGGCGAATCAGCCTCTGCCTGCAAAGGCACTTTCAAACCCGCCTGTGCCAGCAAGCGCAGCGTCACCCTCTTGTCCTGACAACGGCTCATGGCAATGGCGCTGGTCAGTTCAGTCAGGGATTCACGACAAACAATGCTGCGCCCGCCCAAGGTCAGGCGAAAGTAGCCACCTTCGGCATCCAGCACTTCAACGAAAATACCACGCAGGCGCGCCTCCTCGGTCAGCAGGCGGGCGTATGGATTCAACGCCTCCAGCCCCTGGACCGGCTCCAGAAACAAAGGCTCGTTTATCGCGTTGCGGCGCTTGACGGCAAACACAGGAACACGCTGAAAGCCCAGCTTTTCGTACAAGGCGATAGCTTGTTCGTTGTCGTGCAACACCGATACATCCATCCACGCCCGGCCACGCACCTGATAGTGTTCAGCCAGATGACGAACCAGGGCCTGACCGATGCCGGGATGGGTTGCCTGTGGCGACACCGCCAAGGCCCACAAACTGCTGCCGTGATGTGGGTCGCCAAAGGCCTCGACATGGTCCAGTCCCATGGCCACGCCGACAACTTCGCCGCTCAACCTGTCTTCGGCCAGCACATAGGTCTTGCCTCGATTTGCCCTGTCGCTCCAGACTTGCTGTGCATCAACCGCCACCATATTGCGCGCACGATACAAGGCATTGATGGCTGCGATATCGGCCCGCGTGCGCAGTCTTCGCACTGAAAATCCACGTCGGCCTGCGCTGGCAGTGCGATAGGCAGACAGGTCAAGCCGGAAAGTATCCGAAGGATCGAGAAAAAGCTGTTGCGGCGCCTGGGCTACCACCACCTGCGGCTTCTCGACATAGAACGCGATGTCCCGCTGCCCTGGCCGCTCCTGCAACAATTCGGTAGCAAGCGCTCGCGGATCTCGCCAGGTTGGCGCCGGAAGCCAGCGCCCCCAGCCGCACTCTATGACCACGCTGTCCGGCATTGCGCGCATTTCCGGCTGCCCGGGCTGAAGGTGCAGCGGCTTTCGACCAGCTCTGAACGCCATCTCCACATGCTTTCTCATTGTCTCGCTCCCGGCAGGGCATTCACCCGGCTCTGCCTGTGTGACGCTGCAACCACCATTCAAGCAGACCAAGCTGCCAAAGCTTGGAGCCTCGCAAGGGCGTGATATGCGCACCGGGATCCGACAGCAGGCTGTCCACGTAGTTACGACGGAACAGCCCACGCTCGCGCGCAGCCTGACTGCTGAGCGCATCACGCACGCACTCAAGTACCGACCCCTGAAGATACTTGAGGGCCGGAACCGGAAAGTAGCCTTTGGGCCGATCAATCACCGCGGATGGAACCACCTTGCGCGCGGCCTCCTTGAGAACCCCTTTTCCACCCTGAGCCAGCTTGTGCCGAAACGGAATTCTGGCAGCCAACTCAACCAGCTCGTGATCTAGAAACGGCACCCGCGCCTCAAGTCCAAAAGCCATGGTCATGTTGTCCACCCGCTTGACCGGGTCGTCGACCAGCATCACCGTGGTATCGAGCCGCAGAGCCTTGTCTACGGGATGCCTCGCACCGGCTGCGTTGAAGCGTTCGGCCACAAACGCGGCAGACTCATCCCCCACCAGATAGTCAGGCGACACCACGCGCTTGTATTCAGTGAAGTCGCGGTCGCGAAAGGCGGCCAGATAAGCATCGACCGGCCGCTGGCTTCCATCCACTTTTGGATACCAGTGGTATCCACCGAACACTTCGTCGGCGCCCTGACCGCTTTGAACCACCTTGCTGTGGCGCGAAACCGCCTCGGACAGCAGATAGAAACCGATGCAGTCATGGCTCACCATTGGCTCGCTCATCGCCTCCACCGCCTCGGGCAAGCGCGCCAGCAAATCGGATTCAGGTACAAATATCCGCTCGTGAATGGTGCAGAAACGTTGCGCCACGATATCGGCATACTCAAACTCGTTCCCCTTCTCGCCACCCACATCCTCAAAGCCGACGTTATAGGTTCTCAGGTCAGTGGCACCGGCTTCGACCATCAAGCCAACGATAAGGCTGGAGTCGACACCACCCGACAACAAGGCGCCAACGGGCACATCCGCGACAAGCCGACGCTTGACCGCCGCACGTAGTGCGTCCAGCAGCACTTCGGTCCATTCCTCAAAGCTGCGGCCCTCGTCCACCGCGCTGTGTGAATATTCCAACTGCCAGAAGCAGCGCTCACTGCGACGCCCGTCCGCCTCAATGCGCATCAGCGTTCCCGGGGCGAGCTTGCGCGCACCTTTGCAAATAGTCATGGGCGCTGGCACAACAGCATGAAAAGAAAGATAAAAATTCAGGGCTTGCGGGTCAATGGCGGTATCAACACCACCCGCCTCAAGCAAGGCTGGCAGCGTGGACGCGAAGCGAAAGCCACCATCAAGCTGTGCGTAATACAAGGGCTTTATGCCAAGGCGGTCGCGTCCGAGCAACAAGCGACCACTGTCACGCTCCCAGATGGCAAAGGCAAACATGCCATTGAGCCGCGACACAAAGTCTTCCCCCCAGGCGTGATAAGCCTTGAGCAAGACCTCGGTGTCTCCATGCGAATAAAACACATAGCCCAGGCCTTCCAGTTCTCTTCTCAGCTCGGGGTGGTTATACACCGCGCCATTAAAAACAATGCCGAGCCCGAGCGCCGGATCGAACATCGGCTGCTGCGCCGACTCCGACAAGTCCATGATCTTGAGGCGTCGATGCCCAAAAACACGCCCAGCCTGCGAAAACACACCACAGCCGTCGGGGCCACGCGCACGCTGTCTGGCATTCATCCTCACCACCGCTGTCAGATCTGGCTCCCTGCCGTCAAAGCGCAACTCGCCTGCGATTCCGCACATAAGCTTGTCCTCATGACTTCGTTATTACATTCTAGCAAATGTTATTGCTAGAAAACATTACGGCCTTACGGGCACTTACTCGCAATAGCGCCTCAGGGTCAGGTTTCAGAATGGAATCGGCTTCAGAAAGACGCTCACCACACCTGGAATTGCACCGCCCTGCTGTCCGCGTTAAGCTCGGGACAGCTCATCTGACGCCCGCCCGCATGCCCACCGAGTTCGATCTCATCCGCCGCCACTTCATGCTGCCTACCCGCCACACCAGACTCGGCGTGGGCGACGATGCGGCTTTGCTCGCCCCCAGGGCGGGCATGGAGTTGGTCGTGACAACCGATATGCTGGTTTCAGGAACCCACTTTTTTGCCGACACCGACCCGACCGACCTTGGCTGGAAAACCCTCGCGGTGAATGTATCTGACATAGCTGCCATGGGTGCCGAGCCACGCTGGGCCTTTCTGGCCATCGCGCTGCCTGCTGCGGATGAGTCGTGGATTGCGCGGCTGGCCAAAGGTTTTGGTGACTGCGCCCAACGCTTTGGCATTGACCTGGCAGGTGGCGACACCACGCGCGGGCCACTCACGCTGTCGGTGACGATGATTGGCGAAGTTCCCGCCGGACAGGCAGTGCGACGTGACGGTGCCCGCGCCGACGACGATATCTGGGTGACCGGCACACCGGGCATGGCGGCACTCGGGTTGGCCCACCTGCTTGGCCAACGGCTGCAACATCCGGACGCCATCGCGCGCGCGCTTGCCGCCCTGCAGCGTCCACAACCCCGGGTAGAAGCCGGCCTCGCCCTGCGCGGCCTGGCGACTGCCATGCTGGACATCTCCGATGGACTGCTTGGCGACCTTACCCATATTCTCGAACGCTCAGCCTGCGGTGCCGAGCTGACGCTGGAGATGCTGCCGCTTGCACCCGTGCTGGCAACAGGAACCCCTTCAAACAGCGCGCTCCAGGTTCTGCTCACCGGTGGTGACGACTATGAGCTGCTGTTCACCGCGCCGCGCCTTGAGCGCAACACAGTGTGCGAGCTGTCGCAACGACTGTCCCTGCCTTTTACGCGGATCGGCCGCATCACCCCCGCACGCGGCCAACTGCGCCTTCTGGAAGCCGGTTGCGAGCGCGCACTTCCTGTCGCACTGGGGTATGATCATTTTCAGTCATGAAACCAAATCTCTCATTCCTGCTCGCCCATCCAGCGCACTTCATCGCCCTCGGTTTTGGCTCCGGTCTGTCGCCCCGTGCACCAGGAACCGCAGGCACGCTGCTTGGCTGGGCCTTGTATCCGCTCATCAGCACGCCGGTTTCCGATGCCTTGTTCATGCTTTTCATCGCGGCGTTCTTTGGCGCGGGTGTCATCGTATGCGACCGCGCGGGTCGAGCCTTGGGTGTGCCGGACCACGGCGCCATAGTCTGGGACGAGATAGTGGCCATCTGGCTGGTGCTGTTCTTTACCCCCGCAGGGCTGGCCTGGCAAGCCTTTGCGGTTGTCGTTTTCCGGGTGTTCGACATCATCAAGCCACCCCCTATCCGCTGGGCTGACAAGCACCTGAAGGGCGGGTTTGGTGTCATGTTCGACGACATTCTCGCCGCTGGCTTTGCCATCGCCGTGATCTACTTCGTCAATCATTTGCTGATTGGCCAAACACTGTGAGCTACCCTCTCGAAGAACTCGCCAGCGCGGTTGGCAAGGCGCTCACCGCGACCGGGCAGATGCTGGCGACAGCAGAATCCTGCACTGGCGGCGGCATAGCGTACGCCATCACCGACATTGCCGGCAGCTCGGAATGGTTTGATCGCGGCTTTGTCACTTATTCCAACGACGCCAAGCAGCAGATGCTGGGCGTCACGGCCGGAACGCTGCAAGATTTTGGCGCAGTAAGTGAACAGACTGCCAGAGAGATGGCTGACGGGGCGCTGGGGCGCAGCCTGGCAGAGCTGAGTGTCGCGGTCACCGGCATCGCCGGCCCGGGTGGAGGTGTGCCCGGCAAACCGGTCGGCACGGTGTGCTTCGCTTGGGCACTGCGAGGGCTTGTCACCGAATCCGAAACCTGCTGTTTCAGCGGTGATCGTCAGTCAATCCGTCGGCAAACGGTGATACACGCCCTGCAAGGCGTACTCTCCCGATTGCCCAGCAAATAAAACCACCAGCACCACGGCAGACTGCGCACATGCAATCTCTGTGCCATAATCCGAACTTGCATTGAAAGGACAGATCAACATGGATGAAAACAAGGCCAAAGCCCTGACCGCCGCGCTATCGCAAATCGAAAAGCAGTTCGGCAAGGGTTCAATCATGCGCATGGGTGACGGCAATGTCGAACGCGACATTCAGACTGTCTCGACCGGCTCTCTGGGCCTCGACATTGCGCTGGGTCTGGGAGGCTTGCCGCGCGGTCGTGTGGTTGAAATATACGGCCCGGAGTCGTCCGGCAAAACCACGCTCACCCTGCAGGTCATCGCCGAAATGCAAAAACTCGGCGGCACGGCGGCATTCATCGATGCCGAACATGCGCTGGATGTCAGCTATGCCGAAAAGCTCGGGGTCAATATTGAAGACCTGCTGATTTCGCAACCTGACACCGGCGAACAGGCACTCGAAATCTCCGACATGCTGGTGCGCTCGGGTGGTGTGGACATCGTGGTCATTGACTCGGTGGCAGCGCTCACCCCAAAGGCTGAAATCGAAGGCGAAATGGGTGACCAGTTGCCCGGTTTGCAGGCACGCCTGATGAGTCAGGCGCTGCGCAAGCTCACCGCCAACATAAAGCGCACCAACACACTGGTCATCTTCATCAACCAGATCAGGATGAAGATCGGCGTGATGTTCGGCAGCCCCGAAACAACCACCGGCGGCAATGCGCTCAAGTTCTATGCCTCTGTGCGTCTGGACATCCGCCGTATTGGCACCATCAAGAAAAGCGACGAGGTGGTGGGCTCCGAAACCCGCTGCAAGGTGGTAAAGAACAAGGTGGCCCCACCTTTCAGAGAGGCTGTGTTCGACATCCTGTACGGCGAAGGCATCTCGCGCGAGGGCGAGATCATCGACCTCGGCGTGCAACACAAGATCGTCGACAAATCCGGCTCATGGTATGCCTACAACGGGGAGAAGATCGGTCAGGGCAAGGACAATGTGCGTGAGTTTCTGCGCAAGAACCCGGCTCTGGCGCGAGAGATCGAGAACAAGGTGCGCGCCACCGTTGGCCTGCCCGAAATGGCAGTGTTGGCAGCCGATGCTGCGGCCGAAGCTGCACCAAGCGACGCCTGACACCGATGGCAGGACCCAGTCTGAGAGAGCGGGCCATGCGCATGCTTGCCCGGCGTGATCACTCACGCGCCGAGCTGGCCCGCAAACTGGCACCACATGGCACCGACGAAGATGTCGCTGCCGCGCTCGACCGTCTGAACGAACTGGGCCTGCTATCGGACCACCGCTTTGCCGAGGCTTACATACGCTACAAGGCTGCACGCTTTGGCGAAAGTCGCCTGCGGCGCGAGCTCGCCCAGCGAGGTGTGTCAAGCGAGACAGTTGACGCTGCACTTGAAGCAGAACCTCTCGACAACGAGGTCGATCGAGCCCGGGTCATCTGGCAAGCCCGCTTCGGCTGTGCGGCCGACGACCGTCGCGAATGGGCGCGACAAGCCCGCTTTTTGCAGGGTCGCGGCTTTTCAACTGAGATCATCCGAAAGGTGTTGCGAGAGGCGCCAGATGAGTCTGCTTAAGGTGATTGGTCTTAAAAAACGTTACAAGACACGTACCGTCGTGCACGACGTCGGCTTTGAAGTGGGCAGTGGCGAGGTGGTCGGATTGCTAGGCCCCAACGGAGCCGGCAAGACCACCTGCTTTTACATGATTGTAGGCTTGGTGCGCGCTGACGGCGGTCAGATCACGCTTGATAATAACGATCTTACACATCGCCCGGTGCACGCCCGTGCTCGTCTGGGTTTATCCTATCTCCCTCAAGAGATGAGCGTTTTTCGCAAGTTGAGCGTGGCTGACAATATCCGCGCGGTGCTCGAACTGCAGGGCTTGTCGCGCGATGAAATCAATCAGCGTCTGGACGAACTGCTTATGGAGTTGGGTATCGCACATCTGCGCGACAGTCCCTCCGTGTCACTCTCCGGTGGTGAAAGACGACGTTGCGAGATTGCACGAGCCTTGGCCAGCGCCCCGCGTCTCATTCTGCTGGATGAACCATTTGCCGGCGTCGACCCGATTGCGGTACTCGACATCCAGAAAATCATTCACTACTTGAGGGAGCGCGGTATCGGTGTGCTGATCACCGACCACAACGTGCGCGAGACGCTTGGCATCTGCGATCGAGCCTACATCATCAGCGAAGGTAGCGTTCTGGCCAGTGGTACGCCCGAGCACATCGTTGCCAACGAACAAGTCCGGCGCGTCTATCTTGGCGAGCACTTCCGGCTCTGAGGGTTGCCTTGCAGCATGAAACCGACACTCCAGCTCAAACTCTCGCAACACCTCACGTTGACCCCGCAGTTGCAGCAATCCATCCGCTTGCTGCAACTGTCGACGCTTGAGCTGAATCAGGAAATTGAAACTTTTCTTCTCGAAAACCCGATGCTCGAAAGATCGGAGGGTGCCGACGACATGCCACTGCCACAGGTCAGTGCCACAAGCGAGGCGAGCGCAGAAGGAGAGTCTCCGCGCGAACGAGACGACGCGGAGCCACCCGCCGAAGCGACCAACTGGGACACCGACGAGGACTGGGGCAATGCATCTGGCAGTTCAAGCCCGCGCAGTGAAGACGACGACAATGACTTTCAGGACATTCAGGGTGCCAGCACCAGCTTGCGCGAACACCTGGATCAGCAACTCAGTCTGTCGCCCCTGAGTGACAGGGATCGCGCCTTGAGCCGCTTTATTGTCGAGGCACTTGATGATGACGGCTATCTCAATCAGCCACTCGAAGAGTTGCTTGAATTACTGCCTGCCGAGAGCGGTGTCGATCTTGACGACCTCATCATTGCCCTGCATCAGGTGCAGAACCTCGACCCGGTCGGTATCGGCGCACGTTCACCGCAGGAGTGCCTTGCGCTTCAGCTTAAAGCCCACGCAGAGACACCCACCAGACAGCTCGCCCTGGCCATCATCAACCAACACCTGGAACTGCTTGCCGAACGCAACTTTGCGCGCCTGAAGCGCGAATTGAGTTGCACTGATGATGCCTTGCGCGAAGCCCAGGCGCTGATCTGCTCGCTGAACCCGCACCCCGGGTCACGCTTCAGCCAGTCCGAAACCCGCTATGTCCTGCCTGACGTTGTGGTGCGCAAGGTTCGCGACCAATGGGCAGTGGCACTTAATGCAGATGCCATGCCCCGGCTTCGCATCAATGCCTTGTACGCCAGTATCCTGCAACAGAATCGCGGAATCAGCAGCGCCTTGTCCGGGCAGCTTCAAGAGGCACGCTGGCTGATCAAGAACGTACAGCAGCGTTTCGAAACGATTCTTCGGGTCTCTCAAGCCATAGTTGACCAACAACGCCAGTTCTTCGAACATGGAGAGGTGGCAATGCGTCCGCTGACATTGCGCGAGATCGCCGATCAACTCGAATTGCACGAGTCGACAATCTCGCGGGTCACGACACAGAAGTACATGTCCACGCCAAGAGGCGTATTCGAACTCAAGTATTTTTTCGGCAGTCACGTGTCTACCGACACGGGGGGGGCAGCATCATCCACGGCAATTCGCGCGCTGATTCGCCAGTTGATTGATGCTGAGGACAAGAAGAAACCCTTGTCCGACTCCAAAATTGCCGATCTTTTAGGCCAGCAGGGCATTGTGGTGGCGCGGCGAACCATTGCGAAATACCGCGAATCGCTTAACATCCCGCCGGTTAGTCAGCGCAAGACGATTTAAAACACAAGGAGCAATCATGAACCTCAAGATCACCGGGCATCACGTCGACGTTACCGACGCCATCCGCGACTACGTTACCAGCAAGCTCGATCGCGTCATCCGCCACTTCGACAACGTGACAAGCATCAATGTGATCCTCACGGTGGAAAAGCTGAAGCAGAAGGCAGAAGTCACCCTGCATGTACGCGGCAAGGACATCTTCGTCGAGAGCGACGATACCGACATGTATGCCGCAATCGACAGCATGGCCGACAAGCTGGACCGCCAGGTTCTCAAGTACAAGCAAAAGATCCAGGATCACGGCCATGACGCGCTCAAGCGTCAGCCAACCGATATCGAGTCCTGATCGGCAACAACCGGAGGGGGAATACCCCCTCCCCCTGACGGTTCAACCCGCATGACGGGTTGAACGTATAATCCAAGATTTTCCAGCATGCTCCACAGCGGCCAAACAGCCGATTGTCAGAGCTTGCAATGCAACGGTTTTCTAATCATGAGTCTCATCGCCAAGCTTCTCCCGCTCGAAAACGTCGTTCTGGATCTCGAAGCCAGCAGCAAGAAACGGGTGTTCGAGCAAGCGGGGCTGCTGTTCGAAAACAATCAGGGCATCGCGCGTGGTGATGTCTTTGACAGCCTGTTTTCGCGCGAACGTCTCGGCTCTACCGGACTTGGTCAGGGCATCGCGATACCTCATGGTCGTATCAAGGGGCTGGCCGACGCAGCGGGAGCCTTCATCCGTCTTCTCGCGCCTGTCCAGTTTGATGCGCCTGATGGCAGACCGGTAGACATGCTGTTTGTACTGCTCGTCCCCGAGCAGGCCAATGAGCAGCATTTACAACTGCTGTCTGAGCTTGCCCAGCGTTTCAGTGACAGCGCCTTCCGCGAACGTGTCTCCAAAGCAGCCGATGCTGCGGCCGTTCACCACGCTTTCCTGTCCTGGGGGGTCGATGCGCCGGACCAGCGTCGCGCGGCTGTTTGAAGCCCACCGTCGGCAGCTCGAACTGAGCCACATCTGCGGGCCGCTTGACCGCGACATTGCGGTGAGCAAGGAGCGGATCTGGCCAGCCGATCTGGTCGGACATCTCAACCTGATGCATCCGGACCGGCTGCAGATCATAGGTGCAGCCGAACTCAACTGGGCGCAACGCCAGTCTCGCGAAAAGATCGCACACCATCTGGAAGAGATTTTCGAGGCACGCCCACCTGCCATTATCCTGGCAGACGATTGCGCCCTGCCCTCCATGCTTCATGTCATCTCCGAAGCAAGTGGCGTAGCCCTGTTTCGCACACCGCACGCATCCGCCGGTGTGGTTGACCAGTTGCGCCTCTACCTATCGCGTCAGCTTGCCGAAAAAATCAGTCTGCATGGCGTTTTCATGGATGTACTCGGGCTTGGCGTGTTCATTACCGGTGACTCCGGGGCTGGCAAGTCCGAGTTGGCACTGGAATTGATATCGCGCGGTCACGGACTGGTCGCCGACGATGCGGTCGAGTTTTCGCGTATCGCCCCCACCGTACTCGAAGGCCGATGCCCGGCACTGCTGCAGGACTTCATCGAAGTACGCGGGCTTGGCATTCTCAACATCCGCACCATTTTCGGTGAAACCGCTTGCCGCCGGAAAATGCGCCTGCGCCTGGTGGTACACCTTGAGCGTCGCGCACCCGGCCAGGGCGATCCGGAGCGTCTACCCTTGCACCGCGAGTCTCAAACCATTCTCGGGGTGGAAGTGCCACGCACCATCCTGCCTGTTGCCGCCGGTCGCAACCTGGCCGTGCTGCTGGAGGGGGCAGTACGATCCCACATCCTCACGTTGCGCGGCATAGACTCTACGCGCGAGTTCATTGCACGCCAGCAACGTGCGATTGACGAAGGAGACGAAAGTCACATGGGTGACCACAACTGATGTTGCCCCGCAGCAACCACACTGTTACCCTTTTCTGACTGAAACACCGGACCATTCATCAAAGACATGAGCGCCACACCACCGGACTACCTGAAAAAGATCCTGAATGCTCAGGTCTATGACGTTGCGGAAGAAACACCGCTTGATTTCGCCAGCAACCTGTCGGCACGCACCCACAACCGCATCTTCCTCAAGCGTGAGGATATGCAACCGGTGTTCAGCTTCAAGATTCGCGGTGCATACAACAAGATGGCCAACCTGTCGCCGCAGGCGCTCAAGCGTGGCGTCATCTGCGCTTCGGCAGGCAATCACGCACAAGGCGTGGCATTGTCCGCACAAAAACTCGGCACCCGGG
This sequence comes from Azoarcus sp., assembly GCA_036734105.1. Classification (GTDB taxonomy): domain Bacteria; phylum Pseudomonadota; class Gammaproteobacteria; order Burkholderiales; family Rhodocyclaceae; genus Azoarcus_F. The sequence continues at coordinate 30,891 of DAIMZH010000008.1, read as the reverse complement.
CGGTTATAGTGATGCCCGAATCCACACCTCAGATCAAGGTGGATGCCGTGCGTGCGCGCGGTGGAGAGGTCGTGCTGTCCGGCGAATCCTATTCCGACGCCTACGCTCACGCAACTGAGCTGGCCAAAGTGGACAAGCTCAGCTTCGTCCACCCTTTCGATGATCCGGACGTTATCGCTGGCCAGGGCACCATAGGCATGGAGATCCTGAGGGCACACGGCAAGCCGATATATGCGGTGTTCTGTTGCGTCGGCGGCGGTGGTCTGATCGCCGGTATTGCGGCCTATATCAAGCAGCTCCGCCCTGAGACCAAGGTCATTGGGGTCGAAGCAGTCGATGCCGATGCGATGACACGTTCACTGGCCTGCGGAGAACGGATCGTGCTCGACCAGGTTGGCCTGTTCGCCGACGGGGCAGCAGTCAAGCAGGTCGGCGAGGAAAGCTTCCGCCTGTGTCAGCAGTATGTGGATGAAATGATAGTGGTCGACAATGACGCCATCTGCGCGGCCATCAAGGATGTATTTGAAGACACCCGCTCCATCCTGGAGCCAGCGGGAGCGCTGGCGGTAGCAGGCGCCAAGGAGTACATCAAACGCCACAAACTGCGCGACAAACACATCGTCGCCATCGCGTCGGGCGCCAACATGAACTTCGACCGTCTGCGTTTTGTGGCAGAGCGCGCCGAAGTCGGCGAGCAGCGTGAAGCCGTGCTGGCGGTGACCATCCCGGAACAGCCTGGCTCATTCAAGAAGTTTTGCGCCCTGCTGGGCAACCGCAACATCACCGAATTCAACTACCGCTACGCCGACACCGAAACCGCGCATATCTTCGTTGGCGTCACTGTGCATAATCGCAGCGAAGCCTCCCGCATCGTCGACATGCTGCAACGCCACGACTTGCCGGCACTCGATCTGACCGACGACGAGATGTCCAAGAGCCATGTTCGCTATATGGTTGGCGGGCGCGCACCAAGGGCCGAAAACGAGTTGCTGTATCGGTTTGCCTTTCCCGAACGACCAGGTGCATTGATGAATTTCCTGTCAAACCTGCGCTCGGACTGGAACATCAGCCTGTTTCACTACCGCAACCACGGTTCGGATTTCGGGCGGGTTTTGGTCGGGATGCAGGTGCCACCCCACGACAGAATTGCCTTTCAGGACTTCCTCGACAGACTTGGCTATCAGTACGCAGACGAAACCCTGAACCCTGCCTATCGCATGTTCCTGGCCTGACAGGCGGGTTTCAGTCGGCGCAAGACTCCGGAGTACGCCAGACGCCTGCCTCGGTGACAATCCACTGCATCGGTTTGTCGTGCGCCTGAGGAAAGGCGCTGTCAACACGTCCAAGCTCAAAGCCCACGCCGACGGCAATGATTGAGGTGGCCGCCAGGGTGCGATCAAAATACCCACCGCCATAGCCAATGCGATAGCCGTTGGCGTCAAATGCATTGAGCGGTACCAGCACCACATCGGGCTGCAGCACAGGCCCATCGGGCGGATGTGGAATGCCGTGCCGGTCTGGCAACAGCCGGGTGTGAGGCGTCCATTCGCGGAAAATGAGCGGCTGGGCAACTCCGGTGACCACCGGCAATGCAGCCGTGCGCCCCGGCTGCGCTTGCAGCCACCGTGCCATCCAGTGGCATAAATCAGGTTCTCCGCGAAACGGCCAGCAAAACGCCAGGCAGTCTGGGGATAAATCCGCCAGCAACGCGGTCAAATGTCTTTCCAGACGGCGCGTCGAGGCAACTCTTGCAGTCGCCGTCATGGCCTCGCGCCGGTCGACAGCCATTCTGCGCAAGTTCACGCGAAGCCCTGCCCTATCACCAGTCTGCTCTGTCATCCATCACGCCTCATGCACACACTACCCTTTAGTCGCCACCGAACCAGCCACAGCATGGTGCACGCTGGCAAGCATCTGTTAACAACCATCATGCTCACACTGTCAGTCGCACTGCCTGCCGCTCATGCCGATGCGGGAGACACGCGCATCCTCGCAGCTCGTGAAGCCCTGCGCGCCGGAGCCAGTGCGCGCCTGGAGGCGCTGGCGGCTGCGTCGGACCCGACTCACATTCTGAATCACTATGTCGACTATTGGCTACTGGTGCAGCGACTGGCGCGCAACAACGAGCCGGTACCGTCACTTGAATTGGCGCGTTTTGTCGATCTTCACCGTGGCAGCGTTCCTGCCGATCGCCTGCTCGACTACTGGATGCAGCGACTGGCGCGGGACGAGGACTGGTCAGCCTTGCTGCGAGTTTTTGCCGAGCGTGCCGACCCTGGCGAGGAAATGCGCTGCCTTGCCTGGCGAGCCAGGCTAATGCTGGGCGATGGAGAGGCGCTTGCTGAGGTAGCACGGGACTGGCGCAATTTGCTGAACGCTCACGCGGCCTGCGAACCGGTGCTGCGCGCAGCAGCAACGCTCGGTGCCATCAGTGAAGACGAGTTATGGTGGCGTATCCAGCGTCAGATCGATAGCCGCATGCCAGATACCGCGCGGGTCAGCCTCAGTTGGCTGCCAGGCGAGCAGCAACCGGGACAACGCGACATCGACCAGGTGCTGAGCTCCCCAGCAGCCTGGCTTGACCGTTTGCCGCCGAATTTTGCAGTCACCCGCACAGGCAGGGAACTCGCCATTGCCGCCCTCACCCGATTGGCAAGGCAGGATGCAATGGCGGCCTACGCCCGCTTTGTACGTCTCAACGATCGTTTGTCGCATGCAGAGCGCGGCTATGTATTCACCGTGCTCGGCCACCACGGCGCGCTGTCCCGATTGCCCCAGGCTGCCGAGTGGTATCGTGCCGCAGGCGATGTACAGATGACTGCGGCACAACGCGAATGGGCAGTGCGGGCAGCGCTGCGCCAACAGCAGTGGCGTCATGTGGAGCAAGCCATTGCCCGTCTGGATGAGGGCACCCGAGACCGCTCGGTGTGGGTATATTGGCTGGCCCGCGCACGCGCCGGACAAGGGTTTCAGTCCGAAGCGTATGCACTCTTGCGCAGCCTCGCTCAGCGCACCGATTTTCACGGATTGCTGGCTGCAGAGGCACTTGGTCAAGCGTTCACTGCACCGGACGCGGATGAGCCGATCACAGCCAGCAACCGTGCCCGCGTAATGGCGAACCCGGGCATAGCCCGGGCACTGGCCTTTTATCGTCTCGAACTCAACACCGAGGCAGTACGTGAATGGATTCATGCCCTGCGTGGTCAGGATCGCGCCTTTCTGCTGGCTGCTGCTGATCTTGCGCAACAACATGGACACCTGGACCGCGCCATCAACACCGCAGAACTCGCAGACCCTGACGCCAACTTCAGGATTCGCTTTCCGATGCCGTTTCGTGACCTGATCGAACCGCAGGCACGCGCACAGGGGCTGGAGCTCGGATGGATCTATGGACTGATGCGTCAGGAAAGCCGCTTTGTGATCCCGGCACGCTCACACGCTGGCGCACAAGGCTTGATGCAAGTCATGCCATACACCGGCCGCTGGGTCGCCAAGCAGATAGGCATGAGCAATTATCATCCGCGCATGCTCAACGAACCGCGCAGCAATGTCATTCTGGGCACCAACTACATGCGTATCATCATGGCCGGCCTCGACAACAACCCGGTGCTGGCCTCAGCCGGTTACAATGCAGGACCGGGCAGAGCCAGACGCTGGCGCGACACGCAAGACCTTGACGCAACGATCTTCATCGAAACCATCCCGTTTGATGAGACACGTGATTACGTCAAGAAGGTGCTCGCCAACGCCGTGGTCTACTCTGCACTGATAGAAGGTCAGCCTCAAACCATGGCACGCTGGCTTGCCACCATTCCGGCTGCACCGGGCAGCAACTAAACCCGAACAAGCAGCGCTTTTTCAGCCTCAATGCAATGCTTCAACTCACCTCCCGCGCGGGCCTTTGCAACTTGCTGGAACTCACCCTTCCGACAGGTCGAAACCCCCTGATGTGGAGGCTTTCAACCGGAGTGAATACAAAATGAAACAAGTGGTCCTGATTGGCGGTAGCGGCTTCGTTGGCAAGGCAATCGCCAACCGCCTTTCCGAAGCAGGCTTTAAGCTGCTGGTACCAACCCGCCGCCGCAGTCGGGCAGCGCACTTGCTGGTGCTGCCAACCATTGAAGTGGTCGAAGCGAACGTGTTCGATCGGGCCACACTTGCGCGTTTGCTAACCGGTGCAGATGCGGTGATCAGCCTGGTGGGCGTGCTTCACTCCAAGCCGGGCACCCCCTACGGCCCCGACTTTGCCAGAGCACATGTGGAGTTGCCAGCCTTGATCGCCCAGACCTGTGCCGAGGTCGGCGTGCCACGGCTGATCCACATCAGCGCGCTGGGGGCGTCGGCCGATGGTCCATCCGAATATCAGCGATCCAAAGCCGCAGGTGAAGCAGCCATCACCGCACACTCCACCCCCGAATGGACCATTCTGCGCCCTTCCGTCATCTTTGGTCGGGACGACAGCTTTCTCAATCTGTTCGCCGGTCTTGCGAAGCTTTTCCCGGTGCTGCCACTGGCGGGTGCCAATGCACGCTTTCAACCGGTTTATGTAGATGACGTGGCGCGCGCAGTACAGCACTGCCTCACCCACCCCGACACGGCGGGCCAGATTCACGAGCTTGCCGGTCCGCACACCTACACCTTACGCGAACTGGTCGAGTACGTATGCCAACTGGTCGGCAAGAAGCGCATCATTTTTCCGCTCTCCGAGCGTCTGGCCATGCTGCAGGCACGCCTGATGGAGCTGGCGCCCACCCCCCTGATGAGCCGCGACAATGTGCGCTCGATGCGTGCCGACAATGTCGCCAGCGGCCCAGCCCAGCCCTTCGGCTTTGAGCCCACCCCGCTGGAAGCGGTGGCACCAGCCTATATCGGGCAACAGCATGTGCGCGGAGGCTATTACGAAAGCCGCCATCGCGCGGGGCGCGGCGAGCACTGATGCAGGTCTACCTTGTCGGCGGAGCAGTGCGTGATGCCCTGCTTGGCCGCCCGGTGCAGGACCGTGACTGGGTCGTCGTGGGTGCCAGCCCGGAAGACATGCTGGCAGACGGTTTCAAACCCGTTGGCAAGGACTTTCCGGTGTTTCTTCACCCGCGCAGCGGTGAGGAGTACGCACTGGCCAGAACCGAGCGCAAGACTGGACGAGGTTACGGCGGATTCAGCTTTCACACCTCCGCAGAAGTGACGCTTGAGCAAGACTTGCTGAGGCGTGACCTGACCATCAACGCCATCGCCCAGAGCGAAGACGGACAGCTTGTTGACCCCTACGGCGGCATTGCCGACCTGCATGCCGGAGTGCTGCGTCATGTCGGCCCGGCCTTTGTCGAAGACCCGCTGCGCGTGCTGCGGGTGGCACGCTTTGCCGCCCGTTTTGCCAGCTTTCGCATCGCCCCTGAAACGATGCAACTGATGAGCGACCTCGTCCGCTCTGGCGAGCTTGATGAACTCGCCGCGGAGCGTTGCTGGCAAGAGTTGGCCCGAGGGCTGATGGAGGACTCACCATGGCGACTGCTGGACACCCTCGCAGCCTGTGGCGCCCTTGCCGCCATGATGCCCGCAATCGCTGTGACGTATGAAGAGACTGTCGATCAGGTCAAGAGATCGCTGATGTGCTGCGTCGAGCGCAAGCTGCCTCTGGCCGTACGCTGGTCATGCCTGATCAGACACACCTTGTGTGCTGCAAGCAAGCCAGCACAGGCTGCCCATGACTGTGCCAGCGCCGCGCGCACTCTGTCCGAACAGCTCAAAACACCCAACGACTGCCGGGACCTCGCCGAACTGTTCGCCCGCAACCATGCGCTGCTGGAAGAGCGAGTCACCGATGCCGACAGCACCGTCAGTGTGCTGGAGCGCTGCGACGCTTTCCGTCGTCCGGAGCGTTTCGCACGCCTGCTTGATTGCGCCCAGTGCTCACACAGCACCACCGCGCAAACCGACCATGCACAAACCGGGTGGCTTACAGCCTTGCGGACCACCCAGGACATTGACGCTGCGGCCATCGCACGCGAGGCGCCAAATCGAGCAGACATCCCGCAACTCATACGTCAAGCACGTATCAGCGCGCTGCATGCTGACGCGCCTGACTGAAACCATTCGATGCCTGTCCTTCAGACAATGCGCAGAATGATCCATGCCAGCAGGGAAAGCAGCACGGTGCTGGTGAACGGAAAGTGGTACTGTTTGCCCTTCAACCTAAAGTTGAGATCGCCGGGCAGACGCCCCAGTCGAATGGTTCGGGCCAATGATTCACGAAAGACACCCACCGCGAACACCAGCACCAACACAACTACCATCCACTGAAGCATCACGAACTCCACAAAAACAACTATCGAAAATCACGGAATACTCCCTGCTGAGCGTGCGAACGAACTGGTTGCACAGCCAAAAACCTGCTGTTGGCCGGAACGATAATCAGGCTGTCCGGGACTTCACGAGCCCCCTGGTTTTTTGCGCAAACTGAACGCGGGATTATTTCTGACCCACAAAAAGAACACACATGATCACACTTTACACATGGGGTACCCCGAACGGTCGAAAGATTTCGATCGCCCTGGAGGAATTGAGTCTGCCATACGAAGTGCGGCCCATTGACATTACCCGTGGCGAGCAGAATCAAGCTGACTTTCTTGAACTCAACTCTAACGCCAAGATTCCGCTCATTGTCGATACCGAAGGGCCAGGTGCAAAGCCGATCACCTTGAGCGAATCCGGTGCAATTCTGCTGTATCTGGCGGGCAAGACCGGGCGCCTTCTGCCGGCAGACCTGCGCCAGCGCCTGGAGGTGATGCAGTGGCTGATGTTCCAGATGTCGGGGGTTGGCCCGATGCTCGGACAAGCCCACCATTTTCTGCGTTTTGCGCCCGACATCATCCCGTATGCCATGGATCGCTATGGAAAGGAGGCGCAACGTCTATACGGAGTGTTGGAACAACGCCTGAGCAATCGTGAATGGCTCGCCGGTGATGACTATTCGATTGCCGACATTGCCACCTACCCGTGGATTGCGAGACACGACTGGCAGGGTATAGACCTGGCTCGTTTCCCCGCCGTCAGGAGCTGGTACGAGCGCATCGCAGACCGCCCTGCCGTTCAACGGGGAATGGAGGTGCCACAATGAACCGCTCCCGCTTCGGCGAACTTGAGGTGCTCTGCAGCATGCCTGCCGATGCAGAGGCAAGACCTGCTCCGCTACTGTTCATTCACGGCGCCTATACCGGCGCATGGTGCTGGGACGAGCACTTCCTCGACTATTTTGCCAGTCAGGGCTACGCCTGTTATGCGTTATCTCTGTCGGGTCACGGCAACAGCCGCCGCCATCGTCCGCTGGACAGCATCTCACTTGCCGACTACGAGCGAGACGTTGCCGAAGTCATTGCAGCGCTACCCGAAACCCCGGTCCTGATCGGTCACTCGATGGGCGGCATGGTGGTGCAAAAATACCTGGAGCAGGCCATGGTGCCCGCCGCCGTGTTGCTGTGCTCGGTGCCACCGCAAGGCCTGCTCGGTTCAGCCTTCGGGCTGATGATGACCCGGCCAAATCTGCTCACTGATCTCAACCGCATCATGGAGGGCGGTCAGCCTGACCCCGAAAGCCTGCGCGACGCACTGTTTCACCAGCCTGTCGATCACGACACGCTGATGCGCTATTACAAACTCTGTCAGCCTGAGTCCCACCGCGCCATCTGGGACATGAGCCTCTTCAACCTGCCCTTCACAGCCAGAATGCACAAACCCCCGCTGCTCGTCATGGGAGCCGAACACGACCTCCTGATCCCGCCAACGCAGGTTCGCATGACCGCCATGACCTATAGTGTCGAAGCGGAAATTCTGCCCGGTCTGGGACATGGCGTAATGCTGGAAGCTGGCTGGCAAGGCGCTGCCGAGCGCATTGCACGGTGGCTGGACGAAACGCTGTAAGCCAGTTTGCCCCGCAATGCGCTGCTGCGCAGCGGGCATGGCTGGCACCACCTGCCTGAGGCCGCTCTTGTGTCGAGCGCTTGAGCGACACTGTCGATTTCGTCACAGTCGGATCGACATCAGGCTAAAACCTTATTGCAACAAAAGCGTCTTAGTATTACGGTTTGACCTAAATCAAGAATGGTAGTCATCGCTTCCCGCTGCATTGACGCAATGCTGCGGGCTCACTGAAAACGCATCGCGAGAGCTTCACCATGAAAAGACAAGAAGAAAACCATAGCGAGGAGACTGGAGCCTACGACGACGCTGTGCTGCAAGCAGAAGGGGTTCCGCCAGTTGAACTGGACACCGAAGCGTTGCGCGAAGAGCACCACCCGGACTCTCCGCCCAAACTTGACGCGACAGCCTTCCTGGATGCGTATTACCGCAACCAGCAGTAAACTCACAGCGCGTGAGTGCGATCTCCCCGCAGAAAACCCAGCAATGGAGCGGGCATGTTGCGCCCCACCGCAAGCACCTTGAAAAGCTCGCCCATCTCCTGTGGCGTAGTCAAGCGCTGCACCGCTCTGGCCGCACGAATATAGCCCGCACCCTCCTCCGGACCTCGCTCGGCCAGACACGACAGAATGCCGCAGTTGAACAAGAAGCTGGCCTGGCTGGTGTAACCCAACACCTCCAGCCCGGCATCAAATGCGGCCTCGGCCACATGGGTGAAATCGACAAAGGCAGTGATGTCATTCAGGCCAGGCCACAACAAGGGGTCGCAGTGAGCCTGGTGGCGGTAATAGCACAACAGCGAACCATGCGAACGCGAGGGAAGATAGAACTCGTCGCGGGGGTAGCCATAGTCGATCATCAACAGCGCACCGGTGTGCAGCCGGTCGGCCCAGTCCCGTACCCAGGCGCGTGCGGCCAGATTCAGTTCGGTCACATAGTCCGCAGCCTCGCAGGCTGGCAACTTCAACTCAGCCCCGGCCAGGGCAACCGCTCCCACTGCCGGCCTGTCCGCCCACAGCAGCCCACCAGCCTCATCCACGCTCACGCCACGCTCCAGCAGACCGCCAGCATTGGAAACCAGCAAATGCACAGGCATCACATCAAGCACCTCGTTGGCCAACACCAGCCCGCTGAACCGCTCAGGGCTGCGATCAAGCCAACTCACCCGATCCAGCAAGTGTGGCACCGCCCCGGCAATTGTTTCGCGCTGACGAGCACGCAACTCACCCGACACCTCCAAGATCGCGTAGCTCTGCGGCAGCGCGCCGCGCTGCTCCAGTGCCCGTAACAGATCGGCAGCCAGCACACCGGTGCCTGCGCCAGCCTCAATAATGCAGGCTGTCGAGTCATGCATGACCTGCTCTACTTGCGCTGCCAGCGCCTGCCCAAACAAGGGGGTCAACTCAGGCGCAGTGATGAAATCTCCGGCTGGACCGAACTTTCTGGCCCCTCCGCTGTAATAACCAAGGTCGGGCTCATAAAGAGCCAGCTCCATGTAACGGGCAAAGCTTAACCAGCCCCCGGCTTCTGCAATGCGCGACACGATTCTGCTGCGCAGCAATTCGCTTTGTTCAAGTGCATCTGCACACGGTTGAGGCAGTTTCATGGGTTTTGTTCCTGAGTGGCTGTCTTGCATGTTGACGGCCGCCTCGAAAAGCTTGACCGGCGCCTGGTTGGCAAGGCACGAGTAACGCAAGATGCTGAAAGCGTCTGATGAACAGACAAGCTTCCGGGCTGCGCGAAGCGGCTCAACCGCTTATGTGGCGTTTTGTGCGCTTTGCCGATATTTTACTGACAATATGGATTGAAAGCCTTACATGTCGATCGCTCAAGTCATTCTGATTACCGGTGCCGCCCGCCGGGTTGGCGCAACCATTGCCCGTTGCCTGCACGCACAAGGCTTTGATGTCGCGCTGCATTACCGATCTTCCGAAGCGGACGCCCAAGCGCTTGCCGAGTCACTGAACCGCATTCGTGGCGGTTCGGCCACGCTGGTTGCCGGTGATCTGTCACGCCCGGGGGAGCCTGAGCGTGTTGCCGAGCAGGTGATGCGCCAACACAAAAGACTCGATGGTCTGGTCAACAACGCCTCTTCGTTCTTCCCCACCCCCATTGGCCGCGTGGACGATCGCGCCTGGGACGACCTGATCGGCTCAAACCTGCGCGGACCGCTGTTTTTAAGCCAGGCCTTGGCATCGGAGCTGGTCGCCACACGTGGCGCCATCGTCAACATTGTGGATATTCACGCCGAGCGTCCCTTGCGTGGCTATCCGCTCTACAGCGCGGCCAAGGCCGGTCTGCTCGGGCTGACGCGGGCGCTCGCGCTGGAGCTCGCTCCGCATGTGCGTGTCAATGGCGTTTCACCCGGAGCCATCGAATGGCCAGAGGACGGCCAGTTTGCCCCAGAAGAGCAGCGCGAGATCATTGCCCACACCTTGCTGAAACGGGCAGGCAGTCCACAGGATATTGCCAAGGCCGTACGCTTTTTCATGCTCGACGCACCTTATGTCACTGGCCAGATACTCGCCGTGGACGGCGGACGCAGCGCTCACCTGTGAGCGCGCAAGGGCCGACGCCACGGGATATATGGGATAATTGCGGTTTGTTGCCAACCTGACCGCATGATTGCCGTGAACTCGCCCGCAGCCCAAGCCGCCGAAAGCCGTTTCTCAAATACTTTTCTGCGGCTGAAGAAGAAGATCGAACGCAGCATGGGCGAAGCCATCGCCGACTTCGACATGATCGGCAACGGAGACGTCATCATGGTCTGCGTATCCGGCGGCAAGGACTCCTTCACCCTGCTGTCGGGTCTGCTCGCACTGCGTGAGCGTGCGCCGGTCGACTTTCGTATCATCGCCATGAACCTCGACCAGCGTCAGCCAGGCTTTCCGGCTGACGTGTTGCCTGCTTATTTCGAATCGATTGGTGTTGAATACCGCATCGTCACCGAAGACACCTACTCCATCGTCAAGGACAAGATCCCCGAGGGCAAGACCACCTGCTCACTATGTTCGCGTCTGCGGCGCGGCATCATCTACCGTACCGCCCGCGAACTGGGTGCCACCCGCATTGCACTTGGTCACCACCGTGACGACATTCTCGAAACCCTGTTTCTAAACCTGTTTTTTGGTGGGCGCATCAAGGCCATGCCACCCAAACTGGTCAGCGACAACGGTGAGCATGTCGTGATCCGGCCACTCGCCTATTGCCAGGAAGCCGACATCACCCGCTTTGCCCGGACCATGGATTACCCCATCATCCCCTGCAACCTGTGTGGCTCGCAGGAAAACGCCCAGCGCAAGCACATCAAGCACATGTTGCAGGAGTGGGAAAGACAACATCCCGGCCGCATCGAATCCATTTTCACCGCCCTTTCGAACGTGGTGCCGTCCCATCTTGCTGACACCAGCCTCTTCGATTTCAAAGGACTCACCCGTGACACCAAAGTGCCGGAGGGCGACACGGTGTTTGACCCGCCCGAACTCAACACCGGCGACAGCTTGCTAACCGGTGAAAAAAGGATTCATATCAGTTCGTTGTAGTGCGATGCAGGAAGGATGGCGCTATCATTGGAATAAACGCGCACCCGCGCCATCAAGAAACGGCACATCGCATGAATAAAAAAGCAACACATTGCGCTGTCGTTGCCGAGGTCACCAGCAGCTCGACGCTCGATATAACGGCAACCAGCACGCTAGAGTTTCACCATGCCCTCGACCGCTGCCTGAAGCGGATAGAACTCGCCATTGAGGGGCATAAGGGCAAAGCTCACGACCGCGCTGATCACGGTATCGATGCCGTATTCTTGAGCTGCGACGACGCTGTGATGGCCTCATGCGAGATGCTCGACCGCGTGGCCACGCTGCCACCTTATCGCGGAAAGCGTTTCTCCGTCCGTATCGGCATGCACTTTGGCGACACCGACACTGACCCTGATGACACCTTGAAAGTCGCGCATCGGCTGGCCAGTTCAGCGCAGCTTGGTCAGGCCTTTGCAAGCGACAAGGTCATACTGCAACTGTCAGCCACCACCCGCCATCTGACCCAAACGCTGAGCAGTCACACCTCCCCGCTGCGCGACTTCGACGGACCAGTGCATGTGATTGAGCGCTCTGCCAATGCAGTTCGCAGGCGTCCGCCCAGCGCCACCAGCAAACCCAGCCCTGCACCAATCATCTCCACACTTTCCCAGCGGCTGCGACTACACCACCAAGGCAAGATCTTCATGCTCGATGACAGCCGACCAATTCTTTTGCTCGGTCGCGAGTTCGGCAACGACCTGGTCATCTCCGACCCGCGCGCCTCGCGACAACATGCCCGAATAGAGCGCCGTCGAGGGGGCTTTGTGCTGATGGACCACAGCACCAATGGCACCTACCTTTCCAACGACCAGGCAAAAGAGCAGTGTGTCAAGGGCGACGAATCCGTGATTTCCGGCTCTGGAAAGCTCGGATGTGGCTTCTCTACCAAGGAACTTGAGCGAGACCTGGTTCTGTTCGAGGCTTTCTGAGCCACCTCCCTGGCAATCAGGCGCGACCGATCTGCCCCTTGCCTTCCGGCCAGACTTTCAACTTCGCTCAAATGAGCGGCCGGATTTCATACTGGAGTCAGTTTTACAATGAAGATTCAACGTATAGGTACTACAGCCCGTTATTCCGATATTGTGATTCACAATGACGTAGCGTGGATCGTAGAAGTCCCCAGTTCAGCAGATGGCGACATCACACGCCAGACGCAAGAGGTGCTGGACAGCCTTGACAGCCTGCTCACCCAGGCTGGCAGCAGTCGGGCGCATATCCTGATGGCCACAATCTACCTCACCGACATGGCGGACTATGCCGACATGAATACCGTGTGGGATGACTGGCTTGCGCCGGGCAGCGCGCCCTCTCGCGCCTGCGTCCAGGTCAGTGCTCTGGCGCAACCCGGTTGGCGGGTCGAGATTGCGCTCACTGCAGCGCTTGCCGACTGACAAGGGAATCTTTCCCGAGCCTTACAGTCATAGCAAAATAGATTTATAAATCAATACCATGCGCACATAGTGGTCTTGTTCAGGCTCATTTTGCAGCGCACTAAGTTACAATGTCGGGCTTTTCCGGCAGCTATTGAACGGTACTGCTCATGACTCAGCGCCTGCGCGAAATTCCCTATAATTACACGTCCTTCTCCGATCGTGAGATTGTCATCCGCCTTTTGGGTGACGAGGCCTGGCAGGCACTGGAATGCCTGCGCAACGAACGCGTCACCGGTCGCTCGGCACGCATGCTGTATGAGGTTCTAGGAGATATCTGGGTAGTCCAGCGCAACCCCTATCTTCACGACGACCTGCTCGGCAACGCCAAACGTCGTCAGGCACTCATCGACGCCTTGCTGCACCGGCTCAACGAGGTAGAACAGCGTCGCCTCAACACCGCCTCGGAAGATGTCGAACGCTCCGGCAAAGTAGCGTGCCTGGTGTCCGCAGCCCGCCGCGCGGTGGCAGACTTTCAGTTGTTCTTCAACGAAACCGAAAGCCTGCGCAAGCGGGCACTCAAGACGCTGTCCAAGCACACCAAGCGGGACAACATCTGTTTTGACGGTCACGCCCGCGTGTCGCACGTCACTGATGCCACCGACTGGCGGGTCGAATACCCCTTCATCGTGCTGTACCCGGACACCGAAGACGAAATCGGTCCGCTGGTGCGCGACTGCATAGAGCTCGGGCTGACCATGATTGCGCGCGGGGGTGGCACCGGCTACACCGGCGGTGCAATCCCGCTCGACGCACGTTCTGTCGTCATCAACACCGAAAAGCTGATCGACATCAGCCCGGTCGAAGAGAGCACTCTGCCTGGTCGGAGCGAGCCGGTTGCCACCATTCGCACTGGAGCAGGCGTGGTTACGGCACGCGTTGCGGAGGCCGCCACCGGCGCGGGTCGAATATTTGCGGTGGACCCGACCTCAGCCGAAGCGTCCTGTATTGGTGGCAACATCGCCATGAATGCAGGCGGCAAAAAGGCGGTGCTATGGGGCACCGCACTCGACAATCTGGCCTGGTGGAAAATGGTCACGCCTGACGGAAACTGGCTGGAGGTTGAGCGCATCAACCACAATCTGGGCAAGATCCACGAACAGGAAACCGTCGAGTTCCGCCTGACGCGATTTGACGCCACAGGCAAACGCCAGCTCGGTGAAGAGACGATCTCCATGCCTGGCGCGGCCTGTCGCAAGGTGGGTCTTGGCAAAGACGTCACCGACAAGTTTCTTGGTGGTCTACCCGGTGTGCAAAAGGAAGGCACTGACGGCATCATCGTGGCTGCGCGCTGGGTGCTGCACAAGATGCCGCCAGTCACCCGGACCGTCTGCCTGGAGTTCTTTGGCCAGGTGCGTGAAGCCGTGCCCGCCATTGTCGAAATCGCCGACTACTTCAAACCGGGCGGCGCTGGGCACACAGCCGGTGTGCAACTGGCGGGCCTGGAACACCTGGATGAACGCTACGTCAATGCGGTTGGCTACACCACCAAAGCGAAGCGTCATGGACGTCCCAAGATGGTGTTGATTGGCGACATCGTCGGCCATGACGAAACAGCGGTGATGCGTGCTGCCTCGGACGTCGTACGCATGACCAACGTGCGTGGCTCAGAGGGCTTCATCGCAGTCACACCGGAGCAGCGCAAGCGCTTCTGGCTTGATCGCTCGCGCACCGCCGCCATCTCCCGTCACACCAATGCGTTCAAGATCAACGAGGATGTCGTCATCCCGCTGCCCCGCATGGGTGAATACTGCGATGGGATCGAACGCATCAATATCGAATTGTCCACCCGCAACAAGCTGGCCCTGTGCGACGCACTCATTGAGCTCCTGCAGGGCGACTTGCCGCTGGATCTCGGCGATGCCACCCTGTCCAAGAACGAGATCATTGGTGACCGTCGCCAATCCGCAGTCGATTACATCGCCTCGGTTCGCACCCGCTGGCAGTGGCTGCTCGACAATCTCGACACGCCACTTGCCGAAGCCGAAACGCGCTTCGATGATTACGGCATACAGGCCGGCGAGCTGAGCAACCGCACCACTGATCCGAGCCTGTTCCATCGCCTGCAGGACTACTCCATCCGTATTTCCTGGAAGACCGAACTCAAGCCCAGACTCGAAAAAATCTTCGATGGCGTGATGTTTGCACCTGTGCTTGAACGGATTCATCAGACCCACAAAGATGTACTCAGAGGCCGTGTCTTCGTGGCCCTGCACATGCACGCTGGTGACGGCAATGTGCACACCAACATCCCGGTCAACTCCGACAACTACGAGATGCTGCAGACCGCCAACCAGGCAGTGGATCGCATCATGGCACTGGCGCGCTCGCTGGACGGCGTGATCTCGGGTGAACACGGTATCGGCATAACCAAACTCGACTATCTCACCGACGACGAGATGGCTGGCTTCTGGGCCTACAAGCAAAAGGTAGACCCAGAAGGCCGTTTCAACCGTGGCAAGCTGATGCGCAACGGCGCTGGTCGCAACCGTGGCAACCTGGACAACGCCTATACTCCGAGCTTCAGCCTGATGGGGCATGAATCGCTGATCATGGAGCAGACCGAGATCGGCGAAATCGCCCACGACATCAAGGACTGCCTGCGCTGTGGCAAGTGCAAGCCGGTGTGCTCTACCCATGTGCCACGCGCCAACCTGCTGTACAGCCCGCGCAACAAGATCCTTTCGACCTCGCTGCTGATCGAAGCCATCCTCTACGAAGAACAGACCCGGCGCGGTGTTTCGCTCGCCCACTGGGCCGAATTCGAAGACGTTGGCGACCACTGCACCGTGTGCCACCGCTGCGAAAAACCCTGCCCAGTCAACATCGACTTTGGCGATGTCTCCATCAAGATGCGCAATCTTTTGCGCAAGCAGGGCAAGAAGTCTTTCAACCCGGGTACGACTGCGGCCATGGCCTTTCTGACCGCCAAGGACCCGGCAACCATCAAGCTGATCCGCACTGGCATGATCGAATGGGGCTACAAGGCGCAGCGCCTTGGCTACAACATTGGCAAAAAACTCGGTCTGATCCAGTCGCAAATCAAGGCACCACCGGCCACGCTTGGCAAGGCGCCGCTCAAGGCGCAGGTGGTCCACTTCATCAACAAGCCGATGCCAGGCAATCTGCCCAAGCGCACCAGCCGCGCCCTGCTTGACATTGAAGACGACAAGGTCATTCCGGTGATTCGCAATCCGCGTGTCACGCGTGACGACAGCGAAGCGGTGTTCTACTTTCCCGGCTGCGGCTCCGAACGCCTGTTCAGCCAGGTGGGGTTGGCCACCCAGGCTATGCTGTATCACGTCGGCACCACCACCGTGCTGCCGCCGGGTTATCTGTGCTGTGGCTATCCTCAGACCTCGGCCGGCTTCGAGGAAAAAGGGCAGAAGATCACCACTGACAACCGGGTGCTGTTCCACCGTGTTGCCAACACGCTCAACTACCTCGACATCAAGACGGTTGTGGTCTCCTGTGGCACCTGTATGGATCAACTCGAAAAGTATCAATTCGAGAAGATCTTCCCAGGGTGCCGGCTCATCGACATCCACGAATACCTCATGGAAAAAGGCGTCAAGCTCGAAGGCGTGGACGGGGTGCGCTACATGTACCACGAGCCCTGCCACACCCCCATGAAGCATTACAAAGGGATTGACGTGGCTAACACTCTGATGGGCACGCGGGTTGACCTGAACGATCGTTGCTGCGGCGAATCAGGTACGCTGGCGGCCAGTCGGCCAGACATTTCCACTCAGGTTCGCTTTCGCAAACAGGAAGAAATCGAGAAAGGCGCAGCCGCACTGCGAGAGGGCGCAGGGAATGCACAGGTCAAGGTGCTGACCTCCTGCCCAAGCTGCCTGCAGGGTTTGTCACGCTACAACGACGACGCCAACATCGAAGCCGACTACATCGTGGTGGAGATCGCCAAGCATGTGCTCGGCCAGAACTGGATGCCGGAATACGTTCAGGCAGCCAATGGCGGTGGCATAGAACGCGTGCTGCTGTAAGCTCCCGGACATGTGCCTGGCTTTGTCATGACAAGGTCAGGCACATGCAACAAATCCCACGCGCCATAGCAGGCACAAGTCAGTTAGCCCCGCTCAGTTGCGACCGCGAATGGCGGTCATCGCTTCGGCGGCGGTACACCGCAAGCGGTAATCCACCGCAGCGCTCACTTCGGTGTCGCCCGGATTGATCTCGACGCTGGCAATGCCCTGCTGCTGCGCCCACCACACCGGGCCAGCGATATATGGAAACACGCTGGTTGTGCCAATCGACACAACCAGGTCAACGCCGTTCAGCAGCAATGATTCGAGGCGGTTGATCTCCCGTCCGGGCAGCATTTCGCCAAACAACACCACATCAGGGCGCATCAGACCACCGCATTGTGGACATTCGGGCGGGAAGCTCATGTCGGAATAGTCTGGCACTGGTCGGCTGTGTGGGCACTCCATGCAGCGCAGCCGGTGAATGGTGCCGTGCATTTCGATGAGGTTTCGGCTACCGGCTGCACGATGCAGTCCGTCAACATTTTGTGTCAGCACCCAGACGCCAGGCTTTTCACGTTCGAGTTCGGCAATGGCTTCATGCGCTGCGTTTGGTCGAGCCCCGCGGCAAGCTGCTTCGATCTGCGCAATATAGCGCCACGCGATATCCGGTCTATGCTGCATCATCTCACCGGACAAGGCCTGCTCAATAGTCAGGCCTTCGTCAGTGAGCCGCTGATGATAAAGGCCACCGATACCGCGATAGGTAGGCAGCCCGGAGTCCGCAGAAATGCCAGCGCCGGTGATGAAAAGAATGCGCCGTGCGTCAGCCACCAACTGCGCAACGGCATCAAGCGTGCGAGCACACGTCATGCGATCTGCACCTCTACCAGGCAGTCGTAAAGCACCGGACCTCCGCCCATGTCGGTAAGCTCGGCAGATGTGACCGAATTGGCGTTCTCGCCATCGCCCGACAATTTTCGCCACCAGATTGACGGAGCACACACCACCCCTTGACGGACACGATCGGTGAGCACTGCACGGGCATGAAATGCACCACGATCATTGAACACCCGGAGCCGCTGTCCCTGTGCAATGTTTCTGGGAGCCGCGTCCGTGGGGTGAATCTCCAGCGTTGGCCCGCCCTCGTCACCAACAAAGCGCGGCTGATTGGCGAAGCTGGAATTCAGGAAATTTCGTGCTGGCGGTGACAGGAAGGCGAGCGGATAGCGTGCTGCCAGCGCCGGGTTGCTCACCACCGACTCCATTGGCGGCACCCACGACGGCAAGGGGTCCAGCCCTTGCGCCTCCAACCTTGCGCTATAAAACTCGCACTTGCCAGAAGGGGTAGGAAAACCGCCCTCGGCGAAGGGCACAAAAGGACGTGGCAGATTCAGCCTGGCCCAGCCCTGCGCTGCGAGTTTGCGATCAAGCCCGAGCACACGCTGATCGTTTGCCACGACAGCCCCGGCAGCAATCTCATCATCGCTTTCGCGCAGTGCTGGCTCATCAAAGCCTAGCCGCGCCGCGAGACGGCGAAACACCTCGGTGTTGGGCAGGGCTTCGTCCAGTGGCTCAATGGCGGGCTGATTGTCGACCAGGTAGAAATGTCCGTAGGCCTTGTGAAAGTCGCGGTGCTCAAGCTGGCTGGTCGCTGGCAGCAGAATATCAGCGTAGTCTGCAGTGTCAGTCTGAAACAGATCATGTACCACGCAAAACAGGTCTTCCCGTAAAAAACCCTGTTTGACCCGTGTGCCGTCCGGCGCTACGGCCAGCGGGTTGGCGTTGTAAACATGAATGGCACGGATAGCCGGCGAGTGCTCATTGAGCAGCGCGTCACCGATTTGGGACATGTTGATGTGGCGGGGCGGAAAACCTTGAGCGTCTGGATAGAGATCAAAGCGCTCAAGCGCGTGATGGTCGACCGGAAAATTGCCGGACGTCGACAGCAAGGCGCCACAGCCGGCATGTTGCCAGGCGCCAGTGAGCGCCGGAAGACAGGCAACATTGCGCACTGCCATACCACCTCCCCGGCAACGATTGAGCCCGTAATTGAGCCGAATCAGCGAGCGAGCCTCGCCGCCATAGGCCAGCGCAAGCTCGCGTATGGATTCTGCCGGCAATCCGGTCAATGCTGCCGCCCATTCGGGCGTGCAGTCGCGCACCCGTTCGGCGAGTTGCTCAAAACCCACTGTGCAGGCGTCGACATAAGCATGGTCGAGCAGGTTTTCTGCCACCAGCACCTGCATCATTGCCATGGCCAACGCGGTGTCGGTGCCAGGCAACGGAGCCAGATGCCAGTCGCAGCGAGCGGCAGTTTCGGTGCGTCTCGGATCTATGCAGATCAAGCGGGCACCATTGCGACGAGCCTGCTGAATGAAACGCCAACCGTGCAGATTGGACACCACCGGATTGCCACCCCAGATGATCACCAAGCGAGCCTGTGGCACTGCCTCGGGATCGGCACCAATGCCCGCACCTATGGTGGCCTGCCAGCCCGCCGAACCAGCAGTCGAACAAATGGTGCGATCCAGCACAGAGGCACCAAGACGATGAAAGAAGCGCATATCCATGCTGCCCCCCTGCACCAGACCAAGGGTGCCGCCGTAACTGTAGGGCAGGATGGCTCTGGGGTCATCTGCCGCAATCAGGCGATATCGCTCTGCGATGATGTCTAGCGCGTCATCCCAGCCAATGCGCTCGAAGCGCCCCTCACCCTTGGCTCCGACGCGTCGCATCGGATAACGTAGCCGTTCGGGCGAGTAGACTCTCTCAAGATAATGCGCCACCTTGGTGCACAAGGCGCCATTGGTGAAGGGGTGATCTGCCGCACCGCGAACCTTGATGGCCCTCCCATCGGCCACGGTGACCTCCATGGCACAGGTATCGGGGCAGTCGTGCGGGCAGGCGGCACGCACTTGACTTGTGCGATGAGGGGAATCAGTCACGACTGCATCCTGTGTTGTAAGAGGCCGAACCAGCCCCGTAGAGTTTATTGGGAGGCACCGCTCCCGGCAAGCAACTCGATGTATCGCGCCCGATCAGCCGCAAAACGTTCTTTGACCACCAGTTTTTCCTGCTCTTTGGAATGCCTGACGTTTTGATAGGCATTGAGCTCGGTGTCTATGATGCGCAAGCGGTTTTCAACATCACGCCCGAGGCTCTGGCCTTCGTGAAAACCGGCATTTTGCAAAATCTGTCGACGTTGCGCGAGCAACTCCTGCTCGCGCTCGGTAATGAGCGCGAGATCACGATCGATATCTCCCAGCGCACGGACTTCGCGTACGTCAATATCGGAAAGACTGGGATAGGTTTCGAGCAGTGCCTGATCGAGTCTGCGCTGCACCAGTTGCTTGGCAGCCTCCTCACGCTGATTTCGCTGCTCTGCATCCCGACGAGCGATTTCGTCAGCAGACAAAGGCGCTGCAACGTATCGACGCACAGTGCCTTGTGGCGTCATTTCGCGATAGGCACGGTCGTAACATGCTGCTGGCAACACGTCGCCACAGATGCCACGCCCCCGGTCGTCCTCGCAGCAGTAGATGACACTTTGGGCCTGCACTGGCGACAAAAAAAGCGTTAGCGCAAGCAACAAGCCACCACACGCGGCATTTGTCCAGCAGTGTGCGTTAGAGGTGTTCAGCCCTTTCCGTACCATATTTGGCCCTGTAAGCCGTTACTGCGTCTAGGTTTTCGTGAAGTGCGGGGCTGTTGGCCAGGTAAGCGATCAGATCTTCCAGACTTGCTACGGCCAGCACCGGAATGCCGAAAGTTTCGCGCACTTCCTGCACCGCCGACAACTCACCCTTGCCCCGCTCCATGCGGTCCAGCGCAATGACCACGCCAGCCGGTTCAGCACCTGCAGCCCGAATGATGTCGACAGACTCGCGGACCGAAGTTCCGGCCGAAATGACATCATCCAGAATCAACACCTTGCCAGCCAACGGCGCGCCGACCAGCAAACCGCCTTCGCCGTGGTCCTTGGCCTCCTTGCGGTTGAAGGCAAAGGGTAGGCTGACGCCCTGCTCGGCAAGACGAATCGCCACACCGGCCACCAGTGGTATGCCTTTGTAGGCCGGACCAAACAACATGTCACAAACAATACCGGATGTACGAATGGTTTGAGCGTAAAAACCGCACAGATCGCGGAAGGATTCTCCGTCGTCAAACAACCCGGCGTTAAAGAAATACGGCGAATCGCGGCCCGCCTTGGTCACAAAAGAACCGAAGCGCAAAACGCCTTTATGGCAGGCCAGTTCAATGAAATCGCGACTAAAATCCATGGCTCTATCTTCAGGAATCCAATCTGCCATGTTACGCGTCATCACGGCCAACCTCAACGGCGTCCGTTCAGCCCACCGCAAGGGCTTCTTCAACTGGCTGCCAGCCCAGAACGCCGACTTCATCTGTGTTCAGGAGTTGAAAGCCCAACTGTCCGACATGAATGAGGAAATGCTCACGCCTGGCGCTTACCTCGGACACTTTCACCCTGCCGACAAAAAAGGCTACAGCGGCGTCGGCATCTACACTCGCCACACACCGCAAGAGGTCATCATCGGGCTGGACACGCCGGAGTTTGACGCCGAGGGGCGCTACCTTGAACTGATCTACCCAAACCTGTCGGTGGTGTCACTGTATCTGCCCTCAGGCTCCAGCGGAGAGCTTCGCCAGGAGGTCAAATATCGGTTCATGGAGCGCCTGCATACCCACCTGAAGGCTTTGGTGGCGAGCGGTCGTGACGTTCTGGTGTGTGGCGACTGGAATATTGCGCACAAGGAGATCGACCTTAAAAACTGGAAGAGCAACCAGAAAAACTCCGGCTTTCTGCCACAGGAACGCGCCTGGATGAGCAGCGTGCTCGACGAGTTGGGGTGGGTAGACACCTATCGCAGACTACACCCCGAAGCAACCGGCGAAGCCTACACCTGGTGGTCAAACCGGGGGCAGGCCTGGGCCAAAAACGTAGGCTGGCGGCTGGACTACCAGTTGGCAACCCCCGGTATTGGCAACTGCGCATTGCGTGCCGAAATCTACAAGGCGGAGCGCTTCAGCGATCACGCGCCGCTGACAATTGATTACGATTTTTCGATCCCGGATTGAGCGTGGAGACTGGCAAACCTGAGCCGGTCAGCCTGGCCCGGGTCAATCAGGAGAGCCGGGTATCTCACCCACCTGCCGCAACAAGGCCAGCAGTTGCTGCGTCATCGCGTCCCGCAACCTGACCAGCCGGTCACGCGCCAGACTGGCATCAGAGCCATCCTCCACCAGCGAAACCACATCCTGAGCAGCAATGACAAGCTGACCGAAACAGTCCTTGATGGCACCATACAGCGGCTCGGCCGCAAAGCGGGATGCTTCGCGATTCAACCAACGAGACATTGAGCAACGCAGCACATCAATCTGCGGCGGAAATGGCCTCAGGCCGGTCGCGTAGCGCTCAATCTCGCACAAATGGGCACGGGTTTCCACGCAGGCCTGAATGCCACCGACCATGTCGCGGCGAAGCCTTCGCGCGTCCAGCCAGTCGACTGGCGCCTTCCAGTGCCTTACCCATTCAGCCACCTCGGCTGCCGGCATGGGCCTGGCGATGCCATAGCCCTGCGCCATGTCACACCCCAACTGCAACAGCATCAAGCCTTGATCAACTGTCTCTACTCCTTCGGCCACCAGATCACGACGAAATGCATTGCCCAGCCCGATCACCCCTTGCAGAATCGCCAGATCGTCGGGGTCATCAAGCATGTCGCTGACAAAGCTCCGGTCTATCTTGAGCACCTGGGCAGGCAGGCGACGAAGGTAGGCGAGCGAGCAGTAGCCCGTGCCGAAATCGTCCAGCGCGATGCGCACGCCCAGTTCGGCACACGCCGCAAACGCGCTTTCGACCGCATCGGTGTCATCAAGCGCACTGGTTTCCAGCACCTCCAGCTCAAGCTGACCAGGCAAGGGCGCGTCATCATGCACAAGACGCTCACGCAAACGATTGGCAAAATCTGCCTGCCCCAGATGAAAGGCTGACACATTGACGCTTACCGTCAGATTCAAGCCCTCGCGATTCCATGCCACGATCTGGGCACAGGCCTTATCCAGCACCCACTCACCCAGGCGCACACCAAGTTGCTCCCTTTCCAACTCCGGCAAAAAAAGAGCTGGCCCGAGCAAACCGCGCGCCGGGTGCCGCCAGCGAATCAATGCCTCGGCACCGACCACCTGCCCGGTGCGCAGATTAACCTGCGGCTGATAGTGCAGTTCGAACTCATCATGCACCAACGCCCGCTCAATGCGGGCCAGGCACTCATGCCTCCCGCGCATGTTGCGATCAAACTCGGTATCAAAGAAGTGAAAGCGATTGCGTCCCGCCAGCTTGGCTTGATACATGGCCTGGTCAGCCTGACGCAGCAATTGGTCCGCACCAGGCTCGTCTTCCTGAGGATAAAAGCTCACGCCCACACTCGCAGACACCTTGAGCTTCTCGCCGTCTAGCTCAACCGGCGCCGAGGCAACGTCGAGCAGGCGTGAAACAAAACGCGCGCTGCTGTGCTCGTCATTCAAATTGGTCAGCACCGCAACAAACTCGTCCCCGCCCAATCGCGCAATGGTGTCACCCTCGCGCAAAGTGCCTCGGAAGCGCGCTGCGAGCGCACTTAACAGCCGGTCGCCGGTGGCATGACCATAGGCATCGTTGATGTGCTTGAAACCATCAAGATCAATGTAGGCAACAGCCAGACGAACGCCTTGCCGACGCGCCTGCGCCATGGCCTGCTGCAATCTGTCGGCCAGCAACACCCGATTGGGCAAGCCGGTGAGCGAATCATAATGCGCGAGAATTTCAAGCTGATGCTTGTGTCGGCGTTGCTCAGAAACATCGATGAAACTGCCGACCAATCGCAAGGGCTGATCATCGGCGTCACGCTCGGCCACACGGGCGCGGTCTTGCACCCATATCACTCTGCCACTCTTGCTCACCAGGCGGTGCTCTGACGAGTACACCGTGGTACGCCCGGCAGCCAGAGCCTCCAGTCGTGCCACCACCCTATCCCTGTCCTCCGGATGAATCACCCGGAACATCTCTCCAACATTGGGGTCGATGTCGCCTTCGTCAAAATCGAGCGAGCGGTACCACTGCCGGTTCAGCACAACATGACCCGAGGGCAAATGCCAGTCCCAGACGCCCTCCCGGGTGATATCGAGCACAGTCAGCAGACGCCGTTCACTCTTAACAATGTCGGTGACGTCCTGCGCATGAACCAGAATGCGGTTACGCCCGTGTGCATCCTTGAAAGGCTTCTTGAAGGAGCGATAGTGATGAAGCTCACCGCTATCGGCATCGCGACTGTCCTCAAACACGACTTCGGCTTCGCCACGCGCCATGATGTTGAGCACGTTTTCCCGGAAAACGTCAGCGATATTGCCGGGCACGCCAAAGTCGTCGTCGTGACGCCCTACCATGGCCTCCGGCGTGGTGCCATAGAGTTTTGCCACTGCGCGGTTGCACAGCAGAAAATCGCCCTTCTCATCCTTGATCAGAAGCGGATCAACAAACTGGTCGAGAATATCGACCACCGTCAGGCCGCTATCATCGGGCGCATGAACAAGCGCATTCGAGACCACAGACGCCGTGCGACCGAGCAGGTTTGCCGCATCGACAAGCCGAACACGCACACGGTCTGACTGATCCGCGTCACGTCGAAAGTCGCCCACGACGCAACGCACCTCGTCCTCATTTTCGGGCAAGCGCAGCACCAACTGCCCAAAAGGCTGGGCGCGCAGCACTTCAAGCAGCGACAGGTCATCGGGGTGAATCAGACTGGTCAGCGTGGGAAGCTTTGCCGAGTCCTGACCTGCCAGCGGATGACCAAACGCGAATGCGGGATTGCGAACGGACACAATCTGCAACTCGCCGTCCAGCAAAACCAACAATTCTGTCAGATCGAGGTTGTGCTGTTCAAAAAATGACATCTCACCCTCAGTTTGAGGCGCCATCGGTAATGCCTCGATATCTATCTACTTCCTTATTTCCATATTTCAATAATACGTGATTACACGTACAAAAACGCTGAAATAGTTCCGCTCCGGACACATTTGAAAACCTAGATTGACCCTGCTCAAATGCGATACCCAAGCTATCCGGGTGTGGTGCCTGACCAGTCTTCAACTGTGACCATCACGCATTCGGGTAAAATTCGGACAATTGAACTTAATGGAGCCATGACCATGTCGGTCGACCTTGAAGAAATCACCCGCGCCAGAGAAGAGTCGGAATGTCTGTTCGGCCCAGCCGATGTTGAAGCGGCGCTGGACCGCATGGCCAGTGAGATCACCGAACGCCTCGGCCACACCAACCCGGTCATTTATGCAGTCATGAACGGTGCGCTCATTCTGGCCGGACGCATTCTGCCCCGGTTACCGTTTCCGCTCGAAGTCGCCTATCTGCATGCCACACGCTATGGACACCAGGTGCGTGGCGGCAACATGCTCGACTGGCGAGTGCGCCCAACACATGATCTACGCGGTCGCACGGTGCTGGTGCTAGACGACATTCTGGATGAGGGCCATACTTTACAGGCAATCATTGATCATCTCAGGGATGAAGGTGCGGCACAGGTGTATTCCGCCGTGCTTACTCACAAGCTGCACGACCGCAAAGCCTATCCAGGCATGCGTGCAGACTTCACCGGGCTGGACGTAGCTGACCGCTTTCTGTTCGGCTGTGGCATGGACTACAAAGGATATTGGCGCAATGCACCCGGTATCTACGCGGTCAAGGGGCTATGAGCCCAAAGGAACAATCATGATCATCACCTTCAAATCGGCAGCCTCTGGCGACGTCATCATGCTGGCCGAGCACGCCCGGAAGCTGCTTGACATCATCGGCAAAGACCCATCAGACAGCCAGGGAATCTTCACAGTAGAACAGCTTCCGGGCAGCATAGAGAAATTGATGTCGGCCATTCGCGATGACCGGCGCAGGCAGGCAGAGGCAGAGGCAAACGCCGACCCGGATCAGGAAGAAAAGGATAAAGAAGAAGGTCGTGTCGGCATGGCTGCTCCAGTTGGGCTGGCACAGCGCTCATGGCCGCTGCTCGATATGCTGCAGAGCGCGCAGAAAGAATCGGTGCCAGTCATCTGGGGAAGCTGAACTCCGCCCCTGCCAACTCACTGGCTTGTTGATCGCGGCAGACGCCACACCATGCCCCAGGCCACCATGGCAGTGAGGGTACCCCAGAACCAGATGCCGTTGGTCAGTGGAAGATGCGTGCCATCCATATGCGTTCCAAGCCATTGGCCCATGGCAAAGGCTGACAGCATCATCAAAAAACCGCTCATCGCCGAAGCCGCCCCGGCTGCGTGAGGAAACGGCCCCACCGCTCCGGCCTGACCGCAGGGCTGGTGGATGCCATGCGCCAACATGAACAGATAAAACGGAAGCATGATCGGCGCCACCCCGTTTACACCGGCCACCGCCAACACACCCACCAGCGTGGCGCCAGTCAAGGTCAATGCACCGCCAATGGCCACCGTGCGATGCAGCCCGAATTGCTTCAACAGGCGGCGGCACAAGAAGGTGCCCGCCAGATAGGCCAAAGCCATGCTGAACATCAGCGCGCCATACAGCATCTGCGACAAGCCCATCACGCCAATGAACACGAAAGATGATGCAGCCAGAAAGGTAAATAGCCCGCCATAGGACATCATCGCCAGCATGGCAAAGGCGCGAAAGGTCGGGTTGGATAACACCTCGCGCCAGGTGCGCCACAGCCGGGCCGGTTTGAGCGAGTCGCGGTCCGGCTGAGTCAGGGTTTCCTCAAAGCGCCAGATCACCACGATCAACGCCAGCGCGCCAAACACCGCAACTGCCGCAAGCGCAGCACGCCACCCCAGCAACTGCGAAATCACCCCGCCCAGAGGCAGGCTCACGCAGGCAATCACACCCAGCCCGGACAAGCCCTTGCTTATCACGCGGGCACCGGTCTCCGGCGTGTACAGGTCGCGTACCAGCGCCCGTGCGCACATCACCGACGCGCCCATGGCGGCACCCTGCACAACGCGCGCCATCACCAACGCCTCCATGCTGGCAGCCAGCGCCCCGGCAATTGATGCCAGCACATAAGCCACCAGGCCAACCAACAGCACCGGCTTGCGACCAACCCGGTCAGACACAGGCCCCCATATCAACTGCGAACAACCAAACGCCAGCAGCAAGCCCGACAAGGTCAGTTGCGCCTGCACCATGTCTGCCGACAAGGCCGCAGTGATGGCCGGCAAGGCTGGCAAATACAGGTCGGTGGTCACCGGCTGTATGCCCAGCAACAGCGATAGCGCCACCACCACGAATGAGGGACTCATCCCGGTGCGTGCCGACGACGCGCTTGAGCGCATGCGTCGGCTCACCTCACACCGCCCGCACACGACAACTGGCTACACAACGCGGAAGCCTCACCGGCGAACAACGACCATGACCCCGTATGCAACGCATACGGCAGCATCCCGCAAAAGCCTTGCACGGCGGCCTCAATACTACTCGGCATCGGCTTGCGCCTCGGGCCCTGCCAGACGAAACGCATCCATCGCCTCGCAGCGCTCGACAATACGTGCAATCGTCGTCAGACCCGCGACATCGCAGTTGAAACGTCTGGCGTTATAGACCTGCGGCACCAGACAGCAATCGGCCAGCGTAGGCAATTCGCCGTGACAAAAGCTGCCAGTCGCCGGGTCATCGGCCAGCATGCGCTCAAGCGCCTCCAGACCGGCTTCGACCCAGTGGCGATACCAGGCGTCTTTCTGCTCGTCGCTCACTCCCAGTTCCCGCGTCAAATACTGCAGGACGGCCAGATTGTTGAGCGGATGAATGTCGCAGGCAATCGTCTGGGCCAAGGCGCGCACCCGTGCCCTGGCCACTGCTTCGGCTGGCAGCAGCGGCGGCTCCGGGTGGGTTTCGTCCAGATACTCGATGATGGCCAGCGACTGGAGCAACACGGTGTCGCCATCGGCCAGGGTCGGCACGCGTCCAGCCGGATTCAGCGCACGGAAATCGGGCAGATGCTGCTCTCCCCCGCCGCGCACCAGATGCACCGGCATGGGCTGCCAGTCCAGCCCCTTCAGCGCCAGCGCAATGCGCACCCGGTAGGCGGCCGAACTGCGAAAATAGGTATACAGCTTGAGCATGCTTTGACCCTCAACGCCCAAGCGCCGACACCCTGTTGTGTATCGTACCGAAAACGCTGTTGCCCGCATCATCGAACATTTCGATACGCACCGTGTCACCGTGCTTCATGAATGGCGTCAGAGCCTTGCCCTGCTCTATGGTTTCGTAGGTGCGCAGCTCTGCGAGACAGCAATAACCCACACCGCCATTGTCTATGGACGAACCCCACAGACCACCCTGCTTGTTCGACACCGTGCCCGAACCAACGATGGTACCCGCCCCGGCTTCGCGGCTGCGCGTGATATGCGCCACCAGTTGAGCAAAGTTGAAGCACATGTCTTCGCCCGCGTTCGGCTTGCCAAACAGCTTGTCGTTGAGGTGCACCACCATCGGCAGGTGCACCTTGGCATCGCGCCAAGCCGCACCCAGCTCGTCTGGCGTCACCGCCACCGGGCTGAAGGCCGACGCGGGTTTGCTCTGGAAAAAACCAAAGCCCTTGGCAAGCTCGCCGGGGATCAGGTTGCGCAGGCTGACGTCATTGACCAGCATCACCAGCCGGATTGCCCGCACCGCCTCATCTGGGCCAGCCCCCAGCGGCACATCACCGGTCACCACCGCCACCTCGGCCTCGAAGTCTATCCCCCAGGCCTCATCGGCAACCACCGCATCACGCGGCCCGATAAAGCGGTCGGAGCCGCCCTGGTACATCAGCGGATCAGTGTAGAAGGACTCCGGCACCTCGGCATTTCGGGCCTTGCGCACTAGCTCCACATGGTTGATGTAGGCCGAACCATCGGCCCACTGATAGGCACGCGGCAGCGGCGAATGGCAGGCACCCTGATCGAAAGGCTGGGATTCCAGCGCGCCACTGTTCAAAGCCTCGTACACCTGTCGCAACTGAGGTTCGCAGGCCTCCCACTCATCCAGTGCGGCCTGCAGGCTGCGCGCGATGGCCGGCACGGCGCGACAAACGGAGAGGTCACGGCTCACCACCACCAGCGTGCCGTCTCGCCCACCTGTTTTCAAGCTCGCAAGCTTCATTTGAACATCTCCTTGTATCGACCATCGTGCATCCAGGCAGCGTGCTTGGGCGCCTTGCGGGTTTTGGACCACTCTTCCAGCATATCCCACTTGACCTCATCCAGTGCCTCCAGCATGCCCGGGCGCAAGCTGTTGCAGGCCAGTTCCAGCCGGTGATCATTCGGGTCGTAAAAATAGATGGACTGGAAAAGCGCATGATCGGTCGGCCCGACCACCTCAATCCCGCCAGCCTCCAGCCGCGCCTTGGTTGCCAGCAACACCGCCATGGACTCGACCTCGAGCGCCAGGTGCTGGGTCCATGCCGGCGTGTTCTCGTCACGCCCCATAGGCGCACGTGTCGGCAGCTCAAAAAACGCCAGAATGTTGCCCTGCCCGGCATCCAGAAAGATGTGCATGTAGGGGTCCGGCTCCTTGGTCGACGGCACCTCATCCTCGGCAATCGACAACACCAGCTTCATGTCCAGATGCTTCTCGTACCAGCGCGCAGTTTCCAGCGCGTCCTTGCAGCGGTAGGCCACATGGTGGACCTTCTTGACCAAACTACCCATCTCATCCTCCTGTTATTGCCTACCTAGCAGAGCCGACAGGCCGTTTTCGTCATCCGGCGTGCAATCCGATCCGGTTTCCATAGAAGCATTACAGCCCAATTCGATTTATCATACAAACAACTTTTTAAAATGCATTCATGACTTGAAGTGATCAATATCACCTTGCGCCAATTGCGCGCCTTTGTCGCCGTGGCGCGCACCGGCAGCTTTACCCTGGCGGCCGAAAGCCTGTTCGTCACGCAATCGGCCTTGAGCGGTCTGATCAAGGAGCTGGAGCAACTGCTGGGTGTGCGGCTGTTCGACCGCAGCACCCGGCGCATACACCTCACCGACACCGCCCGCCAGATCTACCCGCTCATCGCCAAGATTCTCAACGACCTGGACGGGGTCATTGAAGAAGTCACCCACCTCAAGGCGCTGAAAAAGGGCACGGTACGCATCGCCGCCCCGCAACTCATGGCCTGCACTCTCATGCCCGAGGTCATCGCGGCCTACCGGCTAGACCACCCCGATATAGACATCCGCCTGATCGACTGCGCGGTCGAGAGCGTCACCTCGCGGGTGTTTTCGGGTGAAGTCGACATCGGCGTTGGCCCGGAGCGCGACCCCAACTCCGACATCGTCGCCAGCGAGCTATTCACCCTTCCTTTTGTCGCGGTCCTCCCGCCGAACCACGCCTTGTGCCAGCAGCAATCTGTGCGCTGGGCCGACCTGGTCGGCTATCCGCTGATCACCCTGCAAGGCCAGTTCACCGAACGCCTGTCGGCCGAACTCCACACCGCCATGCGCGAGATCGACATCGACCCCGACAACACCGTCACCTTCATGTCCACCGCGCTGAGCATGGTGGCCTCGGGCCTGGGTGTGACTGTATGCATCCCTTATGCTGCCTCGCTGATCACCTTATATCAACTCGAAACCCGTTCGCTTATCGGCCCGACGGTTGAGCGGCGTTTTTACACCTTCACCCGCAATGGCCGCTCGCTGTCGCCCGCCGCGCAGAGCTTTGTCGACTTTCTATATGCTTTTGTGCAAAAACACGTAATCACCAAACACCCGCATTCAAGTCACAACAAAGCCTGATTCTGCTAGCCTCCGGGCTATCGGCAATCCCTTCACACCAAACCAGCGGAAAACACATGAGCGAGCACAATAACGAACCCGAAATGGCGCAACTGGAAGCGCTCTTCGATCAGATCCTCGACGAAGGCATCTCCATCATCATGCAGACCCACTCGTTTGAAGCCTTGCATC
>DAIMZH010000007.1:0-96372 GCA_036734105.1 Azoarcus sp. | reverse complement strand
ATTTGTATGGCGCGCCCGGCGCGATTCGAACGCACGACCCCTGCCTTCGGAGGGCAGTACTCTATCCAGCTGAGCTACGGGCGCGGGGGCTTGCGTGGTTTGTGTATCAAACCTGCACAAGGGTCGTGATCTTAGCCCTAAACTGCCGTCAAGTCCATGCCTGATACGCAAAACCTGGCTGGTGACGCTATAATTGCGCACTAGCCCGCCCCCGACCATAAAGGATCAAGCATGTCAAAGACTTCTGTTCAATCCGCCTCCCGGCGTGTTCGTTTTTCTCTTCCTGCCGCTGGTCTGCTGGCGGCATTGGTGCTTGTCGGCTGTGGCAAGGATTCGACGGTTGACTACGAGCTGACCGCCACCTTGATCCAGCCTGTTGCACGCCTGGAACTGCAGCGGGTCACTGTGGTGCCCGGCAACCGCAGCGGAGAAGAGTTGTACAAGGCCTTGTGCACCAGTTGCCATGCAGGTGGCTTGCTGGGCGCTCCCAAAACAGGCAATGCCGAAGAATGGGCACCGCGTATGGAAAAGGGGCTTGAGGCCAATGTGGCATCGCTGATCAATGGTCTGGGTGCCATGCCGCCGCGAGCAGGTTCGCCTGACCTGACCGACACCGAGGCCGAGCGCGCTGTGGCCTATCTGATGAACCAGGCGGGCGGCAGCTTTACCGAACCACCGGTCGAGTAATTGGCAATCCGGGTCTTACGACCAAGGTATGGGGGCGAGCACATCGCCCCTTTTTTGTGCCTGCTGCAGACTTTGTCTGCAGGTCGAAATGACGATGTACCGCAAACCAATAGCATGAAGTAGTATCAGGACTCTCTGACGGATTTTTGCCGATTTCATGCGCTCTATTCGTGCCACGCTGAACGACTCTATTGGCCTGCTCGGGCGGCTCAGGTTGCTTTCCGTCGGCGGCATCCTGATCACCGGTTTGCTGGTGGCTGTGGCAACTGGGATACCGATGTATCAGCATGCGCGTGGGCAAGCAGACACCTCGATGATTGCGAGCGTTCGCAGCCAGAGTCAGGCGGTAGGACAGTTGTTCAACAACATGCTGAACATTGCGGTTCAGGTATCCAGCCGAACGCAGATCCGGGAAGAACTTGAGGCCTATAACCGCTGGGAAATCAGCCTGTCCGAGCTCAGCGCATTTTCGGCACCAAGGCTACGCGACGCGCTGGATCAATCCGGCTCGGTTGCCGGTATGCTGCGCTTTGACCTGAACGACTATCCGGTGATCTCGCTCGGCAATGCCCTGCCCAGCGACTGGACGCTGGCTGACTGGCCTGCGTCCGGCGGGCCCATTCAGGGTCCGATGCTGCTTAATCAGCGGGCGCACCTGCTGGCCCGCAGCGATATTGTCGGTCGCGGCACAGAACGCAGTGGCACGGACGTGCTGCTGTTTGATCTGTCAGCACTGCATGCGCTGCTGACGAACAATGCGGTGTTCGGCACCTCGGTAGAGCAGTGGCTGATCAATGCGGACAACCGTTTGGCCATCAAGGTGCGAAAACCTGGCGGTTTGCTGCAACTGATGCCAGCGCCCGACCTTCAAGACCTGATCGGGCTTGCCGAAGCCTCGGCGACTGACCTGGTGATCGGGGAGTTTTCCGACTTGCGTGGCCTCCATGTGACCCGCTTCGTCACCGCCCTGCCCGGTGTCAGTGGCTGGACTCTTGCTGTTGATGTGCCATCCGATCAGCTCTATGCACCGGTGTGGTCTTCGCTCGCTATTCCGATCAGCATCATTGCTTTGCTGGTGTTGTCCGGCGCGGCGCTTACCTCCACTGTGCTAAAACCCGTCACCCGACGCCTGGCAGAGCAATCCACCCGGCTCGCCGACATCAGCCAAGAGCAACGCTCGCTGCTTGAGATGGCGCGCGGATTTGTGCTCCGCACCGATGCCAAGGGGTGTATCGTTCAACTGTCGCCTGGCGCCTGGTCAGTGCTTTCTGCCCCTGTCGGTTCGCCTGTCGAGGAGCATCTGCAGCGCTATCTCGACCCGACACTTCAGCGTGCGCTGGCTCGTGCCGGCAAACGCTTCAAGAAGGGAGCTGACATTCCACCCGAGGTTGTCAATCTGCGCGACGCTGCAGGTCAAGCGCTGAGGTTCGAGATCAGCCTGCTTCCCCTTTATGACGACGACGATAGCCTGAAGGGCTTGTCTGGCGTGGCGCGCGATGTGACTCAGCGGCTGCAGGCCGAAGAACGGCTCAGACTGGCTGCGAGCGTGTTCGAGGGCTCTAGCGAAGGCATAATTATCACTGCCGCCGACCGCCGGATCATTGAGGCCAATCAGGCCGCCTGCGTCATGACCGGGCACGCCGCAGCGCAGCTTCAGGGGCAGCGCATCTGCGATGTGTTGTGCGACACAGGCGGCGAGCCTGGCTTTTGCGAGTCGCTATGGCAACACGTTGCAGGCCGGGGTGGCTGGCAGGGCGAGACGCGCTTTGTGCATAGGGATGGCACTAGCTTTCCGATCTGGCTGCATATCAGCACCATCCACGATGAATATGGTCACGTAGAGCGTCATATCGCCATTTTTGCCGACATTACCGAGCGTATCGAGGCGCAAGCCCACATTCAGCGATTGGCCCACTACGACATGCTCACCGCACTGCCCAATCGCGTGCTGCTGCAAGACCGCTTGCGACACGCGCTTGATCGCTCCCAACGCAACCAGACACGTGTGGCCTTGCTTTTTATTGATCTTGATCGCTTCAAGTACGTTAACGATAGTCTGGGCCATGCCATTGGCGACCGCCTTCTGCAAGTGGTAGCGTTGCGTTTCAATTCGACAGTCCGCGAGCAGGATACTGTGGCGCGTGTGGGGGGCGACGAGTTTCTGGTGATACTGGAAGACTTCACCACGCTTGATGCGCCAGCACGAGTCGCCCAGAAGATCATTGATGTGCTTGAGCGCCCGATCCGGGTGGATCACCACGAGTTGTCTGTCGGGGCAAGTATCGGCATTAGTGTGGCGCCCAATGACGGCACCAAAGCTGACGACCTGATTCGCTGCGCTGACACTGCCATGTATCAAGCCAAGGCAGACGGGCGCAACGCCTATCGCTACTATACCGACGAGATGGCCAGCGCCAACCAGGCCCGCTTCGAGATCGAAAGCGGACTGCGTCGCGCATTGGAAAACGGCGAGTTTCGACTGCACTATCAGCCTATGGCCTGCTGTATCAGCGGACGGGTGATCGGTGTGGAGGCACTGGTACGCTGGCAACATCCGCAACGTGGCATGGTGCCGCCGGATGAGTTCATTCCAATTGCCGAAGACATCGGAATGATCGAATCACTGGGCGCCTGGGTGCTCACCGAGGCTTGCGAGCAGGGTCGAAGATGGCTGGACGACGGTACGCCACTGCGCATTTCGGTAAATCTGTCAGGGCAGCAGGTATCGCGCAGCGCGCTTCCCGCACTGGTTGGTGCGGTGCTGAACGAAAGCCGCCTTCCCGCCGAGTTGCTCGAACTGGAGGTGACCGAAGGGCATGTGATGGACGACGTGGAGCGTTGCATTGAAAAGCTGCACGCGCTGCGCGCGCTGGGCGTGTCGCTGGCGGTGGATGACTTTGGCACCGGTTATTCGTCACTGGCCTATCTCAAACGACTGCCGGTAGATCGCCTGAAGATTGACCGCAGCTTTGTGGATGGCATACCCGGCGATGCCGACGACACCGCAATCGTGTCCACCATTGTGGCAATGGCGCGCCAGCTCGGGCTCAAGGTGGTCGCTGAGGGCGTTGAGATGACCGCGCAGATCGACTATCTGCGCACGCTGGGCTGTGATGAATATCAGGGCTATCTGCTTGGCAGACCGGTGCCGCCAGACGAGCTGGTTTTGCCACAAGCACCAAAACACTGAGAACGGCTTTGTCGGACTAGTCTCAGGTCGGCTTGTCGAAAAGGGCGCGCAGATTAGCCAGATGCGCTTGCCCTTCTTCACGAGTAACGGGTTCGTTGAGCTTGCGGTCACGGATGCGCAGGTCATCGCCCATCTCGTCGATGAAGCGTGAACACTCACAGCGCCGTGTGTCTCGCCCGGCCTTGCGTCTTTCGCACCAACTGATGTTCAGCGTGCGCTGAGCGCGGGTAATGCCGACATACATCAAGCGGCGCTCTTCCTCAATCTTGTCCTCATCAATGCTTGACTGATGAGGCAGCAAGCCCTCCTCCACACCGATCAGAAAGACATGCTTGAACTCCAGCCCTTTGGAGGCATGCAGCGTCGCCAACTGAACACCGTCAAAATCCGGGTCTTCCTTGTCCAGCATCGAGATCAGGGCAATGGTCTGGGTCAACTCCAGCAGACTCTTGCCGTCTTCCTCGCCCTTGCGGCTGAGCCAGCCAACGAAATCGCGCACATTGCTCCATTTGCTCTCGGCCTCACGCGGGTCGAGGTGTTCAAAAAACCACTGCTCCAGCCGTATCGCGGCCAGCAGGTCTTCAAGCACCCGGGCCGCTGGCTCACGCCCAGCACGGTACTGCATGCGGTTGATGAAGCCGGCAAACTGCTGCACCGGCTCAAGTTGACGCTGACTGAGCTGGGTGCTGACGCCTTCCTCAAAGCACGCGGCAAACAGGCTGATATGGCGTTGCCCTGCATAAGCGCCCAAGGCTTCCAGCGTGACTGGCCCTATGCCGCGTCGCGGAGTGGTGATGGCGCGAATGAAAGCAAGATCGTCATCTTCGTTGACCATCAGCCGCATATAGGCGATCAGGTCGCGGATTTCGGGTTTGTCAAAAAAAGACTGACCTCCTGAAATGGCGTAGGGAATCTTGTGATTGCGCAAGGCCTGCTCGACGATGCGCGCCTGGTGGTTTCCACGGTAGAGCACCGCATAGTCGGCGTAACGGCTCTTGTGTTGAAACCGATGTGCGCTGATCTTCATGGCCACGGATTCGGCCTCGTGCTCAGGGTCGCGACAATTGCTCACGACGATCTGCTCTCCGTCGCCGTGTTCCGACCACAAACGCTTGTCAAACAGCTTTTCATTATTGGCGATCAGGGTGTTGGCAGCCTGCAGGATGCGCCGCGACGAGCGATAGTTCTGCTCCAGCTTGATGACGCGCAGATTGGGATAGTCCTGTTGCAGCAGCTTTAGGTTTTCCACGTCCGCGCCTCGCCAAGCATAAATGGCTTGGTCGTCGTCACCTACCGCCGTAAAGGCTCCGCGCACCCCGGCCAGCGCTCGCAGCAGCCGATATTGGGCACGGTTGGTGTCCTGGTACTCGTCCACCAGCAGATAGCGCAAACGCTTCTGCCAGCGCTCGCGCACCTCGGGGTGATTCTCGAATAAAAGCACCGGCAGGCCGATGAGGTCGTCAAAATCAACCGCCTGATATGCCCGCAAAGTGCGCTCATATTCGGCATACAGCTTGGCGGCAACGCTGGCCAGCTCGTTATCGGCCATTTGCGCCGCTTCGGACGGCGTGATCATGGCATTTTTCCAGGAAGATATCTGCCATTGCATCTGCTTGGCGATACCTTTATCCGTGTCTTTGGCCACATCAGCCACGATTTGCACGGTATCCGATGCATCTAAAATGGAAAACTGCGGCTTAAGCCCACAGTGGGCGGCCTCTTGCCGCACAATCTTGACTCCGAGCGCGTGAAAAGTGCACACCGTCAAACCCTTTGGCGCACGCCCGCCCATCAACCCAGCTACACGCTCCTGCATCTCCTTTGCCGCCTTGTTGGTAAAGGTGATGGCTGCTATGTTTTGCGGACTGATACCGCACTGGTTGATCAGCCAGGCAATCTTGTGCGTAATGACTCTGGTCTTGCCACTTCCTGCGCCAGCCAGCACCAGACTGGGGCCATCAAGATAGTGAATCGCTTCGCGCTGAGGTGCGTTCAGCATGGCTGACATGGTTATTCCTGAAAACAAAGTGAGTAGAGTTGTTTATTTCCGCTTGACCATACGCTTTTTGTGGACAAACCGGGCGATTGGTACTCAAATAGCGAACTGACTGCTGCGCAAGTTGCAGCTTAATGTCCGGGTTGGCAAAGGAGTGGAGACAATGACAACCAAAACCGAAACACCGGAACTCACTGTTGAAGAACTTCTTGCGATGCCTGACGGCGACTACATGAACGGAAAACAGCTCGCTTTCTTTCGCGATCTGCTGCAAAAGCAGAAGTCCGAGCTATACGATAACGGTCAGGCCACCATTCATCATCTGCAGGAAACCGAAGCCACACCAGATGAGGCAGACCGCGCCACTCAGGAAGAAGAACATGTGCTGGAACAACGCATCCGCGACCGCGAACGCAAGCTGATCCGCAAGATCGACCAGGCGCTTGATCGCATCGCTAACAACACCTATGGCTA
Source organism: Azoarcus sp. (assembly GCA_036734105.1). GTDB lineage: Bacteria > Pseudomonadota > Gammaproteobacteria > Burkholderiales > Rhodocyclaceae > Azoarcus_F. The sequence goes on along the minus strand of DAIMZH010000007.1, from coordinate 90,025 downwards.
TTGCGAAGCCTCCGGTGAGCCTATCGGTTTGCGTCGCCTGCTTGCCCGCCCCACCGCCACGCTCAGCATTGAAGAGCAGGAGCGGCACGAGCGGGAAGAAAGGCTGTTCCGCTGAACGCTCTCAGCGCAACAGCAGCCAAGTGGCTTGGCTCAAACCACGCCAGCCCCATGAGCCTGCTGGTCAGCCCAGTATGACGAGCGAACCATGGGGCCACAGGCCGCGTTCTTGAAGCCCATCGCCAGCGCTTCGCGCTCGAACATCTTGAACACGTCCGGATGTACATAGCGCAGCACCGGCAGGTGTCCGGTTGATGGCTGCAGATACTGGCCTATGGTCAGCATGTCGACATCATGAGCGCGAAGATCGCGCATAACCTCGAGGATTTCGTCGTCAGTCTCGCCCAACCCGACCATCAGGCCAGATTTGGTTGACACCTCCGGGTGACGGGCCTTGAACTCCTTGAGCAAACGCAGCGACCACGCATAGTCAGAGCCCGGCCTGGCTTGTTTGTAAAGCCGGGGTACGGTCTCAAGATTGTGATTCATGACGTCGGGCGGTGCCTGATCGAAAATATCCAGGGCAATGTCCATGCGGCCCCGAAAATCGGGCACCAGCACCTCAATGCTGGTTTTTGGCGACAGGTTGCGCGTCTGGCTGATGCATTCCACAAAGTGCTCGGCACCACCATCGCGCAAATCGTCCCGGTCCACCGAGGTGATCACCACGTAGTTGAGGCGCATGGCGGCGATGGTCTTGGCCAGGTCCAGCGGCTCGTCCGGGTTGAGCGGCTCGGGGCGACCGTGTCCGACATCGCAGAACGGACAGCGCCGGGTACAGATATCGCCCATGATCATGAAGGTGGCGGTACCCTTGCCGAAGCACTCGTGAATATTGGGGCAAGATGCCTCTTCGCAGACCGTGTGCAACTTGTGCTCGCGTAGCGTCGCCTTGATCTCGTTGAATCGCTCAACCTCCTGACCGGCACCGAGCTTGATGCGAATCCACTCGGGTTTTTTCAGGCGCTCGGCAGGCACTATCTTGATCGGAATGCGCGCGGTCTTGTTGGCGCCGCGCTGCTTGCGGGCTGTGGTGTCCATGTTGGGGCCTCGAAGGATTATCGGTATCAGTCACCGCTGCCGGCTTTTGGCCGCAGCGGCGGAAGCAATTTGATGAAGTGGGTCAGGAGAACTTCGCCGACCTCGTCAACGCTGGTGCGAACGCCATACCCGGAAACTTGCGCGGCCTGCAAACCCTCGTAACCACAAGGGTTTATCCAGCCATACGGGGCAAGATCCATGTCGACATTCAGTGACAGCCCATGATAACTGCAGCCAGCGCGAACGCGAAGCCCCAGCGCTGCAATCTTGGCTCCGTCGATGTACACACCGGGTGCGCCCTCACGACGCTCAACCGCCAGCCCATAGCCATCAAGACAGTCAATGATGGCCTGCTCCATCAGCCAGACCAGTTCGCGCACCTTGATGCCACGTCGCGCCAGGTCAATGAGCAGATACACGACGAGCTGACCGGGTCCGTGATAAGTGATCTGGCCACCACGGTCTATGCGCACCAGCGGAATGCCGGCATCCCGCAGCAGGTGTTCGGGACGCCCGGCTTGCCCAAGGGTATATACCGGTGGGTGTTGCAACAGCCAGATCTCATCTGGCGTGTCGCCGTCGCGGCTGTCAGTGAAGTCACGCATCGCCTGCCAGGTGGGCTCGTAGGCTACGGTGCCGAGCCGACGCACCAGCAACTGATCGGCACCGGTGGCTTCAGGTGCTTGCAGATTTTTATCGTCAACAGAGCCTGGCATGCCTTACAGCACCACCTTGACCATGGGATGCGAGGACAAGGCACGATAGATGTCATCGAGCTGGGCTTGTGACACCGCCCTCACCGTGCAGGTCAAAGCCAGGTAGTTGCCCTTGCTGGAAGGGCGCATCTGCACGCTGGCGGGATCAAAGCCTTGGTCAAAACGCAACACCAGCTCGACCATGGCCTGGGCAAAGTCATCCACCCGCGGCCCCATGATCTTGATGGGAAAGTCACACGGAAAGGTGATCAGGCTGGTGCGCTCTTCGGTGGTGCTCATGCTCAACGCTCCTTCAACCAGAGACGAATCGAGTCCCACAGGCGACCGCTGTAACCAGCCTCCTCAACCTCTTCCAGCGCGACAACCGGAAACTCACCCAACAACTTGCCGTCCATGCTCAGATTCAGCGTACCCAAGACCTGACCGCGTTGCACTGGCGCCATGACAGGCTGATTGCTGAGCAGCGAGACTTCCAGCCTCTGCGCGCCGTCCTTGGGCACCGACATCACAAATTCGTCAACAAAACCGACGGCTACGTCGTTTGCCACGCCTTTCCAGACCTCTACACGGGAGATCGACTGCCCGGCCTCGTACAGCCTGACTGTTTCGAAGAACTGAAAACCGTAGTTGAGCAGCTTGAGCGACTCCTGAGCCCGGATGGCTTCTGACTCGGCCCCCAGCACGATCGAAATGAGGCGTCGCGGCCCACGCTGCGCAGTCGACACCAGACAATAACCGGCAGCGCGGGTATAGCCAGTTTTCATGCCATCGACTGAAGGATCTTGATATAACAATCGATTGCGGTTGGGCTGGGTGATGTTGTTGTAGGTGTACTCCTTTTTGGAGTAGAGCGGGTAGAACTCGGGAAAGTCGCGAATCAGGGCTGACGCCAGCACTGCAAGATCGCGTGCAGTCGTGTACAGGCTGTCGTCGGGGAGACCGGAGGTGTTGGTGAATTGGGTGTTGCGCATGCCAAGGCGCTGCGCTTCGCGATTCATCAGGTGTACAAAAGCTTCTTCAGAGCCAGCAATATGCTCGGCCAGCGCCACGCAAGCGTCGTTGCCAGATTGAATGATCATGCCGTGGATCAGTTCTTCAACGGAGACCGGCTTGCGCGGCTCGATGAACATGCGCGAACCCGTCATTCGCCAGGCTTTTTCTGACACCTGTACCTGTTGATCGAGCGAGATGTTGCCCGCCTTGAGCGCCGAGAAGGTGACGTAAGCAGTCATCAGCTTGGTCAGGGAGGCTGGCTCGATTCGTTCATCCGGGTTGTGGGTGGTGAGTATTTCACCAGTCTGATGATCAGCCAGCAGCCAGGCGTTGGCGGCCAGAGACAGAGGCGGAACAGTTTGTGCCGTGGCCGGAAGGGTGACAGCAAAAATCAGGGCAATCAGAAAAAAACGCATGAGTATCGGGTATCTGGTTTCAGGTTAAGGTTGCAACGAGCAGGCACACAAAAAGGCCAGGAAGTGGCTTGACCGCCCTGCCCCGCATGAGGTTCAACGCATGACGACAAAAGGTTGAACATCGAGCAGCGCACCAATGCGGCGGGCCTCGATACGAGCATCATCGACAGAAGCGAAGGGTCCGAGTTGCAGGCGGTAACGCCCCCCTTCCTTCAGTAGGTGAAGGCGGTCGGAAAACATCGCCAGCTCACTGCGTACCCGGCTGACCAGACCATTGGCGTTGTCAGGTGACGAAAATGCTGCCAGTTGAAGATAAGCGCCGCTGGCGGCAGTCTCGGTCAGTGTTACAGCCGTCGGAGCGACGGGCAAAGTAGCCGCAGCCAGCGGCGGCAAGTGGTTTTGCTCAAATACGCCACGTGGCTCTGATGCTGGCTGTCTCGCCGTTGTGGGCGTCGCCAAGGCTGGCGTAGCGGCCGCCACCGAGACTGCCCCACTAGCCATGCCCGGCAGTGCCGACACGCCACGTGCCTGCGCCACGCGGATATCCTCATGGGTGATGCTTTCAAGCTCAACCATCGCGCTGCCGGCATTGACATAGCCCAGACGGTGTGCGGCTGCATAAGACAAGTCAATGACGCGACCACGCAGAAAGGGGCCACGATCATTTATTCGCACGACCACCTGACGCCCGTTGGCCAGATTGGTCACCCGTGCATAGCTGGGTATGGGCAACGTGGGGTGTGCTGCGGTCATGGCGTACATGTCGTAAGGCTCGCCGGTGGACGTGGGGTTGCCATGGAAACGCCGTCCGTACCAGCTCGCATGACCACGCTCTCGAAACGCTGTCAGCGTTTTCCGTGGCACAAATTGCTGACCCAATGCGGTGTAGGGACGAAAACCCGGCTGATGAAACGGGTCGATGCGCGGCACTGCATCCGGAATTTCGTCCAAGCCTTCGGGCAACATGTCGTCCGGGCCATCGTCAAGATAATAACCGCCACCGCGTCTCGTCGCGCCAGTGACAGTGGCAGTCTTTTGTGCTTGCGGGCTCGCTGCGCTCGCGCCGGCATCGGCGATACGCGACGGCTGCTTGCTGCCGCAGGCGGTCAATCCGACGATCAGGGCAGATGCACACACCAGTTTGGCAAACTGTAAACCCAGCTTGCGCGTACCGTGTTGATTTTTTTGATTATCAGAGCTCGCCATAAGTCATTCCCTCGCAGCGTGGCGGCTGCGTTCTATGCTCATCAGAATGCCAATCCCGAGGCAAAGCGTCACCAGCGCGGTGCCTCCGTAGCTGATGAAGGGCAATGGTACACCGACAACCGGCAAAATGCCGCTCACCATGCCCATATTTACAAAGGCGTAAGTGAAAATGACCATGCACAACGCACCGGCAAGCAGCCTCCCGGCCAAGGTCGGGGCATGGGCCGCAATCACGAATCCCCGCAGCAACAGCAGCAGATAGCCAGCAAGCAAAGCTAGCGCACCCACCAGACCAAACTCTTCGGCCAGCACCGAGAAGATGAAGTCGGTATGCCTTTCCGGTATGAAGGCCAGGTGAGTCTGGGTGCCTTCTATCCAGCCCTTGCCAAACACACCGCCAGAGCCTATCGCAATGGTCGACTGAATGATATGAAAGCCGCGTCCGAGCGGGTCCTGAGTGGGGTCAAGCAAGGTGCAGACACGCTGCTTCTGGTATTCGCGCAGCACCTGCCAATCGACTTCGGGCTGACACAGGGTGTCGCCAAAACCGACTACCGCCGCGATGGCAGCACTGCCAAGAATAAAAATGGGAGCAATCAGCCTCCACGACAAACCAGCAAAGAAAATCACGAAAAAACCCGCGGCGCCAACCAGCAGGCTGGTGCCAAGGTCTGGCTGAACCACGATCAAGCCCAGCGGTATCAGCAGCAATACCCCGGCGACAACAAAGTCCATGCCACGCAGCATGCCTTCGCGTTGCTGAAAAAACCAGGCCAGCATCAGCGGCACTGCGATCTTCATCAGCTCGGACGGCTGTATCCGGGCAACACCAATATCCAGCCAGCGTTGAGCTCCCTTGCTGCTCTCGCCAAAGAAGAAAACTCCCACCAGTAGAAACAGGCCCAACAGATACAAGGGTACGGCCAGCGCAAGCAGGCGTTTGAAGGGAACCAGCGAAATCACCCACATGATGGCCAGACCGGCGATCATGTGGATTTCCAGTGTCGGCACACGGTCGGGAGATGCGCTCAACATGAGCGCGTAGCCATAGCCCAGCAGCCCGGCCAGCACCAGGAGCAACATCCAGTCCAGCGGTCGAAACAGTAGCCGCAACAAGTCGAGGGGGTGAATGCTGAAACCGCTCATTCCAACTCCGCTGCCATGGCTTCTGCCTCCTCTTCAGCCGGCGAAGACACTGCCCGCCCCAACAGGTAGTAGTCAAATACCTGACGCGCCACCGGCGCCGCAGTCTGTCCGCCAAAACCGCCGTTTTCCACCAGCACCGCCAGTGCGATGACCGGGTTCTCAGCGGGAGCAAAACCGATATACCACGCATGATCGCGCAAATGCTCGGGCACTTTGTCCACCTCATAACGGCGACCGCGCAACGAAAATACCTGTGCCGTGCCGGTTTTGCCGCCAGACGTGTAAGGCGCACCGGCAAATGCCGCACGTGCGGTGCCGCTGACCGTGACCTCGGCCATACCTTTGCGTATCGCCTCAATATTGGCTGAACTGAACGGAATACGCTCAATCGGCTCCGGCTCCACCACGCGTCGCTCGCCGGTTGCCGGGTTTACAATGAAATTGGTCACGTGAGGCCGAAAATGCTCGCCTCCATTGAGAAGCGTGGCCAACGCGTTGGCCAGTTGCAAAGGGGTGTAGGCGTTGTAGCCCTGACCAATGCCAACCGAAATGGTCTCGCCGCCATACCAGCGCTGCTGTTCGCGACTGGAAAAACGGCTACGCTTCCAGGCGGGCGACGGCAGCACGCCTGCCACCTCTCCCGGCACGTCGATGCCGGTGCGCTGACCAAATCCGAAAGGTCGCATGAAGTCGGCCAGGGCTTGAATACCCATGTCATTGGCGAGCTGATAATAGTAGGTGTTGCATGAATGCACGATGGTGGTGTAGAGGTCGACGTTGCTCTGACAACGTGACTTGCGATCGACAAAGCGCTGTCCATAAAAGGTGAACACACCCTGATTGTTGAAGCGCTGGTCTATGGTGCGCTTGCCGCTCTCTAGTCCGGCCAGCGCCACAAAGGGCTTGAAGGTCGAACCCGGTGGATAGGCGCTGTATAGTGCGCGATTGAGCAAGGGGTGCTCGGGAGAGTCCGACAATGCCCGCCAGTCGACCACCGAAATGCCGTCAATGAACAGATTGGGGTCAAATGAGGGTGTTGACGCCAGCGCCAGCACACCGCCGTTTGCCGGGTCAATTGCCACCACGGCGCCCCGTCGTTTGCCAAGAGCAGCCTCGGCCGCTTGCTGCAGACCAATATCCAGCGCCAGCTCCAGATCATGTCCAGGCAAGGCTGGCGTATGCGAGATCCGACGCACTGCCCGACCACCGGCATTGATTTCGACCTGTTCGATACCCGTCACACCGTGCAATTCGTTCTGGTAGTAAAGTTCAAGCCCACTCTTGCCTATGTATTCCGATCCACGATAATTGGCAGTGTCGCCGCGCTCGTCCAGTCGTGCCACGTCGCGCTCGTTGATACGACCGATATAACCCACGACATGCGCGGTCGACGCCCCCAAGGGATAATCACGGTACTGACGTACCTGCAATTCCACACCGGGCAGTCGATACAGACGAGCAGCAATGCGTGCCACCTCCTCGTCGCTGAGGTGGGTCCGGATTGGTACACTGTCCGAATATTTCGTTTCGAGCAGCAGTCGCCTGAATCTGCGACGGTCTCGCTCTTCAATGGTCACGATCTCGGACAGGGCATCAATGACCTCGTCGAGCTTTCGAACCCTGGCCGGATTGATCTCCAGCGTGAAAACCGAATAATTTCGTGCGAGCAAAACACCGTTGCGATCGCGAATCTCCCCCCGCTTGGGCACCACCGGCAAAACCGCAATCCGGTTACCCTCGGCACGCGCATGAAAATAGTCGTAGCGATGCACCTGCAGATAATAGAAACGCGCTGACAGCAAACCGAAACACAGCATGACGAACAACACCGCCACCACAATACGGGTGCGCAACGCTTTCAGTTCAGCCTCAGGCTGTCGGAACGTGTTCATGGCCGCTCAGATCGGCCGGTTATCGTCACGATCGGACGGTTGATATTGAGGCAGCAACAACAGAAAACCGACTGGCGCCCACAATAAAGCCGTCGAAAAGCTCGACAGGAAATACCACCAGCCTGGAAACTCGGCACCACTGACGAGGCGCACCGCAACCATGATGGCCTGCGACAGCAGCAGCAACGGCAGCACATGGGGCGCCTGACGCCACAAACCAAACCAGAGCAGTCGGCGCGACACCGAACTGGCTATAAAACACAGCACCACATAGGCCAGCGCATGTTGACCCAATGCGGCGCCCTGCCCGATATCCACCAGCAAACCGAGAACAAAACCTGCCCCCATACCGATACGCTTGGGCTCGCGCACACACCAGAATGCCAGCACCAACGCCACCCAGTCGGGCACGCCGGGAAGTCGTCCGGTGGGCATGTAGGTCAGACCAAGCGCGGCGATGAGGCTAACGTATATGAACCAGTTGCGAGCTGGCTGCAAAATGCGACTGGAACTATGCGTGGCCTGCATGATCACCCCCTGCCAAAAGACGGCAAACACTTTGCCACATGCCATGCTGGACTGACATCGTGCAGACGGATGTCATTGTGACGCCTCCACGTCCGGAGTCGAATCAACGCCCGCCTCACGCAGCACATCATCCACACTCAGCGACACCGCATCAGCGGCCCTCGGTCGCGATGGTGCAGGCTCAGCCCGCCCTAGCACCAGCACCTGAACGGCCCGCTCCACCTGGGCGAGTGGCCTCGCCTTCACGATCAGAAAGATATCGTCACCATTATCCACCGCACTAACCTCTGCCACCGGCAAGCCCGCCAGAAAGAAGCCATCCAGGCCGGAAGTCACCAAGCGGTCGCCCACAACGATGTCAGAGCCGGTGTTGACATGTCGCAATTCGAGACCTTCCTTACCAGCACCGACAAGCACGGAACGCTGCCCGGTGCGCTCGATCTTCACCGGCACCGACTGGTCCTTGTCGTTTATCAGGGTGACCTCCGACTGAATCGGGTACACCCGCGTGACCTGCCCAATCATGCCGCGCGCATCGACCACAGCCAGACCGCTGACCACACCATGGCGCACGCCCTTGTCGATGATGACTTTACGCGCGAAAGGATCGGGTGCGTCGTACAGGATTTCGGCTGCGAGACTCAGCACCTCTACCGAACGGGACATGGCCAGCGTGCGACGCAAGGATTCATTCTCGCGCTCAAGTTGCTCGAAGCGCAGCAGACGCTGAGCGGCTTCGAGCTGGCTGCGGCGCAGCTCGGCGTTTTCAAACTGGACTTCAACCAGCGTGGCAAAGTAGACGCCGGCATTTCGAACAAAGTCCACCGGTGCTGCAGCCGCCAATTGCAAAGGATGGGTGACAACTGACAAACCTTGCCGCAACACCTCAAGATAGCGAAAGCGCAGGTCAGCCACCAGCACCAGCATGCTCAATGCGACAAAAATCGCCAACCTCGCCGTTGGGCTGAAGCCGCGCTTGAAGGTGGGCGGAGACGGATGATCAGCGAGCGACATGCTTACAGCCCTCCGGCCACATCAAAGACGCCGACAGGACGACCGGATTATTCGGAAGCGAAAATGGAGCCCAGCGCATCCATTTTGTCGAGCGCCATGCCACAACCACGCGCCACGCAGGTCAGGGGTTCATCTGCCACGAACACAGGCAAACCGGTCTCTTCCATCAACAGGCGATCCAGGTCGTGCAGCAATGCACCGCCACCGGTCAGCACAATGCCGCGCTCGGCAATGTCAGCACCCAGTTCAGGTGGGGTTTGCTCAAGCGCAATCTTGACAGCAGACACAATCTGGTTAAGCGGCTCAGTGACAGCCTCCAGCACTTCGTTGCTGGAGATGGTGAAGCTGCGCGGAATACCCTCGGCCAAGTTGCGCCCTTTTACTTCGATCTCGCGGACCTCCGAACCCGGAAACGCCGAGCCTATGCCTTTCTTGATGTTTTCGGCGGTAGTATCGCCAATCAGCATGCCGTAGTTGCGACGAATGTAATTGATGATGGCTTCGTCAAACTTGTCGCCACCCACCCGCACAGAACCGCTATAGACCAGGCCACCCAGCGAAATTACGGCGACTTCGGTGGTGCCGCCGCCAACGTCAACCACCATGGAGCCGGTTGCATCGGACACTGGCAGACCAGCACCGATAGCGGCAGCCATGGGCTCTTCAATGAGAAACACCTGGCTTGCACCTGCAGCCAGCGCTGCGTCACGAATCGCTCGGCGCTCAACCTGAGTGGAGCCGCAAGGCACGCAGATGATGATGCGTGGACTGGGCGCGAACATGCGCGAATCGTGCACTTTCTTGATGAACTGCTTGATCATCTGTTCGGTGACCACGAAGTCGGCGATAACGCCGTCCTTCATCGGGCGGATGGCGGTGATGTTGCCGGGGGTCTTTCCAAGCATCTGTTTGGCTGCCGACCCCACCGCCTGTATGACCCGCTTGGCGGACGGCCCGCCTTCGGTGCGGATAGCCACTACAGACGGCTCATCTAGCACGATGCCCTTGCCTCTGACGTAAATCAGGGTGTTGGCTGTGCCAAGATCGATTGCCAGATCACTGGAAAAATAGGAGCGCAGAAAACCAAACATGGAAAATCCAGAAAACCGATAAAAGCGGGACGAGCACACCGGATGTGTGCTGTGCCCAAAAAGGGCGAAAGAGTTATGATAACCTACAAATTCTCAAGCATTAAGCCGGTTTTTGTAATCCTATGTCGCTCACTCTCACTGATGTGCACAAGATCGCCTCGCTCGCTCGCCTGGACCTGTCAGAAGGCGATGCCGAAGCCACGTGCAGCAAGCTCAACAACATCCTCTCACTGGTCGAACAGATGCAGTCGATAGACACTTCTGGCGTCGAACCGATGAGTCATCCGCAGGATGTCGCACAGCGCTTGCGCCCAGACGCAGCCACCGAAACCGATCATCGACAAGACTTTCAGCGCATCGCGCCGCAAACCGAAGCTGGCCTATATCTTGTGCCTAAAGTCATCGAGTGAGTCTGCCCTGTTGAGCGCCAGTCGCTGCTGTATTGCGCAAAACGCCTTTCAGACAGTGGGCACAACCCCGCTGCTTCCATCATCTGCTTGTAGCCAAACATGATCAACGCCAGTCTTACCGAACTCCGAACCGCACTGGATGCAGGCCAGGTCACCAGTGTGGCACTTGCCGAACTGTTTCTCGACCGCATCGCACAACTTGACGGCCAGCTCAACAGTTTCATCACCGTCGACCGTGACGGCGCGCTGACTGCCGCTCGTGCTGCTGACGAGCGAATCGCCGCAGGCCAGGCCGGACCACTCACAGGGATTCCCATCGCGCACAAAGATGTATTCTGCACAGAGGGCGTGCTGACCAGTTGTGGCTCCAGAATGCTTGCAAACTTTGTCAGCCCCTACGACGCACATGTCGTCACACTGCTCAAGCAGGCTGGCGCGGTGATGCTGGGCAAGACCAACATGGATGAGTTTGCGATGGGCTCTTCCAACGAAAACTCTCATTTTGGCCCGGTGCGCAACCCCTGGAATACCGAGTGCGTTCCAGGTGGCTCCAGCGGCGGCTCGGCAGCCGCAGTGGCCGCCCGCTTGGTGCCTGCCGCCACCGGCACCGACACCGGCGGTTCAGTCCGGCAGCCGGCTGCATTGAGCGGGGTGACCGGCATCAAGCCCACTTATGGTTTGTGCAGCCGCTATGGCATGATCGCCTACGCCTCGTCCTTCGATCAGGCCGGGGTGTTTGGTGCCAGCGCCGAAGACTGCGCGCTGATGCTGGGCGCCATCACCGGCTTTGACCCGCGTGATTCCACCAGCCTTGACCGCCCCACCGAAGACTACAGCACGGCATTGAAAACCGCAGCCGTCGACCCCAACAAACCACTTGCAGGGCTGCGCATCGGGCTGCCCGACGAGTTTTTTGGCGCGGGCATGGCTGATGATGTGCGCGCAGCGGTTGAGGCCGCGCTCGACACTTACCGGCAGCTCGGCGCCACCACGGTCGCAATAAGCCTGCCCAATGCCAAGCTGGCCATTCCGGCCTACTATGTGCTTGCACCTGCCGAAGCATCCAGCAATCTGTCGCGCTTCGACGGCGTACGCTACGGACACCGCGCAGCCGACTACACCGACCTTGACGACATGTACCGCAAGAGCCGCGCCGAAGGCTTTGGGGCCGAGGTCAAGAGACGCATTTTGGTTGGCACCTATGTGTTGTCGCATGGCTATTACGACGCCTACTATCTGCAAGCTCAGAAGCTGCGCCGCCTGATCGCCGAAGACTTCAGCCGCGCCTTCGAAACCTGTGACGTGATCGCAGGCCCAACCAGCCCGACCACGGCGTGGGCCATCGGCGCCAAGACCGACGATCCGGTGCAGATGTATCTATCGGACATCTACACCATCGCAGTCAACCTCGCCGGACTGCCCGGCCTGTCGCACCCTGCGGGCACAGGTGCCGACCATATGCCGGTCGGCCTGCAACTGGTCGGCAACTACTTTGACGAAGCCCGGCTGCTTGCCACCGCCCACCGTTATCAGCAGGCCACCGACTGGCACCTGCGCCGTCCGCCCATCGCAGCCTGAAAGAGAGTCGCATACCCATGAGCAGAACCGACTGGGAAGTGGTCATCGGACTGGAAGTCCATGCCCAGCTCAACACCGCATCCAAGATATTCTCCGGCGCCAGCACGGCTTTTGGCGCTGAACCCAACCGTCAGGCCTGTGGCGTTGATGTCGCCCTGCCCGGCGTATTGCCGGTGCTCAACCACGGTGCGGTCGAACGCGCCATCCGTTTTGGATTGGCAGTCGACGCCACGGTGTCGCCGCGTAGTGTGTTTGCCCGCAAGAACTACTTTTACCCCGACCTCCCCAAGGGCTACCAGATCAGCCAGTTCGAGCTGCCGGTGGTATGCGGTGGCAGCATCACCATTCGCGTTGGCGAGGGCGACAAGGCTTACGAAAAAACCGTTCAACTCACCCGCGCCCACCTCGAAGAGGACGCTGGCAAGAGTCTGCATGAAGACTTTCACGGCATGAGCGGGATAGACCTGAACCGCGCTGGCACGCCATTGCTCGAGATCGTCTCCGAACCCGACATGCGATCCTCTGCCGAAGCGGTGGCCTATGCCCGTGCCCTGCACGCGCTGGTGCGCTGGATTGAAATCTGCGACGGCAACATGCAGGAGGGCTCCTTCCGCTGCGACGCCAACGTGTCTGTGCGTCGTCCTGGCGCACCACTGGGCACCCGCCGCGAAATCAAAAACCTCAACTCCTTCCGTTTTCTGCAGCAAGCCATCGACTACGAAGTGCAGTGGCAGATCGAAACCCTGGAAGACGGCGGCCGCATCCAGCAAGCCACCGTGCTGTTTGACCCGGACAGCGGCGAAACCCGCGTGATGCGCACCAAGGAAGACGCGCACGACTACCGCTACTTTCCTGATCCCGACCTGCTGCCGCTGGTCATTGATGCCGACTGGATTGCACGGGTGCGCGAAGCCATGCCCGAGCTGCCAGTTGCCATGAAGGCACGCCTTGTGGCCGATTACGGCCTGTCTGCCTACGACGCCAGCACACTCACCGCCAGCCGCGAAGTGGCCGCCTTTTATCAAGCCACAGTGAGCGCAACCGGTGCGGCGCAAGCCAAACTGTGCGCCAACTGGGTCATGGGCGAGTTGGCCGCGCGCCTCAACAAGGCCGAGCTCGACATCACCGCCTCACCGGTTTCCAGTCCGCAACTGGCTGGTCTGCTTACCCGCATCGCCGACAACACCATCTCCAACACCATCGCCAGAAAAATCTTTGAGGCGATGTGGAATGGTGAAGGCGCCAGCGCCGATGAGATCATCGAAAAGCAAGGGCTCAAGCAAGTCACCGACACCGGCGCAATCGAGGCCATGATTGACGAAGTGCTCGCAGCCAACCAGAAGTCGGTAGATGAATTCCGTGCCGGCAAGGAAAAAGCCTTTAACGCACTGGTCGGGCAAGTCATGAAGGCCAGCCGGGGCAAGGCCAATCCAACGCAGGTCAACGACACTTTACGCAGCAAACTGGGTAGCTAAACTTCAATACAAGGAGTTTTCCATGCGATCACGCTTCACCGCTCTCTTTGCAGTCAGTATGTTAGTAGCTGGTTTCGCAGCAGCCCAACTGCCCGCCGAGATGCCCAAGCCAGATCCAGGGTTGTGGCAGATGCAGACCACCATGGCTCAGATGGGTGGCATGGGCATGGGTTACCGCATGTGCATTGGTGACGACTTCGATGACTTGATGATGCAACCGGACGACGACATGGAGTGCCGGGACTTCAGCTACCAGCGTGATGGCAACCGGATAGTCTATCGCGCCACCTGCCAGGCGGACGGTTCGACCGCCCGCGTTGAAGGAGTGTTTACCGGCGACTTTCGTCGCAGCTACCAGGGCAATATCACCACCACCTTCAGCCCGCCGCTTGAAGGCATGAGCCGTGCGGACATGACGCTGGATGCCCAGTGGGTGGGCCCCTGCGCACCCGGCCAGAAAAGCGGTGATATGGTCATGGATGGCATGCCAAACATTCCAGGCATGGGCGATATCGACATGGAAGCCCTGATGCAGCAACTCGAAAAACTTCAGCAAGGCCGCTGAAGCTTGGGATGAGGCAAGCCCACAAAACTTCCATCACATAGCCGGTTTGTCGTTGCTGACCTTTTTGCGTGGGGTGCTAGCAACGCTCAGATGACACTGACAGACACCAGCATCTCTTGCTGCTCAGGCCAGTGATGGACTCGTCGGGGTCTTGTTTGCTTGAGCCTCGTCAAAACCGGCACTTGAAGTTTCCTTTATTCTGATCTACTAATTTAGAATTCTGGATGCTGGCTTGCGCTGGCGGGGAGACGCGATGGTCGATCTCATCGAGGTCGTGGAATGGCTGGGCGAAGACACCATGCTGGCCGCAGGGGGCTTGTCAATTGGTGCGATTTTTGGTTTTTTTGCTCAACGCTCGCGCTTTTGCCTGCGTGCCGCCAGCATTGAGGTAGCACGCGGACAGTTCGGTCCCAAGCTGGCCATCTGGCTGTTTGCATTTTCGGCGGCGATCATTCTGACCCAGATTCTGAGCATTGCAGGCCAGTTCAGCACAGCCAATGTGCGCCAGCTTGCCAGCCAGGGCAGCCTGTCCGGCGCCATCATTGGCGGCCTGCTGTTCGGGGCCGGAATGGTGCTCACTCGCGGCTGTTCGTCGCGCCTGCTGGTGTTGGCAGCCAATGGCAATCTGCGCGCGCTGCTGTCCGGCCTGATCTTTGCGGTCACCGCCCAGGCCACCATGGGGGGGGCCCTTGCACCATTGCGCGAATTTCTCGGCGGCCTGTGGACCATAGATGGTGGGGGACGCGATGTGCTCGCTTTCAGTGGCCTGGGAAACAGTGGCGGATTGCTGTTCGGTTTGCTGTGGCTGGTGGCGGGTGTGTGGCTAGCCTGGCGCAACCGGGTGCCGCTGTGGGGCTGGATAGGCGGGCTGGTTGCCGGTAGCGCCGTGGCGATTGCGTGGTGGTTTACTTTCCGCATGGCTTCACTCAGCTTCGACCCCACCCCGATCAAGAGCCTGTCTTTCACTGGCCCCTCAGCCGATGTGCTGTGCTGGTGCTGAACCCTGGCAGCAACTGGTTGAATTTTGACACCGGTATGGTGCCAGGCGTCTTTCTTGGCTCCTTTATCGCTGCCTGGTTGTTTCGAGAGCTCAAGCTAGAAGGTTTTCAGGGCGGGCAAGCCATGCGCCGTTACATCATTGGCGCGGTGTTGATGGGTTTTGGCGGCATGCTGGCCGGCGGCTGCGCGGTGGGTGCTGGCGTTTCGGGCGCATCGGTGTTCGCCCTGACCGCGTGGTTAACGCTGTGGAGCATGTGGGGCGGCGCGGCGATCATGGACTGGTTGGTGGACCGGCGCGAAGAGGTTGCCGGTCAGGCCGGCTTGAGCACCCCAGGCGAGCTGTCGAGCAAAACATCCCCTTGAACACAAGACTGACGCCAGCTTGAAGATCCGCCTCTCGGGGCGCGACGGAAGTTGCTGTCGCCGGTGACCGAACCCTCCCACCCAAAATCCACAAGCGATCGGGCGGTATAATCGGCAGGAGCTATCCAGGGGGTTTCAGCCAATGTGTCAGCTATTGGGCATGAACTGCAATGTGCCAACCGACATTTGTTTTTCGTTTACCGGTTTTCAGGCGCGTGGCGGACTGACCGATCATCACAGCGACGGATGGGGCATCGGTTTTTTTGAGGGCAAGGGGGTGCGAGTGTTTCTCGACCCCTGCCCCAGCAGCCAGTCAGCGGTCGCCGAACTGGTGCGCAACTACCCGATCCGCTCTCTGAACGTCATTGCGCACATCCGCAAGGCCACGCAAGGCGAGGTCAGGCTGGACAACACACATCCGTTTCAACGTGAGCTGTGGGGCCGATACTGGCTTTTTGCGCACAACGGCAATCTGTTCGGCTACGACCCACCACTGGACGGTCGCTTTCAGGCGGTTGGCGGCACTGATTCCGAGCTTGCCTTCTGCCATATCATGCAGACGCTTGCCAGACGACACCCTGAAGGCATGCCAGCGCCGCAGCTCCTGTTTGCAACACTTCGCGAACTGGCGATAGAGATTGGCGGCTACGGCGAATTCAACTTCATGCTGTCCAATGGTGAGCGTCTGTTCGTGCACTGCGCCTCACGTCTGGCCTATATCGTGCGGCAGGCGCCGTTTGCCCAGGCACACCTGTCGGACCAGGATGTCACCGTAGACTTTCAGCAATTGACCTCCGCTCAGGATAGAGTCGCGGTCATCGCCACCACACCTTTGACGGACAACGAACACTGGACCATTGTCGAACGGGGCAGCTTGCTGGCTTTCCGGAATGGCACACCCGAACCATTGGGTGAACAAAACACCCTCGCGTTCTGGCCAGCGGGTGGACAAACGGTCAGTCCCTGAGGCTCAAGGCTATGCAATTCATCCTGATCTCACGTGTTTTCCCGCACAATGACGCAAATGTTCACAGTTAAGATGACCTTGTTCTTTCCGTAGAAGGCCTTGAACGACTAAACTTGTTCTTCAAGTCACACGGTGGCTGTTGCCGTAATACGGTAACTCTGGCGATGACATCCATGTGAGAAGCAGTGCGCTCTCAACGGAATTTACCACCCGTAATTGCACCAGTGAGGTCAAGCGTGAACAACTGCCCTTTGTGTCATCCTGTCGGCGAAATGCCCGTTTGGCAAGACAAACTGTGCAGGGTCATTATCGTCAACGATCCGACGTATCCGGGATTCTGCCGGGTCGTGTGGGCTGCACATGCAGCCGAGATGACAGACCTCACCCCGCACCAGCAGCGGCACTTTTTGAATGTCGTACTGGCCACCGAACAAGTGCTTCGCCAGATCATGCAACCAGACAAGATCAACCTGGCCAGTCTGGGCAACATGGTTCCGCATCTCCACTGGCATGTCATCCCACGCTTTCGCGATGATGCACACTTTCCAGACGCCATCTGGGCAGCGGTACGGCGCGAAGGCAGCAAACGCCCTGCACCATCGGCCAGCCAGATTGCAGATCATCTGGAGTCGATACTGAACGACAACCAGGGGCCCAAAGACCCCGTCTGAACCCTCGCTGGAGCAAACATGGATTACAGCAACCCGGCAAGCTGTCTGGACCTCATCAATAAGCTTGATGCAAGGGATGCCGTCGGCACACAGATCCAGCTACTTTCCATGGTGGATGAACTGCAACAGACTCCACCACCGCCCAACCAGCACCTTGAGGTGTTGGAAGCCGCAAGAGATCTCGTTAACCGGGTGCAAGGCGACCTGGCGCGGCGCTATGCGGCGCAGTGTGTCTCGCCGGACAGCGAAGAAAACACGGTGCTTCGTCAGGTCGTGGCCATGTGGCGCTGTCTTGCCGACTCCTACGCCGACATCATGCGTCGTGACGCCAACTCCGGTACGCTGGACGATCAGCGCGCGTTACTTGCACACCGCAGGGTTCAGTATCGAGGGCTGGTCCCGGTTGAATACTTCCGCGCTCATCGGGCCTTACCAATGGGCACCTGGGCGGAACTCCTGGAGAGCTATTCCTTTGCAACAGCACAAGGGGTAGCCGACATTCGTGTTGCTGACAGCAGCAACGTGGTGTGGCGTGCGCAAAGCGCCAGGGAAGCGCTGATCACCGTGCTGCTGATCGACATTTCCAACCCGTTCGGCCGAAGTGAACGCGAGTTCACTGCGGTCTGTCGCTGGGCCCAGCGCTTTGCGCCCTATTGCACCCTCGCTGCCCCCGACCTGAACGACTCCGACAAAAAACCCACCCACTACGGCATAGATCTGGCGGCCGACCATGGCTTGAGGCCATTTGGCGTACTTAACCCCGCCAGTCGAGCACGGCTGCGCTTTGATGGCAACCGCCTGGCCGGCCAGATTCAAGCAGTCCTCGGACAGATCAAGCAGGGCGTCAAACCGTCTGCGCTCGGCCTGGGAGATGACACCTCAGCATCGGCTGGTGCACGCTTGCTGCTGTCGCTGTATCGCCCATGGGGACTGGCCACAGTCGGGCGACGTTTCCCGAGGCGCGACGCGAATGGCAACGTGCTGATGGTCAATGACTGGCTGGGCATAGGCTTTCATATTCAGCGCAAGCTCTTCGAGCAACCCAGCGCATTGCCGCTTGAACGCTCGCTCAATAAGGATATCGCCTTGTTGACCTTCGGCGAGCGTGTCGACCAAGACCTTGATGAGGAAGCCTATCGCGCCCAGGCAGAGGCATTTGGCTTTGTGTGCAGCGAATGGGAAATCCTTGACCAATCGGCCGGCGGCTTCAGGCTGCGCCGAAAGTCATCCGGCGAAAACGTCGATGAACAACAACTCATTGGACTTCGTCCTGCCGATGGCAAGCGCTTTCTGCTGGGTCACATAAGCTGGCTGATGTACCAGAGTGATGGCAGCCTGGAAGCTGGCATCAGCATGCTGGGAGGTATTCCGCGCGTGGTCGCGGTGCGTCAGGTCAGCGCCCATGGTGCCAGCAGGACCGCCTATCAGCAAGGCTTTGCGCTGCCGGAAAATGCCACCATCAAACAGCCCATCAGCCTGGTACTGCCCGAAGGATGGTTCAAGCGTCACCGCATCATAGAGGTGCACGATAGCAAGCAAATCCATCAGGTTCGCCTGACCACCTTGCTGTCAAAAGGGGTCAACTATGAACGTGCCGAATATGAGATGGTGACGCCCGAGATCAGCACGCCAGAGGTCTGAACCTTGACGGGCCATCAATGCTCCGCCCGGCGCAAGCGCGTGGCCGGGAAGAAAATACTGAACTCGCTGCCGACGCCTAGTTCGCTGTCGATCTTCAACTCGGCCTGATGTCTGGAAACAATGTGCTTGACGATGGCCAGGCCCAGCCCGGTACCGCCGGTCTCGCGCGAACGTCCACGGTCGACCCTGAAAAATCGCTCGGTCAGCCGGTTCAGGTGCGCCTTGTCTATACCCAGACCCGAGTCTCTGACGGCGAACTCAGCACCGGACTTGGTGTGACGCCAAATGATTTCGATGTGTTTTCCTGCCGGGGTGTAACGAACCGCGTTGCTGGCGAGGTTCGTAAAAGCGGAGTGCAGTTCCTTCTGGCTCCCCAGTATGAGATCGCACTCATCCTGCTCTTCAGTTGCAAGATGCAACTCATGACGCCCCGCCGACAACAACTCGACCTCCCGAAATATCGCCCGCACCAGTTCAAGCGCCGGCACCCGCTCTTCGTGTGGCGGCGGTGCTCCGGTTTCGAGCGCTGACAAGGCCAGCAAGTCCTCGATCAGGCGCTGCATGCGCACGGATTGCTGCAAGGACAAGTCGAGGTAGCGCAGAATGTCCTCGCGCGGCAAATCGTCGAGCCCATCCATGACTGTCTCGACAAAACCACCGACCACGGTCAAAGGGGTGCGCAGTTCATGCGAGACATTGGCGATGAAATCGCGGCGCATGGTTTCCAGCTTTTCGATCTGGGTCACGTCGCGCGACACCAGCATCTTTCTGTCCTCTGCAAACGGCACCCGCTGAATCATCAGGCGCTTCATGGGTCGCCTTGGTGACGGAATCAGCAGGGGTTCGACTCGCGGAGTGTTTTCGAGATAGCGTTGAAGTTCGGGGTGACGCACCAACCCAAGCAGCGAACGACCAATATCCGAGGCATGATTAAGCCCGAAATGCTGCTCGGCCTTCTGGTTGATCCACTCGATGCGGCCAGCACTGTCAAGATAAATGACACCGTCGGGCAAAGCCTGACTGGCAGACCGGAAGCGCTCAAGCGAAACCAGCAAACTGTCGTGGCGTTCGCGCAGGTCCACCAGCCGCTGATTCAGCGCAGCAATCACCAAATGCCATTCCCCACGCCCCTCCGGCAAAGGTCCGCCGCCTGCGAGCCAGGCTTGCAAACCATGCAGATGGCGCAGATGACGGGCAATCAGCACCAGCAGCCCGAACACCAGCACGCACCAGCCCCCATTGGACCCTGCCAGCCAAGCCACAATAAGCGAGAGCAGCAACAGCACTACAAGAAACTGCACCGTAGGCAGCCATATCGGGCGTGGGGTGACAGGGATCATGGCTTGTGGACACTTGCTTAAAACGTCATTTTAGGGCGAATCCGAGTCCTGACCACTTACACATGCTGCACATGTTCAGCCCATAGATGGCTAAGTGCAACGATGATCAGCGTCCGTCTGCGCTCTCAAGCGAAAAGCGATAACCACTGCCCCGCACAGTCTGCACCAGTTTGTCATGGCCGCTGGGCTCCAGCGCCGAACGCAGCCGACGGATGTGTACATCGACGGTACGCTCCTCCACAAACACATGGTCTCCCCACACCCGGTCCAGCAACTGGGCACGCGAATGGACGCGCTCGGCGTGAGTCATCATGAAATGCAGCAAGCGAAACTCTGTCGGCCCCAGCGTGACTGTTTCGGCTCCCGCGCTCACTCGATGCGTTGATGGGTCAAGTCGCAGCCCGCCCAGCTCCACGGCATCGTCAGTCAATTGCGGAGCACGACGCCGCAACACTGCCTTGATACGCGCCACCAGCTCGCGCGGACTGAAGGGTTTGGTTACGTAATCATCAGCGCCGGTTTCCAGGCCAAGTACCCTGTCCTGCTCCTCACCGCGGGCGGTTAACATGATGATGGGAATGTTGCGGGTGCGCTCATCAGCACGCAGTCGACGTGCAAACTCCACCCCCGACATACCCGGCAACATCCAGTCGAGGAGCACCAGATCCGGCAAGGCTTCTCGCACCATTCTTTCGGCCGCCTCGGCATCGGAAGCCTTGAGCACATGATGCCCGGCACGTGTGAGGTTGACCGCGATCAACTCCTGAATCGCAGGCTCATCTTCCACTAACAACACATTGGCAGCCATTGGCGCTCCAGTTTCCAAGGATTTCCCTCAGTCTATTGCAGGCATTTGACGGTTTTGTGACAGTCACCAAACCCGTCAAAATGTAACCTATTGCTCCCCATGTTGCGCAGTAATTCTGATATTTGCGTGATCAGGGTATGATTGAGGCCTCCTCATTCCTCGCTCCCCTCCAAATGGCCGGACTCGACAAAAACACCCCTATCCCCACCGAAATCACGATGCATCGCAAGTCTCGCGTGCTGGAGGTAGTGTTCGATAACGGCACCCGCTTTTCGCTGCCGTTCGAATTCCTGCGGGTTTTCTCCCCTTCGGCCGAAGTCCAGGGTCACGGCCCGGGCCAGGAGGTGCTGCAAGTCGGCAAGCAGGATGTCTACATCACCACGCTGGAGCCGGTTGGCAACTATGCGGTCAAGCCAGGCTTTTCCGACGGGCATGACAGCGGCCTGTATTCCTGGGACTATCTCTACAAGCTGGGCGTGGAACACGACGCGCTTTGGCAAAACTACCTTGACCGCCTTGAAAAGGCCGGGGCAAGCCGCGACCCGGCGCTGACGCCCCCACCGGCTCCCAAAGGCGGCGGCTGCGGGAAGCATTGAACATGCAGGACAACAACACCCACTTTGGCTTTCAGACCGTACCTGAAGCTGAAAAGCACAAGCACGTCGAAAAGGTCTTCTCGTCGGTTGCCAGCAAGTACGACATCATGAACGACATGATGTCCATGGGGCTGCACCGGATATGGAAGGCGTTCACCATTCAGGTTTCCGGCGTGCGCACTGGCGACCGGGTGCTGGATGTGGCAGGCGGCACCGCCGACCTGTCCCTGGCGTTTTCAAAACGCGTGGGACCAAGCGGCGAGGTGTGGCTGACCGACATCAACCACGCCATGCTGGTGCGTGGCCGGGACCGCCTGGTCGACCATGGCTTCACGGGGCCAGTGGCCCAATGTGATGCCGAGAAGCTGCCCTTTCCGTCCAATCACTTCGATGTTGTCACGGTCGCCTTCGGTCTGCGCAACATGACGCACAAGGACGTGGCGCTTGCCGAAATGCGGCGGGTGTTGCGGCCCGGTGGCCGTTTGCTGGTGCTGGAGTTCTCCAAGGTCTGGGCGCCACTTGCGCCAGCCTACGACTTTTACTCGTTCAAGATTCTGCCCTGGATGGGCAAAAAGATCGCCAACGACGCCGACAGCTATCGTTATCTGGCAGAATCCATCCGCATGCATCCGTCACAGTCTGAATTGAAGGAATTGATGGAACAAGTTGGCTTGCAACGGGTCAACTACTTCAACATGACCGGCGGTGTCGTCAGTCTGCACCGCGGCTACAAGCTTTAAACCCGAAAACCGGTTCCCAGCCTGGGGATCAATCCAAGGAGTCATCACGGATGAAGAGTTTTATCGTCAGCATGGTTGTCGCCATTTTCGCTTTTACCGGCATGGTGCCAGAGGCTGAGGCTAAACGTTTAGGTGGCGGTAGCAGCTTCGGCATGCAACGTCAGGCCACACCGCCCGCCCAACCACGGCAACCGGCAGCCGCGCCACAAAATCGTCCCGCAGCGGCTCCCGCAGCCAACACTGGCGGTCGTTCATGGATGGGACCAATCGCCGGCCTCGCAGCCGGTCTGGGTCTGGCTGCGCTGTTTTCGCACCTTGGTATGGGCGAAGAGCTCGGCTCCATCCTGCTGATTGCCCTGATGATTTTCGCTGCGGTCATGCTGTTCCGCATGTTTTCCCGTCGCGCAGCAGCCGGCCAGGGGCTCAACCGCATGCAGTTTGCAGGTGCGCAGCAAACCGGCACAGCCACGCCAACGCACAGCGCTCCTGCACAGGGTGGCCAGGCATTTCAACAGCCGATGAATGTCAGCTCAAGCGTTGCGCCATCAGTGTCCGAGCAGCACCCTGACTTTGACGCTGAAGGCTTCGCTCGTCAGGCCAAGGTTAATTTCATCCGCCTGCAGGCAGCACACGACGAAGGCAACCTGGACGACATCCGCGAATTCACCACGCCCGAGATGTTTGCCGAGGTTCGTATGCAGATGGCAGAGTTTCAGGCACAGGGGCAGCGCACCGATGTCCTTGAGCTCAATGCCGAGGTCATAGAGGTCGACGAAGAAGACAGTCGCTATATTGTCAGCGTGCGCTTCAACGGGCTCATCCGCGAGCAGGCTGATTCAGCGCCGACGTCGTTTGACGAGGTCTGGCATCTGGTCAAGAGCAAGAACAACGACCGGGGCTGGTTGATCGCTGGTATTCAGCAAGCTGCCTGATTTTCTTCAATCCACCTGCAGCGCAATGCTGCAGGTGTTTTCGTGCTCCACCATGTCCCTGCTCACCCAAGCGCTACTCGCCCCTCTCAATCACGTTCTTCAAGGCAACCACTGGGCTCGTGAACGGCTTGGGCAGCATGCCGGGCACAGCCTCAGACTATCTGCCGAACCTTTTGTGCTCGATTGCACACTCAATAGCAGCGGTCTTTTCGAGCCGTCAACTGTCGAGCACGCCGAACCCGAGGTGATCATATCCCTCCCCCTGTCCGCCCTACCTTCTCTCGCGGTCAATCAGGGCCAGAACGCCATGTCGGTGGTCAAGCTCACCGGCAACGCCGAGCTTGCCGAAACAGTGGGTTTTGTTTTGCGCAACCTGAGTTGGGACATTGAAGAAGACTTGTCGCGGGTAGTGGGCGACATGGCAGCACATCGCATCGTATCAAGCGCGCGCACCGTTCCGCCGCTGGCCAGGCGCGGTGCCGAGTCCCTGGCTGGCAACGTTCGCGAATACCTCGTTGATGAGGCACCATTGCTGGTAGCACGCAATCAACTGGATGACTTGTCGGACGACAGCAAGCGCTTGCGTGACGATATCGCCAGACTGGAAAAACGACTCAAACGTCTGTCTTTGCGCCCTGGGACATCCGGTACAACGCTGCGTTGAGCTGCAGCAACTACAAACCTCAGTCCTGAAAATGCGCTCGCAACTGCTCGGCAGTAAGCGGCAAGGACAGCAGATTTCCCTGAACAAAGTCGCAACCCAGCGACTTGAGGCAATCAAGCTGAGTCTTGTTTTCCACGCCCTCGGCAAGCGCCTTCATACCCAGCGAGTGAGCCATGAGAATCACCGTGCGGGTGATCTCCATGTCGTTTTCTCCGTTGGCGCCGTCCAGCCCGTCAATGAATTCGCGGTCGATCTTTACCGTGTCAATCGGCAAACGCGACAGACGTGACAAGGATGAGTGCCCGGTTCCAAAATCATCCAGGCTGACCGGTACGCCCAAGCCCTTCAGTTGTAGCAGGTTGCTTGCCAGTTGATCGGGGGCCAGAGACAAGGCAGTTTCGGTGATCTCAATGCCGATGACGCCAGGTGGCAGACTGTGATCAGTCAGTTGACGCATCAACAACTCACCAATGCTCTGGATACGGAAATGCAGGGGTGAAATGTTGATCCACACTCGGGGGGGAAGATGCCCTTGCGCCCGCCACTGGCCAATCTGCTTGAGTACGGCAGCAATCATCCACTCGGTAAGGGCGATGATTTGCCCACTCTCTTCGGCTATTGGAATGAAGCGATCCGGGCCGACAACGCCCAGGCTCTCATTGTTCCAGCGCATCAAGGCCTCACATCCGGCCAGTTGCTGGTCGTGGATTGAGAAGAAGGGCTGAAACACCACCTGCAGTTCATTGGTCTCGCGCGCCTGCCGCAAGCCATTCTGGATGGCCAAACGCTCCACCGAGATGCGTTTGAGGTCTTCCGTGGAATAACAGAAGGTGTTGCGCCCTCCCTGTTTGGCACGGTACATCGCCCCGTCTGCACTTTGCATCAGCCCATGCAGGTCGTTGCCATCTTCGGGGTAAAAAGCGATGCCTATGCTCGCCGTGGCATAGACCTCACTTCCATCGAGTGCAAATGGACGGTTCAAGGCTTGTTGTATGCGGATAGCCAGCACTTCGGATTCGGCCTCATTGGCGTCTTCCAGCATGATGGTGAATTCATCCCCGCCCAGCCTCGCCACCGTATCCTGATCACGCACACATGCCAGCAGTCTTGCGGCCAACTGCTGCAATAGCAGATCACCCTGCTCATGCCCGAGTGAGTCATTGACATCCTTGAAGTTGTCCAGATCGACAAACATCAGCGCTACCCGCCCATCATGTCGTTCAGCGCGCGCCAGCGCATGACGCAAACGGTCAGACAGCAAGGTCCGGTTCGGCAATCCAGTCAATTCGTCATGCAAGGCAAGATGCTCCATGCGGCGACGAGACTCGATGACCTCGGAGATATCCGAAAACAAGGCTACATAGTTCAGCACCTGTCCATGCTCATCGTGAATGACACTGATGGTGAGCCACTCAGTGATGACTGAGCCGTCCTTGTGCCGGTTCTCGATCTCACCTTGCCAGACGCCACGAGTGAGGATCGCCCGCCACATCTCACGGTAGAACGACTCGCCATGAACGCCACTCCTCAACATGTTCGGAGTCTGCCCGATGGCCTCGCTTGCGGTATAGCCGGTGATGCTGGTGAACGCCTTGTTGACTGACACAATGCGCGCCTTGGCGTCAGTCACCATTACCGCTTCAGCAGCCCGGTCTATGACCAGCGCGGCCAACCGGAGCTGCGCCTCTGCACGGTTTCGATCGGTCACATCCATCGCCTGTATGCATAGCGAATGCACCTCTCCTGAATCGTCCAGCAAGGGAAAACGGATGACCTGCAGATGCCTTACCCCTTGGTCGCCTACTGCGATATCCTCCGAAGTCTCTACCGGTTCGCGCAATCTGAGTGCGCGCAAATCGTGCTCACGTTGTCGCTGAGCAAGAGGCGTGGGCAGCAGATTCTCATCGGTCTTGCCCAGCAGCGAGCTCTCATCAAGTCCAAACAGGCTCAGGAAGGGTTGATTGGCGAAGACATAGCGCCCGGCCAGATCCTTTATTGCGACCAGGATCGGTGAATAGCGCATGACTGCAGCAAGACGGCGTTCACTGTCACGAAGCTTGCGCTCCACGCTCAGCCTGTCGGTCTGATCAATCAGCATGACAATCGCACCAACCAGCGTGTCGGGCTTCATGAAATTGAGGTTGATCCTGAGCAGATAGGCGCGACGCTCGCTTTCGATGATGCGTTCAACAGGCTGGCGCTCAGTCATGGCACTGCGCAGCTCTTCGACGAACGAGGGCATTCCACCGGGCAGGTTCAAGCGCTCTATCGAGCCGCCAACCATGGTCGCGTGAATCCGGAACAACTCGGCTGCGTCGTCGTTGTAACGCGTCAGGCACAAACACTCATCAACCACCAGCATGGGCATGCCAACATTGCGCAGCACCAACACAAGGGCAGCATTGGTCGAGGCCAGCTCGGACGTCTTGGCGAGAAGCTCGTCGTTGATGGTGAGCAGTTCCTCGTTGGTTGACTGCAGCTCTTCGTTGGAGGCCTCGAGCTCTTCGTTGGTTGCCTGGAGTTCCTCATTTGCCGCCTGCACCTCTTCATTCAGTGCCTGCATCTCCTCGTTGGAAGTCTCAAGCTCCTCAATGACTGTCTGCAGATGCTCGCGGGCGGCCACCAGCTCGTGCTCCAGCTCCATACTGGCTCTGAGTGCGTTCTCATCGGCCGCATCACAGGCTTGCCCGGCGGTCACGGCAACACTGACCGGCTCAAAGGCCAGCAAGTACAGTTGTTCGTCGCCATCTGGTGCAAAGGGTCGCACTGACATCCTCACCGGGCGCTTGTCCGAGCCTGCAGGGGGAAGCGTAAGCACGCCAAAACACAGCTCACCGGTTTGCGCTGACTTGCGCAACAAGGCTTGGGCTTCGACTCTTGAGTCGCGGCCAAGATGCGAAAAGACATCAAGACTGGCTTTGCCACTGGGCAGCTTCAGGTAGCCACCGGTGTTGGCGAAAACATGCCGTATCTGCTGACGGGAATCCACCAGCACGCTGTCAGGCATGAAATGCTGGGCAGCCAGTTGCAGAAGGCGCAGTTCACGCTGTCGAAGCTGACCTGACGCAAGCTCTGCCGCTGGCACGCTTGCGACACCCGAGCCCAGGCTTCCCGCGACAGGCAGCGAGCCAGCAACCGCATTGCGGCGAAACACCCGGTGCTCCTTGTTGATTGCAGTAAACAGGGAGTCTCGTTGGGCAACGCTTTCCGATTTGCCAAGAAACAACAGACCGTCGCTGACCAGCGCATAGTGGAAAAACGCGAGCAATCTCGACTGAACCGGATTCTGCAGATAGATCAGAACATTTCGGCAACTGATCAGATCGAGACGCAGAAATGGCGGATCAAGCACAAGGTCCTGGCGTGCAAAAACCACCACGCCGCGCAGCAGCTTGTTGATCTCATAGGCATCGTTCATTGGTTGGAAATATCGTTGCAGGATATCCCTTCCCAACGACTCCACTGCGGTCGCAGGGTAGCAACCACGGCGAGCGATCTGCATTGCATCCATGTCAACATCGGTGGCGAAAATCTGTATCGAGTACTGCGGAAACTCTTCTCCCAGAATGCGGTGCAGCACAATCGCAATGGAGTACGCTTCTTCGCCGGTTGCACAGCCAGGCACCCAGATGCGAATATCATCGCCAACAGACTTGCGCGCCAGCAAACGCCGCAACTCAACCTCAAGCGCCGAGAACGCGGAAGGATCGCGCATGAAGGCAGTCACTGAGATCAGGGTGTCCTTGGCCAGTCGTTCGAGCTCATCCGGATGAGCTTCAATGAAATCAAGATAAGCCTCGATGTCATTGACACGATTGGCCACCATGCGCCGTTCAATGCGACGCCACAGGGTTGTAGGCTTGTACCCGGAAAAATCCATCCGGGTGCGATTGCGTACCTTGGCCAGCAACTTGCGCAAACTCCCTGTCGTGTCGCGGCTGGCGGCAGAACCCGACATGGTGGGCAGGCCTTCGTGTTTGCACAACTGCTGGAGTTCTCTGGCAATCTGCTCAGGCGGAAGTATCCAGTCTATGCAGCCAGTCTCGATCGCCATGTTTGGCATGCCATCGTAGCGCGCAGTGTCAGGTTGCTGTGCAAAGGCAAATCCACCCGCGGCCTTGATCGCTCTGACGCCAGACGCGCCATCACTGCCAGTGCCAGAGAGCACTACGGCAATCGCATTCTCGCCATAGCCTGCAGCGATCGACTCAAACAACAGGTTAACCGAAGGCTTGGGCAGCACCGACAGTTCGGCCTGTTGCAAGACAAGCACTCCATCGCGAAGCAGCACATTGCAACTTGGTGGTGTGATGAAAACATGATCGGCCTTGAGCCGCTCGCCCGATCTCATCTCGACCACGGTAAGCGCCGTGTCGCGCCCCAGCAGTTCGGGCAACTGGCTCTTGTAGCTGGGCGACAAGTGCTGGACCACGATATAGGCGCAGTTCATTCCAGGAGAGAGCTTGGACAGCAACCCGCGCAAGGCCTCAAGTCCACCCGCCGATGATCCGATACCGACTACTCTGGATGGCAACGCTGGACGGGTATCGCTCGCCGACTCGACCTCAACCATGGAGGCCTTTTTCTGGTTCTCCGGCTGACTACGGAAGGCCTTCTTTTTGCTCATCTTATTGCCTTGCCTTGCTTCGTGGTTGATGAGCTTTCGTCGCGACAGTAAGACGTCCGTGCCACTTCCAGCTCATCAGGCTTGAAATATATTCCGGACCCGAGGACTGATCCATAGGAGAAAACCCTGCATGCACTCTACCCTTGCCGGTCCTGAGTAAGGAGTAACGATTCATGGCAAAACCGCATGGGCAGGCAACCGCAGTTACGACAACAAGAACGCAATCCGGTTTCCAACCTTCCCTTCGGCCACCGCTCAGGTCGGTCGGGAGTATTACGAAACGCCGTGCTATATTCTCCGAAAACACAGCTTGATTGTGTGTCGTACTCGTGCGCAAGCCTGTGAACAAAAAGAAGAAACCCTGTTTCTGTACAGGGTTTTATCAGGCCGTGCAGGCAACTACAGTACAACCCGAGAGACGGAATCGGACATGACAGAAATCGAACCGGGCAGCAATGAATCGCCCTCCGAAGCGCAGGCGCCTCGTTTTTCCATGGTCGGACTTGGTGCCTCTGCTGGCGGCCTTGAGGCACTGACCAAGCTCATTGCACAATTGCCTGCAGACCTTGGTCTGACTTATGTGGTGGTTCAGCATATGTCGCCCACCCACCGCAGCATGATGGCGCAACTGCTGGGACGCGAAACCCGGATGAAGGTCAAGGAGGTTGAGGATGGCGAGACGCCACGCGTCGATGTCATTTACATCACACCGCCAAACAGCAACCTGACTCTGCTCGACGGAAACTTCCACCTCATTGAGCCCGAGCCGCATGCAGTACCCAAACCGTCGATAAACGCATTTTTTTCCTCTCTCTCGG
Source organism: Azoarcus sp. (assembly GCA_036734105.1). Classification (GTDB taxonomy): domain Bacteria; phylum Pseudomonadota; class Gammaproteobacteria; order Burkholderiales; family Rhodocyclaceae; genus Azoarcus_F. Next base: position 60,731 of record DAIMZH010000007.1, on the reverse strand, counting down.
AAGCACGAGGCGAAGAAGCGATAGCCGTTGTACTCTCCGGCACCGGCTCTGACGGCGCGAGTGGCGTCAGACTTGTCAAGGCCGCAGGAGGCTTGGTGTTTGCACAGGAGCCGGGCTCAGCAAAATACGACGGCATGCCCAGGTCAGCCATCGAAACCGGTTGTACCGATCTGATACTCCCCCCAGAAGCGATCGCGGCAGAGATTGCCTTGTTGGTCCGCACCGCCGGACAGGTCAAACCGCCAACACCAGCAGACGATGCACCGATCTCGATACCCGATCTCTTGTCACGGGTGTTGCGACACACCCGGGTAGACTTTTCCGGCTACAAGGAGGCAACCGTCTGGCGCCGCATACTGAGAAGGATGGCAACGAACCGGGTTGGAACCCTTGAGCAGTATGTTGAATTGACCGAGCGCAACCCCGATGAACTGAGCCAGCTCTCCAAGGAGATACTGATCTCAGTCACATCATTCTTCCGCGACGCCGGGAGTTTCGAGGCATTGCGGGCAACCCTGTCCGCACGGCTCGACACCAAACGGGCAGGAGACGAGTTCAGAGTCTGGGTACCGGGTTGCGCCACCGGAGAAGAGGCCTATTCGATTGCGATTGTGCTGCGTGAACTGATTGCCGTCGGAGCACCTTCAGTCAGATTGCAGATTTTTGCCACCGACATCGACATGGGGGCAATGGGCGTCGCACGAAGAGGCATGTACAGTAGCTCAAGCCTTGCCGACATGCCCGCTGACCTGGTCAAACGCTATTTCACACCCGGGCCAGAGGGTTACGAAATCAGCAAATCGATTCGCGAACTGGTCGTCTTTGCACGTCAGGACCTGGTTCAAGACCCCCCTTTTCTGAGGCTTGATCTTGTGAGTTGCCGGAATGTGCTCATCTACTTTCAAGGCGCACTTCAGGAAAAAGTACTTGGCAGCTTTCACTATGCACTGCTGGAAGATGGTTTGCTCTTTCTTGGCAAGTCCGAAAGTGTTCAACACCGCGAACAATTGTTCTCCATGGTATCGCGTGACGGCAAGGTTTTCAGGCGGCGCGATGTGGTGTCGCGCCCCCACTTTGCGGCGCCTGCAGTGTCGGTCAAAAGACAGGAACGACCGGAACGTGAGCGCGCACCTCTTCAACTACTGCTTGAGGTGGCGGCAGGTGCCTATGTACCGCCGAGTGTGCTCCTGGACGACTCTGCGTCAGTGCTGCACATATATGGCGACGTCTCCGCATTCTTGCAAATACCCTCCGGAAGACCCGATCTCAATGTTTTGAACCTGATTCGCAAGGAGTTGCGCAGCGAACTCCAATCGCTCATCCACCAGTGTCGGCAAAGAAGTGACACCGCCTTCGGGCGCAGCAGAACTGAATCGCCAGAAACAAGCGATGGCGCAGTTCGTATGGTTGTCAGACCGGTTCCCGGCAGCAGACGAGACTCCAGCCTTTTGCTCACCTTCGAACGCATGCCCCAAAGAAAAATCCAGGGCGAAGAGACGAGCGATAGTGGAGACGCAGAGGTCAGGGAGCTTGAACACGAGTTGGTAGCCACTCGTGAGCATCTCCAGACACTGATCGAAGAGTTGGAGACGTCCAACGAGGAAACACAAGCACTCAACGAGGAACTGCAATCCTCAAATGAGGAACTTCAAGCAGCCAACGAGGAATTGCAGTCAGCCAACGAAGAACTACAGTCCACAAACGAAGAACTAACGACTGTCAATGAGGAGTTGCAAGTCAAGACCGCCGAGCTGGTCGACGTAAATGGTGACCTCGAAAGCATTCAGGACAGCATTGGCTTCGCGCTACTCATGGTGAGCGAACAAATGCGTGTACAACGCTTCAACCGCTACGCTGCACAGCTTTTTGAATTGAGTCCGGGGACCGCTGGAGTGCCACTGGAAAGGGTTCTGGCGCAGCGCAAAGCCGAGCACTGTAGCGGACTCGTGGCCGACGTGCTGCGCGACGGCATGACGCGTGAGGACGAAGTCAGTTTTGGCGGTCGCCACTACAGTCTGCGCTGCTGTGTCCGCGAGACACAAGGAATCGGTATCACCGGGGCAATCATCACCCTTACCGACCAGACCGACTTGATCATTGCTCAACGTGAGTTGCAGGCAAGCCGTAGCCGACTTGTCACCATTCTGGATAACTCCAACGCCCTTATCGTGATCAAATCCACACTTGGGCGCATCGAATACGCCAATCCACGCTACGCGGCTACAATCGGGCACGGTCGACAGTCTCTGAATGGTCTGACCGATGAGGACTTGCTAACCGAAGACGAATCAAGAATGGTACGCCATGCCGATCTTACCGTTCTGGCAAGCGCGCGAGCTAGCGAGACCGAGGAAACCCTGACTGTCGATGGCATGCCCAGGCATTTTCGTACCCTTCGGTTCGTGCTGCGGGATGATGAAGGCGAGATCACTGCCCTGTGTTCAAAACTTCAGGATATCACCGCCTATCGACAGGAAGTGGCGGAGTGGCGCAGTTGGATGAACGGCTGGCGGGAACTTGTCATCGCGCTGGATGATGTTGGAATCATCGAGTTTGACGCTGACCGGGTGATCACCTGGCAAGGTGGAACGCCCTCGGTCCTCGACCCGATCACCCGGCTCGGTGGCGGAGAGCGGACCATTCAAGGCGCACTTGAGGCGCTCGGATTTGATATCCGCAGTTTCGAAGGTGCTCGTAGCGGTTTGTGGAACGGTCAGCTTGCGGATCTGCAGGCGACAGCCCATTTTTCCGAACATGGCGGCATGTGTCTCGTGCAGCACCTCAGCACGAACCTTGCCTGATCCTGCATGGGCACGCATCCGTGTGCGCTGAATCAGGCGCTTTTTGACGACATTTTTCAGGCGCTGATCGGCCCGGTCATGCTGGTGAGCCTTTCAAACCTAGTCGTGATCCGTGCAAACGCGGCCGCTGAAGGGCTCTACGGCTACGGTCACGGCAAGATGGCGGGTATATCCCTGACTGAAATCGCCGCAGATATCAGTCGCGCGGGTGATTTCCTCCTGCATCGGCGCAGTTTTGTTCCATTGCGCTACGTCAGACGTAGTGACGGACTACACATACCGGTTGAGATTCGCGTGCGCTACACCGACACGGACGGACATCAATTGGCTGTGCTGGCCCTACGCGAACTGACCGAGCAAATGCAGACAAGGCAACGAGACAGTGCGCTCGAATTACAATATCGCGCCGTGTTCGAGGCAGCCCCTTACCCTATCGTACTGCTTGCCAGCAACGGAACTGTCATAAAAGCCAACCCCTGCGCTACCGAACTTTATGGCTATGGTGACACCGCCTGGACAAATCTCTCGCTCGCAGAGTTGATACCTTCGGAGCGTTCGCGCAGCAATCAACCGCTGTTTGCCAGGCCCACCTTCATAGGTGCAACCGAACACCTTCGCGCAGATGGCACCACATTCCTGGCCGAAGCAACCCTCTCCTACCTTCGACTCAACCAGCACACTCACGCCATCATGATCGTCAATGATGTAACCGAAGCCCACACAACGCTTGAGCGTCTTCGTGCGGCCGAGGAACGTTGGCGCTTCGCACTGGAGGGCGCAGAAGACGAAGTGTGGGACTGGGATATTTCGCGCGCAGAACTCGAAACCTCAAGCCGACAACACCTCAAAATCGAAAGTCCAGGCCGTCAGCGCGAACACGACGCCAAATGGATGGGCCGGGTTCACCCCGAAGACCGGACCTCTGTTCGAAATGCTCTTGATGCCTGCCTGCGCGGTCATACCCCACTGTTTTCGACTGAGTTCCGATTGGTGGACGCAGGCGGCAACTTTCGCTGGAACGCAGCACGCGGCAAGGTCATGTCGCGAGATGACAGCGGAAAGCCGGCACGCATGATAGGCACCTTCCGTGACATACATGACATCAAGCTCCGTGCCGAAATTAGCCGCCGACAACAAAACGAACTTGCTCATGCCGGTCGCCTTATCCTGCTGGGAGAAATGGCCTCAGTGCTAGCTCATGAGCTTAACCAGCCACTCACAGCACTCAACAACTTCAGCACGCTTTGCCTGCAAGGTCTGACTACCTTGCCAGAAACCCAGGCCGCACCGCTACGCAAACCACTTGAAATGATCCGTGACCAGGCGCGACGTGCAGGAGAGATCGTTCATCGTGTGCGCGGCTTTGTTAGAAAAGGCGTGCCAAAACTCTCAAATCTGGACATAAAAACGCTCGTTTTACGGGTATTGGAAATGACCGAATTCGAGATTCGCGAGCTTGGCATTCAGGTGCGCACAGACTTCGACCTCGAGTTGCCATCAGTCAGTGCGGACCGGGTTCAAATAGAACAAGTCATGGTCAACCTCATCAAGAACGCTCTCGATGCCATGCGGGACAATGCAGTGGAAAGAACACTTACGATTTCCACCCGAAGGCTCAACGCACAAAGTGCCGAGATCAGGGTAGGCGACAACGGCACGGGTTTCAGTCCCGACCAGCGCACTCAGGCCTTTGAACTCTTCAGAACCTCCAAACCTGATGGCCTGGGTCTTGGTCTCTCGATATGCCGCTCCATCGTCGAAGCCCACGGCGGCCAGTTGTACATCGAATGCAACACCGAATGCGGACCAGAAAACGGAACCGTATTGATTTTCGACCTACCATTCACTACCTGCAAAAACTCATGAACAAACACACTGCGCTTATCTGTGTTGTGGACGATGACGAGGCTGTGCGTATCTCCATCGAAATGCTGATCGCCTCAGTCGGACATCGAGTTCTGGCTTACCCAAACGCTCTAGAGTTGCTTGCCGACCAAGCGACTCTTCATGCTGCCAATTGCATTATTCTTGACGTGAGGATGCCAGGTTTGAGTGGCATTGCGGCACAAGAAAAGCTCATCGCCCTTAACATAAAAGTACCGGTCATCTTTGTTTCCGGCCACGGCGACGTACCAATGGTCGCCAAGGCCATGCGCAATGGCGCCTGCGACTTCATGCAAAAGCCTTTTAACGAACAGGAGCTTCTCGACCGAATAGAGGAGTTGATCATTTCGGACCAAAGACGACGTGAGTCCGAAATGCGCAAAGCATGCATAGAAGCGCGTCTGAACACGCTGACAAAGAGAGAAGTCGAAGTGCTCAATCTCATGCTCGCAGGCCGCCTGAACAAGCAGATAGCAGACGATCTCGGAATCAACATGAAAACCGTTGAACAGCACCGAGCCAGAATCATGGAAAAGATGGAAGCAGGCAGCCTCGCGGACCTCGTGCGAAACGTCACTTGGTACAGAGGCAACTGACAGACTGCGACACTTTTCACGCCGGCAAACCTTCAAATAATTAACGCCTGGTCGTTCCAGACCCAGCAACCAACGGGAGCCCGGGTTTTCCCGTACTCTGGCCCGGGATGCCATGTATTTCCTCGACCCCTTGGGTCTAGCAAAATGCTCAAATCGGAAAGCTTGGTTTAAATCGTTCATCCGAGCGCAAGAAGCCAGTCTTATCACCGTGTATCAGGAGGGCGGGTTGTCACAAGGGGCCGCAAGAGCCCCGGAGACACCCAAACAGCTCAACCGGAGGAAACCATGCAATCCAATCAACACAACCTGGAAGACCCAATTCAGCTTGCCAACTCGCTGATTGAGTCGCTTCTTGATCTCGCCACCGAGAACAGCCGTCGCTACGCCGAATTCTTTGCCAGTCAACAAACATTTGTTGTGCAGGCGACAAAGGAACAGCTCGACATGTTGCCCGAAGTGATGAAGTTGCAAAGCACTGAAGAATGGATAGAGTGGCAGTCCGAGCGCCTCAGACCCGCTCTGAAAACCAACTTTGCCAAACTCGACGATGAGTTCGAGCAACTTCAACTACATCAGCGTGACATGTTCACTCGGCTCTGCGACTACTGGGCCACTTCTTCCCAGACAACGCTGCAGATGCTTCAGCAGCAATACCCCCTAAAGGTCACTGAGTTCGATTCAGACCTGGGTTTTGCCTCGCTGATGAAGGCACTCATACCAACGTCAACCATCCCGGCCATGGAAGACACCGACAAGGCAGATCAACCCGCACGCCGCCGCAATACGCGAAACACCCGGAAAGCGGAAACCGTCGATATCTGAACAATAAGCACAGAAGCAACAGGCAGTGTGCGGTGAGCACACTGCCTGTTTTCGTTTAGGAAGCCCAACTCGGCACTTGACATCGCGTTTTCGGTGACAGCCATCTGCAAGCATGAAAGAAAGTCCGAGCGCAGTGGATTCAGGACGTCAGCAAAGCAGATCTCGGACTAGCTCAATACAAGCGGTACTCTCTCACAAGCGGACAGACCACAAGCCATGCAGTCTAATCAACGCTGACCATGACACATTGGTCGATGGTCAACTCACCAAAGGTCGGACGGTTTTGGTCACGTTCTATCCCAAGACAATAGGTACTGTCGTCCACGTCCTTGTCGAGGCGAATCGGTTCACTGTACTGCGCTTCATGCAAGCCGATCAGGAACAAAAAGCGATCTACCGCATCACGGCCCCGCAACAGTGTCAGCTTGCCGCCAGTTGCGTAAAGCAAGCGACCATTGACCGTTAGCGCATACCAAGGCGTCTCATCCTTGCACTCGGTCACCGGGTGCGCCCAAACCCTTGCCTTGTCAAGAGCCCAGACCGGTGCAACAGCCAGCTCCAGCCAGGTCGATACATTATTGTCAGGTCTCATTTCATCTCCTCCATTGTCCCTACCGAGCAAGTCTGTCGTTCCGTGTTTGGCGGATACGCAAGGTGCACTTGCCACATCTTGTGTGGTCATTATGGACGTTTGAAACCGGAGATAAAATCCGAACAAACTGCTATTAGGACAAGGGTATACCCGGATAAAAAAAACGACCCTCACGGGTCGTTTTAAAATTGAAAACTGATTCGGATCAGTGTCCGCGTTTCTTGATTTTCTGAATGGCCGCAATCTGCGCGATCGCTTCCATCAGTTCAGCCTGCGCTTTGGCGTAGTCGACCTTCGCTGCTTGGCTCTTAAGCGCCTCTTCAGCCTTCTGCTTGGCTTCCAATGCCTTCGCTTCATCCAGGTCGCTACCGCGAATTGCGGTATCGGCCAGCACCGTCACCAGACCTGGCTGAACCTCTAGAACCCCACCAGCCACGAAGATCAGTTCCTCTTCCTTCTGGTTAGGCAGCTTGAGCCGTACAGCACCGGGTTTGATCCGGGTCATCAGCGGCATGTGCCCGGGCAGAATACCCAGTTCACCGCTTTCACCGGGCAACGCCACGAACTCAGCAAGACCTGAGAATATCTGCTCCTCAGCGCTGACTACGTCTACGTGAACCGTCATTGCCATAATGGTGTCCTCTTGTATTCGGCCCGCTTGCGGAATCTTCCGCTCGCAGGCCGATCAGCCTTACAGTTTCTTGGCTTTTTCGATAGCTTCGTCGATGCCACCAACCATGTAGAAGGCCTGCTCTGGCAAGTGGTCACATTCGCCTTCAACAATCATCTTGAAGCCGGTAATGGTGTCCTTCAGCGACACATACTTGCCCGGCGAACCCGTGAACACTTCTGCCACGTGGAAAGGCTGAGACAAAAAGCGCTGAATCTTACGAGCGCGAGCAACCGCAACCTTATCTTCAGGAGACAGTTCATCCATACCCAGAATCGCGATGATGTCACGCAATTCCTTGTACTTCTGGAGGGTCTGCTGAACCGCACGCGCAACGTTGTAGTGCTCTTCGCCAACGACCAGCGGATCAAGCTGGCGGCTGGTTGAGTCGAGCGGATCAACTGCGGGGTAGATACCCAGCGCGGCGATGTCACGCGACAACACAACTGTAGAGTCGAGGTGCAGGAAGGTGGTGGCGGGTGACGGATCGGTCAAGTCATCCGCAGGCACATACACAGCCTGAATAGAGGTAATCGAGCCAACCTTGGTAGAGGTAATCCGCTCTTGCAGACGGCCCATTTCTTCGGCCAGTGTCGGCTGATAACCCACTGCGGAAGGCATACGACCCAGCAGCGCGGACACTTCGGTACCGGCCAGGGTGTAGCGGTAAATGTTATCCACGAAGAACAGAATGTCACGACCTTCGTCACGGAAGCGCTCTGCCATGGTCAGACCAGTCAGCGCAACGCGCAGACGGTTGCCCGGAGGCTCGTTCATCTGACCGAACACCATCGCGACTTTGTCAAGAACGTTGGAGTCCTTCATCTCGTGGTAGAAGTCATTACCCTCACGAGTACGCTCACCCACACCGGCAAACACCGACAGACCCGAGTGCTGCTTGGCGATGTTGTTGATGAGTTCCATCATGTTGACGGTCTTGCCCACACCGGCGCCACCGAACAGACCCACCTTGCCGCCCTTGGCGAACGGGCAGATCAGGTCAATAACCTTGATGCCGGTTTCAAGCAACTCAACCGAAGGCGACAGCTCGTCGAACTTGGGAGCAGCGTTGTGTATAGGACGAAGTTCGTCCGTCTCGATTGCGCCTGCCTCGTCGATCGGGCGTCCCAGCACGTCCATGATGCGCCCGAGCGTGCCATGACCAACGGGCACAGAGATGGGAGCACCTGTGCTCGACACCTGCATGCCACGACGCAACCCGTCCGTGGAACCCAGGGCGATGGTACGTACCACGCCATCACCGATTTGCTGCTGAACTTCGAAAGTCAGGCCGGGTTCAGCAAATGAGCTGTCCGAATCCTCGAGTTTCAGCGCGTAATACACTAGCGGCATCGCCTCACGGGGGAACTGAATGTCCACCACCGCGCCGACACACTGAACGATCGTACCAGTAGTCATCGTCGTTTCCTTAAATCAATATTCGTTAGACCGCAGCGGCGCCGCCGACAATCTCGGACAGTTCCTTGGTAATTGCAGCTTGACGGGTCTTGTTATAGACCAGTTGCAATTCACCGATCACGTTTTTCGCGTTGTCCGAAGCAGCCTTCATCGCCACCATACGCGCGCTCTGCTCGGATGCCATGTTTTCTGCCACTGCCTGATACACCAGTGCCTCGATGTAACGCAGCAACAACTCGTCGATCACAATCTGCGGGTCCGGCTCGTAGAGATAATCCCACGAGTTATCGGGCGTACCGAGACGCTCACCAGTAAGCGGAAGCAACTGCTCCAACACTGGCTCCTGCTTCATTGTATTGATGAAGCGGGTATAAGCGATGTGAACCGAGTCGAGCTCGCCATTCTGGTAAGCATCAAGCATGATCTTGACTGGCCCAATCAGGGACTCAAGATGCGGCGTGTCACCGAGTTGTGTAACTTGCGACACCACCTTCGCACCCATGCGCTGCATGAAACCAAGACCTTTGTTGCCAATGCAGCACGCCTGCGTGCTTGCACCAGCCGTGTCCCATTCCTTCATTGCACTCAGAGATATCCTGAGGATGTTGGTATTGAGACCACCGCAAAGGCCTTTGTCGGTCGTCACGAGAATCAGACCCACGCGCTTGTTTTCACCCGAGCGAACGAGGAACGGATGCTTGTAATCAGTGACATTGGCCTGTGAGAGATTCGCGGCGAGGCGGCGGATCTTCTCGGCATAGGGACGGGCAGACCGCATCCTTTCCTGCGCCTTGCGCATTTTGGATGCGGCCACCATTTCCATGGCCTTGGTGATCTTGCGCGTGTTTTGAACGCTCTTGATCTTGGTTCGGATTTCCTTACCGCTTGCCATATTCCGTCTCCGTCAGCAGGCTCAGGACCAGCTATTCCTGAACTCCTCGAGCGCAGCAACGAGTTGCTTTTCGCTGTCGGCATCGAGTTCGCGCTTGTCCATAATCTGTGTGATCAGCGAGCCGTACTTGGCCTTCACATGACCCAACATGTCGTGTTCGAACTTCAGAACACGGTCAACATCGACCTTATCGAAGTAGCCGTTGTTTACCGCATACAACACGACAGCCATCTCGGCGATGGACATCGGAGCATACTGCGACTGCTTCATCAGTTCGGTCACACGGCGACCACGCTCAAGCTGCTTGCGGGTTGCGTCGTCAAGATCCGAGGCAAACTGTGCGAATGCAGCCAGCTCACGATACTGTGCGAGGTCAGTACGAATACCGCCTGACAGCTTCTTGATGACCTTGGTCTGAGCTGCACCACCTACGCGGGACACCGAAATACCGGCGTTGATCGCGGGACGGATACCTGCGTTGAACAAGTCGGTTTCCAGGAAGATCTGACCGTCAGTAATGGAGATGACGTTGGTCGGAACGAAAGCGGAAACGTCACCAGCCTGGGTTTCGATAACCGGCAATGCGGTCAATGAACCCGTCTTGCCCTTGACTTCGCCGTTGGTCACTTTTTCGACGTAATCAGCATTCACACGCGCCGCACGCTCAAGCAAGCGGGAGTGGAGATAGAAAACGTCACCGGGGTAGGCTTCACGACCCGGCGGGCGACGCAGCAACAACGAAACCTGACGATATGCCCAAGCCTGCTTGGTCAAGTCGTCATAGACGATGAGTGCATCCTGACCACGATCACGGAAGTACTCGCCCATCGTGCAACCTGAGTATGCAGAGAGGTATTGCATGGCTGCCGACTCGGATGCAGTCGCGGCCACGACAATGGTGTACTCCAGAGCGCCATGCTCTTCAAGCTTGCGAACCACGTTGTTGACGGTCGAAGCTTTTTGACCGATGGCAACGTAGACGCAGAACATGTTCTGGCCTTTCTGGTTGATGATCGCATCGACGGCTACGGCGGTCTTACCTGTCTGACGGTCACCGATGATCAGCTCGCGCTGACCACGACCAATAGGCACCATGGCATCGACAGACTTGAGACCGGTTTGAACCGGCTCAGAAACGGATTGACGCGCAATAACACCAGGCGCGACTTTTTCGATTTTGTCAGTGAGTTTGGCGTTGATCGGGCCTTTGCCGTCGATCGGCTGTCCCAGGGCGTCGACGACGCGACCGAGCAGCTCAGGACCCACCGGCACTTCAAGAATGCGGCCGGTAGCCTTGACGATTGAACCTTCAGTGATGTGCTCGTACGCGCCGAGTACCACTGCACCAACAGAGTCACGCTCCAGGTTCAGTGCCAGACCGAAGGTATCACCCTCGAATTCAAGCATTTCGCCCTGCATGACGCCAGCCAGACCGTGCACACGGCAGATACCGTCGGTCACCGACACCACTGTGCCTTCGTTCCGGGACGCTGCAGCAAGCTGCAGGTTCTGGATTCGGCTCTTAATCAGATCACTGATTTCAGAGGGGTTGAGTTGCATTTATGTATGCTCCTAGTTCTTAAGCGCAGCGGCCATGTTCGCGAGCTTGCCGCGGACCGAGGTGTCGATGACTTCGTCTCCGACCGCAATACGTACCCCACCAATGAGTTCGGGGTCGATGCGGACCGTGATGTTCAGCTTTCCTTTGAAGCGTGTTTCCAGTTCGCTTTTCAGGCTAGCCAAAGTTGCGTCGTCCATCTGGAATGCGGAGGTTACATCAACCTCCTTCACACCTTCGTGTTCGTTCTTTTTACTAACGAACAGGTCACGGATCTCGGGAAGCACCGTCAGGCGTTCGTTCTCGACGAGTAGGCGGACAAAGTTTTTCTGCTCTTGATTGAGCCCATCACCAGCGACCTCGACAACAAGACCATACAAGCGGTCTTCCGTCAGATTTGGGTCGCCGATGCAGGGGCGCATATCTGGATCAGCTACGATGAAAGCCAGCCTTTCGAGCGCTTCCGACCAAGGCCCCAGCGCATCTGCCCCTTTAGCCAGCTCAAAAGCGGCATCGGCGTAGGGGCGCGCGATGGTGACGTTCTCGGCCATGAGTTATTTCATTTCCTGTTTCAGATTGGCAAGCAGTTCAGCATGCACCTTGGCGTCAATTTCACGACGCAGGATTTGTTCAGCACCAGCAATGGCTAGCTGAGCAACCTGGTCACGAAGTTCGGCCTTGGCACGCTGGGCGGCAGCGGCTGCTTCATGTTCAGCAGCTTCGCGCGCCTGCGCGATAATGCGGTTGGCTTCGGCCCGGGCATCTTCGAGGAACTTGGCAGACTGCTTTTCGGCAGTTGCGCGCACATCGCCCGCTGATTCACGAGCTTTGCGCATTTCATCGACGGCCTTTCTCTCTGCAAGAACGAGATCGGCCTTTGCCTTGTCCGCAGCCGCCAGCCCGTCGGCGATTTTCGCCGCGCGCTCATCGAGTGCCTTCATGATCGGAGGCCACACGAATTTCATCGTGAACCAGCCGAGGATGAAGAACACAACGATCTGGGCTATCAGGGTTGCGTTCAAATTCACTGTACTTGGCCCTCAGTGTGATTGTTCGAGGGAATCCGATCAGGCTACGAACGGGTTGGCAAAGGCGAACATCATCGCGATACCGACACCGATCAGGAACGCTGCGTCGATCAGACCAGCCAGCAGAAACATCTTGGTTTGGAGAGCGTTCATCAGTTCAGGCTGACGAGCGGAAGCTTCGAGATACTTGCTGCCCATGATGCCGATACCAATACACGCACCGATTGCACCCATACCGATGATCAAACCAGAAGCCAGCGCGACGAGACCCAGGGTAAGTTCCATGACAACTCCTTGAAGTAAAAGTGATGACTAAGTGAAAAACTTGCGACGTTACCGAATCAATGTGCTTCGTGTGCCTGCCCAACATACACCAGGGTAAGCATCATGAAGATGAAGGCCTGGAGCACGATGATGAGGATGTGGAAGATCGCCCAGATTGAGCCAGCGATTACGTGACCTACGAAACCCATGACGGTAGCGGTACCACCGAGTAGCGCAATCAGAACAAAGAGCAACTCGCCGGCGAAGAGGTTACCGAACAACCGCAGACCGTGGGAGACGGTTTTTGCGAGGTATTCGATCATCTGCATGATGAAATTGACTGGCCACAGCACCGGGTGCGAACCAAACGGAGCAGTGAAGAGCTCATGCACCCAACCACCAAAACCCTTGATCTTGATGTTGTAGTAGATGCACAGCATCAACACTGAGATCGCCATACCCAGAGGAACGTTGATGTCTGCGGTGGGCACGATGCGCATGTAACCATAGGCCACCGCAGGATCACCACCGATTGCCGGGAGAATGCCGCGCTCCCAGAGCATGGGGAACAAATCCACCGGAATGAGGTCCATGAAGTTCATCAGGAACACCCAGATGAACACAGTCAAGCCCAGAGGCGCGACAAACTTGCGTGATTCGGCGCTATGAACGATGTTTTTGGCCTGATCATTCACGATCTCGACCATGATCTCGACGAAACCCTGCAATCGACCAGGAACACCTGAGGTAGCGCATCTAGCCAGACGATACAGCAAGTAGACCGTCAATACGCCGAGACCGAAGCCCCAGAACACGGTGTCGATATTGAGCACACCCCAGTCAACAACGTCCTGTTGCGGCTTGCCTGTCGCCGTCAGGTTTGTCAGGTGGTGTACAACGTACTCGGATGCGGTGGGAGCGTTTCCTGCCATTTTATGTCTTCACCAAAAATGCAAATAAATTCGCCTTAAGAACCAGCACCAAACCGACGAACATGCCTCCCCAATGGAAGTCGTCATACAGCTTGAATGCCAGCACCAGTAATCCCACTATCGTCGCGACCTTTACGAACTCGCCGACGAAGAAGCCAGCCACCGACGCGCTGCCGGTGCGCTGTGAAACAAGAGCAAGCCTGATTGCAAACAATGCGGTTGGCGCTACACAGGCCAACCCCGCAATCGTTGCTGTAACTGCACCACTCAAGTCGAAAAAAACGGCCGCGATGGCCGCTGCGACGAGGGTTGCGCCAAGCTGCAGGAATACCACTTTCAACATGGGTCTGCGGGCGCGCTACAGTTGATGCGCCGACTTCCTCTCAAAAATTAGGTGAATGGTAGGGGTTAACCACGATCAAGTCAAATCATCATGCATCGTTTTGTGTCCCCTGGAACCGGTCCTGCATCTTATACATGACTTGTCCGTTTTTGTTTAGCTAATGTTGAATCAATTGATGGCTGTACGTCAAGCCTGTGCTCCCCAGCCGAGCCGACCAAAGAGCCGGAATCATGGATTACGTGACTTGGCGCTCTGTCTGACAGACAGTATGTTATACCCAACAGCCAACCGCTCGGTGTTGATTGTTCAGGCGACCGTAGCCAAACTCACAGCGAAGCGCACACCACCTGTCCAGGCACACACCGATGATCAAGACCAGCACAGCAAGCCGCCGCGAAATTTTTGGCTGGAGCATGTTTGACTTTGCCAACCAAGCTTACACCTTGCTGATCATCACCGTGATATTCGGTGATGTTTACACCCGCTTGATCGTGGCAGACACCCCTGACTACCGGATGGGCAACTTCATGTGGAGTCTGGCGCTTTGCGTAAGCTATGCACTGGTAGTGCTTACTGCCCCTTTGCTCGGCGCCATCATGGACCATGCTCAGGCGAAGAAGCGCATGTTGTTCGCGAGCTACCTGGTTACGGTCGGATGCACCGCTATGCTCTATTTGGTTGAGCCTGGCTACATCTGGCTGGGCTTCTTTCTGATTGTGGTGAGTAACACGGCCTATTCAGCCGGTGAATCGTTCATTGCCAGCTTTCTGCCCTCACTTGGGCGTGCCGACGAACTCGGCAAGGTTTCGGGGCTGGGATGGGCCCTGGGCTATGCTGGCGGTTTGTTTGCCGCTGGCTTTGTGCTGCTGTTTCTGGGCGAGGTCAGTGAGGAAAACTTTGAACGGATTCGCTGGGTAGGACCGTTTGCTGCGGTGTTTTTTCTGCTCGCCGCAATCCCGACCTTCATATGGGTAAAGGAACCTGACGTGGGCAAACGTCGGGCCATGCACCTTGGGGTGGTGGTGTCGGGCTACAAGCGGCTGCTGTCCAGCTTCAGCGCAGTGTCCCGGTACCCCGATCTGGCACGCTTGTTCGTCTCAATCCTCTTCGCGATGGCCGGTGTGTATGTGATTGTGGCTTTCTCATTCATATACGGAGCACAGGTCATAGGCTGGAGCGAAGCCACCCGAAACCTGATGTTCATCGTGGTACAGATCACCGCGTTGCTGGGAGCCTTGTTGTTCGGCTGGCTGCAAGGCCCGCTCGGCGGGCGGCTCACCTATGCCATCACGTTGGTGCTGTGGATTGTGGCGATTCTGGCGATTTACTTTGTCGCAGACCTCACCGTCTTGATCAACGAGACTTTCCGGACCAATTACAAGACCGAGCATGTATTCCTGCTCGCGGGCTTGTTGTCTGGGCTGAGCCTCGGGTCCAGCCAATCTGTCGGGCGCGCACTGGTTGGCATGTTCTCACCACCCGATCGCGCAGCAGAGTTGTTCGGCTTCTGGGGGTTGTTCACCAAGCTGGCGGCCATTTTCGGGATATTCGGGGTCGGTCTGCTACAGCTCGCACTTGGCCTGCAAGGGGCTGTGCTGTTCTGTATCGGACTGTTTGCGCTCGCCCTTATCCCGCTCGCCATGGTGGACGAGGCACGCGGCATTGCCGCTGCGAAGCGCCAAACCAGCAGTTAGCGGTCAGCACCTGCTATCCCTTGCGGCCGAAACAGGATGACCAACACGATCACCGCGCCAAACATGATGGCCTCAACGCCGGCCGGGCGAACAAGCCCGGCTGGCAGCAGGTCTCGAATCAAGGCGTTCAGTTGCGGTATGGAGACAATCACCAACGCTCCCCAGAAGGCGCCGGACAAGCGTCGTGAGCCACCAATGAAGGCGAGCATCAAAAGCTCGAAGGACAGGAACAGACCAAACTGCTCCGGGCTGATATAGCCAATGAAGTGCGCGTAGAGCCCCCCTGCCAGTCCGGACAAACCCCCACCCACCACAAAGGCACTCGCCTTGATGCGGGCCACGTCCATTCCGCAAGCAGCGGCTGCCACCTCATCCTCTCGCACACAGCGCCAGGCCCGCCCAAGATGCGACGCACTGCAGCGCCAGCACACCCACACCGCCAACAACAATGACAAGACTGCCACCAAGGCCTGCTCTGCTGGCGACGTGGTAACCCAGCCTCCAAGCGCAAAGTCGGGGACCAGCAGTCCAGCGTTGCCATGCGTCATGCCTTCCCAGCGCACCAACACCTCCTCGACAATCAGCGCAAAGGCCAGCGTACTCATTGCAAAATACAGACCGCCCAAGCGCCGCGCCGGCAGGCTGGCGGCCCAGCCACCGACTGCCCCCAAGGCCACGGCCACCAGCAAGGCCAACGGCGCTGGCACCCCGCGCAACACCAGCAAGGCCTGCGCATAGGCGCCCAGCGCCAGCAAGGCGCCCTGTCCGAGCGATATCTGACCACTTTGCCCGACAATCAATACCACCCCCAGACCGGCTATGGCGTAAGTGCACACCAGCACCCACTGACTGAGCGCAAAATCGACCCCCAGCCAGGCTACGGCAGCCCAGACCAGCAAGATCGCCATCAAGCTCACGCGCATGGCCTTGCGCCAAGCGGGCACCCGACAGGCTGAATCAACAGCTTTCATCGCCTCCCTCTTTGCAAAGCCGCACCCATTCCTGCAGGAAACAGCAACAATGCCAACATCAGCAACACGTAGGGCACCACATCCTTGCCGCCCTCCGGCAGATACAGACCGGCCAGCGCCTCGGCGACGCCCAGAAAAACCCCTGCTATAAGCGCCCCAGGCAAGCTTGTCATACCCCCCAGCACCGCTGCCGGAAACGCCTTGAGGGCAATCAGCCCCATATTGAGGTGCACAAAGGTGATGGGCGCCAACAGCAACCCGGCACACGCCGCCAACGCCGCCCCCATGGCCCACGCAAGGGTGTGCATGCCGCTCACCGACACCCCCATCAAGGCAGCCACCTGCGGGTTTTCGGAACAGGCACGCAAGGCCAGTCCCGCGCGGGTTGCCCTGAAAAAAGCGGTCAGCGCCAAGGCCAGCACACAGGTGGCGGCAATGACCACGATATGCTCCATGGCCAGCACTATCGGCCCCATTTGCAGGGTTTGACCCGTCCACGGCAAGTCCAACCGGTGCATGGAGTGGCTGGCTGCGGGTACGGTGGTCACCCCGCCGCGCATCATCATGCCTAGCCCGAAGGTCAGCAGCACCGCAGTGAGATGCGGCTGACCAATGGCACGCCGCAGCACGCTGCGCTCCAGCAAAGCACCAAACGCCAGCATGAGCACAATGCCAGCAGGAATCGCCAGCCACATCGGCCAGCCTGCCGCCAGATTAAGCGCCAGGACGCCGAACGCCCCCACCATCAGCAGCTCACCCTGCATGAAGCTGACGGTTTCGGTGGCTTTGTAAATCAGCACGAACGACAAGGCCACCAGCCCATAAATGCAGCCGGTGGCAACCCCACTGAGCAAAACCTGAAAAAAGCTTGATCCCATGGGCGGCAAGCATAGCCCACCGCTACCCGGGTGCAATCGGGGAAGACCTGAAATTGTGGCGACAGCATGTCTCCGCAGCAACCGCTCTAGACGCTTGACTGAGGGAGCGGCAGCGCGGTCTTGTCAATCACCCGGCGCAACACAAAGCTCGAATGCACCCCGGTGACACCGGGAATACGTGTGATGCGGTTCAACAGCAAGGCCTGATACCCGTCCATGTCGGCCACAATGACCTTGAGCTGGTAGTCGGCGTCCTGACCGGTGATAAGCAGACACTCCAGCACCTCGGGGATGTCTGCAACCACGGTTTCAAAGTGGGCGAAGCGTTCCGGCGTGTGGCGGTCCATCGAAATGTGGATCAAGGCCATCAGCGTCAAACCCAGCTTCCTTGCATCCAGCAAGGCGCGATAGCCAATGATCAGCCCGCATTCCTCCAGCGCACGAAGACGGCGCAAACAGGCCGACGGAGACAAGGCAATGCGGTCAGCCATGTCTTGATTGCTGATACGCCCATCTTGCTGCAGCAGGTCAAGAATCTGCCGATCGTAGCGATCCAGTTGCATGATGAACCTCAGATAAGCAAGTGATCTGCAGATTATTGCTCCATATGGGTGTAATGCACAGTATTAGTGCAAAAAACAAGTATCCTCAGACCAATAACGCAATCCTCTGCGGCTGCGCACAAACTACACTGTTCCTCATTGCAAGACACCTTGAAAACACGGCTGAAAGGCGCGGGTGCGGTCTGACGAATCACCGAGCAGCGCGCACCATGGCGTCGCCCGAAGCAACTAGCAGCGCCTGCAGCCGTTTAAGGAAGTACTGATTTACTCACCACCGTTCAGGCAAAACCTGCCGAAGCCCTTGGTTTTCGGAGGAGAGCCCCTGGCCAAGCTCAGGGCGAACGGATTTAATCAGCGTTTCCTTAGAGGTGCCCCGAAAATACAGCAAACCTTCCCAAGGAACAGCCCGATGATGTTGCCAGACCCGTCCGTCAAGTACCGCCCCTTTCCCGCCATCCAGCTTGCCGACCGCCAGTGGCCAAGCCAGGTGATCAACAAGGCCCCGATCTGGATGAGCACCGACCTGCGCGACGGCAACCAGGCGCTGTTTGAACCCATGAACGTCGAACGCAAGATGCGCATGTTCCGCATGGTGTGCGACATCGGCTTCAAGGAAGTCGAAGTCGGCTTTCCGTCCGCCTCGCAAACCGACTTCGACTTTGTACGCCAGCTTGTCGAAGGCGGCCATATTCCGGACGACGTCACCATTCAGGTGCTCACCCAGGCCCGCGAAGACCTCATCCGCCGCACCATGGAATCCGTGCGCGGTGCCCGTCGCGCCATCATCCATGTCTACAACGCCACCTCTCCCACCTTCCGCAATGTGGTGTTCAACATGGACAAGCCGGAAGTCATCGCGCTTGCAGTCAAGGCGGTGCGTCTGATCAAACAGATTGGCGACGAGATGCGCACCGACTCTGGCACCGAAATTGCGCTTGAATACAGCCCGGAAACCTTCTCGGCCACCGAGCTCGACTTTGCCAAGGATGTTTGCGACGCGGTCACCGCCGAATGGGGTGCCACGCCGCACAACAAAGTCATCCTCAACCTCCCGGCCACCGTCGAAGTGGCCACGCCCAACGTGTACGCCGACCAGGTGGAGTGGATGCACCGCCACCTCGCCCGTCGCGACAGCGTGGTGCTCAGCCTCCACCCGCACAACGACCGTGGCACTGGCGTCGCCGCCGCCGAGCTCGGGCTGATGGCTGGCGCCGACCGCATCGAAGGTTGCCTCTTTGGCAATGGCGAGCGCACCGGCAATGTCGACATCGTCACCCTTGCGCTCAACATGTACACTCAGGGCCTCAACCCAGGCCTCGACTTCTCCGACATCAACGCGGTAGCCCGCAGCGTCGAATACTGCAACCAGTTGCCCATCCACCCACGCCACCCCTACGTGGGGGATCTCGTCTTCACAGCCTTCTCCGGCTCCCACCAGGACGCCATCAAGAAGGGGTTCGCGGCCCAAAAGGCCCTCAGTGGCAACAATCACCTGTGGAACGTACCCTACCTCCCGATCGACCCGGCCGACGTTGGACGCAGCTACGACTCGGTGATCCGCGTCAACAGCCAGTCCGGCAAGGGCGGCATCGCCTATCTGCTCGAAACCGAATACGGCGTGGTCATGCCGCGTCGCCTTCAGGTGGAGTTCTCCCGCGAAGTGCAACAGGTCACCGACAGCACCGGCGCCGAGATGAGCGCCTCGGCGATCTGGGACCTCTTCCGCAACACCTACCTCGACACCGCCGAACCCATGCGCTACGTCGAACACCACCTCTTCGAGCACGGCAGCGCCCAGGGCATCCGGCTCACCGTCGACATCGCCGGCCAGCGCCAGACCCTGCACGGCGAAGGCAACGGCCCCATAGACGCCGCAATACACGCCCTGCGCGTGGCCGGTATCGACGTACAGGTGCAAAACTTTGAAGAACGCTCCATCGCCCCCAGCGACGACGGCGGCAACGCCCAGGCCTGCGCCTTCGTCGAGCTGCGCTCGGCCACCGGCAAGGCAGGTGACCACTACGGCGTGGGGCTGGACAGCAATATCGTCACCGCCTCCATCCGCGCCATCGTCAGCGGCATCAACCGCATCCGGCCAGATGTCGCAGCGGTGACGGATATTCGGGCTGCGTGATCAAGCAAGGCCGTGTTGGAGACTGCCACCGCACGAGAGTGCGGACGGCCGTTTCATTGAGTGCAAAGCTGCGCCGTGCCCCCCGCCCGCTAAAGCGGTGTCCGATCCAGTTTTGCGGTGAGCCGGTTTCGCCGTTTCGCACTTTTCGGACAGGGATGCACTGCCGCTCCCAGCCACACGCCAGGTCAGCCCGCGCTTGGGCAGACTGACCGGCTGCGGATAACCGGCCGGCGCTAGCCCCCCTGACGAACGCCGGTGCTGCGGACCACCGGGATCCAGGTTTCGCGCTGCGCGGCATAGTAGGCATCGACTTCGGCGGGCGTCTTCGCCGGCGGCACGATCGACGCCAGCGCCTCGAGGCGGGCGCGCATGGCATCGGACTGGACGATCTCGTTGATCATGCCGTTCAGGGTATTCACGATGCTGTCGGGCGTGCCGGCTGGTGCCGAGATGGTGTTCCAGGTCTGGCTGACGAAGCCCGGCAGGCCGGCTTCGGCCATGGTCGGCACCTCGCCCAGTGCGGCCAGCCGCACCGGCGCCGAGACGCCGAGCGCTCTCACCGCACCGCCCTGCACCTGGCCCACTGCGGTGAGCGAGGGGTCGAAGACGAAGGTCAGCCGCCCTGCGATCACGTCCACCATCGCCTCCGGGCTGCGCGGATAGGGAACATGCACGACGCCCTCGGCGCCGATCTGCTGCAGGAACAGCGCGCCGGTGATGTGCGTCGTCGTGCCCGCCGGGCCGGAACCGTACTGGAAACTTGCCGGGTCGGCCTGGAGCCGCGCGGTCAGCGCGGCCAGGTCGGCATCGGGCGCGGTCGCTGGCACGCACATGACCATGGGCACCTCGTTTATCATTGCGACGCCGCGCAGGGTGGTGGCGACATCGACCGGCAAGGGGTCGAACAAGGCGATGTTGTGCACCAGTTGCGACGAGGTGCCGACCAGCAGGGTGTAACCATCCGGGGCGGCATTGCTGACATCTTCGGTCGCGCGCATGCCCGAGGCGGTGCCATTGTTCTCGACCAGGATGCGCTGGCCGAGCATGGGCTCCAGCGCCTCGACGAGGATCCGCGCCACCACGTCGGCGTTGCCGCCGCCGCCCTGCGCGACGACGAGACGGATGGGTCCGGCTGACGGCCACTCCGCTGCACGCGCAGCGCGAGGCATGAGGGACAGCAGGGGCGCGGCAAGGGCAGTGCCAAGAAAGTTGCGACGGGTCAGCATGTTTCGCTCCTGGGTTCGAGAGAGTAGGTTGGTGAAATCAACATTTTTAAATAGGAATGAGTATCATAACTAAACCCATACCTGTCAACTCACGCACTCAAGGCTGACCATGAGCAGCAAGATCGTCCCGACGCGACACAACTGCAGGACGGAAACGTCCACGCGCGCCCTCCGCGCGCTCCTGAAACGGGCCCTGCCCGGCCTGGCGCTATGCGCGGTAGGCGTGGCAATGCTGCTGCTCGCGCGCGGCCAGCCTGCGTGGCTGGGACCCAACGTCGGCCCAGGGCTGCTGGCCCAGCTCCTGGCCAAGGGGGTGATCGCGATCGGTAGCCTGTGGGCGGTGTGGCTCGCCCTGCGCACGGAACACGACGGCCCGAAGGGTTGCGGGACGGGGGCGACGACACAGAGCTGGAGCGGACTGGCCCTGCTCGGCGCGGTGCTGCTGTTCGCACTCGCGCTGCCGGTGCTGGGACTGGTGATCTCTGCGGGTCTCGCGGCCGCGCTGGCGGCACTGGGCGCCGGCGAGCGGGGCCCGGTCGCGCTCGGCCTGACGGTGGCCGGACTCTCGGGCCTGACCGCCATCATCGGCATCACCTTTCTGCCGCCGACTGCACCGCTCTGGCCGGCATTCTGAGACACGAAAATGGACTTTGCCGCCTGGGCCTCGGGCTTCGCGCTCGCGCTGACCCCCGAGAACCTCCTGCTCTGTACGCTCGGCGCCCTGCTCGGCACGCTGGTCGGCGTGCTCCCGGGAATCGGGCCCGCCGCGACGCTGGCGCTGCTCCTGCCGTTGACCTTCGCGCTCGAGCCAGCGGGCGCCATCATCATGATGGCCGCCATCTATTACGGCGCGCAATATGGCGGCTCCACCACCTCGATCCTGCTGAACCTGCCGGGCGAGTGCTCAGGGGTGGTCACGGCGCTGGACGGACACCGGATGGCCCTGCAGGGCAGGGCCGGACCCGCCATCGCGGTCGCGGCGCTCGCCTCGCTGTTTGCCGGGCTGGTGACGGCGGTGCTCATCGCGACCGTGTCGGCGCCGCTCGCGCAGGTGACCACCGCGATTGCGCCGGCCGGACTCGTGGGCCTGATCGCACTCGGACTGTTTGCCGCCGCGGTCATCTCGCCGGGGCCGGTCCTGCCCGCGCTGGCGCTGATCATGATCGGCGCCTGGCTGGGCCTGATCGGCACCGACCTCGCCGGTGGGCAGCCCCGCTTCACCTTCGGCATCCCCGAGCTGCGCGACGGCATCGGTTTCGTGCCGCTGGTCATGGGCATCTTCGGGCTGGCCGAGCTGATCCGCGCGCTGGAAACCGGAGGACGACCCGAGCGCATCCGTCTGGTGCGCTGGCCCTGGCCCACGCGCGCCGACCTGCGCGCGGCATGGCTGCCCACCCTGCGCGGCACCACCGTCGGCGCCGCCCTGGGCGTGATCCCCGGTGCGAGCACGCTGCTGGCGGCGCTGGCCGCACGTGGTCTTGAGTCGGGTTTCGCCACCCGCGACCGTCCGCTCGGCGACGGCGCGGTAGCCGGCGTCGCGGCCCCAGAAGCCGCCAACAACGCTGCCGCGCAGAGCGCGCTGGTGCCGCTGCTCACGCTTGGCCTGCCCGGCAGCCCGGTGATGGCGGTGCTGGCCGGTGCGCTGATGATCCACGCCATCATGCCGGGCCCGGGTTTCATCGTGCAGAACCCCGACCTCTTCACCGCGCTGATGGCCAGCCTGATCGTCGGCAACCTCATCCTGGTCATCCTCAACCTGCCCTTTGCGGGGGTCTGGGCCTCGCTCCTGCGCATCCCGTTCCGGCGCCTGGTGCCGCTGATCGTGGTCATCAGCCTGATCGGCGTGCATTCGGTGCACAACTCGCTGTTCGACGTCTGGCTGATGCTGGCCTTCGGCGTGTTCGGCTGGGCGTTGCTGCGCCTCGGACTCGAACCCACGCCGCTGGTGCTCGGCTTCATTCTCGGCCCGGCGTTCGAGGAATACCTGCGTCGCACCCTGCTGTTCTCGCGCGGCGATCCGGGCGTGCTGCTGACCGACCCGGTCAGTGCCACCTGCATCGCGCTGATCCTCGGCCTGTCGGGCTGGATGGGCTGGCGACGGTTCAGGGGAAGCGCCCACTGACCGACGTTCTCCACTCTCACGCCAAGCACTCAACAACGACGCGGGTGAGCAGATCGTACTTGAAGGTAATCCGGCAGTTCATCGACCGCCATGCCGTCGGTGCCCGGCGCACGCGCCAGCTTGGAGTCGCCATGGGGCAGAATATCGGTCGCCGTGCAGCCGTTGGTTATGCCCTGTGTCCGATTTCTGAAACGGCACTCCATGGACGAATACTCTTCAACTGCTCTTCAAGGGCCTCTTCCGCAACTTCAGTATCAAAAGCTGCCTGAGCACGCAACCAATACCCATTGGACAAACCAAAGAAGCGGCAAAGTCGCAGGTCGGTGTCTACCGAAATCGCACGTTTTCCGGCAATAATCTGGCCTATCCTCTGGGCAGGTACGCCGATTTCTTTAGCGAGACGATATTGAGAAATGCCCATCGGCTCTAGAAACTCTTCTTTAAGCAGCTCGCCTGGCGTTACTGCGTCAATGTTGCGCATGAGTTGCCTCCTAATGGTAATCGACAATTTCCGCGCCGGCCTTGGTCCAGCGGAAGCAAACCCGGAATTGCTTATTGATTCGAATGCTGTGCTGACCTTGGCGATCACCGTGCAACGGTTCCAACATATTGCCGGGCGGCACTTTAAGATCATCCAGCCGATTTGCAAGCTGGAGTTGGCGAATTTTCCTCAAGGCAACGCGCTCAAAATTTACAAAGCGTCTGACGGAACACCCGCCTGCAAGCTGCTCTGTATCCTTGCACTTGAACGATATGATCATGGACAAATAGTAACGCCACGCGACAATAACGTCAAACGTCCCCCCTAGTTCTTGTTCGCCAGCGCCAACGGGGCGAACCACAAAATTCAGCAGATAACCCCGATTATTTTTCTGTGCCGATGCTGCAGGTTGGATGGTGTTACCAGCAGTCAGTCGATAACGAAGGGGGTCACCGCGCATAAGCGCTGGTGACCCCCTTCGGTGCTTTGGGCAACTTGATCACGCGTGCAGCTCGCTCGGGGATATCCACCGAGGAGCGCCACCAGGAACTCGTCGAAGCGAAGCGTAGCGAACAAGAATGCGTCCGGGTTGACGCCCTTGTAAGTAGCCGCTAGTCTTTCTGTACATATTCGCGTACGAGATAGTATTTGAGGAGCCCCCATGGACGCCATAAGCTACACCGTCGCTCGTGCCAACTTGTCGAAAACCATGGAAAAAGTGTGCAATGACCATACCCCGGTCATCATCACTCGAAAGCGGGAATCACCTGTAGTAATGATTTCGCTAGAGGATTTCCAGGCCATGGAAGAAACGGCATACCTGCTACGCTCGCCTGCCAATGCCCGACATTTACTGGAATCGATAGCTGAACTGGAAGCCGGAGGAGGTGCTGAACGTGAGTTGATTGAATGAAACTCACGTTTTCTGGCAAGGCATGGGACGACTACCTGTATTGGCAAAAAACCGATAAAGCCATGCTCAAGCGGATCAATGCGCTAATCAAAGACATTCAACGAATGCCCTTTGAAGGCGTTGGCAAACCTGAGCCGTTAAAGCATGGCTTGTCCGGTTACTGGTCTCGACGCATCAACGACGAACACAGACTTGTTTATAAAGTTGTGGACGACCATATCTTTATCGCACAACTACGCTATCACTACGATTATTGAGGCCCACAAGCTTGGCTCAAAAATGACTTCAACGAAGGCCGATGGAATGCGTGCTGGGCCTGTCCTGGTCGGAGACGCCAAGGGGTCGGGTCGAACAAGCCCATCGAACACGTGTGTGGCGCAACATCACGGGCTTTTGTCATCGCTGGCTGCAGTACGGCTCGCGGCTGCGCGTTGGCGGTTAAACAGGGTGCAGCGCCCGCAACGCAAGGTCAGACAAGCTCAACCCGGTTTCGGCCACGGGTCTTGGCTTTGTAGAGCGCATTATCTGCCGCTTCAAGCAAGGCTTCGAGGCTGGTGTGAGAGTCCGAAACCAAAACGGCTACGCCTATGCTGACGCTCAATACACCATGACTGCTGTACTGGTGCGGCAAAGCCAGCGCGACGACTTGGGTTCTGATGTTCTCGGCCACGTCCAGGGCGGCATCCGGGGTAGTTCCGGCCAGCATCGCCACAAACTCCTCGCCGCCATATCGGGCAACCAGATCGCCGGGGCGGCGCACCTTGTTTTGCAGAATCCCGGCAACATGCTTTAACGCTTCGTCACCGGCAAGATGACCATAGTTGTCGTTGTAGGCCTTGAACTGATCGACATCCAGCATCAACACGGCTAGCGGCTTGCGGTCGCGCAGCGCACGGGCCCATTCCACGGCGGCGAACTCGTCAAAACGCCGACGATTTGCAATGCCGGTCAAGCCGTCTGTGGCCGACAGTTCGGTGAGCTTGCGGTTAGCCGCTTCCAGCGCTTCACGGGCAGCATGCAGGCCGGTTTCGGTTTGCCTCATTCCGGCGCTGAGACGCAGGATCAGCGCGATTGCGGCTATGGCGATCAGCAGGTTTGCGCCGACGCCCAGCAGAATACGGTTGAGGTTGTAGTCGAACTCGGCCACCTGCATGCGCAAGCCAAAGGAGTACTCGCCTACGCTGTCGGGCATGGGCAGGTATCTGAGCGACCTGTTCCACTGCAGATAGCTCTGCGCTTGACGGGTGTCGAGCACATGCAGCACCCGCTCAAAGACTTCAGGTTCCACTTGTTCGGGCTGTGTCATCGAAAGCTGCCAGCCGTGGCGGTCGATGATGCGGAGCTGATTGAGGTGTGGGTGATCTTTGACCAATTGTCGGGCAATCAGCACAGGGTCAAAAGGTGCAAGGCTTTCGGCCAGGATTTCGAGCTTGATGCCGAGCTCAAGTAGCCAGCGCTTGTCAGGCGTGGCTACGTAGCCGTACTTTCGGAAGAAGCCGGTCTTGGACTCCTTGCTGATTGAATCAATACGCAACTCGCCAGACTGACGAATCTCTTCGAGATAGGCATGAAAGTCGGGCCATTGACGAAAATCGAGCCCAATATCTTGCGCCAGTGTGCTGTGCCGCACTACGCCGGACGTATCGATGGCATACACATCGACCCGGTTGCCCATCCGATGCTGCAGGTCAGTCAGGTCGATTAGCTCGACATCATCGCCTTGCGCGCGGTACTCAGCCAAAAATATCCGCAAGCCGTCTTCCATCTCCTCATTGAATGCGTCTTCGACAATGACTGTCGTCTCGCGCAGAATCCGCAGTGAATGCAGCATGGTCTGTTCGATCTGCAAGTGGGCCTGTCTGACGCCAGACACCAGCAGCGCGCTGTTGATCACCAGCAATAGTAGTATTAGCGGCAGGAACACCCGCACGACACGTCGCGTCAGGGCTTGGCGGTCGTGCCTGGGGTCCGCGCTCGCAGCTTTTACCATACGGGATAACTCATAAACTCCAGATTTCGAATTCCTCGTGCAACTTTCATAACATCAAGGCAAACCATAAGCCTATGTCCTTATCGCTAGCATACTCTCGAAATTGCACTTGCGATTCTGCATGCCACTTCAAAAACACTTTTTTCGTCAGGAACGAAAGGTACGATAAGGCGACAAACCGGCACACCATTGCAAAAAAAGCGCCGGCCCTTTTTCAATCAGCACTGTGACCGTATGATCCAGCTCAAACATCTCAGCATGCATTACCAGCTTGGTGCGGCACGCATCAACATCTTGCGCGAGGTCAGTCTGAACATCGGGGCGGGCGAACGGGTGGCGATTGCCGGCCCCTCCGGCACTGGCAAGACCTCGCTGTTGCTGCTGCTCGCCGGGCTGGAAAAGCCCGCCGCCGGTTCGGTGGTGTTCGATGGCCGTGCGCTGGAGTCGCTGGACCGCGATCAGCTTGCCGACTTGCGGCGCGACCACATGGGCATCGTGTTTCAGTCGTTTCACCTGGTACCCAGCCTCAGCGCACTCGACAACGCCGCGCTGCCGCTGGAAATTGCCGGCCGACGGGATGCCCGCGAGCGTGCGCGTGCCATGCTGGAGCGTGTCGGGCTGGGGGCGCGCCTGGCCCATTATCCGGGGCAACTGTCTGGTGGCGAGCAGCAGCGCGTGGCGATTGCACGTGCGCTGGTACATGCGCCCAAGCTGGTGCTGGCCGACGAGCCAACCGGCAACCTTGACGACAGCACCGGCTCGGCCATCGGCGAACTGCTGCTGCACCTCAACGCCGAGACCAACACCACGCTGGTGCTGGTGACCCATGACATGGACTTCGCGGCGCGCTGCGACCGCGTGCTGCGACTGTCCGAGGGCAGGCTCAGCGAAGCACCGGAGCAGCACAATGCCCACACTGCTTAGGCTTGCCTGGCGCGACCTGCGCGGCAGTGGCCGCAGCTTGTGGGTGTTCTGCGCCTGCCTGACCCTGGGGGTGGCGTTGATCGCTGCCAGCGGGGGGCTATACCGCCAGATCGGCGCCAGCCTGCTGGCCGACACGCGGGTGCTGTTCGGGGGCGATCTGGAGGTGCGTAGCCGCGCACCGCTGCCGGACGACATGGTGTTGTGGATGCGTGAGCGTGGCACGGTGTCGCGTCTGATCGAATTCCGCAGCATGCTGATGACCGAAGCGGGCGACACCCATCTGGTCGAACTGCAAAGCGCGGACAGCGCCTACCCGCTTTACGGCGCAGTCGAGCTGATGCCGGCGCAAACCCTCGCAGTCGCGCTGGCAGCCCGCGACGGCACCCACGGCGCTGCCATCGACCGCGTTCTGGCCGAACGCCTTGGCCTGCAAGTGGGGGATGCGGTTGCGCTCGGTGTCGCCACCCTGCAGGTGCGCGCCATCATCGCCCGCCAGCCCGACCGCAGCCTGCGCGCCGACTGGAGCGGGCCACCGCTGCTGATCTCGGCCGACGCGCTGGAGCAGACCGAGCTGCTGCAACCCGGCAGCCGCCCAGCCTACCGTTACCGGATACGCAGCGCTCAGCAACCCGCTGCCTGGCGTGCCGACTTTCTGGCCGCCTTCCCGGACAGCGAGGCAGAGGTGCGCACCTTCATCGAACGCAACGCCCGCCTTGGCGAGGTGCTCGGTCAGATCGGCTCGGGTGTGCTGCTGATTGGCTTCAGCGCCTTGTTCATCGGCGGCCTTGGCGTATTCAACAGCGTGCAGGCTTATCTGCAGGGCAAGCTTGGCACGCTGGCCACCTTGCGCGCCATTGGCCTGCGCGATGCACGACTCGCCGCCGTGTATCTGTTGCAGATATTGATGCTGGCGGGTAGTTCTGCGCTGGCAGGGGTGGTGCTGGGCGGGGCGCTGGCCTTGCTGGGCAGCAGCCTGATGGCCGAGCG
Source organism: Azoarcus sp. (assembly GCA_036734105.1). Classification (GTDB taxonomy): domain Bacteria; phylum Pseudomonadota; class Gammaproteobacteria; order Burkholderiales; family Rhodocyclaceae; genus Azoarcus_F. Next base: position 32,047 of record DAIMZH010000007.1, on the reverse strand, counting down.
CCTGCCCTTGACCGACGACTGGACGGTGATGCTGGCACCGCTCGCCATGGCCTGGCTGCTGGGGGTGCTGATTGCGCTGCTGTTTGCCTTGCCAGCGCTGGGACGCGCCCTCACGGTCAACCCGGCGGCGCTGTTTCGCGGGGCGCTCGGGGCAAGCACCCGCACCCCCGCCGGGGCATGGTGGCTGACTGCGGCCTGCGCAACCTTGGCAACCGTGCTGCTGCTGGCGGTGATGCCGGACCCGCTTTTCGGCCTGGCATTCGTGGGTGCCCTGCTGCTGGTGCTGGCGCTGCTCGAAGCCGTGGTGCGCATGCTGCGTAAAACCGCGCAGCGGCTGGCAAACCAGCGCTGGGCAGACGGGCGCTTTGCTGTGCGCATGGCCCTGTCCAGCCTGTACCGCGCCGACTCTCCGCTGCGCCCAACGCTGCTGTCGCTGGGCTCAGCCCTGACCCTGCTGGTGGCATCAACGTTAGTGGTGCTGGCACTGCTCACCACCATTGAAGAAACCGTGCCGGATCGCGCCCCCGCGCTGGTGTTCTACGACATCGGCGCGACGCAGAAGCACGACTTTGAAACCTTGGTCAGAGACGCAGCCTCGCTAAGCCAGCTCGATCTCGCACCGCTGGTGCTGGGACGCCTGGTCGCGGTTGGCGACGAAGAGCTGCGCGACAGTACCGACCCAAGCCGTCGGCTGGAAGCGCGCGACGAGCACAAGATCAGCACCCTGCAAAACAACTTTGACCAAGTGATTGTGACCCGGGGTGCCTGGTGGCCGGACGACTATCGCGGCCCGGCGCAGGTGGCAATGGAAGACCGGGAGGCCGATCAGCTCGGCCTGCAGATCGGCGACATGCTCACTTTCGACATGCTTGGTCAGCGAGTCAGCGCCGAGCTGGTCGCCATCTACGCACAAAAGCGTTTTCAGTCGCGCCTGTGGCTGGAGGCGATCTTCTCGGATGGCGTGTTAGACCCCTTCATCACCCGCTATGTCGGGATGGCCTATATGGATGGCGCAGATGCTGTTGCCACCCAGGGGCGCATTGCGGCCAATCAACCCAATGTCGTCACGGTGCGCACCGATCTGCTGCTGGACGAGGCACGCGCCATCCTCGCACGCGCTGCCGGGGGGCTCAGCGCAATCGCCACGGTGACACTGCTTGCCAGCCTGCTGGTGCTGGTCAGCGTCATCGCCGCCAGCCGCGCCCGCCAGCTCTATCTGGCCACCTTGCTGCACACGCTGGGCGCGCGCGTGGGTGCCATCAGCCTGACGCTGCATCTCGAATACCTGCTGCTTGCGCTGCTGACAACGGTCTTTGCTTCGGTGGCGGGCAGCGCCCTGGCTGCCACACTGCTGCTCTACCGTCTGGAACTGGATGTGGACCTGAGCTGGTGGACCGCAACAGCAGTGGCAGCGGCAGTAAGCACCGGGGCGCTAAGCCTGGGCGCGCACTACCTGATGCGCGAGCTGCGCCCATCTCCAGCCGCACTTTTGCGGGGGTTCAACGCTTGAGCCGGTCGGCGCGGGGTCACTGTTGATGTGGTCAGCCGCCTACCTCGGCCTGTTTGTCAGCGCCTTCGGTGCGGCCACCCTGCTGCCGCTTCAGTCAGAGGCGGTGCTGGTTGGCCTGCTGCTCAACGGTGCCCATCCGGCATGGGCGCTGATTGCAGTCGCCACTGCCGGAAACGTGCTGGGTTCGATAGTGAACTGGGTGCTTGGGCGCTATCTGGAGCGCTGGCGCGAGCGCCGTTGGTTTCCTGTTCGACCAGAGCAATTGCACAAGGCGCAGGCCAATTATCACCGCTATGGCCGTTGGTCCTTGCTGTTGAGCTGGGTGCCCATCATCGGCGACCCACTGACCGTAGTCGCCGGGGTGATGCGCGAACCGCTATGGAGCTTTGTGCTCATCGTCACCATCGCCAAGGCGGGGCGATACCTCGCGCTGGCGGCCATCACCCTGGGCATGATTGGCTGACACCGAGTGAAGGCGCGTGTGGTCATCAGGTTTTCATTCGGCGCCTGTCTCGCTATGCTTGCCGCTTCGATACTCAGCGGGTTGCAGCAAATGTGCGGCTTCGCAGTCACTACACCATTCTTTTTCCGGAGAACATCATGAGCCTTATGGCCCAACTCAAGAAGGATTCCCTGCTTGCCCGCAAGGCTGGCGACGGAGTTCGCGCCACCTTGCTGTCCACGCTGATCGGCGAGGCCGAGATGGTTGGCAAGAACGCTGGCAACCGTGAGAGCAGCGATGACGAAGTACAGCAGACCATTCGCAAGTTTCTGAAGAACAATCAGGAGGCGGTGGCAGTGATCCGGGATGAGGCACGTCTGGCCACGCTGCACCGGGAGTCCGAGCTGCTCACCGCCTATCTGCCTGCGATGGCGTCCGAAGATGAAGTCCGGGCCTTTATCGCAGAAACCGTGGCCACGCTGTCTGACCGCAGCCCCAAGGCCATGGGACAAGTCATGGGTGCACTCAAGCAGCGCTTTGGCAGCAACTTCGACGCACGCCAGGCCAATGGCTGGGTGAAAGAGGCGCTCGGCGGCTGATCCTGCCCCCCCTGCAGACCGTCGCAGTTGCTGAAGACCGACAGCCGCCTGTTGCCTGACCAACGACAGGTCAGCCCGGCATTTTCTTGTTAAGCGCCGCGCCAAGGAGGAAAATTGCGACTCCTTGTCCGGTTTTGTGCTCATGCTCCCCCACCAGATAGAACTTCTCGCACCCGCACGTGATGCCGACATCGGCATTGAAGCCGTCAACCATGGCGCCGACGCCATTTATATTGGTGGCCCGTCGTTTGGTGCGCGCGCCAGTGCCGACAACAGCGTGCAAGACATCGCCCGACTGGTAACGCATGCCCACCGCTATCACGCCCGGGTGTTTGCCACCCTCAACACCATTTTGCGTGATGACGAGCTGGAACCTGCCCGCAAGCTGATTCATCAGCTTTACGACGCCGGTGTGGATGCGCTGATCATTCAGGACATGGGCCTGCTCGAACTGGACCTGCCGCCGATTCAGCTTCACGCCAGCACGCAGACCGATATTCGCAGCCCCGAAAAAGCGCGCTTTCTGCAGGACGCCGGACTGTCGCAGATCGTGCTGGCGCGTGAGCTGACCTTGCCCGAGATCGCCGCGATTCGCGCCGCCACTGATCCACAAGGCTGTGTCCTGGAGTTTTTCATCCACGGCGCGCTGTGCGTTGCCTACAGCGGTCAGTGCTACATCAGCCACGCCCACACAGGCCGCAGTGCCAACCGGGGAGACTGTTCGCAAGCGTGCAGATTGCCTTACGAAGTGCGGGACAACCAGGGTCGAATCATCGCGCACGACAAGCATGTGCTGTCGATGAAGGACAACAACCAGAGCGACAACCTGCGTGCGCTGGTTGATGTGGGCGTGCGCAGCTTCAAGATCGAAGGCCGCTACAAGGACATGGGCTATGTCAAGAACATCACCGCCCACTACCGGCGCCTGATCGACGAGATTCTGCAAAGCCGTCCGGACCTGGCTGCCGCCTCCAGTGGTCAGTGCAGCTTCAGCTTCACGCCCGACCCCAATCAGAACTTCAACCGTGAGTTCACCGACTACTTCGTGCAGGGCCGCAAGCAGGACATCGGTGCCTTCGACACCCCCAAGAACCCCGGACAGACAATTGGATGGGTCACCCGGGTGAGCGGCGATTGCGTGGAAATCGAAACCGACAAACCCGATACCGCGCTGAGCAACGGTGACGGCCTGTGCTATTACGATCTGCAGCAGGAGCTCGTCGGCCTGCAGACCAACCGCGTCGAAAAGCTTGGACCGGGCAAGGAGGGCGGCAACCTCTGGCGCATCCACCCAAAGGATGCCATTGCCAGCTTGCGCGATTTGCGCAAGGGCACAGTCGTCAACCGCAACCGCAGCATGGTCTGGGTACGCTCGCTGGAGAAAAAATCCGCCGAGCGCCGCATCGGCTTGCGGATGCGGCTGAGCGACGGCCCCGGAGACGGCTCACTGGTGCTGTCGGCAAGCGATGCTGACGGGCATGTGGCCAGCGCCACTTTGACCGGCAGTTGGGAAGTCGCGCATGACCCCGATCAGGCCATGGACAAACTGCGTGCCCAACTGGCCAGGTTGGGTGACACGCTGTTCAGCGCAACAGACATCGAGCTTGCGCTGACCCAAGCCTGGTTTGTGCCTGCCTCTCAACTCAACAGTCTGCGCCGCGACGCGACTGCCGCCCTGGAGACTGTGCGCGCTCAGGCGCTGGGGCGTCTGCCGCGCGCCCGTCCGGCCGAACCGCCTGCACCGTACCCGGAAGACAGCCTGAGCTATCTGGCCAATGTGTTCAATCACAAGGCGCGCGACTTCTATGCGCGTCACGGTGTCAAGGTGATTGCGGCGGCGTATGAGAGCCACGAGGAAGAAGGCGAAGTCAGCTTGATGATCACCAAGCACTGCGTGCGCTTCAGCCTGAGCCTGTGCCCAAAGCAAACAAAAGGCGTCACCGGCGTGCAGGGTACGGTGCGCGCCGAACCACTTCAACTCATCAACGGCAAGGAAAAACTCACCCTGCGCTTTGACTGCAAACCTTGTGAGATGCATGTTGTTGGCCGCATGAAAAAAAACGTGCGCAACGCCGCGGCAGCCAGCCCGATCAAGTTTTACACGACGCGCGGCTAGTTTCTGCCCAACCAGATGCTGATGTGCGGCGGTAAAGCTGAATCACTATTCTCTTAATAGGAACTTACAATCGAAACATCTTTTCTTTATAGTTATTGTGAGACTAAACTGATTCACATGCCGTCACGTCATACCGCACGGCAAAAAGTGGTCCAGATCTGTGTTTGACGACTGACCAGATTTCGCTTCCAGCCCATGGATCAAAGGGCCGGCACAATCAAATCGAAAAGAAGGGGAGCACAAGATGAGCAACCAATCTAACAACACGGGCGGATGTCCGGTCATGCACGGTGCCAACACCACCAATGACAACACCAACATGGCCTGGTGGCCTAATGCGTTGAATCTCGACATCCTTCACCAGCACGACAGCAAGACCAACCCCTTGCCCGGGTTCAACTACCGCGAAGAGGTCAAAAAGCTGGATGTCGCCGCGCTCAAGGCAGACCTGGTGGCGCTGATGAGCGACAGCCAGCCGTGGTGGCCAGCCGACTGGGGCCATTACGGTGGCCTGATGATCCGCATGGCCTGGCACGCTGCCGGCTCCTACCGGGTGGCCGATGGTCGCGGTGGCGCGGGCACTGGCAATCAGCGCTTCGCCCCGCTCAACTCGTGGCCTGACAACGCCAACCTCGACAAGGCTCGCCGCCTGCTGTGGCCGATCAAGAAGAAGTACGGCAACAAGATCAGTTGGGCCGACCTGATCATTCTCGCCGGCAACGTCGCCTATGAATCCATGGGGTTCAAGACCTACGGCTTTGCCTTTGGTCGCGAGGACATCTGGCACCCCGAGAAAGACACCTACTGGGGTTCCGAGAAGGAATGGCTGGCCCCCAGCGGCAGCGAAGGCAGCCGCTACTCGGGTGAGCGCGATCTCGAAAACCCGCTCGCTGCCGTCATGATGGGCCTCATCTACGTCAACCCCGAAGGCGTGGACGGCAAGCCCGATCCGCTCAAGACGGCCCACGACGTGCGCATCACCTTTGCCCGCATGGCGATGAATGATGAGGAAACCGTGGCGCTGACCGCCGGTGGTCACACCGTCGGCAAGTCACACGGCAATGGCGATGCTGCCAATCTTGGCGCAGCCCCGGAAGGTGCCGACCTGGAAGAGCAAGGCATGGGCTGGAACAACCACAAAACCCGTGGCATTGGTCGCGACACCGTGACCAGCGGCATTGAGGGCGCGTGGACCACCAACCCCACCCAATGGGACAACGGCTACTTCAAGCTGTTGCTTGGCTACGACTGGGAGCTGAAGAAGAGCCCGGCAGGTGCCTGGCAATGGGAGCCGGTCGACATCCGCGAAGAAGACATGCCGCCAGACGTGGAAGACGCCAGCATCCGCTGCAAGCCGATGATGACCGACGCCGACATGGCCATGAAGATGGACCCGGAATACCGCAAGATTTCCGAGCGTTTTGCTGCAGATCAGGAATACTTCAGCGAAGTTTTTGCTCGCGCCTGGTTCAAGCTGACGCACCGCGACATGGGCCCGAAGAGCCGTTATATCGGCCCCGAGGCACCAGCCGAAGACCTCATCTGGCAAGACCCCGTGCCAGCCGGACGCAGCGATTACGATGTAGCAGCAGTGAAGGCCAGCATCGCCGCCGCCGGTCTGTCGGTGGCCGACATGGTGAGCACCGCGTGGGACAGCGCACGCACCTTCCGCGGCTCCGACTATCGTGGCGGTGCCAACGGCGCACGCATCCGACTTGCCCCGCAAAAGGACTGGGAAGGCAACGAACCCGAACGCTTGGCGCGTGTGCTGGCGGTATATGAAAAGATCGCCGCCGACTCTGGCGCCAGCGTCGCTGACGTGATCGTGCTTGGCGGCAACCTTGGCGTGGAGCAGGCAGCCAAGGCGGCAGGCTTTGATCTTGTTGTGCCGTTTTCACCCGGGCGTGGCGACGCCGTGCAGGAACAGACGGATGTTGAATCTTTTGAGGTGCTCGAACCGGTGGCTGACGGTTTCCGCAACTGGCAGCAAAAGCACTTTGTGGTCAAACCGGAAGAGTTGATGCTCGACCGTGCTCAATTGATGGGACTCACTGCCAGAGAAATGACCGTGCTGATCGGTGGCATGCGGGTACTCGGCACCAACCACGGTGGCAGTCGTCATGGTGTTTTCACCGACCAAGAGGGCGCGCTGACCAATGACTTCTTCGTCAACCTCACCGACATGGCCTACACCTGGAAGCCCACCGGCCGCAACAGCTACGACATTGTCGAACGCAGCAGTGGCACGGTGAAGTGGACCGCAACCCGGGTGGACTTGGTGTTCGGCTCAAACACCATATTGCGGGCCTACGCCGAGGTTTATGCTCAGGATGATAACCGCGACAAATTTGTCGATGACTTTGTTGCAGCTTGGACCAAGGTGATGAATGCGGATCGCTTTGACCTTTGATTGCTGAAAAACATTGACTGTCTTTAGCCTTCTGGCCGCCTGTTGTTCGAGGCGGCCTTTTTCACATCTGCCATACGTAATACCTGATACGATAAACCGGTGACTCGCTTTTGAGTGTCGAGCATTGCCTACACGTCCCCACGCTTTGTTGATCAGTCGTGATCCTGCCACCGCCCGACAGCTTGCTCAGGCGCTTGGGGAGGGGTTTGAACTGAATATCGTGCAGGATGAAGCTCAAGCGCTTGCACTCCATGATGGCCGGACACCCGAATTGATGTTGTTCGAGTGCACCAGAGACAAGCTCGAAGCCCTGCGCAGTCATCAGCATGGACTGCAACAACTGCAACAACTCCGCGACTTTCAGCTTGTCGCCAGCCATGCCGCCGGAGTGCTGATATCGGCAAAAGATGACAGTGCACTGGATGTGGCAATCAACCAGTGTCTGGCGCAAATCGGCAAGCTTCTCAGCGCAGACCGCTGCCACGTCTTTGTGTACTCCGACGATCAGCAACTGATCACGAATAGTCACGAATGGTGTGCACCGGGGATTAGCCCGCAAAAGCAAAGGGTGACTGGCGTACCGACCGACACCTTTGGCTGGCTACATCAAACCCTTACCCACAAGGGCATTGCGCTGGCCTGTGCACTGTCGGACCTGCCACCTGAAGCTGCATCGGTAAAGACTGAATGTGAAGCGCAAGGCGTACGCGCCTTTGTCATGGTGCCCATGCGCGGTGCACTGGGCACGCTCACCGGAACGCTAGGGCTGGACAGCGTCACGCATACCCGGACCTGGAACAAGGACGAACTCGCCATGCTGCGTATCATGTCGGGGATAATCGGCACCGCGCTGGAACAACAACGCTCGCGCAAGGCCCTGCAAAGGCTGTCGGAATACCGCCAACTGATCTTCCGGCTGTCGCTCACCTTCATCAACGCTCCGGTCGAAACCTTGAATGAGGTCATCAATGACGGACTGGCCAGCATTGGCACTTTTTTCCATGTCGATCGCGCCTATGTTTTCGACTATAACTTCATCAATCGCACCACCAGCAACACTCACGAATGGTGCGCGCCCGGGATAGAGAGCGAAATCGCCAAATTGCAGAATCTCCCGCTTGAACTCAGCCCGGACTGGCTCGGCCAGCATCAACAGGGCAAGGCTTTTCTGATTGACGATGTGGCAGCGCTTTCGCCAAGCGCTATTCGCGACTTACTGGTGAGCCAGCACATCAGCAGCCTGATTACTGTTCCATTGATGGATCAGGACACTTGTTTGGGTTACGTCGGCCTTGACGCGGTCATTGGCCAAGCAACCCGGGTGGGAAAAAGCGAGCTCGACTTGCTCCATCTCTTTGCCGAACTGCTCGTCAGCGTGCACAAACGCAAACAGACCGACGAGGCCCTGCGACAGGCCGCCAGCGTTTTTGAGCACGCCAACGAAGGCATCATGATCACCAGCGCGGCAGGGATCATCACCGATGTGAATAATGCCTTCTGCCGCCTCACTGGCTACGACGCCAGCGACCTGAAAGGGCGAAGCCCGCGCATGCTGAGTTCAAGGCTGCACACGCCCGAGTTTCATGCGCGCATGTGGCAGGCACTCGAAAAAGACGGCAACTGGAGCGGCGAGATCTGGAACCGTCGTCCCGATGGTGAGCTCTATGCAGTCCAGATGACCATCAGCGCCATCCGCGACAATGCCGGACGCACGCAGCGCTATGTTGCACTGCTGTCCGACATCACCCGGCAAAAGACCCACGAAGCCGAGCTTGAACAATTGGCGCACTACGACAGCCTGACGGGACTGCCCAACCGCAGCCTGCTGGCAGACCGCCTGCACCACGCCATGCTGCAGGCAAAACGCCGCGACCAGCAGATCGCGGTTGCCTATCTCGACCTCGACGGCTTCAAGGAAATCAACGACACGCACGGCCATGACTGCGGTGACCGCTTGCTGGTGACAATAGCCGAGCGAATGCAAAGTGTGCTCCGCAAAGGCGATACGCTGGCCCGCTTGGGAGGCGACGAGTTTGTGGCGGTTCTGGTCGACTTGCCAACACAAGAAGCCAGCTTGCCATTGCTCCAGCGCCTCCTGGATGCTGCGGCCGAACCCATTGTGCAAGGTGCCGCGCATTTGCAAGTATCAGCCAGCGTTGGCGTGAGCTTTTACCCTCAGCGCGAGGAAGTCGACGCCGACCAACTGCTGCGACAAGCAGATCAGGCCATGTACCGGGCAAAGCTCAGCGGCAAGAACCGCTATCACATTCACCGGCACCCACACCGCTGAAGATCGCCATCTGAGTCGTTCAATCATCACTTCAGTCGCAACGTAGTAACTTCAGCGCCAACCCTGAGCGCCATCAATCAACGCATCACCAGCACAGGCACCGGACTGACACGCAGCAGCGTGGACGTGGTGCTGCCAAAAATCAACTGTCTGATCATCGAATGACCAAACGCGCCGGTTACCATCAGGTCAATGCCGTTGCTGACCGCGTAGTCGCGCAACACCGGAATCGGCTCACCGATGACCATACTGGTGACAACGCTGTGCCCTCTAGCCTCCAGGGTTTCACGCGCCCATGCCAGCATCTTGTCAACCAGAGGCTCGTGCTTGTCATTGGCAATCACCACATGGCACTCCATGCCACTGACCAGCGGGTTCCTGGCCAGACGCTCGACATTGCTGCGGCTCTCCGGGCTGCCGTTGAAGGCCATCATGAGGCGGCGCGGCGGCTGAAACGATTCCAGTGTTGCCATCACCGGACACTTGAGGCTGCGGATCACGCTCTCCAGGGTGTGATCCAGATGCAGTTTGCCCGCGTTTTCCGGGCGATAGCGTTGGCCCAGCACCACCATCTCCAAGTCCCTGGCCATCTCGGTGAGTGATTCCACCAAGCTACCGTGCCGAAGACGTCCGTCTGCATCTTCCAGGCCAGCGGCGCACGCTTCGGCCTTGGCTGCTTGCAGCAAGGCCCGGCCCTGCTCGCGCGCGAGCTTGCTGCGGGCAAGATCCTTGTCCGACAGCTTGAGCAGCAACTGCTCGTGAGAGTCTGCCACCAGGTTGCCGGAGTAATCCCCACCCTCGGCCTGTTCGGGGTGCCGGTCGAGTACATGCAGAAACTCCAGGCGAGTACCAAGCTGACGCGAAGCCCACACTGCAAACGCAGTAACCGAGCCAGAGGCAGGCGTGCCGTCAATGCAGGCCACGATCTTCTTGCGATTCATGTTCATGGCGTGTCGCTCCTCAGTGGTTCATCAGCCGCTCGGCGGCATCCGGCTTGTCATGAATGGCAAAGCGGTCAATCATGGTCTGGCTTGCCTGATTCAGCCCGATGATTTCGACATCGGTGCCCTCCCGGCGGAACTTGACCACGACCTTGTCGAGCGCGCTGATGGCCGAGATATCCCAGAAGTGAGCAGTCGACACGTCGATGACGACTCTATCGACTACCTCCCTGAAATCGAACGCGTTGATGAAGGCCTCGCAAGAGGCAAAGAACACCTGCCCGACCACGCGATATTCGCGCGCACGCCCTTCGTCTACCGAGCGCGAGCCGACGTGCATGTATCGCCCGACCTTTGTAGCAAAAAAGATACCGGACAGCAGCACCCCGACCAGCACGCCCTTGGCAAGATCATGGGTGAGCACCACCACCACTACCGTGGCGATCATGACGACACTTGAACTCGGCGGATTCTTGCGCAAGTCTCTTACCGAAGCCCAACTGAAGGTGCCAATGGACACCATGATCATCACCGCCACCAGTGCCGCCATCGGGATCTGCGCTACCCAGTCGCCCAGAAACACCACCATCAACAACAGGAATATCCCTGCCAGCAAGGTAGACAAACGCCCGCGACCACCCGACTTGATGTTGATCACCGATTGCCCGATCATCGCGCAACCCGCCATGCCACCGACAAAACCGCATGCGATGTTGGCGGTACCCTGACCAATACACTCGCGCTTCTTGTCGCTCTTGGTGTCGGTCAGATCGTCCACAATGGTGGCGGTCATCAGCGATTCGAGCAGGCCGACCACCATCAGCGTCAGCGAATAGGGAAAGATGATGGCCAGCGTCTCTAAGTTGAGCGGCACGTTAGGCAGCAGAAACACCGGCAGACTATCGGGCAACGCGCCCATGTCGCCCACTGTGCGCACATCCAGCCCAAGCCACAGCGACAGCGCAGTAAGACCAACGATGCAGATCAACGGCGAGGGCACTGCCCTGGTGAGCAGCGGTAACAGATAGATAATCGCCAGACCACCGGCCACCATGGCGTACACCACCCAGCTCACAGCAATCAGCTCGGGCAACTGCGCCAGAAAAATCAGAATGGCCAGCGCGTTGACAAAGCCGGTGACCACCGAGCGTGATACAAAGCGCATCAACACATCCAGCCTGACCAGGCCAGCAATAATCTGCAACACACCAGTCAGCACCGTGGCAGCCAGCAGATACTCCAAGCCGTGCTCCTTGACCAGCGTCACCATCAGCAAGGCCATGGCGCCGGTTGCCGCCGAGATCATGCCGGGGCGGCCTCCGGTGAAGGCGATCACCACCGCCATGCAGAACGAGGCGTACAAGCCCACCTTTGGGTCGACGCCGGCAATGATGGAAAAGGCAATCGCCTCGGGGATGAGCGCCAGCGCAACCACCAGGCCCGCCAGCGTATCGCCACGGATATTGGAAAACCAGTCCTGACGGATGGAAGCAGGAGTCATGTTGTGAGAGTCCTCATTTGCCCGGAGATTCAGGAAACAAAAAGCTGCGCGCTCACCGCAAGGACGGGCAAATGGCACTAACCACACCAATGACTGCGCATGGCGTGACAGGGAAGGGAGCGAGCCTGAACAGGCGATTACATCAAAAAGTCGGCCACCGCCAGCACGACTATCCTACGCCACGCGATGTTCGGTTGTACTGTACAAAAGGCGCACGAGCGAGTGGCGCCTCGGCCGCGTGTTACGGCCTTCACAGATGCGCGGCGTGCGAGTGCCGGAGGATAGCATATATCTGCTGCAGAGCACAAAACCTGTTGGCCAATCGACCACCGCGACATACAGCGCCTTGAAAACGCCCACGCTTTTCGTTTTTGGGAAGGCCACAAAAGCAGAAGCCGTCGCGCTACGCTGGCGACGGCTTGCTGACCGCACAGCCCGCAGCAATCAGTCAGTACTGATCTCGATACGACGCGGCTGGGCGTGCTCGGCCTTGGGAATGCGCAGGGTAAGCACCCCTTGATCAAAACCGGCTACGATCTTTGCGGTATCCAGCTCTTTGGGCAGGGTAAAGGCACGACGAAAGCGCTGCGCACCGACTTCCACGTGACTGGCCTCCAGACCCTCAGGGGTGTCAAGGCTGATGTCACCCTCAATGGTGAGCGCATCACCCTCGACATGCAGGCTCAAGGCTTCCTTGCGGACACCGGGCAGATCGGCGTACAAGGTGATGCCCGCTCTGTCCTCCACCACATCCACTGGTGGCAGCAGCGACGGCATCTCATTGACTTTGCTGCCCGCTTTACTTACTTCGGTTGTCTCAGTCATTTTGCGATCTCCTTGCAGGTCACTCAACAGCAATACGGCGAGGTTGAGCCTCGGCAACCCGGCCAATGCGGATGTGCAACACACCATTTCGATAGCTTGCGGCTACGTCATTGGCGTCCGCATCGTCAGGCAAGGACACGACACGCCGGAAACGGCCCGCAAATCGTTCTTCGATATGCACCGCAAGCTTGTCCGAAGCCTCACGCGCGGTACGCTCGCCGGAAATGGTCAGCACGCCTTTCTCCAGCATTACTTCCAGGCCGTCAGGCTGCATGCCCGGCGCAAATACATACACATTCACCGCCTTGGGCGTGTGACCAATGTTGATGGCCGGATAACTGCTGGACAAACCGCGAATATTCGGACCGACCTCAAAAGCCTGCTGCATGGCGCGCTGCAAACGATCAAGCTCGGCCACCATGTCGCGCGGAAACATGGAACGGGCAAACATACAAGCCTCCTTTAATCAATTGGTTAGCGATTGACTACGATTGATATGTAGGGGTGAGCGCAGGAATTTCAAGCCGTGCTCACGTCACCGGCAGCAGGGCCGTGCCGGCAGCCGACAACATCCGCGCCGAAGCCATAGTGCGTCTTGGCGGACGCGACACCGACGGTCCAAACCTGCCTGTACACGGCCGGAAAGACAGGCCAAAAAAACGTCGAGCTTTTTTACACAACATAACTTTAGGCGAACACCCACATGGCATTTGTTATACAAAACAATGGATTAAAACGTCTGGCACACATCATGCTTTGGCGAATGCTATGTAATTTCAAGTAAAGCAACAAGGAGCTTAATCGTGAAAAAAATATCGCTTTCGCCTTGACGGCCACGGCCCTCGCCTACTCTGGCCTGGCATCGGCTGCCCCGGTTGACCTTAGCACCTGGGTCAAGAACGGCGCCGGCACCTGGAATGTGGCAGGCGACAAGAACTCGGTGACACAAACCGCAAACTCAAACCCCGGGGTGTTTTTCGGGCCGGGCAACGCCCAGGGCAACCAGTTGTCCGGCACCATCCGCGTCAATACCACGTCAGACGACGACTTCATCGGTTTTGTGCTCGGTTATAACGCGAGTGACCTGACCAACAGCAATGCCGACTACCTGCTGATCGACTGGAAACAAGGCAGCCAATCCTCCGGAGGCTGCACCGCCTTTGCCGGGCTGGCGCTCTCTCGCGTGACTGCAGCACTGACCAACCAGGCTGCGTGGTGTCACACCGCTTCTGCGGGCGTCACCGAACTGGCGCGTGGCGTCAACCTCGGCAATGTTGGCTGGGCAGACCTTACCCAATACACCTTTGATCTGGTTTTCAACCCGAACAATTTGCAGGTATGGGTCAATGGCACCAAAGAAATCGACGTCAACGGCACGTTCTCCGATGGTAGCTTTGGCTTTTACAACTATTCGCAGGGCAACGTCACCTATGGTGCAATTCAGCAAAGCGTTGCGCCGCCGCCGCCGACTGCTGGGGTGCCTGAACCCGCCAGCCTTGCCTTGCTTGGCCTTGGACTGGCTGGTATTGGCGCAATTCGTCGTCGCAAAAACTGACTAATCACCAGAAAGAGGCTGTTCGGCAACCGGACGGCCTCGATCTGAACCGGGGCCTCAACTGCCCCGTGCGATACCCTATCTGCGGAAACCGTCGTGGCAACTGCGGCAACTTTGTTCCACACGGGCATAGGCTGATCGTATCTCGGTTTCATCCCGTGTGCTGGCCGAGGCAAGCAAGCCTTTCGTAGCAGCATGGAACTCGGCGCGCGCTCGATCAAACTCCTCCGCATCGCCCCACACTTCGGGTTTGGCGCGAGTCGGAGGTACATCGCTGCCCTCAACAAAGTAAGCTCAAGGCGCCTCATGGTGCTGATACAGTTGGTTTGCCATGGCGCTGAAGGCATCGGCCTCGTAGCGCTGAGTGCGCAACATGGTGCCCATGGGTTCAAAGCTGCGCAAGATCTCCTTGAATGCCTCCTGGCGATGCTTGATCGGCTGGCCGGGCAGGGTGTCTTCAACCGGCCCAGCACATGCGGTGAGCAAGCCTGCAGCAACTACAGGCAAAAGAAAGCATTTTTTCAACATATTCCAGACTGTTTAATGGGGGACACACTATCGTCCCCGAACGAGGGTAAAAGTTCCGGGGCGGTTCATGCAATCAACGCATCCATCTCCTGCAACAAAGCGTCGCACAGGACTTCAACCTCACCAAAGCGGTTGATCGCATCCACTGCCGCACCAGCACGCTTGATACTGACCAACTCCTCGGCCTTGCTGTGCACCTGCTCGTGCAGACGCATCAAGCGTTCAAAATCCGAATAGGAAACCTGAAAGCCGGTAGCAGTCGCGAGCCACTTGCCGAAATGACACTGCCGCGCAGTCTGAGGCGGCGGCGCCGGACGTTCGTCGCTCAGATAACAATGCACCTCCCATAGCCAGGCACGGTGCTCTGCCATGGCAAACAACACCGGCAGGGTTTCGTGCGGAATGGACATGGCACCCGCCCACAGCGGACTCGGACACCAGTCTGCCAGCCACTGCGGCACATCATCCGCCGGCATCGGTCGCGCAATGGCATAACCCTGACCCAGCTCGCAACCTAGTTGAAGCAGCATGCGACCATGAGCCACGGTTTCAACGCCCTCGGCAATGACCTGCCGCCTGAATGAGCCGGCAAGTCTGATTACCCCGTCAAGAATGGCTAGGTCGTCCGGGTCATCAAGCATGTCACGCACAAAGCTCTGGTCAATCTTGAGTAGTGCTGCTGGCAGGCGCTTGAGATAGGTCAGCGACGAATAGCCTGTGCCGAAGTCATCCAGCGACACGCCGACACCCAGCGCAACCACCCCTCGCAACAGCTCGGATACACGGTTGATGTCATGCAATGTGCTGGTTTCAAGCACTTCGAGTTCCAGATCGCCTGCCCGCAAACCCGGCTGTCTGGCCAGCGCGGCGGCAAGCTTGCTGGTGAAGTCGAGCTGCGCCAGTTGCGAGGCATCCACATTGACGCTGACCGGCAGCGACACCCCTTGCGCACGCCATGCAGCCACCTGGGCCAGCGCGGTGTCAATCACCCAGTCACCGAGATGAACCATCAGCATGTGACTTTCCAACGCAGGTAAAAACTCACCCGGCAGAATCAGACCGCGCATGGGGTGAGCCCAGCGCAGCAGCGCTTCCACCCCCACGACCCGACCGTCACGCATATTGACCTTGGGCTGGTAGTGCAGCACGAACTCGCGTCTGTCCAGCGCCAGTTGAATACGCTCAAGGGTTTCGTGGCGCCCACGCAGCGCCCGGTCACGCGCAGAATCAAACACGTGATAGCGGTTCTTGCCAGCCAGCTTGGCCTGATACATTGCCTGGTCGGCCTGACGCAGCAACTGATCGGCATCTATGCTTTCAGCCTGGGGGTAAAAACTGACGCCGATGCTTGCCGACACCTGAAGCATGCGGCCAGCGCCGTCGGTGCGCGGTGTCGCGACGGCCTCGAGAATTCTATCCAGCAGGGGCAGGCAGGAGGACGCGTCCGGCAGGTCGACCAACACGCCTACAAACTCATCCCCGCCCAGCCGGGCCAGCGTGTCGCCTTCACGCAAGGTACGACGAACCCACTCGGCAACGCGAACCAGCAGCTCATCGCCAACATCATGTCCGTAGAGATCATTGACCGCCTTGAAGCCATCGAGATCGAGATACAACACCGCCAGTTGCCCGCCTCGGCGCTGACTCTGGGCCATGGCCTGCTTCAGGCGATCAGCCAGCAAAACCCGGTTTGGCAAGCCGGTAAGCGCATCATGATGGGCAATGTGCTCAAGCTGTCTTTGATGGGCTTTTTGATCCGATATGTCGGAAAACAGCGCAACATAGCCTTGTGCAAGCCCGTTCTCGTCCTGAATGGTGCCGATGGTGAGCAACTCGGCATAGATTTCTCCGTCCTTCCGCCGATTCCATACCTCACCCTTCCAACTGCCAAGCTCCTTGATGTGTTTCCAAAGGTTGGCATAAAAAGCCTTGTCGTGGCGACCGGACTTGAGAATGCGCGGATTCTGCCCGATGGCCTCCCCACGGCTGTAACCGGTTATCCGGCTGAAGGCGGCATTGACGTCGAGTATGGTGCCATCGGCGTCGGTCACCGTAATACCTTCGTTGGCGTGTTCAAACACCCGTGCGGCCAGTCTGAGTTTGTCATCGGCGCGTTTGCGCTCGGTGACATCGCGCATGACGACCATCACCTGCACCTGATCCGAGCCTGGAGGAGTGACGAATCGTGTGTGAATCGAACAAGTTCTGATTACACCATCCTTGCGGCCTATATCCCACTCCTCGCCATCCAGATGCTCGCCCTGGCTTGCACGGTCCAAGCGCAGCCTGGCACGCTCCTGAACCTCGGGCTGAACATAAAAAGTCCGACGCCAGCCGAGTTGATTGGCTTCTTCGATGGTGTAACCGGTCAGGCGCTCCATGGCCGGGTTCCAGACCGTGAAGCAGACGAAAGGGTCAGCCTCGATGAAGCGAAAAACCGCCACCCCATCAACCTGCGCACTCAGGATGGTCTCGCTGAAGTCGCGCTGCAGGACAAGATCCTGATCCTGCTTGCGACGCACTGCCAACTCCCGCATCAAGCGCAAGGTGTTGGACGACAACGTAGAATAAATGGACAGAATGATGTCAATCAGGCTGCGCGTGGCACCACTCATGCGTTGACGCGCTTCAGCCTTTGCCTCATCCAGTGCATAGCCTTGACGCATGGCGCCAACCGTGTAAGCCAGCAAGCGGTCGGATTCGAGAATGTGCGAAGCCAGCCAGCGCGCCAGAAAACCCAGTGCCTCGGCCGCCAGATCGGCGTGCCCCGCAGTGCTCAGCGACTCACGAAAATGTGACACTTCGCGCACAAAACTGCCGTGTGCCTCAAGATGCCCTTGCTCCAGCGGATCACCGTCCAGGAATTCAGCCCAGATTTTCTCTTCGGAATCAAAGTGATAAACCGCGTAGTCTGCCAACTCCTCAAAAACCTCGGCCAGGCTCGGCTCAGTCCGGTCGAAGGCGACGTGACTGGCCAGCACGTTGAGCAAACGCACCAACATTCGGTGCTGCTCGTCTATGCTGGCGATACCTGTGTTGAAATTGTCGTCCCACGGGAAAATATCGATTGCAGGGTCAGGCGCAACGTTCATGGCAGAGGGTGGTCGAGGCTGAGTCGACATGCAGTTTGGCCTTGTAGCCTATCAGTTAATCGTGAATTGTTCAGGACAACGCGCGAACCTGCAAGCCCGACATCATCCCTTTGGCATGATACCTCAAACCATTGTTTGCACATCTGCTGCCAGCAGTCTGTCAGACACCTGAATGGAGAGCAGTTGTACCATGAATGAAGCTGAAGTCCAGACATCATCTCGCCAACGTGTTGAACAAGCTTTGACTACCTTGGGCTTGCCTGCCAATGTGACCGAGTTCAGCGCGTCCACACGAAGCAGCGCCGAAGCTGCGCTTGCGATTGGATGCGAGGTGGCACAGATCGCCAAGTCCATCGTGTTTCGTGGCAAACAGACCGACCGCTGCGTGCTCGTCATTGCCAGCGGCGCCGACCGCATCGACGAAAAGAAACTGCGCTCGGAGCTTGGAGAGACGGTAACGCGTGCCGACGCCGATTTCGTGCGCCAGCGCACCGGATTTGCAATTGGCGGCGTGGCGCCGGTGGGTCACATCGGTGAGGTCTGCATGCTGGTCGATCAACACCTGTCCGACGTTAACCCGATCTGGGCAGCGGCTGGCACGCCCAACACGGTGTTCCGGCTGTCGGCAAACGATTTGCTGCGCATACCGGGAGTCCGCATGGCAGACCTCAGGCAAGATGCCAAACCCGGCTGACCCGCCATTCGGTCTGCGTCCTTGCAGGACTGACGCCACTTGGAATACTCAGCCTGAAGGGGCGGGGTTAAGGCTTTAGCGATTTGCGAGTGGGTGCCTGCTCCTCCCATGGCTGTTTAAAGCGCCCGGGCTGGGGCTTTGTCGCTACTCTGTTGCTGGCAGGCGCATGCCGGGGTGGTGGTTTTGCAGCAAGGCTGCACGGGTCTGCTCTGGAGCCAGACGCTCCAGCCACCAGCTTAGCGCCTTATCGGGGCCGGTTGGCGCAGACGGTCTGCGCCAGGCATAGGCACAGTCAATTTGCGGCTGTGCCCGCTCCAGTGACTTGACGACTAGGCGACCAGTCTGAACATATGGGCGTACCAGCGGCTCGGGCAAGAATCCCACGCCCAAGCCGCGCAGTTGCGCCTCCAGTTTGTGCTGCATGCTCGGCACCGTAAACACCGCCTGACCTGGCAGCAGATTGTGGCTGCTGCCCACTCTGCGGCGTGCGGTGTCCGCCACTGCGACCGCACGGTGCCCGCGGATCACCTCGTCGCACAATGGCTCTGGTGCCGATGCCAGCGGATGATGCGGAGCCACTGCAAAAACCAGCCGGAGCCGACCTATCAGGCTGGTGAGTATGCCAGTATGGGAAGACCGGGGACCCACACCCAGAGCCAGGTCGGCCTCGCCGTTTTCAAGCGCCTCAAGCGTGCCGACCAAGGTCTCGGCACGCAACCGCAAGCGGGTGGGGGCGCCACTCGCATAAAAGCCCTCGCACAACTCGAACAGGGTTGAGCGCGCGATCAGTGCATCGGCCGCGATCGTGAAATGCGTCGGCCAACCCGTGGCAATGCGCTTGACCCGCTCAGCCACCGCATCAAACTCTTCCAGAAGGTAACGACTGGCTCGCAACAACTCTTCGCCAGCAGGCGTCAGCTTTGCACTACGCGCACTGCGGTCGAACAGCAGCACATCAAGCGCGTCCTCGATCTGGCGAATCCGGTAGGTGAATGCGCTGGGCACCATGCCCGACTCGCGCGCAGCCGCCGACATGCTGCCGAGGCGGGCGACCGCTTCAACAATGGCGAGGTTTTCGGCAGACAGCACACTACGCGGATTTGCGTGGTTAAGGCTCATGCAGACGACCAACTATTCAATATTTTTGAATGATGCCATCAAAACCACACTGACACGAGGCGGCGGGTAAAGGAAATAATGACAACACACAAAAGGTGCTGGGCCATGCTCACACCGACAAGGAGGATCACAACATGATGAAGATCAGAAAATCGAATGAGCGCGGCGGTGCCGACCATGGATGGCTGAAAACGCAACACTCGTTTTCATTCGCGGACTACCACGATCCGGAGTGGATGGGATGGGGCAATCTGCGCGTGATCAACGAAGACTACATTGCCCCGGACACCGGCTTTGGCAAGCACGGGCACCGCGACATGGAAATCATCACCTATGTGCTGTCGGGCGAGCTTGCGCACCAGGACAGTCTCGGCAACGGTGCCTCCATTCCGCCCGGAGATGTGCAGCGCATGAGCGCAGGACACGGCATCATGCACAGCGAGTTCAACCATGCTGCCGACCAGACTACACATTTGCTGCAAATCTGGATTCAGCCAAGCATTCGCGGCATTGAACCAGGCTATGAACAAAAACGCTTTGCCGAAAGCGATAAACGCGGCAGGCTTCGCCTGATTGCCTCGCCCGATGGCGCACAAGGTTCGGTGACCATTCATGCCGATGCGCGACTGTTTGCCGGGCTGTTCGATGCACATGAAAGCGCCGAGATGGCGCTGGATGCCAGCCGCAAGGCCTATGTCCACAATGTCAGAGGCAAGCTCACGGCCAACGGACACACGCTGGAGGCCGGTGACGCCTTAGTGCTGGACGGCGAAACCAGGCTGTCACTTTGCAACGGACAAAACGCCGAAGTGCTGGTGTTCGATCTGGCTGCCTGATGCTGAAGCCCGACAGACCGGGCAACCTTCACCCCTCACCCCTCACCCCAAACTGGAGCAACAAAATGACTAAAACTGTGGTGGTATTTCATTCTGGCTATGGTCACACCCGTCGCATGGCCGAAGCGGTAGCACAAGGTGCTGCTGCGACGCTGATCGAGATCGACGCCGAGGGCAATGTGCCTGACGACGCGTGGGACACCCTGGCTGATGCCGACGCCATCATCATGGGCTCGCCCACCTACATGGGCACGGTGAGCTGGCAGTTCAAGAAGTTTGCCGACGCGACCAGCAAGCCGTGGCTTTCGCAGAGCTGGAAGGACAAACTCTTTGCCGGCTTTACCAATAGCGCCACCATGAATGGCGACAAACTGTCGACGCTGCACTATCTTTTCACGCTGGCGATGCAGCACAGCGGCATCTGGGCAGGCACCGGCATCATGCCAAGCAACAGCAAGGCGGCCGACCGTAACGACCCCAACTATGTTGGCTCCTTTGCTGGCGCCATGGCCCAGACCCCGTCGGATGCCAGCGTGGACGAGATGCTGCCCGGCGACCTGGAAACCGCCCGCTGTTTTGGCGCGCGGATTGCAGAAGTGGCCAAGCGATTGACTTGAACAATGGTGGGGCTGAGGCGAGCTTGCCGCAAACAGGTTATCATCGGCACTGATCATCAATACTCCGTGATAGTGCGTATGAGCGATACCAGCCTCCAGCAAACCGATGTGCTCGACACAGCGGCCATCTCTGAACTACACGACATGCTCGGCGACGACTTCGCGGAAATCGTCGAGCAGTTCGTCGATCAACTCAATGAACAAAGCTGCGCTATCGAACAAGCTCTGGCTGCGGGCAACCCGACAGCCTTGGTTGCGGCAGCACATTCGCTCAAGGGTAGCGCTGGCAACATAGGGGTGCTGCGCCTGTCGATGGTGTGTGCCGGCATCGAAAAAGCTGCGCGCGCTCAGGACATGGATGCCGCCATTGCCTTGCAGCCTTTGCTGGCTCCCACTTGCGCAGCATCGCGCGAGGCGCTGCTCGCAGCGGGTTACGATCGTCGCAGCTAAACAGAGGCGGTGGAAATGCCGGGTCGGCAAAAGCTCTCAAGCAGTTTTTCGACATGGCTCACCGACATGGGCTTGCCGATCAGGTAACCCTGAATCTCGCTGACCCCCAGAGCCTCAATGAAGTCACACTGACGCAGGGTTTCAATGCCCTCGGCAATGGTCGCCGCCCTCATGGTCTGCGCAATCGCCGTAATGGCTCGCACAATGGCCCGATCGGCCTGACGTTCGGTGATGCGGGTAACAAAGGTGCGATCGATCTTGATGACATCAAGCGGAAAACGCAGCAGATATTCCAGTGACGAATACCCAATGCCAAAATCGTCGATTGCAATGCGATAACCCAGCGCGCGAAGGCGTTCGAGCAGGTTGATGGCCCGCTCCGGATTTTGCATTGCGAGGCTTTCGGTGATTTCCAGCTCGATAAGCCGGCTTGACACCCCGGCTTCGCGCGCACTATTGACGATGATTTCGAACAAACCAGGTTCGAGGAACTGTTTGGGCGACAGGTTGATACCGATACGCAAGGGGGTGCCTGCCAGCTCCCAGCGCCGCGCCTGACGGCAGGCTTCGGCCACCACCCAGGCACCAACTTCGAGAATCTGCCCGGTCTCCTCCAACACCGGTACAAACTCGACCGGTGACACCAACCCGCGCTCAGGGTGCTGCCAGCGCAGCAAGGCTTCGACCCCTACGATTCGCCCCTCACGCAAACTCATCTGCGGTTGATAAACCAGATGAAGCTCTCCATTGGCCAGCGCCCGGCGCAACGCTCTTTCAACATCGAGCGACCCGCCGCTGCGCGGCGCCTCGATTTCGTGCGCAGCCAATACACGACGCCCCTGGTTGCGTGCGTGGCGCTGCGCTTCCTGCGCCAGCGCCAGCAACTCTTCGGGCTGGACCGCATCATCGGGGCAGCATGCCACACCGGCACTCACGCCAATGTGCAACTCGTCCTCGGCAACCTTGAAGGGGTGATCCAGCGCATCCAGAAGATGCTCAAAGCTCTGCATCGCCTCGGCAACGTCTGGCGCCTGAATCAATACGGCAAACTCGTCGCCCCCAACTCGGGCCACCTCACCCTCGTTGACCAGCATTTTGAGCCGTTGAGCAACAAGTTTGAGCAGGGTGTCGCCAACGGTTTCACCCAGTTCATCGTTGTAGCGGTGAAAGCGCGCCAGGTCTAGCCAGGCGACCAACAGGACGGCATGGCTGACGTCGCGCTGCGCAGAAGTAAACTGCTGGATCGTTCGGCCAAACAGGCGTCGATTGCTCAGCCCGGTCAATTCATCGTGCAAGGCCAGGTAGTCCACCAGGGCTTCTGCACGACGTGTATCGGTGATGTTCTGCACTGCACCAAACAAGCGTTCGCTGTCGCGCCCCTCGCCCCCTCGTTCGCCAACCAGACGAATGATGCGCTCGCCATCCTTTCCCTGCAGCCGAAACTCCAGCTCGATACGCAAGTCGGCTGACTCTGCCGTCTGAAAAGCCCTGCGAACTCGCTCCCGGTCGTTGTCATGAACGTAATCAATGAGATCTTCCAGCGTGGCGAGCGACTCTCCGGTGTAGCCGAGCAAGGACTCCAGCTCATCGGACCACTCAAATGCCCTGCTCATCGGGTCCCAGCTCCAGAAGGCAATCTGGGCGATACGTCGAACCGACGCCTGCCTGAGCCTGCTGCGTCGGGCTTCGCGCCATAATTGCCCGCCACGAATGGCATAACGGATACGCTGCATCAGCAAGGGCCAGTTGATCGGCTTGGTGATGAAGTCGGTCGCGCCGGCGTCAAAAGCCTGAGCAATAGCCGCTATGTCGTCGGCACCGGTCAGCATGATGATGGGGGTACCCTCGGCGCGATCCAGTCGACGGATGCGACGACAGGCTTCAAAACCGTCCATGTTCGGCATCATCACGTCCATCAGGACCAGGTCGGGTTCAGCATCCTCAAACTGCGCTACCCCCTCGCAGCCATCCCGGGCAAGAACCACATCATAGCCTTCACGTGCACACATGCTCCTGACCAGCATGCGGGTGGTCGCGTCATCTTCAACCACAAGCAAGCGAATCAACGCTTCGCCTTCATTGTCAGTTGGGCTGCCGGACAAGGATTCATTCATGCTGAGTCAACCGATTGATCACTTCGTCGAGCGCACTCTGCAGCGCAGCCTTTCGAAGCGGTTTAGCCAAAAAACCATCCATGCCAGCCACCAGACATGCATCGCGATCGGAATCCATGGCATTGGCTGTCAAGGCATAGATTGGCACTGGCGTCATGGCGTGTCGCTGTTCGTGATCGCGGATGGCCCGTGTTGCTGTCAGTCCATCCATGACCGGCATCTGCATATCCATGAGAATAAGATGGTAATCCTCATGGATACGTTGAGCCAATGCTTTCTCGCCATTTTCGGCAAAAACCGGATTGTGACCCATTTGTCGCAACATGGCGTCCATCAGTTTGCGATTGATGAGATTGTCTTCGGCCACCAGGATATCAAGCGCCTGGAACCCGGTTTTTTCATTAAGCATGACACGATGCTCACCGGACGCCTCAACAGCTTTATCGGCATTGGCGCAGGCAGACACCTGGACTGACGCGAGCCGGGCAGTAAACCAGAACAGGCTGCCACGCCCTACCGTGCTATCAAGACCCACTTGACCATGCATGAGCTCTACCAGCCGACAACTGATGGTCAGACCAAGCCCTGTGCCACCGAACGATCGCGCGATGGAATCATCGGCCTGGGTAAAGGCCGAGAAAATGATTTTCTGCTTCTCCGGCGCAACGCCTATACCGGTGTCCTCAATCTCGAAACGCCACATGTTGTCGGCCTCGGCTCTGGCGCGCAGTGTCACACCTCCTTGGAGGGTAAACTTGATGGCGTTGCCAAGCAGGTTGATCAAAACCTGGCGCAAACGTGTTGCATCACCGCGCACCCAGAAGGTTTTGTCATCCGGCAGGTCAAGCTTGAGCCACAAGCCCTTCTTCTCGGCCTGTAGCCGCATCTGGCTACACACGTTGCCAAGCAGCTCGGAAAGATTCACCACGTCTTCCTGCAGGGTGTAGCGACCTGCCTCGATCTTTGAAAAATCGAGAATATCGTTGATGATGGTCAGCAAGTGATCTGCCGAACCCAGAATCAGCTTGAGGTGCTCCTTGACTGTTGCCTGATCAGGCTCATCCAGCGCAACTTGTGCCAAACCGATCACGCCGTTCATGGGCGTCCGGATTTCATGGCTCATGTTTGCAATGAAGGCACTCTTTGCGCTGTTGGCTTCTTCGGCGCGCGCTCGGGCATGCTGAACGCGCTCGATCAGCGCGCGTTGCTCCGTGGTATCTACCATGGTGCCTATCAGACGCCGCCCCTCTCCACCCAGATCCAGGCTGCGTTTGATCCGTATATCGAAATGACGGCTCTCGCCCTTGATGGTCTGCGTGCTATGGCTGAACTCCACACCATCCGAGTCCGCGTCGAGCACCGACTGCACCCGCGCGACAGCCGCTGCATCGCTCAAACCCAGCAACTCAAACACATGCAAGCCTATCCCCTCCCCCGCCGAGCGACCGGTGACCCGGAACCACGCTGGATTGAGAAAGAGCACCTGCCCGCATTCATCGAGTTCGAAGATGACCTCGCCAACGGTTTCCACCACTGTGCGAAAACGCTGGGCGTTTTCATCGGCAAGCAGCCGCAAGGCTTCGGTTTTTTCGTACTGCTCGCAGGCGGCACAAGCCGTGGCAAGTCTGTCGAAAATGGGCAGGAGCGCAGCGATCGAATCAGAGCCAAGCGGTTCGCTTGCCTTGACGATCATGCAAAAGCCGCGTTTCTGCAACGGCATGAACAAGGCCCACGCACCGTCGCCAAGATGAAACGACTCGGGCTGTGCCGGATTGAGCGCGTAGCGTGACACCAGCGCGCTCAGTTCGGGGTCGTTCGTCAGCCTGCGCCCATCGTGACTGGGATAGGAAAACCGATGCTTGCAGGCATTGTTTTCGCCATCCTTCAGCCACACATGGGCTGCCCTGCAACCGAGCAACTTGAGCGCAGGCGGAAAGAACCTCCGCAACATCTGCGCGAGTCGCAAGTCCTGACCAATCAGCAGCGCCAGCTCGTACTGGAGTGCAATCAGCGACAGACTCTGGTTGGCAAAGGGCACAATGGGCTATCCGTAAGCTCAGCTCTCGGCTGCGGCAATCACAAGCGTCTTGTTGTAGAACTCAAGGCAATAATCGCCGCCATTGGCTACTTCGCCCAAAGATAGCATGCCAAACAGGGATCTCTCACCCAGCTCACTCTGCACTGCGGCCAACTCCTCTACAAAACGGCCTTCAAGATACAGCACCCGGCTGATGCAGTCAGTCAGCAATGCAGCCCCCTTGCCAGCCGGCAGATTCGAAGCGCCACGACCAGCCGCCGCAATCAGGTTCTCCGGCCTACCCTTGAGCAGATACACAATACTGTTCTTGGGTACTTCACCCACGCACACCATGTTGTTTTCGTCACAGGTGATCGGGTCACGCACAACAATGCTGCCGTCGGGCTTTTCCATGCCAAAAGGATAACTCTTGGCGATATCGAAGAAGTTGTCCGCGTCAAAGCGTCGCCCGCTGTCTGCCTCGACATGCTTGCGATAGACCTCGAATGCCGGTTTGAAGTCCAGGCTCTCAAGGACGTTACGCTCTCCCGCTGTCACCACGAAGGGGCCAGCGAATTTTTCCCAGCCGTGATCAACACCCAAGGCAAAGCGCCCCGGCATCACGATCAGTTGTGCATGGTCGACCAACATGCCCTGATTGGAGAACAGGCAAGGTTTCTGAACAAAGCTGAGACTGCCAGCACCACCGCCGAAAAAGCTCGGTTCACTGCCCAGAACATCATAGACAGCGTCGAGCAGCGCACCAATGCGGCTGGCCAGGCCATCGACCAGCACCATCACACTGGCGGGCTCCGGCTTGTCGGCAAACAAGGGGTCGATCACGTCAAAGTAATCGGCCTCCGGGTCGGACAGGCCGACAACATTATGGATGGTAACCGGCTGACTGAGGGCAGCCAGGATATAGCCTTTCTCGTGGTTGGAACCACCATGAATGATCTGCGGAAAAACGCCTCCGAAAACCGGAACCGGGCATGCGGACAGCCAGGGATCGAAGTCGCCGGGCTGGCAGTTGTTGGCATCTGCCGCCAGTATCAACAAGGCCTTCGCGCCCTTATCGAGTGCCTGGGCTGCCAGGTCAAACAGGGCTTGCGCCTCAGGCGCTTCGGTGAAACTCAATTCGAACTGAACGCTCATTACCTTCCTCCTGATAAGTCGAATGACAAGCTGCCAGGCAACACTTTAACGTCACGAGCCAGCATGTCTCAAAAAATCCCTTTTAGAGACTAGCAGGCAATATGTCGGGTAGTCTGGCAGTAATTCACATTGACTCAGCGATTCCTCATTGCCACCCGCCACACCAGCGGAATGGCAAACAGTGTGAGCAAGGCCGAAAAGCCCAGCCCCCAGACAATGCTCGCCGCCACCGGACCCCACATCAGGGACTTGCCGCCGAGACCAATCGCCAGCGATAACAAGCCCCCTATGGTGGTCACGGTGGTGATCAGCACCGGCACCACACGTCGACGCGCGGCATAGACTGCAGCATGCTGCACGCTCATGCCAAGCGCCAACCTTTCGTTGGCTGCACTGATCAGCACAATGGCCGCGTTAACCGCGATGCCGGTCAGCGCAACCACACCGTACAAGGTATAAAGCGACAAGGGATTGCCGGACACCAGCAGGCCCAGCACCACACCGGTAAAGGCCAGCGGCACAGTGGTGAGGATGATGACCGGCTGCCAGTAGCTGCGAAACTGGGCCGCCAGAATCAGATAGATCAGCCCAAGACCAACCGCAAACAAGCGGCCCATGGAATCCAGGCTCTCCTGAATATCGTCCAGCTCGCCCGAAAAATCCAACGTCACATTGGGATACTCAGATTGCAAACCAGCCCAGGCATCGCGCAATTGCCGGTTGGCCAGCACGGTGTCGGTGGCCTCGCGGTCAATCTCGGCCTCGACGGTGATCGCGCGCTGCAACTGATAATGCCGGATATAGCCCTTGGATATCCGGGTTTCCGCGTCCAGCAAGGTTTCGAGCCGGATCAGCCGTCCATCCGACAAGCGCACCGGGTGTTGCAACACTTGCAGCACATCATCAAAAACATCGGGGGCTGCGCGCACAACCAGTTCCACTTTGTCGCCACGGTGGCGTGTGCTGCCAACAATCTCGCCGTCACCATACAGACGTAGCAAACGCCCCACTTCAGCGGGCGAAACGCCTGCCAGCGCCAGTTTTTCGCGATTCAACATGAGCCGCAGCTCGGGCCGTCCGGCCACATCGTCGTCCACGATATCGCGCACACCGGGCAGCGTCTCCAGCGTCTGCATCAACGCATCCGATGCGGCGCGCAGCTCGGCGTAGTCCTTGCCCCGCACCTTGACGTTGATCGGGCGCGACGTGGGCGGGCCGCCTTTCAACTCCAGAAAGCTCACCCGCGCAGACCCACCGAGTTCGGCCAAGGGTCCGCGCAAGGCGTCAATGACCTCGGCAGGATCCCGCCCACCCGACTGTCGTGGCGCCAGCGACACCACCACCTGTCCATAGTGGTTGCCGAAAAGTGGCTCGGTCTCGGTAAACTTGAAGCCGGCCACCGCCACTGCCGAACGCAGCTCGGTGGTCGACAGCTCGCTATAGATCAGCTCGGCGATACGCTCGGCTTCGGTCAAGGTGCGATCCAGCCGCGCACCCGGTTCAAGCTCGATGTGCACGAAGAACTGCCGGATGGGGTCGAATGCAAAGAAGTCGCGCTTGACGACCCCGCCACCCACAAGACCCAGCGCGCCAACCATGGTGATGAGAACAACCACCAGGCCGGTCTTGGGACGACGCATCACCGCCACCAGTAGCCGGGCATAGCGGGTGCGCAACCAGTGGGTGGCGCGCTGACGCGCGAGCTGCATACGCGATGGCTTGTCGTAACTGATGCGCAACATCATGACGTGAGCTGGCAGGATCCAGAAAGCCTCGAAGAGACTGATCAACAAGGCCACGGTGACCACAAACGGCACCACAAACATGAACTCGCCAAGAATGCCCGGCAGCAACATCAAGGGCAGAAAAGCCGCCACAGTGGTGAGGATGGCTGACAATACCGGCTTGGCCACCTCACGCACGCCGTCAATCGTCGCCTCCAGCACCGGCTGACCCCGGTTCATTCGGTAATAGATGGCCTCGACCACCACCACCGCGTCGTCAACCACCATCCCCAGCGCAATGACTATACCTAGCAGCACCGTCAGGTTGAGCGTTGAACCCATCAGGTCGACTGCCGCAAAGGCACCTGCCAGCGAGAACGGAATACCCAAGGCCACCAGCAGCGCCAGCCTGGAGCCGAGAAACAGCCAGCACATGCCCAGCACGGCCAGCAGGCCGAGCAAGGCGTTCGACTCCATCACCGAGATGGCCTGGCGGGTGGCATGGGTCTGATCGTCCACCATCGCGAGCTGGACCCCTTGCGCGTAGAGCAAGGGGTTGCGCTCGTCGGCAAAAGCGTTGAGGCTGTCGACCAGGCGCAAGGTGTTGGCATCGCCCTGCTTGGTCACCGACAACAACACTGCCGGCTGCCCACGATAGCTGACACGCTGATCGCTGCGCTCGTGGCCATAGCGCACCTCGGCCACCTCATGCAACGCGATCGACCCGCCGGGCGTGATCAGTGCCGCCTGTGCCAGGATGTCCGGATCGGTGGTCTTGCCCTCCAGACGTACCAACCATTCGCGCTCGCCCACCTCGACCGGACCACCCAGCACATTGCGAAACCAGGCACGCACGCCGTCCGCCAACTGCGCCGGGCTAAGTTCGGCTGCCGCCACTCTGGCAGGATCAAACAAGACCTGTAGCTGTGGCTCATCAAAACCGAAGGTCTGCACGCGGTCTATGCCGGGCAACTGCTCCAGATCACGCTGCAGCCCGGAGACAAAACTGCGCACCACCTCGGCGCTCGGCCCATACAAGACCATTTGCGCGGTCGGGAAACCACTCGAACTGGTGATCTCGATAATCTGTGGTTCGCTGGCTTCGTCCGGCAACTCATTGGCCGACTTGTTCTGAACCTCGCGCCGCAGGTCGTTCATGCGCTTGTCAAAATCACGCTCGGACAAGGTGTCGAAGCGAACCAGCAGGCTGGACAAGCCCTCGCGTGACGACGACGACACAAAGCGGACGTCGCGTAGCTGCGCAATCGCATCCTCCAGAGGGTCGGTCAGTTCCCGCTCTATATCCTCGGCCGATGCGCCGGGCAAGGCAGCAATGATGCTGACCCAATTGAAGTTGATCTCGGGGTCTTGCGCGCGAGGCATGCTCAGATAGCTGAACACCCCGGTAAACAGCACCAGCACAAAGGCGATGTTGGCCAACGGGTGATTGGTCACCAACGAACGATAAAAGGTGCCCACGCTCAGTCCCCGGGGAGCAACTGAATGGGTGCAGCAGTCAGGCCCAGCGTCAGCCGCCCCTGATCCACCACGCGCACATCAAGGGGCATGTCCAGCGCCACCGGTCGGCCTGGTGAAGCGTTGGGCACCGGATGAAACACGGGCTGGCCATCGCGCTCCAGCCAAACTCCGGTCTGGCCACCTCGCTCGACCACAAAGCTTGCCGGCAAATAGGCAACGCTGTCGCGCCAACGCAGTTCGCCAGCCCGTCCGGGCGGCACGTCGTCGGCACCATCGAGCACCACCAACTGCATCTGCCCTGCAGCCTCCACCAGCGGTACCACCCGCAGCACCTGCACATCAAACGGCTGACCATCCACCCAGAACTGAATGTCGTTGCTTTTCAGCAGGCTGTCGAGTTGGGCAACCGGAACATTGGCATGCAGTTCGGTGCCAGCTTGCGAGGCCAGGGTCACGAGGACCTGGCCGGGTGAAGCGTAGTCCCCGACGCTGGCCTGTCTGGCGCTCACCACACCATCGAACGGTGCACGCACCACGCTACGCGTCAATTGCACCTTGGCTGCGCTTAGCGCCTGGCGGGCCACGGCCAATTCACCACGCAGCACAGCCAACTCGGTTTCGCGAATGTGCAGCCCGTCGGCACTTGTGAACCCCCGTGCCGACAAGCTGCGCGCCTGCTCCAGTTGCACCTCGGCCAAGCCAAGCCTGGCCTCGACCAGGCCAGCCTGTGCCTGCGCCCGCTCCAGCGCGATACGATAATCGGTGTCATCGAGTCGGCTCAGCACCGAGCCTTGAGTAACCGTCTGCCCTACCCGCACCGGCAACTCGATGATGCGTCCACCGACTTCGGCGGCAACCCGGGCCTGATCCAGCACACGCACCTGGGCCATGACGCGCTGCTCCGGATAAACCGCCAATTCGGCAAGAGGTCGCGAGGTATGAAAGACTGAATCTGCCGACACCACCTGCGCCAGCCCGACAGTCACCAGGCAACAAGACAACAATAGAGGGCGAAACATTGGGCACCCGAAACGAGAGACACAGGGAAACCGCTAGCATAACCTTTCACGCCAGCCGAGTCGAAGCCGCTGGCATGTATTGGCAAGCGTGAGCGCATAAAGATCGCTTGGACCCATGCCAACCCTGCCGTAGCTGGTTCGGGTCCAAGAAGGACAGTTGGCCGCTAAACGCTGCCTGATTCAATGATTGAAAAATTTACCCCTGTTCAGCGCAATTAAAGTCGAAAACTCCGTTTCAGCGTCTGCGCGAGTTTCACGAAGGCCCTGCCCGACGTGCGTTAAGGCCAAAGTCGAAAACATGGGCGAGCAATGCAGCCGCCTCGCTCAAGTGCTGCGCGATATTGTCGAAAACAGCCCCGTGACGCGAACCGAATCGACTGGTCGACCTCCCATCGTGATCAGTCTCTCCCGTGGACTTCCGGTCACGACCCGGAGCCGCCTTTCCGGTTTTGCGCCCCACCGGCCGCTCCGCAGCGGGAGCTGCCATACCTGCTGCTGGCGACGGTTTGAACATGAACGGCAGGTTTACGGCGACCAACTTGAACTACAATTTGGCTCGAATCGGCCAATTGCTGCCATTCGGCTTTCCCGTCTGAACGTCAGGAGCAGACTGAATCGGGTCGTTCCAAACTCCACCAAAACCAGGGGCGATGAATCGACGAGCGTGCAGGGAGGTTTGAATTCCTCCCTTGCGCCTGTACGGGCAACCCGTATAATTCAGACCATGCGCACCGTGATCGAGACCCCGACGTTCCAGAAGCAGGCAGGGAAGATCTGGTCAGAAGTCGAGCGGCTGGATTTTATCGCTTTGATTGCGGCCAATCCAATGGCTGGCGAGGTGATCCCCGGCGCGGACAGAGCGCGCAAGGTGCGATGGAGCCGCGCAGGCTCTGGCAAGTCAGGCGGTGCGAGAGTGATCTACTTCAACCTGACCGAAGAGGAAGTGGTATTACTGGTGGCGATATATTCCAAGGCCGAGAGAACCAACATGAGCCCTGCTGAAATCAAAAAGGT
>DAIMZH010000006.1:0-99984 GCA_036734105.1 Azoarcus sp. | reverse complement strand
AAAGGGATTAAGACGAAGCGCAGCGCAATCCGGGGCGAGGCCAGGCGTCCAAAGACATGCCCTGACTTCAAAGGGATTAAGACCGGATACGCATGCGCAAGCATCTGATAATCATCATTATGGATAATCATGTATAGTCCGACGTCAAGTATCCATTACAATGCACTCTGACTAAGGCCAGCTTATCCGTGGCGAGATTTTGGACGGTTTTTTATGAATATTTTGCTTTGTACGCTCGGTGCAACCTGGGCCGTCATTCCCGAGGTGTTTGGATTTGTTGCTCCCGGGCACCTGGATCTATATCGTGACGCTTCGGATGCACAAAGCCTTCAGGGCCTGAGGCAACGCTATGGTCTCGAACCACCTGACGAGTTATGGGTTTGCACTACGGAAGGTGAAAGAACTCAGCAGTCGCTTGTCTGCCTGAATGATTGGTGGCAGCGCTTGAGCCTGCCAATCCCACTGAGGATATGGACGGCAGCCGGCACAGATCAACTTGCGACTCAGAATGAGTGCGAACATCTGCGCGAGCTGACTTTGAGGCTGGTGCTGCTGGCCAGTGAGCGGTGCCAGGGGGGGCAGCTCGTGCTCTCGCTGGCTGGTGGGCGAAAAACCATGAGCGCCGATCTGCAATGGGCTGGCAGCATATTTGGTGCTCACGCCATGCTGCATATCCTTGGCCCGGAACCACTACCCGTTGAACTCAAACAACCCAGCATTGAGCTTTTCACAAAGAGCCTCAGGTCCGACCTGGCTGCCGCCATTACACCGGTCGTCGTCGATCAAAGCTGTAGAAACGAATTGCTTGATGTCGAACTGGATGGGCAAACTGTTTGTTCGAGTACCTTTTCTCTTCCGCTGGCCGAACCGGTCTGTTCCTGGAAGATGCCAACAACTGATAACACGCTGACTGCCAACATTCGTAGCCGACAGAGACAGGGCAGCCAGCTTCTTGGCAATTTCATCGCACAACTGGCTAAAGACGAACACCATGAAAACTGGCGCAGCCTCTACCGCTTGCCGCCTGCCGAAATCGCCCGCCTCAGGCAAGCTGTGCTCACCGCTTCCGACTTTTCTTGGCTTGAGGGCTTGCCCAAGGCAGACCTTCATCGCCATCTTGGCGGGAGTTTGCGTCTTGAAGACCAGCGCAAAGTCGGTTTGGCTGTGTGGACGGAGCTTGAAGATGCCGAGCGTGCTCGGGCATTGGACGTCGTCGAGCCCTTGCTGACCTCTCAAGACTGGTCCTGGGATTGGCCTGAGCGACTTAAGGGAGAGCATCGCGCAACGAATGTAGCTGCACTGCTTGCACATGCCAGTGACACACAACTTTTCAAGCATCTGTATGAGGTTACTGAACCACGGCTGGGGTTAAAGTCGGCACATCCGCAGGGATTCGCGGCTTATGAAAGACCCGGTGAGCTGACAGGTTCCGCCATATTGGGGCACAAAGCAGCCCTCAAACCCTATGTGAGTGCATTGGTCCAGCAAGCTCGTAGCGAAGGGCTTGCATACCTCGAACTGCGCGGCAGTCCACACAAATACTGGCCTGACGACCCCGTTTCGTTCGTGCGCAGCTTGCGTGAAGTTCTGAGTCAGTCAGGAGCCAACAATCCTCAGGATGAACGGAGTCCGGTCATCCGGTTCATATGGATTCTAGACCGACGGCAGCCAGAAAGACTCGCCGCCACCGTAGAGCAGGCAGTTCTGGCGCATGCCGATTGTCCAGATCTTCTGGTGGGACTCGATCTGGCTGGCGATGAAGGGCATGGAGCACCCGAAACCCTGGCGCCGCTTTTCGAGCCTGCGTTCAGGGAGTGCCTGCCTTTGACTATCCACGCCGGCGAGGGGGAGTCTGCCGACAACATCTGGCAAGCAGCTTATCACTTGCATGCTGATCGAATCGGCCACGGATTGACTTTGTCAAACCGTCCGGAACTCGCCGAACGCTTCCGTAATCGTGGTATCGCACTCGAGCTCTGCCCTACCTCAAACCGCGAGGTGATCGGATTTCAAGACATCGAAGTACCCGACAGCGAAGGATTCGACGCGTATCCGCTGAAACGTTTCATGGATTTTGGGCTGCCATTGACAATTTGCACGGATAACCCCGGTATCTCCCGCACGACACTTGCCAACGAGTACCTTGTGGCAAGCCGCATGATGGACGGTGGTTTGAGCCATTGGCAGACGTTGGCGCTGATCAAGCAGGGTTTCGTACATGCTTTTTTGCCAGCCAATGAGCGAGAGATAATCATGAAGCGGGTCGACAGCCAGATATATAACGCGATCATCTCGCGGATCAGCAGAGGCTCAATCGTCTGATCCGAAGCCCCAAAAAGAATAGGATCAATCGCTCTTCCCCCAACGACTGCAAGGACCTGAAGGGCACCGCCTTTCAAGTCACCGCACTTTGTCCCTGCCCCACCCAGAGGTTCTGCGGCCAGCAAGGTGGCTACGCCACACTCCAGCGCTGCCATTTGAACCTGAAACCGATCAGTTTTTCGGGCCTATCACCCGCGTTAAACCTGAAGCTCGGGTGGACAAAAGCGACATGCTGCGGAGAAAATGGCTAAAATGGCCACACGCCCAAGGAGCTCACCATGCAGGTCACCGCCACCGAAGCAAAGAACCGATTCGGCAGCCTTTGCGCTCAAGCCAAGCGCGAACCCGTGTTTGTTGAAAAAGCCGGGCAACTCGACACCGTGATCCTCTCGATCGAACACTACCAGGCGTTGCAGGCTCATCACGACAAGACCAGCCGTGATGAACGCAAGAGGGCATTTGAAGCTGAATTTGGCGACTGGATCGCCGAGCAAAACGCCCGTGTCGAAGCGCACGGCATTCCCGGTGCCGATCTGCGGCCTTGGTAAGCGACACATGGCCCAGTACGACGTGTTCCTCAACCCTAGCACCAGCGCAAGCGACGGCATTCCTTACGTGGTAGTCATACAAAGCGATCTGCTCGACGCCTTGGCGGCAAGGCTGACAATCCCACTGGCTGATATCGAATTTGACGGCAAGGTGCCGGCCACGCTGTGTCCGCCCATCACCGTCAAAGCCCAACGCCTGCGGGCCCTGGCCCATTACGCGGCTCCGCTGCCCACCAAACTGTTACGGCACCCGGTGGACAATGTAGCGACACAGGCCAGCGCCTTGGTGGCTGCATTGGATGCGGTGTTGTCGGGCATCTGATTCCAGCAGGCTCCACTGCCAGTACCCCACTCCCGCTCAAGTCACCGCATTGTGTCCCTGATACTCGGCTTTTTGCCATTCGCCGCTGTCCAGCACCTGTCGCAGATGCTCGACCGCGTGCCACACGTCGCTGTGGCTCAGGTACAGGGGCGTGAAGCCGAAGCGCAGGATGTCTGGCTGACGGGTGTCGCCGGCGCGGAAGTCGCCGATGACGCCGCGTGCGATCAGGGCTTGCACAATGGCGTGGGCGCCCTGCTGCCGGGTCAGGCACACCTGCGATCCGCGTTGGTCATGCGTGCGCGGTGTCACCAGTTTAAGGCCGTGGCCTGAGCAGCGTGATTCGACCAGTTCGATGAAGAGGTCGGTCAGTGCCAGCGACTTTGATCGCAGCGCGGCCATGCCGCCCAGCGGTTCTGCGGCCAGCACGGTGTCTACGCCGCACTCCAGTGCGGCCAGGCTGATGATGGGCTGGGTGCCGCACAGAAATCGGCCGATGCCGGGTGCTGGCTGATAGTCCGGCGTAAAGGCAAAAGGGGCGGCGTGCCCCCACCAGCCGGCCAGCGGTTGCCAGGTGTGGTGCCCCAGCGCGGCGGCATGGCGTGGGTGCAGCCAGGCAAAGGCGGGAGCACCGGGGCCGCCATTGAGATATTTGTAACCACACCCGACGGCAAAATCCGCGTTGGCCGCGTTGAGGTCCAGCGGCACCGCGCCTGCGCTGTGTGCGAGGTCCCACACGGCAAGCGCACCTGCGCTGTGTGCGGCAGCGGTCAGGGCGGCGATGTCATGCATGGCACCGCTGCGGTAGTTGACATGGGTGAGCATGAGTATGCCGGTTTCGGCGTTCAGGCTTTGCGGCAGCTCGTCGGCGTCGATCAGCTTGAGCGTCCAGCCTTGTTGCCTGCACAGGGCTTCGGCAATGTAGAGGTCGGTCGGAAAGTTGCTGCGCTCGCTGATGATGGTGCGGCGTTGCGCTGACTGCTGTTGTTGCAGCGTCATGGCCAGGCTCAACACCTTGAACAGGTTGACCGAGGTGCTGTCGGTGGCCACCGCTTCCCCCGGTCCGGCTCCGATCAGGCGGCCGATCTTGTCGCCTATGCGCTGGGGCCAGTCGAACCAGCCAGCGGTGTTCCAGCTTCGGATCAAGCCCTCGCCCCATTGCTGCTCAAGCACGCGGGCCACATGGGCAGAGGTGGATCGCGGCATCACCCCCAGCGAGTTGCCGTCGAGATAGATCAGGCCGTGCGGGATGTGAAAGAGCTGGCGCAGCGATGCAAGCGGGTCTTGGGCATCGAGCGTGTGGCAGTCGGTGAGGCTTGTCATGGTTTCAGTCCAGCGTGCGCAGCACCGCCCGCAGCGGGCTGGCGTCTGCGCTCATCAGTTTGAGTGGCAATGCGATAAGCTCGTAGTCACCGGCAGGGACGTCGTCCAGGCACAGGTTTTCAAGCACCCGCATGTTGCGCCGTCTGATCACCTGGTGGCTGTCCAGCGTCTTGCTGTCGGCCGGGTCTATGCTGGCGGTGTCAATGCCCACCAGGACTACGCCCAGATCGGCCAGGCGTTCCAGCAGATCGGGGGCAAAACCGGCCAGTTGCGGGTCCCAGCGGCGGGCGGGCATGCGGGCATAGGTTCGGACAAGCAGTCGTGGCGGCACAGCGTCGCCATGAGGCAGCGCGTGACATACATCGCTCCAGCCTACCAGCGGTTTGACGCCGATGGCATGGACGACGCGACACAGGCCAATAAAGGGTTCAAGCGGGACTGCGCCAATGGCTGCGCCGTTGGGGTCGTAATGCAAGGGCGCATCGGCGTGGGCGCCAAGATGCGGTGTGCTGGTAATGGCGCTGACATTGACCGGGCTGCCCGGGCCAATATGGGCAACCCATGTTTGCTTATAGGCGGTGTCGCCAGGAAAGACCGGCGTGTCGGCATCGACCGGCGGGGAGATATCAATGAGTCTGCGCATGTGGGGACAATAGCACCGGGTTTGCTGCTTAACCAGCATTGACATTGCGCCCGTGCCAAGGAATCCCATCCGCTTACAAGTTACAATTCCGGAGGTCGTGTTCACTGAATTGACTGGATGGCAGAATCATCAACCCCGCCGCGTGCGCGTTGCCTGTGCCTGGATATTGAAACCGCCCGTCGGGACCAACTGGTGCTGCGCGAGCTGGGCGTGTACCGGCCAGACCTTGACGCGCGGCTGAGGCTTTCGGGAAAGGCGGCCGATCTGGTGAGTCGGCTTGACGCGATGACCGAGGGCGCGGCTTTTGTGCTGGGTCACAACATTGTGGCCTTCGATCAGCCCGCGCTTGCCACCCTGCACCCCGGTCTTGCGCTGCACAGTCTGCCGCTGGTGGATACGCTGGCCTTGTCGCCGGTGGCGTTTCCGCAAAACCCTTATCACCGGTTGGTCAAGGACTACAAGCTGTGCACCACCACGCGCAATGATCCGGTGCGCGATGCCGAGCTGGCTTACGCCTTGTTCTGTGATCAGAAAGACGCCTTGCAAAAGCGTTTGGCGGACCACCCCGACGAGGGCGTGTGCCTGCATTTTTTGCTGGCAAACGAAAACGGTAAGGGTCTGGCCAACTTTTTTGCCACCTTGCGGCGGGCGCTCAAGCCTTCTCTGGCCGAGGCCTCGGCAGCATGGTTGCGCGCCACTGCGGGCAAGGTGTGCATCACCGGGCAGCGCCACATTGCCGGGCATTGCCTGGATGACCCGGACTGGCGCAAACCGCTGGCCTATGTGCTGGCGTGGTTGCAGGTGGCGGGCGCCAACTCGGTGCTGCCGCCGTGGGTGCATCTGAGCTTTCCGAGGGTGCGGGAGGCCATCACCCTGTTGCGCGATACGCCCTGCGCCGACCCCGACTGTGACTGGTGCCGCGAACAGCATGATCTGGAGACTTTGCTGCCGCGCTACTTTCCCGGCATTACACGGTTTCGTGCCACGCCGCCGACGCCAGACGGGCGTTCGCTGCAGCGGGCCATCGTCGAGAATGGTATGGCCGGTAGATCGACACTGGCAATCCTGCCCACGGGTGGCGGCAAGTCGCTGTGTTTTCAGTTGCCAGCGCTGGCGCGTTTCTACCGCAACGGCAGCCTGACGGTGGTGATCTCGCCGCTGCAGTCGCTGATGAAGGATCAGGTGGACAACCTTGAGGCACGCGGCATTACCTGCGCGGGCTATCTGAACAACCTGCTCAACCCGCTGGAGCGCCGCGCAATGCTGGACAAGCTGCGGCTGGGCGATCTGGGGCTGATCTTTGTTGCGCCCGAGCAGTTTCGCAGCCGCGCCTTTACCACGGCCTTGAAGCATCGTCAGATTGGTGCCTGGGTGTTTGACGAGGCGCACTGCTTGTCCAAGTGGGGGCACGATTTCCGGCCAGATTATCTGTATGTGTCGCGCTTCATCAAGCTGAGTCAAAAAGACCGCCCTTCTCCGGTGTTCTGCTTCACCGCGACCGCCAAGCCGGATGTGGTCGACGACATCTGCGCGCACTTCGACAAGCGGCTGGGCTTGGTGCTGGATCGCCTGGAAGGCGGCGTGAGCCGGGACAACCTCGCCTATGAGGTGCGCTCGGTGCCAGCACAGGCCAAATATGGCGAGGTGCTGCGGCTGCTGCAGGACAGCTTGTGCGAGGACGGCGGTGCCATCGTGTTTTGTGCCCGCCAGAAAACGGTTGAGGAGCTGGCGCAGTTTCTCAAGAACGCCGACCTGGCTTGCGGTTTTTTTCATGGCGGCATGTTGCCGACCGACAAGCGCTTGGTGCAGGAGGCTTTTCTGGCCGGCACGCTGCGCGTGATTGTTGCCACCAACGCCTTTGGCATGGGGGTGGACAAGCCCGATGTGCGCCTGGTGATCCACCTGGACACGCCAGGATCGCTGGAGAACTATCTGCAGGAGGCTGGTCGCGCAGGCCGGGATCAGGCACCGGCACGCTGCATTCTGCTGTATGACGAGGCCGATCTGGATGTGCAGTTTCGGCTGTTGCGAAACTCACGGCTGACCCAGCACGACATTGGCGCGATCCTGAAGGCGCTGCGCACCATAGAGCGCAAGGACCGCAGCGATGGCGAGGTGGTGGTGACCAGCGGCGAGATTCTGCTTGAGATTCCGGAGGCGCAGCGCATAGACCCGGACGCGAGTGACGCGGACACCAAGGTGCGCATTGCGGTGGCGTGGCTTGAAGAGGCTCGTTTGCTGGAACGCCACGAGAACCACACCCGGGTGTTTCCCGGCAGCTTGCTGGTCAGCAATCAGGATGAGGCCCGCGCGATCCTGCACAAGAAACTCAAGCCGGACGCCGACATCGGCCCTTATCTGGGCATTCTTGACGTGCTTGTGCAGGCTGAGGACGACGAAGGGGTGTCTACCGACGAGCTGATGCTTGCCACTGGTCTGGATTCACGCAATCTGCAGCACATGTTGCGCGAACTCGATCGCTGGAAGCTGTTGTCGAACGACGCCGAGATTGGTGTCACCTTTTATCGTGACCCGGACACCGCGCAACGCCTGGTTGAGCTGGCGCGCATTGAAGATGCGCTGATCGCCAGCCTTCGTGAAGCGGCGCCAGATGCTGGCGAAGAAGGCTGGCAGACGCTGAACATGCGGCGCCTTTGCGATACCCTGCGGCGCGATGCACAGGTCGACTTCGACCCCGATCGCCTCACCCGGCTGCTCAAATCCTTTGCCGAGCCGTTTGGCGAAGGCCAGACTAACCGGGGCTTTTTTGCCATGCGTCCGCACATGGCCGACAGCCGCTTCATCAAGCTGCTGCGCAACTGGCAGGAGATAGACCGTATCCGCAGCCGCCGCATGCAGCTTGCCCAGGCGCTGCTTGCCGAGTTTCAACGCCGTCGTCAGGGCAACACCCTGCTGGTGACCTGCAAACAGGGCGAGCTGGAGGCAGCGTTGCAGGCTGACACCACGCTTGCCGGTCTGGAAATCGAAAAGTGGGATGTCGCCTTGTCATCTGCCCTGCTCTACCTCGACGCCAACGAGGTCTTGCATCTGGCTCGCGGAAAGGCGGTGTTCCGGTCGGCGATGAGCATTGCCCTTAACGCGGAAGCGCGTCGTCGTCAGTTCAAGAAGTCCGACTATGCCGAGCTGGCGCTGCACTACAAGGACAAGATTGTTCAAGTGCATGTGATGGCCGAATACGCAAAGCTTGCTCTCGACAAGATTCAGGCGGCCATGTCCTTCATCATCGACTACTTCAGCATGGACCGCGCCGGTTTTGTGCGCCGCTACTTTGCCGGTCGCAAGGACATGCTGGACATTGCCACGACCGAGGCGGCACATCGCCGCATCCTCACCGATCTGGCCAACCCCGACCAACAGGCCATTGTTGCGGCACCGGTCGAAGGCAATCACCTGGTGCTGGCCGGGCCGGGGGCAGGCAAGACGCGGGTCATCGTGCATCGGGTGGCGTGGTTGCTGCGCGAATGCCTGGTGCGCCCGGATGCGGTGATGGTGCTGGCTTACAACCGTTCGGCCGCCAACGAGATCCGGCGCCGCTTGTGGAGCCTGATCGGCGCAGACGCCGCCGGCGTGACGGTGCAGACCTTGCACGGGCTGGCCATGCGGCTGACCGGCACCAGCTACGCGGTGGCGCTGGAACGGGGAGATGCGCTGGATTTTGGCGCGGTGATACGCCTGGCCACCCAGCGGCTGCGAGCGGCTGAGGACACGGGTTCAGGCGACGGTCCGGATGCTGGAGCGCCGTCAATTCTGCGCGACCGCTTGCTGGCTGGTCTGCGCTTTCTGCTGGTGGATGAATATCAGGACATCAACGGCGACCACTACGAGCTGATCAGCGCAGTGGCAGGACGCAAGCTACAAACCGAAGAGGACCGGCTGTCGCTGCTGGTGGTGGGCGATGACGACCAGAACATCTACGACTTCGGCGGCGCCAACGTGCGCTACATCCGTCAGTTTGAATCCGACTACGCGGCGCGCCGCTATGCCTTGATCGAAAACTATCGCTCTACCCGGCATATCATCCAGTGCGCCAACCGCATCATCGAGCACAACAGGGATCGCATGAAGGCCGAGCAAGCCATCTGCGTCAACCACGCCCGCCGTGATCAGCCGGATGGTGGCGTGCAGGAGGCACGCGACCCGCTGACGCGAGGACGTGTTCATGTGCTCGAAGTACCACGCAACCCCCTGCAGGAGGCGCAGCTTGCGCTGAACGAATTACAACGGCTGCACGCGCTGGTGGCGCATGACGCTGCGGGTCAATGGGGCCGCTTTGCCGTCATTGCGCGCCGCTGGGAAGACCTCGAACCCATGGCCGCGCTGTGCCGGTTGCGCGGCGTGCCGGTGCACATGCAACGCGACACCGGGCAACTTCAACTGCACACAACGCGCGAGGGCAACGCGCTGATCAGCTTGCTCAGAGGCGAACAGCGACAGGCCGGGCGACGTCGCGTGGTGATCCGCTCTGGTTCGCTGGCTCGCTGGTTCCGGCGGCGCTTTGGCGTATCCACCACCGGCCTCATACATCACCCCTGCATCGCTGCGCTGGCGCAGTTCATCGACGACACCGAGTCAGCCGCACCATCCGGCGAGCTGGTCGTAGACGATCTGGTCGAGGCCTTGTACGAGTTCGGCGCGATAGGCAAGCCAGGTGGCGAACCGCGCCCCAATGCGCCGCTGGTGCTGATGACGGCTCATCGTGCCAAAGGGCTGGAGTTCGATCACGTTCTGATACTGGACTGCGGTGGCTGGCAGAGTCGCGGAGAGGATGAACGGCGGCTCTACTACGTGGCCATGACACGGGCGCGTTACGCCTTGACGCTGTGCGATGCCAGCGGTGTCAGGCACCCTTTTGTGCCTGCGCTGAACGGACTTGTAATGCGCACACGGCCGGACGCGCCAGCACCGGAGCCTGGCATGAACCACCGGACCTGGTGTGCAGACCCCGAGAAAATCGTCCTGTCCTGGCCTGCATACTTCGCCCCTGAATCCCCCATACACCGTGCGCTGGCAGCACTCGATGTCAGAAGCCCTTTGATGCTGCAGCCCAGGACAAACGGCGGAAACGGATGGGAGCTGACCAACGCGTCCGGCATTGTTGTCGGCCGCATGTCTTCGAAGTTTCAGCCACCTGCCGGAAAAATCGTCGCAGTGCGGGTGGCATCAATCATGGTCAGGCACGCCAGAGACAACACACAGGAAGGGCTCAAGTGCGCGTCGTGGGAGCTTGTGTTGCCAGAAATCGACTATGCACCGGAGGTCGCTCAATGAAGCGCAAAGCAGCCAGCGGACGTACCGCCCAGATGGACGCCACAGGCAGCGCACGCGCGCCTGACCCACACTGCGATTCAATGATCGTCATCCCAATTGATATCATTGCAACCCCACCCAGGATGCGCGCACGATGAAGCCCCTTTATCTCAAATTGCTCAGCTTGCTCGGCTGGACCGTGATCGATGCACCCGATCGCCCTGCCCGTGCGGTGCTGATTGCCTACCCGCACACCTCTAACTGGGACGCCATGTATGCCTTGTTAGCCAAGCTGGCGCTCGGACTGAACGCCCATTGGGTTGGCAAGGACGCACTCTTTCGCTGGCCCTTTGGCGGTCTGCTGCGTCGCTTTGGCGGCGTGCCTGTCAACCGCCGACAACGCAGCGGTTTTGTGGAGCAGATGGTCG
The DNA here is from genome assembly GCA_036734105.1 of Azoarcus sp. Lineage (GTDB taxonomy): Bacteria > Pseudomonadota > Gammaproteobacteria > Burkholderiales > Rhodocyclaceae > Azoarcus_F. The sequence continues at coordinate 89,133 of DAIMZH010000006.1, read as the reverse complement.
CAGAGTTTGCCACCCGTGAGCGCTTCCTGCTGGTCATGGCGCCAGAGGGCACACGTAGCCACACCGCCGGCCTGAAAACCGGCTTTTACCGCATCGCCCTTGCCGCGCAGGTGCCAGTCGGATTGGGTTTCGTCGATTACGAGAAACGCCAGACTGGCATCCTCGCTTATCTCACACTCAGCGGCGATCCAGACAAGGACATCGCGGCAATCGCAGCCCATTATCACGACCGCAAGGGAAAGCACCCAGACCTCGCCTCGCCCATTCGCTGGCTGGACTGAACTGCCGGTGGCACCACCCGCTTCAAGGCTGCGGCGTACCTTGATCGATTATGTGCGCTGTCGAACAGACTCTTTCAGACCTTGCGCCTAAGTTTAGCTCCGCGAGATACGCAATAAACGGGAGCGATGGTTATGAACGGAATCCGAATTCTGGGTGTTACACTGGTTGTGGCAGGTATCCTGGGTCTCATATATGGTGGCTTCACTTATCCCAAGGAAACTCACCGGGCCAGCGTCGGCCCGCTTGATATGTCTGTCACCGAAAGTGCGTCAATCAGTATCCCGCTGTGGGCGGGAGTGGGAGCAATCGTGATCGGTGGGGGTTTGTTGGTGTTCGGCGGTAAAGGCCGCTAAACCTTGCAGCTTTCGTCCTCAAGTTCTGTCTCCGTAGATGAAGGGTTGTGGCGACTGGCATCCGTCCAGAGATTTCAAGACTGGGCACGCCTTGCCTGCCGATTTCCGGCAATGAATTTTGCCCTTTTATCCAGGAACAGCAATGACTTATTGTGTTGGTGTCATGCTCGACAGAGGCTTGATCTTTGCCTCCGATTCGCGCACACATGCAGGAGTCGATAATTTTGCGAGCTTCTGCAAGATGAGTGTTTTCGAGCGTGCCGGTGATCGGGTCATCGTGCTGCTCAGCTCAGGTAACCTGGCTGGCACGCAGGCTGTCATCAGCCTGCTGCGGCAGCGTTCATCAAAAGTGAACGCAGCCGGCGTGTTGAGTGCCGAATCAATGTTTGACGTGGCCTTGCTGGTGTCGGACGCAATGCGTGAGGTCGATCGGCGCGACGGTCAGCATCTGACCGACAGCGACGTCGGCTTCAACGCGTCATTCATTCTGGGCGGTCAGATCGCCGGGGAGCAGCCGCGCTTGTTCAGGATATATGCAGAAGGCAATTTCATCGAAGCAAGCGACCAGACCCCGTATCTGCAAACAGGTGAAACAAAATACGGCAAGCCAATCATCGACTGGGTCATCACCGGCACCACCTCGCTCAACGATGCGGCCAAGTGTGTGCTGGTGTCCTTCGAGTCAACGATACGCAGCAACTTGTCAGTCGGCATGCCGATTGACCTGATCTGTTATCAAAAGGATAGTCTCAAGCTTGACATGCAGCGTCGCTTTGCACCGGGCGACACCTACTTCAGCGAACTCGGCAAGCAGTGGAGCGAAGGTACGCGCGAGGTCTTCAGTAGGTTGCCGGATCTCAAGTGGTAACGCAGCCTTTGTCTTCCACATCGGTCGCCACGCAAGCACCGTCAGACTGGATGACGGAGGGTGCGCCAATTGTGATTACCTGCGAACACGGTGGAAACCGCATCCCGCTGGCCTACCGGACATTGTTCGCGCAGCACACCGACCTGCTGCAGTCTCATCGTGGTTTTGACTTTGGCGCGCTGGTCATGGCGCAGTCGCTAGCCGCAGCTTTTGGTGCCCCATTGCTGGCGTCCACCGTCAGTCGGCTGCTGGTCGATCTGAACCGCTCCATTGGCCACCCGCATCTACACTTCGAACCCGTCCGCACACTGCCCGACGCAGCATTGAAGGTCATCCTGGCGCGACACTATCAGCCCTATCGCAGTCAGGCCGAACAACTGGTCAGCGACGCGATTGCTTCACACGGGCGGGTCATTCACCTATCCAGTCATAGCTTCACACCGGTGTTTGAAGGTGAGCAGCGAAATGCCGACATCGGACTATTGTATGACCCGGCCAGATCAGGCGAGAAAGCCTTGTGCGCACGCTGGAAGGAGGCCTTCAAAACGCTAGCTCCCGAGCTGAGCGTACGGCGCAACTATCCCTATGCAGGTCGCAATGACGGGCTCACCGCCCACCTGCGCAAGCGCCATCCGCCGGAGCAGTACATCGGCATCGAGCTCGAACTGAACCAGAAACTGATTGGCCGGACTGAAAACGGATGGGCCGTTCTGCGCGAGCTTGTGATCGATTCATTGGGGACCATATTGCACACCTGCAACAAGCCTGCGGTGCAAACGACATCCTGCACGACGACACCCGGTTGCATCGAAAACCCCAGTGCCAACACCTATGGCGCGCATTGCCTTAAAGGAACACCAACATGAAAATCCGCATTGGTTACGAACTCGTCTACGATTGCCCGTAACCAACGCCGATGATACTGACGCTGAACGTTCATTACACCCGGGCTTCAGACATGCTGCAGCCCGACCATCTGATGTCCGATCCGCCAGTGCCAATGTCCATGTATCGGGATGCGTTCGGCAACTGGTGCACCCGCATCGTTGCACCCCAAGGCTTGCTTCGCCTCTCGACCAGCGCAGTGGTGCGCGACACTGGCCTGCCCGATGTGATTGTTCCTGGCGCCGGGCAGGTTCCGGTGCAGTCGCTGCCAGACGAGGCGCTGCAGTTTTTGCTGGGTAGCCGTTATTGCGAAACTGATCGTTTGTCCGAAATTGCCTGGTCTTTGTTCGGCAACGGCCCGACCGGCTGGGGTCGGGTTCAGGCAATCTGCGATTACGTGCACAATCACATCGAGTTTGGCTATCAACATGCACGATCAACCAAATCGGCATGGGAGGTCTTTCACGAGCGCGTTGGCGTCTGTCGCGACTACGCCCATCTGGCCATCGCCTTTTGTCGTTGCCTGAACATTCCGGCTCGGTACTGCACCGGCTACCTTGGTGATATAGGCATGCCTCCGCCCTATGGGGTGATGGATTTTGCGGGATGGTTCGAGGCTTATCTTGATGGCCAGTGGTACACCTTTGATGCTCGCAACAACATCCCGCGCATCGGGCGCGTTCTGATCGCGCGCGGTCGTGATGCGGCTGACGTACCGATCAGCAACGCCTTCGGCACCAACACACTGCAGCGCTTTGTGGTCTACACCGATGAAATTCCCGAACCAGCCTCATTCTGACGGCGCTTGCCTATGACGATGGGTCGAACAAACACACCTGGTTTCGACCCGCCGCCTTTGCCTGATAAAGCGCAGTATCAGCTTGCTTCAACAACTTGTCGGAGCTGTCTCCCGGGCCAAACAGGCGCACGCCTATGCTGGTGGTGCAGATGAAGTCATCATCGCCAAGCTTGATTCGATGAGCAATGATGCTGTTCAGCTTGTTGGCGATCTGTTTGGCGAGCGCCACCGCGGTGCTCTCCATGATTCCCAGCCCCTCAAGAATCATTACAAACTCATCACCCCCTATGCGCGCCACGGTATCGCCTTCGCGCAGGCTGTTACGCAACCTGTGCGCAACATCAATCAGCAACTCATCACCGGCATCATGACCGAGTGCGTCGTTCAATCGCTTGAAGTTGTCGAGATCAAGAAATAGTACCGCACCGTACATTCCACTGCGTCTACCCGCCGCCACAGCATGTTTCAAGCGGTCTCGAAACAGGCGACGGTTAGGCAACTGTGTGAGCACATCGTGGTTGGCAAGCCGCTCAAGCTCGGCAGCCTCAGCACTTCGCACGCTGTCATTGATCAACGCGATACGCATTATTGGCTGGCCTGGCGCGAGCTCCGTGGCCATGCAGTGCAGTTGCGCCGGAAACTTCACGTCGGCTGCATTTCTGAGCAGCATCTCGAACTCTTCACGCCGCGTACCCAGCGCGCGCCATACCTCATTGGCCTTCCTGTGCCAGCGATCAAGATCGACTGCGGCAATAAAACGCCCGATCAGTTGATTTTTCAATTCCGAACGGGACAGTCCCAGCTCAGCGGCAGCGGCAAAATTCGCGTCTATGATGCGGAGTTCACGCGATATGGTGAGATAAGCAATGGGCGCAAAATCGAACAGGTCGGCATAGCGGTCACGGGCAAGCTCCAGCGCAAACAATGCCTTCCGGAGTGCCTCATTTTGCAACTCCAGCTCGAGTTGATGCACTTGAAGTTCGTGCATCAGCGCACTGTCTCGCGACACACTCCCAGGAGACTGGCACGCCGTTTCTTGCAAACGCAGCTCAGCCGCCTCAGCCAACGTTCTCAGGTCGTGAAAGTCGCCATCATTAGCAGGCATTACTCGTAATTTTTTCATATCCCGGACGAGCATGCTGTAGCCACGCGAGAGTGCAGGATGAATTCATTCGATCCAGCATGACTATCTGTACTCAGGTCTGCGTGGCGCACGCACATCCACCGAAACCAGAGTCAGTCCTTGAGAAAGGGCTTGACCGGATTCAAAGCATCCTTCTTGGCCTGCTTGTCCTTCTTCTTCTCCTTGGGTGTTTTCAGGGCCTGCTTCTTGTTCTCACGGCGACCGTCCTGGTCCTTGCTCATGATCATGATCTCGAAAGTCGTCGACCGACGGTCGACACACGATCAGTGTAGGCTGTCAGATCACGACAGTATGTGCGCCAGCGCACATAGCTGGCGCCATGGATGTCGGTCATCCTCCGTCACTGCCTTGAAAAGCCAGACCGATCAGTCTGGTGCCCGCGCGACTGATCCTCCATTGGCGAACCCTCGCGCCTTGTTCCACATTTTGCAAAATGCAAACAGGCGCTTGAAGGATTATCCTCAAGCGCCTGTTTTTGCTGCATTTCTTGGTGGGTGCTGACGGGGTCGAACCGCCGACATTCGCCTTGTAAGGGCGACGCTCTACCAACTGAGCTAAGCACCCGCTGCGTTTCAGCAGAGAAAGCAATTATAAACTGGTATTTTATTTTAGTGCAAGAGCTATGCTTACTGCCGGGCAGGCGCTCGTCGCTGAGCACCCTCCCGGCAGCACTTTCAGTGCGGACGTACAACCTCGGATGAAACCGCTGGGTCACTGGCGGCAGTCTTGGACAGATCGGCAGTATCGACAGTCTCGGCCAATGGCTCGGGCTGACGTTCCAGCGCGTGTTGCATCACCTGATCGAACCAGCGCACCGGCACAATCTCCAACGCGTTCTTGATGTTGTCCGGAATCTCGGCCAGATCCTTGACATTCTCCTCGGGGATCAGCGCCATCTTGATTCCACCCCGAACCGCCGCCAGGAGCTTCTCCTTGAGACCACCAATAGGCAGCACTTCGCCGCGCAACGTGATCTCACCGGTCATGGCAACATCGCAGCGAACCGGGATGCCCGTGAGGGTGGAAACCAGCACGGTGGCAATTCCAATGCCAGCAGACGGACCATCTTTGGGGATAGCGCCCTCGGGCAAGTGCACGTGAAGATCGCTTTTTTGATAGAAGTCGTCGGAGATGCCCAATGAACGCGAGCGTTTGCGCACCACCGACAAAGCCGCCTGAATCGACTCCTGCATGACCTCACCGAGTTTGCCAGTGGTCAGCACCTTACCCTTACCCGGCACTGACACACATTCGATGGTAAGCAACTCGCCACCCACCTCGGTCCACGCCAGACCGGTCACCTGACCGATCTGGTTTTCTTTTTCGGCCATGCCGAAAGAGTAGCGACGAACACCAAGATAGGCGTCAACATTGCCGACGTCGACCGTAATGGTGTCGGATTGCTTTTGCACTACCAAGGCCTTGACCACCTTTCGGCAGATCTTGGAGATTTCGCGCTCAAGGCTCCGGACACCGGCCTCGCGGGTGTAATAGCGCACAATGTCGCGCAATGCCGCTTCGGTGACGTCGACTTCACGAGGTTTGAGACCGTTGTTCTTCATCTGCTTGGGCAGCAGATAGCGCTGGGCAATATTGAGCTTCTCGTCCTCGGTGTAACCCGACAGTCGAATGACTTCCATGCGGTCGAGCAGCGCTGCCGGTATGTTCAGGGTGTTGGCAGTGGCCACGAACATGACATCGGACAAGTCAAAGTCGACTTCGATGTAGTGATCCTGGAAGGTGTGATTCTGTTCGGGATCGAGCACTTCGAGCAAGGCCGAGCTTGGGTCGCCACGGAAATCCATGCCGAGCTTGTCGACTTCGTCAAGCAGGAAGAGCGGGTTGCGCACCCCCACCTTGCTCATGTTCTGCAGAATCTTGCCGGGCATTGAACCAATATAGGTGCGACGATGGCCACGGATTTCGGCCTCATCACGCACACCACCCAAGGCCATTCGCACAAACTTGCGGTTGGTTGCCTTGGCAATCGACTGGCCAAGCGAGGTTTTGCCTACACCCGGGGGGCCGACGAGGCACAGTATGGGTGCCTTGACCTTGTCCACCCGTTGCTGAACGGCGAGATACTCGACGATTCGTTCCTTGACCTTTTCCAGGCCGTAGTGATCCTGGTCCAGAGTCTTTTCGGCGGCCAGAAGATCACGACTGACGCGTGACTTCTTTTTCCAGGGCAGACCCACAATGGTGTCGATATAGTTGCGGATCACCGTCGCTTCTGCTGACATCGGCGACATCATGCGCAACTTCTTGAACTCACCTTCGGCTTTGGCGAGCGCCTCCTTGGTCATGCCGGCTGCCTTGATGCGCTTGTCCATCTCGTCAAGGTCAGAGCCATCCTCGCCCTCCCCCAACTCCTTCTGGATGGCCTTGACCTGCTCATTCAGGTAGTACTCGCGCTGGCTCTTTTCCATCTGGCGCTTGACGCGGCCACGAATGCGCTTTTCGACCTGAAGAATGTCCAGCTCGCTTTCCATTTGCGACAGCAACTTGTCGAGACGATCGACAACACGGAGGAGCTCCAGCACCTCCTGCTTTTGTTCAAGCTTGAGCGGCAAGTGTGCGGCAATCGTGTCGGCCAGTCGACCGGCGTTGTCGATACCGGACAGCGAGGCCAGGATTTCGGGCGGAATCTTCTTGTTGAGCTTGACGTATTGTTCAAACTGGCTGATGACAGCACGCCGCATGGCCTCAACCTGCGCGTCACTGTCAGACTCAAGCGACACGATTGGCGTAACCACTGCAGAGAACATCTCGTGCGTTTCAGTGACCGTGTCAAGTCGGGCACGCTGCACGCCTTCGACCAAGACCTTGATGGTGCCGTCAGGCAGCTTGAGCATTTGCAGGATGTTGGCTACGCAACCGATTTCGTGCAGATCACCGCTGGAAGGCTCATCCTTTGCGGCCGAACGTTGGGCCACCAGCAGAATCTGCTTGTCGCTTTCCATGGCGACTTCGAGCGCCTTGATGGACTTGGCCCGCCCGACAAAGAGCGGGATGACCATGTGCGGAAAGACAACGACGTCGCGCAGCGGCAGCAGGGCGAGTTCAAGCGGCTCGTTGGGGAGCTCGGTAATGGCTGACATTCTTTTATGACCTCGTGAGTACGAGTTGTAGCAATTGAGGGCTTAAATCCGGATTTCAAGCCATGCTACGAATCTCTTCGCAGAAAGGAACAGTACGGAAAGGAACAGCACGGAAGCAAAAAAGCACTCTCGCACCCCTACTGCCGCTCGATGTTGGCACATCTTTGTACGCGTTTCAGCACACGACGCGGGCACGTTATGAGATGCTACAGGGGCGGAAACGTTCCGCACCCTGTGGGAAGCAGGCAACTGCGCGGGCAGAAGAGCGTCAGTTAGACCCCGAAACCTGACGTTTTTCAGAATAAATCAGCAGAGGAGACGAACCCTCGTTAATGGTCGATTCATCCAGCACCACGGCCTCTACCCCTTCCATATTGGGCAGGTCGTACATGCTGTCGAGCAAGGCTCCTTCGAGAATCGAGCGCAATCCGCGTGCGCCGGTGCGTCGCTTGATCGCCTTCTTGGCAATCGCGCGGAGTGCGGCAGCACGGATGTCAAGCTCTACACCTTCCATTGAGAAGAGTTTTTGAAACTGCTTGACCAGTGCGTTTTTGGGTTCGACCAGAATCTGGACCAGCGCTTCTTCGTCCAGCTCCTGCAAAATGGCAAGAACAGGCAGGCGGCCGACGAACTCTGGAATCAGGCCAAACCGGACCAGATCTTCGGGCTCCACCCCTTTCAGGAACTCCGCACGACGATCGGCCGCACGACTCTTGACCTCGGCCCCAAAACCTATGCCGGCTTTTTCGGTGCGCTCGCGGACAACCTTGTCCAACCCATCGAAGGCACCACCGCAGATGAAAAGGATGTTTGTGGTGTCGACCTGGATAAAATCCTGATTGGGATGCTTGCGACCACCCTGGGGCGGAATGGATGCCACCGTGCCTTCGATGAGCTTGAGCAAGGCTTGTTGAACGCCTTCGCCGGAAACGTCGCGGGTGATTGAAGGGTTTTCGGACTTTCGGGTGATCTTGTCGATTTCGTCGATATAGACAATGCCTTGTTGCGCCTTGTCGACATCGTAGTCGCACTTTTGAAGCAGTTTTTGAATGATGTTCTCGACATCTTCACCCACATAACCGGCTTCGGTCAGGGTGGTGGCGTCGGCCATCACAAAGGGTACGTTGAGCAAGCGGGCTAGCGTTTGAGCCAGCAAGGTCTTGCCTGACCCGGTGGGCCCGACCAGCAGGATGTTGCTCTTGGAAAGTTCCACATCGTCCTTGGTGGTGGAGATGTGGCGCAAACGCTTGTAGTGGTTGTACACCGCCACGGCGAGATTACGCTTTGCAGCGGACTGACCGATGACGTATTGATCGAGGATGGCGCAGATTTCGCGCGGTGTCGGCAGCGCTGTCGAGTCATCCTGAACCGCTGACTTTTCGAGCAGTTCGTCACGGATGATGTCGTTGCACAACTCGATACACTCATCGCAGATGAAGACCGAGGGCCCAGCAATGAGTTTTTTGACTTCATGCTGGCTTTTGCCGCAAAACGAACAATAAAGCAGCTTTTCGCTACCGGTCTTTTTTTCTGCCATCGTCTATCTCCGTCTTTCAGCCTTCTGAACGCGAAGTCAGGACCTTGTCAACGAGGCCATACTCAACTGCCGCGTTCGCGCTGAGAAAGTTGTCGCGATCCGTGTCCTTCTCGATGCGTTCAACCGGCTGCCCCGTGTGATGAGACAGCATGTGATTGAGACGTTCGCGGATGAACAGAATCTCGCGCGCGTGGATTTCAATGTCCGACGCCTGCCCTTGGAAACCACCCAGCGGCTGATGAATCATGACTCGCGAGTTGGGCAGGCAGTAGCGCTTGCCTTTCTCGCCAGCGGTCAACAAGAAAGCACCCATGCTGGCCGCCTGTCCGATGCACAGTGTGCTGACATTGGACTTGATGAATTGCATCGTATCGTAAATCGCCAGTCCTGCGGTAACTGAACCACCTGGCGAGTTGATGTACAGATGAATGTCCTTGTCCGGATTTTCCGACTCAAGGAACAGGAGCTGCGCAACGATCAGGTTGGCCATCACGTCATTTACTGGCCCCACCAGAAAAATCACCCGCTCCTTGAGCAGGCGGGAGTAGATGTCGTAGGCGCGCTCGCCGCGACCACTCTGCTCCACCACCATTGGCACCAGGCCCAGGCCTACCGGGTTGAAATGACTGATACCGTCAATGTCCTTGTTCATCTTGCAGCCCCTTCCACCTATCAGGCGTTGTTGTTGCCCATCAGTTCGTCGAAAGTGACTTTTTTGTCGGTTGTTTGCGTCTGACTGACGGCCCACGCGACAACATTGTCTTCGATTACCACGGCCTCTGCCTGAGCAAGACGCTCGGGGTTGGAATAATACCAACTGACGAGCTCACTCGGGTCTTCGTAGCTTTGCGCCATTTCTTCGATCAGACTCTTGATCTGCTCGGGCTTGGCGTGAAGCTCTTGCACTTTGACCAGCTCAGCCATGATCAGCCCCAGGCGCACACGACGTTCGGCCTGATCAGCGAACCAGGCCGGGTCAACCGGCAGGTCCTTGGCGTTCATGCCGCGCATTTCCATGTCACGACGGGCATTGTCTGCCAACTGGCGGGATTCAGCCTCAACCATCGCCTTGGGCACGTCGATGGGGTGCGCTGCAATCAGCGCGTCCATGACCTGCTCCTTGATGCGAGCCTGAATACGGCGCTTGACTTCACGCTCAAGGTTGCCACGCACTTCGTCACGCAGCTTGGACACATCGCCATCGGCCACGCCCAGTGCTCGCGCCAGATCGCTGTCGACTTCCGGCAGTACCGGCTCTTCAACCGTCTTGACGGTGACTTCAAACTGCACGGTCTGACCCGCCAGATTGGCAGCGTGATAATCCTCGGGGAAGGTCATGTCGAAGGTTTTGGTTTCGCCCACACCCATGCCGGTTGCTGCTGTTTCGAAGTCCTTCAGCATGGCGCCTGCGCCGATCACGAACGGGAAACCTTCGGCGGTGCCGCCTTCGAAGACTTCGCCATCCTTGCGCCCGACGAAGTCGATGACGATGCGATCGCCCTCGGCAGCCTGACGCTCGACCGGGTTGAAGCTGGTGCGCTGCTTGCGCAACACGTCAAGCGTCTTGTCCACTTCGGCGTCACCCACCACCAGCTCGGGGCGCTCGACACTGTGAGCCGACAAGTCGCCAAGCACAACCTCTGGATAGACTTCGAAGATTGCGCGGAAGGCGAGTTCGCCGTCGTTGGCTGAGTCGCCCGCCTCGATGCGCGGGCTGCCAGCCACGCGCAGATTGAGTTCACGAACCTTTTCGACAAAGCTGCCTTCGACCGCTGCACCGATTGCCTCGGAGCGCGCCTGGGCGCCGTAGCTCTGCGCGACGACCTTGAGCGGCACCTTGCCCGGGCGGAAACCCGGCATCTTGACTGAACGCGCCATGCGCTTGAGACGGGACTCTACGTCTTTTTCAACAACGGCCAAGGACACGGACAGGTCGATGCTGCGCTCGAGGGCGTTCTGGGTTTCCTGAGTGTTCTCCATCAATGCTTTCCTGACAAGTTCTGTTTAGGATCTGCCCACCCATAGCGGTTTAGCGTGGCGGCCAGATAACGGTGGTTGGAAATAAAGCGGAAATTCTAGCACACGCCTCAAGCGTTGCTTCCAGAGCTTGCACTTGCGCCGCAACTATCCGGTTGCGCGACAAGCGAGGCAGGCACAAAAAAGTTATCCTCTGACCATCTCGAAAGCAGTTCCGCACACAAGGAAAGCACATTATGGCTGACAAGGTACAGGCTGTTTTCAGCGTACAGAGCATTCGACGCATAGAAGAGCGCTTCATGCCCGATGCCGATCCACCGCTGATGGAGAGGGCCGGCCGTGCTGCGGCCGAGGAGGCGTTTCGCCTCACCATGGAGCGCCCCGGCCAGGTGTTGATCGTTTGCGGCCCGGGCAACAACGGTGGCGACGGCATGGTCATGGCTCGCCGCCTGCTGCAAGCCAGGCGCGACGTGACGCTGGTGTTTGATGGCGACCCGGCGGCTTTGCCCGCCGACGCCGCCAAGGCTTATGCTGCCTGGCTGGAAGCAGGCGGAAGCGTGCTGACCGAGTTGCCTGCATCGCCGGAGGGCGGCTGGGCCTTGATCGCGGATGCGCTGTTCGGCATTGGTTTGCAGCGTCCGGTGGAGGGGCGTTACGCGGAGTGGATCAAACAACTGAACCAACTGGATGTGCCCCGGCTGGCAATTGACATTCCGAGTGGGCTGGATGGCGACACCGGCAAGGTGCTCGGGACCGCCTTTTGCGCAACCCACACCCTCACCTTCATCGCGCTCAAGCCAGGGCTGCTGACGCTGGATGGCCCGGATCACACCGGTCGCCTCATCGTGCGCAACCTGGACATTGATGTCGGCGCTTTTCTGCAGGCCGCCGGGAATGTTGTGGAAACCAATCTGTTTCGGGCACAGATCAAGCCACGGCGGCACAACAGCCACAAGGGCGACTATGGCGACGCCGGCATCATTGGCGGTGCGCCGGGCATGGTGGGAGCCGGCTTGCTGGCCGGCCGCGCAGCGATCAAGCTGGGTGCTGGCCGGGTGCTGGTCAGTCTGCTTGACGAGCAAGCGCCCAAGGTCGACAGCCAGCAGCCCGAGCTCATGTTGCGCACACCGGAACATGTGCTGGAGCACGCCAGTGCGCTGGCCATCGGACCCGGTCTGGGCACCTCTGAACGTGCCCGGCTGATTTTTGCGCAAAGCCTTGGCCGACCGGTAGCGCTGGTGATAGACGCGGATGCCCTCAACCTGCTCGCCCGGCACCAGGCCTTGCGCGACACCTGCGCCAGGCGAAACAGCCCTACCCTGCTCACGCCTCACCCTGGCGAAGCTGCCAGACTGCTGGGCACGGACACCGCGACCATTCAGAGCGATCGGGTGCTGGCGGCAAGAAGTCTGTCGGAGCGGTACAATTCCATGGTGGTGCTCAAAGGAGCAGGTAGCATAATAGCGATGCCTGACGGACGATGGTTCGTCAACACGACTGGCCACCCCGGCATGGCCAGCGGTGGCATGGGCGATGTTCTGAGCGGCCTGCTGGTTGCGCTATTGGCTCAGGGCTGGCCTGCCGATACCGCTTTGCTGGCTGCCAGCCACCTTCATGGCGCGGCGTCTGACCGACTGGCGCGCGAAGGCATAGGTCCGGTTGGCCTGACCGCCAGCGAGGTCTGCGAGGCGGCCCGTGGTGTTTTCAACGGCTGGCTGGCACAGGCCAACTTTCGCCAGTGGCCATGAGGCACGCATCATCAATCCCAACACAACACAAGCGAATTGACATGATCGATCACTCCCAGCTCCGCACGGAAATGCTCCGCAATGTGGCCGCTGCCCTGGCTGAAGACGTAGGCACTGGCGACCTTACCGCCCGCCTGATCCCCGAAACTGCCGAGGCACGCGGCAGGGTAGTCACCCGCGAGCCTGCGGTGCTGTGCGGCACCGCGTGGTTCGAGACCACTTTCGAGGCGCTCGACCCAACCGCCACCGTTTTATGGCATGCGCGTGACGGTGAAACACTGCAGGCCGGACAGGCCATTTGCGACATCGTCGCCAGCGCCCGCTCCTTGCTGACCGCCGAGCGTACCGGCTTGAACTTCCTGCAACTGCTTTCCGGTACGGCAACCGCCACCCGACGCTTTGTCGATGCAGTGGCAGGCACTCAGGCGCACATTGTGGACACACGCAAGACGCTGCCCGGCCTGCGCCTGGCCCAGAAGTACGCAGTGCAGGTGGGTGGCGGTGTCAATCACCGCGTCGGCCTCTACGACGGCATCCTGATCAAGGAGAACCACATCATCGCAGCCGGTGACATCGCCAGCGTGCTGCAGCAAGCCGCCCATATCGCACCGTCCAATGTTTTCATCGAGATCGAAGTTGAAACGCTTGAGCAGCTCGAACAAGCGCTGGCTGCTGGTGCAACAATGGTGTTGCTCGACAACATGGACCTGGACACCATGCGCCAGGCAGTGAGCATCAACGCAGGCCGAGCCCAGCTTGAAGCCTCTGGCGGCGTAGACCTCCAACGGGTGCGCAGCATTGCCGAAACCGGGGTAGACCGCATTTCCATCGGCTGTTTGACCAAAAATGTACGCGCCATCGACCTGTCCCTGCGCCACGTCGAAGAATAAGCAATGTTGCCGGGCAGCTTGGGACACTGCAGATAACCACTGGCGTGCTGTCGATCAAGCTCAGGCAGATGCGCACCGCGCAACTTAAACCCGCCTGCCCGGACGTGTATACTGCCGTGTTTAGCAAATTCAGAGCAGGGATCAATCATGGAAGCCGAACGCCTTAATGCCATTGCCGAAAAACTCGCCGATCTCGCTGCCCGGGGTCGCGAACTTCGGAGGTATCTTTGACTACGACGAAAAGGCTTCAAAGCTTCGCGAGCTGAATCTGGCGCTCGAAGACCCGGCGGTGTGGGGCAACGCCGCGCGCTCGCAAGAGATCGGCAAAGAGAAGCATCAGCTTGAAAGCGTCGTGCTGACACTGAACCAGATCGAGCAAATGTCGCGCGACCTGAAGGACTTGTTCGAACTGGCCGAAGCCGAAGACGACGAAGACACTGTGCAGGCGGTGGAAGTTGACCTGCTGGAGTTCGAGCAAAAGGTGCATCAGCTCGAATTTCGGCGCATGTTCTCCAACCCGCTGGACCCTAGCAACTGCTTCATCGAGATTCAATCCGGCGCAGGCGGCACCGAGGCCCAGGACTGGGCCGGCATGCTGGAGCGCATGTATTTGCGCTACTGCGAAAAAAAGGGTTTCGACACCGAGCTTCTGGAAGAATCCGAGGGTGAAGTCGCGGGCATCAAGAGCGCCACGATCAAGGCCAGCGGCGACTATGCCTATGGTTTTCTGCGCACGGAATCCGGCATTCACCGGTTGGTGCGGAAGAGCCCCTTCGACTCCAACGCACGCCGACACACCAGCTTTTGCTCGGTGTTTGTGTATCCGGAGGTTGATGACTCCATCGAGATCGAGATCAACCCGGCCGACCTGCGGGTGGACACCTACCGGGCCAGCGGCGCAGGCGGTCAGCACATCAACAAGACCGACTCGGCAGTGCGCATCACGCACGAGCCCACCGGCATCGTGGTGCAGTGCCAGAACGATCGCTCGCAGCACAAGAACCGGGCCGAAGCCATGTCCATGCTGAAAGCGCGCCTGTATGAACTGGAGATTCGCAAGCGGCAGACCGAGCAACAGGCGCTGGAAGACTCCAAGAGTGACATCGGCTGGGGCCACCAGATCCGCTCCTATGTGCTTGACCAGTCACGCATCAAGGATTTGCGCACCAGCCATGAGGTGGGCAACACCCAGTCGGTGCTCGATGGCGATCTTGACGACTTCATTGCTGCCAGTCTCAAGCAAGGTGTATAAGCGGTCAGAACGCAATGCAACTCAATCTCGCCGAATTTCTGGCGCCCGGGGTGGACGCCGACAATGTGCCGGAACTTGCGCAATTGTCGGCGGCGCAACCGATTCTGGACGCGTTCATCACCTTGTTTCGTGGCTCGGAGGCCGAAGTGCTGTTCCGGTTGCTGGTGCTGCGCGAGATCGGCCGCGAATCCGAATCGCCCCGCTTCAGCCCCGAGGCCTTGCGCGCACGCTTTACCTACGTCGACCAGGTCAAGCTCGAAACCGTACTCAAGCGGCTGCGTGACAACGCGCTGCTGGCCTTTGCCGACGACGGCCACTACCACCTCTCCGACATGGGACGCAACGCGGTGGCTGCCATCGCCATGCTGTTGCGCTTTGCCGAAGAGGAAGACGCAGAGCTGGGCTTTCTGACCGCGCAACTCGCTGGTCTGCAGGCGGTGGGCAGCGTCACACCCGAAGCGCTGGGGCATCTGCTGTCCAAGCTCAACGACCTGACCTGGCACTTTGAAGAGGCCATCGCCTCTGGCTCCGAGTTCAACATCGTGTCGGCGCGACGACGTCTGTCCGCCAACGAACGCTGGCTGGCGCGCGGCACCGACATCATGAACCACCTGCTGGCCGACCCCGAGGTCGACTTCGACATCGCTCGCATCGCCCAGCGCATCGGGCTGGCGCAGTCACGGCTGGCACGCGCCGACGCCAGTTTTCAGCGCGCCCTCAACAAGATCGAGTCGCAGCGCGTCACTCTCGGTGGTTCAGGCATCTCGTCCTCCGATGTCAGCGCCTGGCTGCGCCTGCTTGACCATGACGCACTGACCGCGCTGGCCGACGGCGCGTTGCTGCATGTGCCCGAAATCACCCTGCTGGCCGGTGGCCATGAATTGCTGGACCGCGCCGAGCTGGTGCTGTCCGAAGACGTGCAAGCCGCCGAAACCAACCAGACCCTGCCGCCGGCTGGGCAGGCCGACTCACAGGTCAAACCCGAAGACGAAGACCTGGCGCTGCTGCAGCACTTTGCACAAAGGCTCGCCAGTGTCACAACGCCACGGCCACTGAGCGATGCCGTGGCCGGTGGTGGCTTTGCCAACGCCTCATACCGCTTGTCGATGCTGGCGCTGCTGGCTGACGCCTCGGAAGGCCCCAGTCAGGGCCCGGTGGCCGACTTCATGCGACTACCCGTAGACGTGCACTTTGGCGACGGTCTGACAGAGATTCATCAGGACGGCATCGCACTGATCAACGAAGGCCATGTCTGCCTGCGTGGTGAGCTGCAGGCCAACAAGGAAGTGCACAATAATGATTGAACAAGAGGTCAAGGCCCTGACCGCAAGGTTGATCGCGCAGCGCTGGTTGCCACGCAATGATCGCCTGGTACGCCGTGCGCTGGTCGATGACGCTTTTCGGGTAGAGTTGGACCATCGTCTGGCCGCGGTTGGCTTGCAATTGCAGGACAACCCTTATGCCGGACATGTGGCGGTAGCACTCGCGCCGGACATGATGGAGCCGGTTTTTGGTGCAAAGCGCGAATACGCCGCCAGCAACGTCAGCCTCAACCGCGATGAAGTCGCCCTGCTGGTAGTTTTGTGGGCCTTGATCGTGTTGCCCAAGCGCGAGCGGCAGGTCAACCGCCGCGAGGTGGTGGACGACGGCCAGGCCGACATGTTCGGCGCCGACAAGCCGTTGGCTTACGATGACAGCGTGTCGGCCGGCATCTCCGAAGCCTCGCTGATCGCCGACTTTGGTGTCGCGCTTGGCGGCCGCAGCCGGGTGCGCAACTTCATGCTGGGCAAGCTTGCCAGGCTCGGCTTCATAGAGCGCCGCAACGGCATCCTCCACGAAGGTCCGCTGCTCGATGTGGCCCTGGAATACCGCCTGCTAGCAGACCGCATCATTCAGGGCGCGCTGGCCGATGTACTGTCTCAGGCCGGCCACCCGGTGCCAGCGCACAACGCCTTTGAGCAGGCAGAGCACCTGCCCGACCTCGACTCCGACGAAGAAGAAGCCTGATGTTCCACATCAAGAGACTCGAACTGGTCCACTGGGACTACTGGCGGCGCTTTACCCTGCCGCTTGACGCACAGATCATCACCATTGTCGGTCCAAACGGCTCCGGCAAGACCACCCTGCTCGACGCGCTGCGCACCCTGTTTGCGCTGCGCTGCTCCGGCAAGCGGGATTTTCGCCGCTATGTACGTCGCGCAGACCGCAGCTTTGCATGGATTCGGGCAGTGGTCGCCAACGAACCGGGCTTGACCGGGCGTCGGCCGTTCTTCCCCTGCCTGGCAAACGAAGTCACGCTGGCCTGCCGAATCCGGCGTGCCGGTGGCGAATGGACCCGCGACTACACCATCGTCGATGACGATGTCAGCATCGAAACCCTGGAAACCGCCGAAGACTGGACCGGCCTGCGCGACTACCAGAGCCGCCTGGCCTGGGGCGGACTGACCCCGGCAATTGCCAAGGTGCTGGCGCTGGAGCAAGGCGACACCGACAAGCTGTGCGAATACTCACCACGCGCCCTGCTTCAACTGGTGTTTGACGTGTTTGGCGACAAGGAGGTGCTGGACAACTACGAGCTGGCCCGCGAAGAACAAAAGAACGCCGAACGTGAGCTCGAAGACCTCAGCCTGGACCTCGACCGTCTGCGCGCCCAGGCCGAAACCCGACGCCTGGAAGCCGACAACTACCTGCAATGGAAGCAACTGTCCGACGAAGTGCAGGCCCTCGAAGCCGAAATCATTCCCCGCCTCGAAACCGCCGAACTCAGCCGCGACCTGATGGCCGAGCGCGAGCGTCTGGCACGTGATAAAAGCGCACGCCTGTCCGCAGTCACGCTGCGACGCGAGGCGCAACAACGGCTCTCCTCGGTAGAAGCCGAGCGTGCGGAAGTAGAGGCAGAACGAGATGCGCTGACCCAGCAACTCAAACAGGCCGAAGCCCGCCATCTTGCCGCCCACGACCGCTTGCGCGATCTGCAACGCACACTTGATGAGCGTGACCGCTTGCGCGAGCAACTGGCCGCCGAACATGGCGCCGACGCACTGGCACTGGAGACAGAACACGAAAAGGCGGAAGCCGAGCTGGCCGGACTGAAGCGGGCCGAACGCGACGCAGTAGCGCGCTTTGAAGAAAAAACCCACAGCCTGCGCAACGCCCGCAGCCGCAACAGCACCCCCAGCGACCCCGAAGTAGCGCGCTTCCGGTCAGTGCTGGACGAGGCCGACATCAGCCACTGTGCGCTGTCCGAAGTAGTCGAAGTCACCGACCCGCTCTGGCAGGTGGCGCTGGAGGCGGTGCTGCGCCCCTACCGTCACGTCATCCTGCTCAACCGCGAATCCGACCGCCAGCATGCCTGGCAGCTTGGAGAGCGCGAACGCTTCCGGCATTTTCTGGTAGCCGAGCGGGAAACCGCGCCGCCACCCCGGGCCGGCAGCCTGGGCGACGTGGTGCGCTTGTCCGCGCCGGTGCCACGCTGGCTAACCGACCTGCTCAACCGCATTCACCGGGTCGACAGCGTCGAAGCCGCCGCCAGACTTGACCACAAGCTCGAATGGATCACCCGCGACGCCTATCACCGCGAACGCCGTGGTGCTCGCCACCTTGGCCGTCCCGCCGACTTTCACTTTGGCGAGCTCGCACGTCAGTCCCGCATCAGCAGCCTTGAGGCCGACATCCAGCAACTGGACGCTGAGTTGCAAGCCCTGCGCCCCACCGTACAGCGCGCCAGCGAGCGCCTGAGCGCCCTTAGGCAGCGTCTGCTTGGGCTGCAGTCCGCACAACTGCTTGCAGCCCGTGCCAGTCAGTACGCCGAAGCCGACAGCCAGCTTGCCCACGCCACCAGCGAGCTGACGCAGGCATTGAACGGACGCGACCAGCTACGCCAACGAGGCGACACGCTGGCCACTCGTCTGTCCGGCATCAACATCGAGATCGAACGCCGCAAACGCGAGCTGAGCGCCACAGAAAGCCAGTTAACCGAACTCGACCGCGACATCGGTCCGCGCCGCATGGCACAAGCCCAGCGCCTCAGGCGCTTTCGCAGCCTGACTCTCGGCATGCCGCTTCACTGGCTATCTGCCGACGATATCGCGCTGTTGATTGAACGCTATGAGTCTGCTGCCGGAGCCCGTCGCGAACGCGACAGACTGCGCGCAAGGCTGGTCGACGGCCACTGGATCACCGACCCGTCGGTGTTGACCCTGTCGGAAAGGCTGAAAGCCGACGTGCACAAGCGCGAACTGGATTACCGCTCACGGCAAGGCTATTGCGCTACCGCCAGACGCCTCACCGAAGAAGCACGTCACGCCTACACCGCCAAACTGCGCGTCACCATCCGCCAGTACGCCAAAAACCTCAAGGCGCTGGGCGATCTGGCCGGCGTGGGGGTCGACTGCCTGCAACCGGCCCTGGGCCAGGACGACGACGCCTTGCATCAGGCTGGCCTGGAAGTGCGATTCGACTTTGACCGCAAAGGGGCAGTCGGTCTGAACGACGGCGAGGCGTCAGGCGGGCAGCAAGTCATGAAATCGCTGATCCTGCTGATCGCCCTGCTCATGGACGAAGCCAGACCGGGAGGCTTCGTGTTCATCGATGAACCCTTTGCCCACCTTGATGTGGCCAACATCGACCGGGTCGGCACCTTTCTGCGCGCCACCCGCGCACAGTATCTGATCACTACCCCGGTGACCCACAACGCGAACGTGTTTGCGCCGTCACAACTTACCCTGGTAACACGAAAAAAACATCCTGGCGAAGACTGGGCACCGGGCATTGGCGTGCTGACACGCGAGTCGTGACACCAAGGGCGAACACAGTCACGCCACCGTGTGAATCACGCAAACCCGGCTGACTGCGCGCTATCGACGCCTCTTGTGTCGACTGACTGGGGTAGGAGCCGCCTGCTCTGCATTACAGTGCCCCGGCTGCGCGGCCGGGCAGCTTGACGCACCGCAAGGCAGCGTGCCACGGATACCTTCCAGCGCCTGATGTAGCGCACACACCGAGCGCCTGCAACAGACCACCCGCACATCCTCGCGCTGGGCCGCCTGACGGAAGCGTTGCATCACATTGTGACCCAGGAAATCGGTGAACAGAATGACGATATCGGTGCCCGACGGCAAAGGCGCGGTTCGCCGCTGGTGCGTGCTGTCGCGACCACTGACGTGTCCGGCAATGTTGATACCAAACTGGTTTAGCACATCCGGGATGTTCCCGAGGCGATCGGCGCCGACAACAAGGGCATTCATGCATTACTCCTTTTTGAGAATGATTCGCACCAAGATTGCCTCACTAAAGATAAGTTTGCAAGTAGTAATTATTCTCGTTATGATTCCTCTCAGTCACAACCCAAACACAAGGTGTCTGAAACATGAAGATCAAAGTCGTAGCACTGTCTATTGCCGCACTCTTGACAACCTCTTCCGGCATGGTTATGGCCGCCGATCAGGAACTCAACGTATACTCGGCTCGTCATTACCAAACTGACGACGCGCTATATGGCGAATTCACCGCCAAAACCGGCATCAAGGTCAATCGCATCGAAGCCCGCGATGACGAATTGCTTGAGCGCCTGCGCAACGAAGGCGCCAACAGCCCAGCCGACGTTCTCATCACCGTCGATGCTGCACGCCTGACTACCGCTGCCGACATGGGTCTGTTCGACGCAATCGAATCCGCCGAACTGGCTGCACGAATTCCCGACCACCTGCGCACCGACACCTGGATTGCCTTCTCGCAGCGCGCTCGCGTCATCGTTTACAACCCCGAACTGGTAGACGGCGCACTGGTCCAGACCTATGAATCACTGGCCGACCCGGCGCTGCGTAACCAGGTCTGCTCACGAAGCGGCAGCCACCCCTACAACTTGTCGCTTGGTGCCGCCATCATGAACCAGATCGGCGCCGAAAAAACCGAAGAATGGGCCAAAGGTCTGGTTGCCAACTTTGCACGTCAACCGCAAGGCGGCGACACCGACCAGATCCGCGCTGTCGCAGCCGGTGAATGTGGCGTTGCCATTGCCAACAGCTACTACTTCGCGCGTCTGATGCAATCGGACAAGGAAGCGGACCAGAAAGTCGTGGCTTCGGTCAAGTATGTCTGGCCCAACCAGGATAGCTGGGGCACCCATGTCAACGTCTCGGGCGCCGGTGTGCTGAAGAACGCCCCCAACAAGGAAGCCGCTCGCCAGTTCCTCGAATACCTAGCCTCCGACCAAGCCCAGATCTATTTTGCCGATGGCAACAACGAGTGGCCTGCAGTACCCAGCGTAGACACCGGCAACGCAGCACTCAAGACGCTCGGCGAATTCAAGAGCGACACCACCCCCTTGCAGGACCTTTCTGGCAGCATCGCTGAAGCACAACGCATTTACGACCGCGCCGGTTTTCGTTGATCGGCTTGCAGCAGCAAAAGCCGCATGAACGCCTTCCGGGCAAAGCTGCTTGCACTCCATTAGCGGGCGCAAGCAGGCAAAAATCGGTATGACCAAACTGAATCGGCCACGGAGACCTCCGTGGCCGTTTTTGCAGTCAGCGTCAGGCTTGTTTGGCAGCCGGAAATGTCGGCATCTCTAGCAGACCCGGCAGCCAGGCAATACCCCACCCCAAAACTTGATCGGGACCCTCTGCGCAGTGCCGCTTTGGCTCACTCGCACACTCAGGGCAAGACGCCCAAGGACGACCAGGAGTCATCCTATGCGTCGCCACTCCGGGCCTGATCGCGACATCGCAAACCACCCACCCTTGTCACGCCGCTCCGCCCTGCTTCACCACCGTGTGTCCGGCACCTCCGGCGAGCGGAGCTGCCTCCAGTGATGTGTCCACGCCCTTGGCTTTGCCCTTGATGCGGGTTTTGACGATCTGGTGCGACAGCAAGATCATCGGGATCAGGCCCACCGCGACGATGGTCAGGGCTGCGGTCGATGCCTCGGCAAGTCGTTCGTCGGCAGCAAGAGTATGCGCCTGCGTAGCCAGCGTATCGAAATTGAAGGGGCGCATCACCAGGGTTGCAGGCAGTTCCTTCATGACATCCACAAACACCAGCAGGCCAGCGGTGAGCATGCTGCCACGCAGCAAGGGCACGTGCACACGTTTTAGGGTGGCGAGCTTGCCGTGTCCCAGGCTACGGGCTGCGTCGTCCATGCTGGGGGTGATCTTGACCAGACTCGATTCGACGGTGTGCAGGGCGATGGCGAGAAAGCGCGTCAGATAGGCATAAACCAGCGCGGCGATGCCACCGGTCAACACCAGCCCCGGGTTGATGCCAAAGAGGCTCTCCCAGCCGGAGGCGATGACCTGATCCAGCCGGGTGACCGGGATCAGCACGCCGACCGCGATCACCGAACCCGGCACTGCATAGCCGAGACCAACGATACGGTTGGCTACATTGGGCAAGGGCGATTGGGACAGACGTTGGGCATAGGCAAGCATGACTGCGAAACCGACTGCCAGCAAGGCGCTGACCGAGGCGAGTACAAAGCTGTTGCGCGCCAAGGTGACAAAGCGCGGACCAAACTGCGCGTCGCCCGCCACAAAGGCCATGTGCAACAGCAAGCCGGCAGGCAGAATGAAGCCCAGCAGCAAGGGCATGAAGCAGGCGAAGCTAGCCAGCCAGCCCAGTTTGCCATTCAACTGCACGCGCAGCGGCAAGCCGGCCTGCCGTGAAGTGTTGTTGAAGCGGGCACGGCCACGGCTCAGCCGCTCCAGGACCAACACCAGAATGACAAAACCCAGCAGCAGTGCCGCCAGTTGTGCGGCTGCAGTCCGGTCGCCCAGCGAGAACCAGGCGCGGTAAATGCCAGTGGTGAAGGTCTGCACCCCGAAATAGGCAACGGTGCCGTAGTCAGCCAGGGTTTCCATCAGCGCCAGCGCAGTTCCTGCAATCAGTGCCGGGCGCGCCAGTGGTAGCGACACCTTGAAGAAGCAGCGCCACGGCCCGAGTCCGAGCGAACGCCCTGCTTCAAGCATGCCGCCAGCCCGTTCGATGAAGGCGGTGCGCGCGAGCAGGTACACATAGGGATACAACACAAAGGTGAACATCGCCACGGCACCACCCACCGAGCGGATGTCGGGGAACGAGTAGTCGCCCCGTCGCCACTCGAAAGCCTCCCGCAACCAGCTCTGCACCGGCCCCACAAATTGCAGAAAATCGGTGTAGGCATAGGCCATGACATAGGCTGGCATGGCCAGCGGCAGCACCAGCGCCCATTCAAAGAAGCGACGCCCCGGAAAGTCATTCATGGTGGTCAGCCAGGCTGCAGTGATGCCTATGCTCGACACGCCCAGCCCCACGCCAACAATGAGAATCACGGTGTTGAGAATGAACTCGGGCAGCACGGTTTGCGACATGTGCAGCCAGGTGTCCGACGTGCCGGCCACCAGCACATTGGAAAAAACCGACAAGACCGGCATCGCAATCAGCACGGCCACCAACACACTGAAGACGGTCAGTCCGTTCATCCTTCCAGCGAGTTTTACAAACCACGACTTATCGTTCATCTTCATCCTTGTTGAACCTGCACTGCCCACAGGTATCTCACCGCTGGTCAAGTGGTGAATTATAATGGATCGCATTATTGTTGCCCGACTAACGGATCTCCTTATGTCTCATCTGCAACTGACCGATATAGAACTCGCTTTTGGTCCGCACACGGTGGTGGAGGGTTTGTCGATGTCTCTTAAAAAAGGAGAGATCGGTTGCCTCCTGGGACCATCCGGTTGCGGCAAAACCACGGTGCTGCGCTGCATTGCGGGGTTTGAGTCGCTGCGCAAGGGGCAGATTCGCCTTGATGGCGAGTTGGTCAGCACGGCACAGCAGCATGTCGCGCCCGAAAAACGCCGCATTGGCATGGTGTTTCAGGACTACGCGCTTTTTCCGCACCTGACCATCGCCGACAACATCGGCTTTGGCCTGCGAAGCCTGTCGGCGCCAGAACGCAACACCCGGGTCAGCGAGCTGCTGGGGCTGGTCGGGCTGTCGGATCAGGGCAAGAAATACCCTCACGAGCTCTCCGGCGGTCAGCAACAGCGGGTGGCCCTGGCGCGTGCGCTTGCCCCGCGCCCTAGCCTGCTGCTGATGGATGAACCTTTCTCCAACCTCGACGTGGAGCTGCGCGAACGCCTCTCGCACGAGGTGCGCGACATCATCAAGGCGACCCACACCACTGCGGTTCTGGTGACTCACGACCAGAACGAAGCCTTTGCGGTGGCCGATGTGGTGGGCATCATGCACAAGGGCAAGATCCAGCAATGGGACACGCCCTACAACCTCTATCACGAACCATCCAATCGCTTTGTTGCCGGTTTTATCGGTCAAGGCGTGTTGCTGCCGGCAAATGTGGTCAATGACCATCAGGTTCGCATGGAGCTTGGTACGCTCAACAGCATGATACCGGTGGAGTGCCAGGTGGCCTGCCGCAACTGCGCAGACGGTTGCCCGGTGGAGATTCTGCTGCGGCCGGACGATATCGTGCATGATGACGCCAGCACCCTGAAGGCACGGGTGGTCAAGAAGGCGTTCAGGGGCGCTGACATTCTTTACACGCTGCAGCTTGCCAGCGGTGCCAGCGTGCTGTCGCTGGTGCCCAGTCACCACAACCACGCCATGGGCGAGATGATCGGCATCCGGCTTGCCGTTGACCACGTTGTCACGTTCCACGAGGATTCGCAGCAGGCCGCACACGCGCAAGCTGGCAACGTCGCGCACGCAGCATGATTCCATGGCTGGATGAAACCCGACCGCCGAGCTTTCCGCCAGTTGGGCGCGCCTTGCGTGATCCCAACGGCTTGCTGGCCGCAGGGGGCTGTCTGACGCCTGAGTGGTTGCTTGCAGCCTATGCCAAAGGAATTTTCCCTTGGTATTCCGGGGGAGAACCCATTTTGTGGTGGAGTCCGAACCCGCGTCTGGTGCTGGTGCCAGCCGAAGTCCGTGTTACCCGAAGTCTGCGAAAAACCCTGCGCAGCGGACGTTTCGACATCCGTTTTGACACGGCCTTTGCCCAAGTCATGGCTTGTTGTGCGGCCCCCCGCGACGGGCAAGCGGGAACCTGGATCACGCCGAAAATGCAGCTCGCTTACACTCATCTTCATGAGCTGGGGCACGCGCACAGCGTAGAGGCGTGGCACGACGACGTTCTGGTTGGCGGGCTATACGGCATTGCGCTTGGCAACGCATTTTTCGGAGAGTCGATGTTCAGCCGAATGACTGACGCCTCGAAGTGTTGTCTTGTTCACCTGACGCATTTTCTGCAGTCTCGGGGCTGTCAACTCATAGACTGCCAGATGACTACCCCACACCTCGTCTCAATGGGTGCGCGGGAGATTTGCCGCAATGACTTTTGCGCAGCGCTGGCAAGCCTGACCACAAGCAACACGGCTGCGGGCAAATGGCTGGACGTGCAGGGATTCGGTTTTTAGTGCGCTGACAGGTGTCGCGATCGTCAAGTGGCTGCTACGATGATTCAAAAGACAGACAATCCGACAAGCCGATCAGGGCATCCCCATGCAGAACGATTCTCCCTACACCTTGTTGCAGTTTTATCTGACTGCGCCCTACGCCTGCTCTTATCTCGATGCCAGGGTCGCCCGTTCCCAGGTGGCCACGCCGACTCACCTGATTGACCCGTTTCTCTACAGCGAACTGGTGCACAACGGCTTTCGTCGCAGCGGCACCTTCACCTATCGTCCGCACTGTGACCACTGCCAAGCTTGCGTGCCGGTCCGAGTGCCGGTCGGCACATTTGAACCTGATCGAAGCCAACGGCGCGCGCTGAAGCGACACGCCAATCTCACGCCGCACAGTGCTGGCCTGAGCTTTTGCGAGGAGCATTTCCGCCTCTACCAGCGCTACCAGGCCAGTCGTCACACGGGTGGAGGCATGGATCTGGACGATCGCGAGCAATACACCCAGTTTCTGCTGCAAAGCCATGTGGACACACACCTCGTCGAATTTCGTGAACCTGACGGCTGTTTGCGCATGGTTTGCGTCATTGACCGCCTCAGCGATGGCCTGTCCAGTGTGTACACCTATTACGATCCAGACCTTGACAAAGCCTCGCTCGGCACCTTTGGAGTGCTTTGGCAGATTGAGGCCTGCAAGCAGATGGGTTTGCCTTTTCTATATCTCGGATACTGGATTCGTGACAGCAAAAAAATGGCATACAAGAGTCGATTTCAACCACTTGAAGGTCGAATTGGGGGACAATGGAAGGCTTTCGAGCCAGATGAACACGCTTGACGACCCCCGCTAGTGCTGCACGCCACACGGTGGATTCAACCGGTTCATGGGCCATTAGCCCTTCGATTTCCCAATTTCGCCATGACCTACGGTTTAGTCCGCCCCCTGCTGTTCAAACTGGACGCAGAAACCTCGCACAACCTCACGATTTCCGCGCTCTCTGCCATGGGCAGGGTGCTACCTCAGCGCCCCACCCCGGAATCAAACCCGGTTGAGTTGATGGGCCTGCGATTTCCAAATCGCGTCGGACTTGCCGCCGGACTGGACAAAAACGGTGAAGCCGTAGACGGGCTGGCCCGTCTCGGCTTTGGTTTTGTCGAAATCGGCACTGTGACGCCACGCTCACAGCCGGGCAACCCCAAACCTCGCCTGTTTCGGCTGCCCGACGCTGGCGCCATCATCAACCGCATGGGCTTCAACAACCACGGTGTCGGCATGATGCTCACCAACGTGGCAAGCTGCCGATTCAAGGGCATTCTTGGCATCAACATTGGCAAAAACTTCGACACGCCTATCGAAAAGGCCACCGAAGACTACCTGATCTGCCTTGATCAGGTTCATGCCCACGCCAGCTATGTCACAGTCAATATTTCCTCACCCAACACCGCCAACCTCAGGCAACTGCAGGGCGCATCCGAGCTTGACGAACTGCTTGGCCGGTTGCGGCAGCGCCAGAATTTGCTCAACGAGAAAAACGGGCGGATAGTGCCACTGGTGCTCAAGATTGCACCCGACCTCGACGACGACCAGATCAGCGACATTGCCGACACCCTGCGGCGCCACCAGATCGACGGTGTAATTGCCACCAACACCACCATTGCACGCGACCTCATCGCAGGACACCCACTCGCCGACCAGCAAGGCGGCCTCTCGGGTGCACCCTTGTTCGAGAAATCCACCGAAGTGGTAGCACGCCTGGTGCATGCCCTGGCCGGAGAATTACCGGTGATTGCCGCTGGCGGCATCATGGATGGCAAAACCGCCAAGGCCAAGCTGCAGGCGGGTGCCAGTCTGGTGCAGTTGTATAGCGGGTTGATTTACCGTGGCCCCGATCTGGTTTCCGAATGTATCGCCGCGATCCGCTGACGCGATTTTCTGCTGAAGCCCTTTCTGCGTCAGGGTTGAGCGGACCCTCCCCTCGCGCGATAATGTAGCGCTGACTCTAAGAGCGGATCATGTCCAGCTACATCTTCGTCGTCATCGGTGCAGTCCTCGTCAATAACGTCATTCTGGTGCGGATGCTTGGCCTGTGCCCTTTCATGGGTGTGTCCAAAAAGCTTGAGACCGCCATTGGCATGGGTGCGGCCACTACTTTCGTGCTCACGCTGGGCGCGGGCACGAGTTATCTGATCGACCACTACCTGCTGCAGCCCAACGATCTGTCTTACCTACGCACCCTTTCTTTCATTGTGGTGATCGCAGGTATCGTGCAGATGACGGAACTCGTGATCGCCAAGACGAGTCCCCTTCTTCATCGGGTGCTCGGTATTTATCTGCCACTAATTACTACCAACTGTGCAGTGCTCGGGGTTCCGCTGCTGAATGTCGGCATGAATCACAACCTGCTCGAATCGCTGCTGTTCGGTTTTGGATGTTCCGTCGGCTTTACGCTTGTGCTGGTGTTGTTTGCCGGTTTGCGCGAGAGGCTCGATGGTGCCGATGTGCCGGCTCCGTTTCGGGGGACTGCCATTGCAATGATCACCGCCGGTCTGATGAGCCTGGCCTTCATGGGCTTTGCCGGCCTCGACCGCTTTTAGAAACTATCGACCCAAACACAAACTGTGTCCCTTATTGTGCAGCCGTCCGATCATTCAACTTTCCTGTTAACCGGCAGAAAGAGCGCGCCATGTTGACCGCCCTGCTGATCATGGCCGGCATCGCGCTGGTGCTTGGCGCTGCTCTCGGTTATGCCGCAATCCGCTTCAAGGTCGAGGGCGACCCTCTAGTCGAACAAATCGATGCCATTCTGCCGCAAACCCAGTGTGGGCAGTGTGGCTATCCCGGCTGCAAGCCCTATGCTCAGGCTCTGGCCAATGGCGAGGCCGACATCAACCAGTGCCCACCGGGCGGCGAGGAAGGCATTCGACATCTGGCTGACCTGCTTGGGCGGGAATTCAAGCCGCTGTCCGAAGAACACGGGGTCGAAAAACCAAAATCGGTGGCAATCATTGACGAACAGACCTGCATTGGTTGCACCCTATGTATTCAGGCCTGTCCGGTCGACGCCATTGTCGGCGCAGCCAAGCAGATGCACACCGTGGTCGAACCCTTATGCACCGGCTGCGAACTTTGCCTGGCACCCTGCCCGGTTGATTGCATCACCATGGAACCGCTCAAAGAGACGGTCGAGACCTGGAAGTGGAAATACCCGGTCATTGAAATCAGGCCAACAGCATGATCGCAGGACTCTTCAAATTTCACGGCGGCGTTCATCCGGATGCCCACAAGAACGAATCCGCTCAAAGCCCGATCCGGCCCACCCCCATGCCCCAGCGACTGCGGGTTCCGCTGCGCCAGAACAACCGGTCGGTTGCACGCAGCCTGGTCGGCGTGGGTGACACTGTGCTCAAGGGACAGTGCATTGGCGAGGCCGACGGCACGCTGGGCACCGCAGTGCACGCGCCTACCTCGGGCACGGTTGTCGACGTGGCCGATCACCCGCTGGCTCATCCTTCTGGGCTCAACTCGCTGGCGGTGCACATCGAGCCGGATGGTGCCGAGCAGTGGACCGAAAAAACACCTTTCGATCCCGACCACGCCGACCGCATCGAGGCCATTCGCCATTTGCGCGATTGTGGCGTGCTCGGCATGGGCGGAGCGGCGTTCCCTACCCACGTCAAGCTGGGCGGCGGCGTGGGCATTGACACCCTCATCGTCAATGGCGCCGAATGCGAGCCGTGGATCACCTGCGATGATCGGCTGATGCGCGAACGGGCCGACGGCATCGTCGACGGCGTCGGCATACTCGCTCACCTGCTGGGTGCCCGTCGCGTCCTGATCGGCATTGAAGACAACAAGCCACAAGCCATCGCAGCCCTGAAAACCTCAGTGCAGCGGTTGAAGCCTGCGTTGCCGGTGTCGGTGATTGCCGTGCCGGCGCTCTACCCGGCTGGTGGCGAAAAACAGCTTATCCGGGTGCTCACCGGCATAGAGATTCCGCATGGTCGGCTGGGGGGCGAATTCGGCGTGCAGTGCTTCAACGTCGGCACCGCCCATGCCACCCATCGCGCTTTCCGTCACGGTGAGCCCGTGCTGTCACGCATCGTCACGCTGACGGGCAACGCTGGGCAGCCGGGTAACCACGAGGTGTTGATCGGCACTCCAATTGAACATCTCATCCCCTTGATGTCGCCGAAGGCCGACACCGACCGCTATCTGATGGGCGGGCCGATGATGGGCTTTGCGCTGCCCGATCTTTCGGTGCCGGTCACCAAGGGCACCAACTGCATCATCGCCGCCTCTCCTGCCCTGTTTCCGCAGCCCAAACCGGAGCTCCCCTGCATCCGTTGCGGTGAGTGCGCGCGCGCCTGCCCGGCCGAGTTGCAGCCCTTCGAGCTCTACTGGTTCTCGCGGTCACGCAATTTTGGCAAGGCGCAGGAATACCATCTTTTTGACTGCATCGAATGCGGTTGCTGCAGTTTCGTCTGCCCTTCCCGGATTCCGCTGGTCGACTACTACCGCTTTGCCAAGAGCGAGATCTGGGCGCGCGAGCGCGACAACACAGCGGCTGATCAGGCGCGTGATCGCTTCGAATTCCGTAACTACCGGCAAGAGCGCGAAAAGTCCGAAAAGGCGGCCAAGCTCGCGGCCAAAGCCGCCGAAACCAAGGCGAAGCTGGCGGCAAAACAAACCGATACGGATGCAGGCAGCGCGGCAGACCCCGCCGAAGACCCCAAAAAAAAGGCCCTGATTGCCGCTGCACTGGCACGTGCCAAGGCCCAGAAGGCAGCGGTCAAGCCAGCCAACATCGAAGACTTGCCGCCAGACGCCGAAGCCGAGATCGCAGAAATCGAGGCCCGTCGCCAGAAGGCACTGACCGAGGCAGAAGCAGCCCGGCCTGCTGCTCAAGGCAACGAGGACGTGAAAGCATGAGTTATTCACCGCATATCCGCAAACCCGCCAGCGTGCAGGCAGTGATGGGTCAGGTATTGCTGGCGTTATTGCCGGGCATTGCCATTTACGCCTGGGTGATCGGTGCCGTGGTGCTGGTTAACCTGCTTATCGCCAGCGTGGTGGCGGTGCTGGCTGAGGCCGCCGTGCTGCGCATGCGTGGCCGACCTGTCCTGCCGGCCCTGTCCGACCTGTCTGCAATCGTCACCGCCTGGCTGATCGTGCTGTGCTTTCCGCCGATTGTGCCGTGGTGGGTTACCGCAGTCGGTGTGCTGGTGGCCATTGTGGCGGTCAAGCATCTGTATGGCGGGCTGGGGCAGAACCCCTTCAACCCGGCCATGGTGGCGTATTGCTGCATGATCGTCGCCTACCCCTCGTTGATGTCGCAGTGGCCGCCAGCAGGCGGGCTGGACTTCAACACGCAGCTCGATCTGGTGCTCGGCGCGGCGCGCAACCTGGACGCCATCACCGGTGCCACCGCGCTGGATGCGATGCGCACCGGATTGCGCGTGGGTGAGTCCAGCGTGCCGTACATTGTCGAACAAAACCAGCACGCCTTTGGCCTGTTTGGCGGTCGTGGCTGGGAGCTGGTGGCGCTTGGTTATCTGGCCGGTGGCCTGTTCCTGTTGCTCAGAGGCATCATCACCTGGCACATGCCGGTCACCTTCATCGCCGCGCTGGCCGCCATCGCAGGCCTGTTCTGGTTGATCAACCCCGAGCAGTTTGCGTCTCCGCTGTTTCACCTGTCGGTGGGTGGCGCCATGCTGGCCGCCTTTTTCATTGTCACCGACCCCGTCTCCGGCGCGACCACCCCGCTGGGCAAGATCCTCTTTGCCGCCGGCATCGCCGTCATTGCTTACCTCATCCGCAACTTTGGTGCCTTTCCCGAAGGCATCGCCTTTGCCGTGCTGCTGATGAACATGTGCGTACCGCTGATCGACCTCAAGACCCAACCAGCGGTCTTCGGACACAAGGGGAAGCGCACCCCATGAGCACCAAATACACTGCCGCCCGCACCTCGCTGCGCACCGCCGGCATCATGTTTCTGTTCACGGTGTTGTTCACCACCCTGATGTCGTCCATGCACCGCCTGACGCTGCCAAGCATCGAGGCCTCGCAGTTCGCCGAGCGCATGCGCCTGGTCAACGAAATCCTGCCGCCCGAAAGCTACGACAACAAGCTGTTGGAAGACTTCATACTGATCGGCCCGGTGCCGGAACTCGGCATTGCCAGCACCGCCCGTGTGTTTCGCGCCAGGCTCAACGGCCAACCCACGGCGTTGATCGTGGAAGCGATTGCGCCGGACGGCTACGCCGGGCGCATCGAGCTCGCGGTGGCGGTGTCACACGACGGCAGGGTTTCAGGCGTCAGGGCGACCGGACACAAGGAGACCCCGGGGCTGGGCGACTATATCGACCCGCGCAAGGACAAGGACCGCTCGCGCCCGTGGATCACCCAGTTCAACGGTATGGGTTTCGAGCAAGTAACGCCCGAGCAATGGCGCGTCAGGCGCGACGGCGGTGTTTTCGATTACCACATTGGCGCCACCATCAGCGCGCGGGCAGTCACCAACGCCACCGCGCGCGCGCTGAGCTATGCCAAAACCCACCGCGACCCCTTGTTCGACGCAGCCAACGGCAGCCTGTTTTTGGAGAACGAAAGCCATGAATAAGCTCAGACTGGGCGAGCTGACCTTCAACGGTCTGTGGAAACAAAACCCGGGCCTGGTGCAACTGCTCGGCCTGTGCCCGATTCTCGCAGTCAGCAACACCATGGTGAACGCGGTCAGCCTCGGGCTTGCCACCATCATCGTCATGGCTGTGGCCAACCTCGGCATAGCCTCACTGCGCAACTTCATCCCCTACGAAATCCGCATCCCGGTTTTCATTCTGGTGATTGCTTCGCTGGTGACCATTGTCGACCTCAGCTTCAACGCCTGGCTGCACGAGCTTTATCTGGTGCTTGGCATTTTCATTCCGCTCATCGTCACCAATTGCATCGTGCTCGCCCGTGTCGAAGCGTATGCGGCCAAAAACGACCCCTGGTCGAGCACGCTCGATGGCGTGATGATGGGTCTGGGCCTGGTCTGGGTGCTGGCGGTGCTGGGTGGCCTGCGCGAACTGCTCGGCAGCGGCACCCTGTTTCAGGGCATAGACATGATTTTTCCGTCACTGTCCGAGATCCACCTTTTCGGTGATGACTACCCCGGCTTTCTGCTCGCCATCCTGCCGCCAGGTGCCTTCTTTGCGCTCGGCTGCCTGATCGCCCTGTTCAACTGGATCAACAGCCTCATCAATGCACATGCCGCCAAACGGCCGACCAAGGCAGAAGCATCCCGAGCTGAAGATGAAACACTTGTCGAGCCGCAGCCCGAACCAGCCAAGTAGGCTGGCAGCAACCGAGTCAGTCTTAGCATGAAGCGCGATGCCATCCGGCAGTTCTTTGAGCGACTGTCGCAGGCCAACCCCAACCCGACCACCGAGCTCGAATACAGCTCGCCTTATCAGTTGCTAGTCGCAGTCGTTCTCTCCGCGCAAGCTACCGACAAGAGCGTCAACCTGGCCACACGCAAGCTTTTTGCCCTTGCGCCTACCCCGGAAGCCATGATCACGCTGGGCGAAGCGGGTGTGACCGAGTGCATCAAGACCATAGGCCTGTTTCGCAACAAGGCCAAGAACACCGTCGCGCTATCGCGCCTGCTGCTTGAACGTCACGGCGGTGAAGTTCCGCGCCAGCGCGAAGCGCTTGAAGCGCTGCCAGGCGTCGGCCGAAAAACCGCCAACGTAGTGCTCAACACTGTTTTTGGCGAGCCCGTCATGGCAGTGGATACACACATCTTCCGACTCTCCAACCGCAGTGGTCTTGCCCCCGGAAAAGATGTGCTGGCAGTGGAAAAGGCTCTGGTGCGTCGTATTCCCAAGGACTACCTCCAGGACGCCCATCACTGGCTTATCCTGCACGGACGCTATGTGTGCACCGCACGCAAGCCCGCCTGCGCAGACTGCGTGGTTCGCGACCTGTGCGACTTCCGCGACAAGACGGCATAAGCCCTTCGCGTCACGACCTCTCAAAAAAGGCCCAGCATGTTCGACCCCTCCCGCGATCAGGTACGCAACTTTTTTGTTCAGACTTGGCTCAAGCACAGCGACAGACTCCCCTTGACGCCACTGGAAACCATGGCGGCCGACATAGTCGGCCTGCACCCGGAATATCACAGTCTGTTGTCCAGCCCGGATGCCATTGGCCGCGAATTCTCGCCCGAAGACGGTCAGGTCAACCCCTTTCTTCATCTGTCCTTGCATCTGGCCATCGAAGAACAACTGTCGATAGACCAGCCACCCGGTTTGCGCGCCGCCTTTGCGCGCTGCCAACTGCGCACCGGCAACCGCCATGACGCCCTGCACATGGTGCTCGACTGCCTTGGCGAAACTGTCTTCAATGCGCAGCGAAATCAATCCCAGCCAGACGGCGCAGCCTATGTGGAATGTGTGCAGCGCAAGGCGACCGCGCTTGCCGGCAACTGAAGCCTCATGCAGTTGACAAGCTCAGTGATCGCTTGCTGATGCTTCAATGCGCTTGAACTCGTCGATGCTTGCACCTTAAAACCGTCCCATCACCGGTCTCATCGGTTAGCATATCGCTATCCGCTTTCACTCAAAGGCCACCACCATGTCGACCACCTGGATTGTGCTAGGCGTACTCGCCGCCTTGATTGTTTATGTCGTTGTTATCTACAACGGACTGGTTGCGCTCCGCAACAGGGTCAAGAATGCGTTCTCGCAGATTGACGTTCAACTTCAACGTCGCTACGACCTGATCCCCAACCTGGTCGACACGGCCAAGGCCTACATGGCGCATGAGCGCGAAACGCTGGACGCGGTGATTCGCGCCCGCAATACCGCGCAGTCGGCCTCCGGCAAGGTTCAAGGTGACCCGTCAAACGGAGGGGCTATGCTGGAACTGATGGGGGCAGAAGCCGCACTGGGCGGGATGATGACGCGCTTTTTTGCGCTTGCCGAGGCCTATCCCGATCTCAAGGCCAATCAGAACATGGCGCAGTTGCAGGAAGAACTCGCCAGCACCGAAAACCGCATCGCCTTTTCGCGCCAGGCGTTCAACGATGCCGTTACCGCCTACAACATCAAGCGCGAGTCCTTCCCGGATGCGATCGTAGCCAATAATTTCGGCTTCAAGCATGCTGAGCAATGGCAGATGGACGACACCGCTGCGCGTGCGCCGGTCAAAGTAAACTTCGGCAACTGAAGCGATACAGGCAATGGACTTTTTTCAGGCTCAGGATAAGGCTCGCCGCAACAGCAAAATGCTGGTGCTGTGGTTTCTGCTTGCCGTGGTGGGCATCATCGCCACGGTGTATCTGGCGCTGGTGGTGACCAGCGAGGTGGTGTTGACCGACACCAGCCTGCCTCAGGCGATGGCATCGTCAGCGCTCTGGCAACCCGAACTGTTCTTGATGAGCGCTGGCGGTGTGGGTGGCTTGATCCTGCTCGGGTCCTTGTTCAAGACTTGGTCACTGTCGCGCAACGGCGGGGCCAAAATTGCCGAAGAGCTCGGCGGGCGGCTGGTGTCACGCTCAAGCGACGACCCGCTTGAGCGCCGCCTGGTCAACGTGGTGGACGAGATGGCGATTGCCGCCGGAATGGCTGCCCCACCGGTCTACATCATGGACGCCGAGCAGTCCATCAATGCTTTTGCCGCAGGGGCACGCCCTACCGAGGCGGTGGTGGCGGTGACCCGTGGCTGTCTCGAAAAGCTGTCACGTGACGAGTTGCAAGGCGTCGTGGCGCACGAATTCAGCCACATCCTGAACGGCGACATGCGACTCAATCTGCGCTTGCTCGGGCTGTTGCATGGCATCCTGCTATTGACCCTGGCCGGCCGCATCCTGATGCGCAGCTCGCGTGGCTCCAGTCGCTCGGCCGGCCCGCTGATCATTGGTGGCATTGCCATGGTCATCGTGGGTTATATGGGCGTGCTGTTCGGCAAGATCATCAAGGCGGGAGTGTCGCGACAGCGCGAATATCTGGCGGATGCGGCGGCAGTTCAGTTCACCCGCAATCCTCAAGGCATTGCCGGTGCGCTCAAGAAGATAGCCGGGATTGGGTCCAGCATTGATCACCCCCGGGCCGAAGAGGCCAGTCACATGTTTTTTGGCAGCAGCATGCGCTTTGCCGGCCTGTTTGCCACTCACCCGCCAGTGGGACAGCGTATCAAGCGCCTCGACCCTTCCTTCAAGCCGGAAACCCTCGCCAGCACACCAGACACCGGTGTTCAAGCGAAAGCCGCCAACGGTCTGAACCAGTTTTCGGCAGCGCAATTCACCG
Organism: Azoarcus sp.; assembly: GCA_036734105.1. Taxonomy (GTDB): domain Bacteria; phylum Pseudomonadota; class Gammaproteobacteria; order Burkholderiales; family Rhodocyclaceae; genus Azoarcus_F. The sequence continues at coordinate 53,613 of DAIMZH010000006.1, read as the reverse complement.
CGCAGGTTGGCGACCCTCAACCGGAGCACGTGACTCATAGCCGTGAGCTTATTGCAGGCATTCCCGAGCACATCAAGTCGCTGGCACACCAGATGAGCGGTGCGCGGGCAATCGTGCTGGCGCTACTGTTGCCTCAAGCCTACGAACTCAGACAAAAGTCAATTTCGCACTTGCGCAAGCAGTTTGGTGATTTGCTGCAGGCGGAGATCGAGTCTGTGGGCAACTGGTTGAGCGGCGCAGAGGCTAGCCAGCGTCTGCCGTTGATTGATATGGCGCTGCCCACCCTCAGAGAATTGCCACAAGACGCCAGGCGTCAGATTGTGGATGCCGCAGAATACCTGATCAAGGCTGACGGCCGCACTTCGCTTTTCGAGTTTGTCATGCGCCGTCTGTTGCGCGATACGCTGACCGAGCGTCGCACAATCGGCAGTGGCGCGGTGAGCTTGAAGCAATTGCTGGCTGACACCAACGCCCTGTTGTCGCTATTGGCGCTGGCCGGCCACGGCAGCGTGGAAGAAGCCGAAGCTGCGTTTGCGGCCGCCACGCAAGTTGCGCCACTCGATGGACCTTGGGCACTATCGCAACAACGCAAGTTGTCAACCCGGGAGTTTGACCGTGTGCTTGACCACCTCGCCGCCACTGGCGCCCCGTTTCGTCGTCGATTGATAGAAGCCTGTGCCACCGTGGTGATGCACGATGGTCAGGTGACTAATGCGGAGGCAGAACTGTTGCGGGCCGTGTGCCAGGCACTGGATTGCCCCAGCCCGCCATTGCTGAGCCGATAAATCGATCAGCGCACCAAGTGCAAGCCTTCTTGCGAAGCATAAAACGCGGCAAGATCACGCAAATCCTTGCGGCTCAGTTCGGCAACCTGCGGAGACATGATCGGGTCCTGGCGGTTGCCGAGCTTGTAATCCAGCAAGGCTCGGTATAAATAGTCGCGATGCTGCCCCCCCAGGTTGGGGAAGATGGGCACCAGACTCTTGCCGTCTGCACCATGACACGCTGCGCAGGTTTCGGAAAGTTGCTGACCACGGGAGGCATCCCAGGCCATGACAGGCGCGCTCAAGAGCAGGCCCGCGCAAGTAATGACCATCAGCTTGACTGCAGTACGCATGATCACTGCCCTCCACGCGCGTAATAAGCGGCCAGATCGGCCATATCCTGATCACTCAGACTGGCGGCAATGGCCTGCATGCTAGGGTGGCTTCGACCACCGTCGCGATATGCCTTCAGGGCGCTGACCAGGTAGGCCTCGTGCTGACCACCAAGCTTGGGCACCGAATACACGGTTGGGAACGCGGTTCGGTATCCCGCAATGCCGTGGCAGCCTATGCAGGCCGAGAGGTGTTTTTCGGCACGCGCAGGATCGCCTTCAAGCGCCCACGCGGACCCGCCCAGCAGTGTGGAACAGGCAATGACCAGCCAGTAGCGTCGTGCCTCCATGTTGTCTCCTTTAGTTGGAATTATTGCAAGGGGCTGAAACGGCCTGAAAATTTTACGTCTGCAAGGCTGTTAAATGCAAACACAAAAAACCGGCCTGTCGGGCCGGTCCGGCATGTTTGTCTGCAAAGTCAGCAAAGACGCGGTGTCTGGCCTTGCAGAGAAACACCGAAGACGATCATTTTGGTGGTCGATAATGCGACTCGGTCATCAGATCCACGCCGCATTCGAGTTTTTCTATCCAGTCGATGAAGCGATTGACCATGATCTTGCCTTCAAAACGGGCGCCGTGCTGAGGCACGATCATCTCGATGTCGAGCTGTCGCACCATGTTTGCCCACAAGCGGCAGATCTTGTTGGAGATCATGTAGCGCCGATGAAAGCCTTCCATGTATTTGAGGTGGGCGTCGAAATCCCGCACTGGCTGTGCAGCCAGATCGTGATCGATGATCGACGCACCAAGGTCACCCGAGAACAGGATCTTTGACACCGGATCGTAAAACTGGAAGTTTCCTTCGGAATGCAGAAAGTGCGCTGGCACCGCCATGATGCGCGAGCCGCCCAGCTCGATGTGCATTCCACCGTCAGGGATGCCGAAGATTCGTTCGGAGTAATCCTTGCCGGTGGTGAAATGCGGCAGAAAGCGCACCCAAAGTTTGGAGATCAACACCTTGCAGTGCGTGGTGATCATCCACTTGTTGAGCGATGCAATGATGTCGGGATCGGCATGCGACGCAAAGATGTAGTCGAGGTTTTTTGACGGCATGTAGCGCGCCATACCCATCAGTAGCCCGGTGTGCGTCATGTTGCCGCCCGGATCGATCAGGGCACCGTGCTTGCCATCGACAATGAGAAACTGATTGGACTGCACGGCGTGGTCGGCCTCCTCGTCAACGAGGTCGTAGAAGGCCAGACAGGCATGCGAACCATTATTGAATAATTCAACCGGCATCGGAAATCACCTGATATCTGAAACTTGCGGGGCACGCGACACGAGCCGCGCGAACTGTATTGTTAGGCGCGAGCCCGTGCATCGCTCCTGCTGAGCAGCTTTCCGCGTGCCCGACCAGGTTGCCGCAGGCAATCCTGACGCCAGTGGCGAACTCTAATCGAAACGTCGGCCTGATGCTCAGCCGAATTGCATTCTTTTGATCAGAATCAAAGTCCAGTTATTCGGAAAACGGCAGTGGTTGAAGGCCAAATCCCTCATCCAGGTCGTGGATGCGTTCGAGCAAAGTGTCAAGATCGGCACGCAAACGCTCCAGGTCTTGTTCCGACAAGGTGCGCAGTGCTTCTGGCAGCACGCCACGCGCTGGTGACGGTGCGGTCTCGATCAGCGAGGTTCCGGCAGCGGTCAGATAGAGACGGACCACACGTTGATCGGTCGTGGTTCGCTCCTTTCTGACCAATCCAGCAGATTCTAGCTTGTCTATCATGTTTGACGCTGTGGACTGGTGCAAGGCCATCAGCTTGGCAAGCTCGCCGACCCTCAAGCCCGGACTCGCCAACAGCTCGCACATGGCCCATAGTTGCGCTCCGGTGACCCCGCTTTGCCGCTCAATCCATTGAGAGTGTCGCTGGGCAGTGCGGATCAGTACACGGAAACGCTGCAGCACCGATAGCGGTGTGACCTTGTCGTTGTCGTCCATGGTTGTTTTATCTTTTTTGGCTTGCAATTGGCGGGGCATGAAAACTCCGGTGAATCAGTCAAATTGCGCATTAACGTCGGCGCGTAAATCGCGTATCGTATCGAAAATTCGCTGGGAAATTTGCCACCGTTGCGTTTGCACCACGAATTCTGGTGCACCCCTCTTCCTGCTCTTAGTCATCCCCCTGCCCGGTCAGCAATACCTTGCAATGACACAGCCCGAACCCAAGCCCCGCAGCACCTTCCGACGGTTTCGACGCGGGGGGGCTTTCCATGCACTGCACTGGATATCGCTGCGCCGCTGGCGTAACCGGATACTGCTGGTCAGTGCAGCCTTGCTGGCAGGTTTCCTGTGCATACTCTTTGCCATCGGCGCTGAGTTGGCCATCTCTGCTCATGCATCAGTCATGGGCATCAATCCCTGGCTGACACTCATCATTGCGCCAGCCGGCTTCGCTCTGATGACCTGGTTTGCGCGGCGCTTTGTGCCGGGGACTCAAGGCAGTGGGATTCCACAGGCCATCGCTGCCTCCTTGACTGACGACGGGCGGGTGCGGCGCAAGTTGCTGTCTTTCAAGATCGCCATTTCCAAGATGTTTCTCACCTTGGGCGGTTTGCTTTCGGGTGGCTCAATTGGTCGCGAAGGCCCCTCGGTTCAGATCGGTGCTTCCATCATGGTGATGCTGGCCGGACGCCGCCGTCATCGCGTGGCGTCGAGCCGCGATCTGATCGTGGCTGGCGGTGGTGCGGGCGTCGCAGCGGCCTTTAACACCCCTCTGGGTGGCATCATGTTTGCCATCGAGGAAATGTGCCGCTACCGCGCCTTCAAGGCCAACAGCACCACGCTCACGTCGGTGGTCTTTTCCGGTCTGATGTCGCTTGGTGTGCTCGGCACCTACACCTATTTCGGGCGCAGCAACGCGTCGCTGGACTGGCCGACCGGGCTGTTGCCCGTGCTGGTGTGTGGCGTGTTGGGCGGCCTTTTCGGCGGTCTGTTTGCGCGTGCGCTGATTGCCACCTCAAGAGGCTTGCCCGGTGGGCTAGGCCGCTTTTCGCAGCGCAAGCCGGTGTGGTTTGCTGCTGGCTGCGGGCTAGGCACGGCAATCGTCGGCCTCGCCACGGGTGGCCTTACTTACGGCACTGGCTATGACGAGACCAAGGCGGCACTGGAGGGCACCGCAAACCTGCCGCTGTATTTCATACTCGCCAAAATGTTAGTCATCTGGCTGGCTTTCATCAGCCGTATTCCGGGTGGTGTGTTTGCGCCGTCACTCGCGGTCGGCGCTGGCCTGGGCGCCAATATCGCGCTTTTCCTGCCGCCAGACACGGCTGCTGCCATCATGACCCTGAGCATGGTTGCCTTTCTGGCTGGCATGACGCAGACACCTATCACCTCCTTCGTCATTGTCATGGAGATGACCGCCAATCATCACATGTTGCTGCCACTGATGGCGGCTGCGGTGATCGCTCATGGCATTTCACGGTCGGTTTCGCCCGTGCCCTTGTATCAGGCGCTGGCCTTTCCTACGCTGCGTCGCGTCGAGGATGAGGTGAGGCAGGAGCGTGCAGCGCGCAAGAAGGCGCACGAACCCAAGATCGAGGTCGAGCCTGCCGATAGCGCTCCGGATTCAGACACGACCCAAAGACAGTCACCCGCGCCCATGCAGGAACAGCGGCAAACCCCACCAAAAGAAATACCCGTTCAGGGCGAAACACCTGAACGGGCATCCGAGGACAACAAGGTCAAACGACCTGAGTCATGAACTGACCCGGCAGCCTGCCGCTCAACTGGCGTTCATCGCCAGCATGAGCTGATTGATGCGCTTCACGAAGCTGGCCGGATCGTCCAGCGTACCTCCCTCAGCCAGCAGGGCTTGATCAAACAGCACTGCCGCCAAGTCGTCAAAGCTCGCGTCTTCAGACTTCAGGCGCAGCACGACAGGGTGCGTCGGGTTGATTTCAAGAATCGGCTTGCTGTCCGGTGCACTCTGACCTGCGGCCTTCAGAATCCGCGACAAGTTCATGCCCAGATCGTGCTCATCAGCCACCAGACAAGCCGGTGACTCGGTCAGTCTATGCGTCACGCGCACTTCCTTGACCCGTTCTCCCAGGCTGGTTTTCATGCGCTCAACCAGATCCTTGAACTCGTCAGCGGCTTTTTCGGCTTCCTGCTTCTCGGCCTCGTCTTCGAGGCTGCCCAGATCCAGCCCACCCTTGGCGACTGACTGCAGAGACTTTCCGTCGAATTCGGTGAGGTTGCCAATGACCCACTCATCCACGCGGTCGGACAACAACAGAACCTCGACACCCTTTTTGCGAAACACTTCGAGGTGCGGGCTGTTTTTGGCGGCATTGAAGCTTTCGGCAGTGACGTAGTAGATCTTGTCCTGGCCTTCCTTCATGCGCGCGATGTAGTCGGCCAGCGACACAGTCTCGTCCGGCGTGTCGGCCTGGGTTGAAGCAAAACGCAACAGGGCGGCGATTTTCTCCTTGTTGGCAAAGTCTTCGCCCACCCCTTCCTTCAACACCTTGCCAAACGCCTTCCAGAAGCCTGCGTACTTGTCCTTGTCGTTGTCGGCCATGTCGGTCAGCAGAGCCAGCACCTTCTTGGTGCAACCGGCGCGAATGGTGTCGATGTCCTTGCTCTCCTGCAGGATTTCGCGCGACACGTTGAGCGGCAGATCGGCCGAATCGACTACCCCTCGCACAAAGCGAAGATAGGTCGGCATCAACTTTTCGGCGTCATCCATGATGAAGACGCGACGGACATAGAGCTTTATACCATGGCGTGCGTTGCGGTCCCACATGTCGAAGGGTGCATTCTTGGGGATGTACAGCAACTGGGTGTATTCGTGACGCCCTTCCGCGCGGCTGTGGGTCCACGCCAGCGGCTCGTCGTAGTCATGACCGACATGCTTGTAAAAAGCCTTGTACTCGTCTTCGGAGATGTCGTTTCTGGAACGTGCCCACAAGGCGCTGGCCTGATTGACCGTCTCATCTTCGTCGGTGACGACTTGCTCGCCCTTTTCCTCGTCCCAGCTCTCTTTCTTCATCAGAATCGGCTGTACGATGTGGTCGGAATATTTGCGGATCAGGCTGCGCAACTGCCAACCGGACAGCAAGTCATCCTGATCCTCGCGCAGATGCAAGACAATCCGGGTGCCACGTTCGGGCAGTTCGACACCCTCCACAGTGTAGGCGCCGGCGGCGTCGCCGGTCATCGAGCACTCCCACTTCACACCCTCTTCAGCAGCCAGTCCGGCGCGACGGGTGAACACGGTGACCTTGTCGGCCACGATGAAAGCAGAATAAAAACCGACACCGAACTGACCAATCAGGTTGGCGTCTTTTTTCTGGTCGCCGGTCAATTGACCAAAGAATTCGCGGGTGCCGGACTTGGCGATTGTGCCAAGGTGGGCAATCGCCTCTTCACGACTCATGCCAATACCGTTGTCGGCAACCGTAATGGTGCGTGCGGCCTTGTCAAAGCTCAGGCGAATGGCGAGGTCATTGTCGGTTTCAAACAGTTCCGGCTTGTCTAGCGCCTCGAAACGCAGCTTGTCGCAGGCATCCGACGCGTTCGAGACAAGCTCGCGCAGGAAGATCTCGCGGTTCGAATACAGCGAGTGGATCATGAGGTGAAGCAGTTGCTTGACCTCGGCCTGAAAGTCCAGCGTCTGGGCTTCAGCGTTTTGCACTTCGGACATGAGTAAGGCTCCGTTGGTTGTTCAACGAAACCTCAGATGGGGACATTCAACAGCAATTCAAGCACCGCGATATCGAAAAAACCGTATCGAACCCCTGCTCAAACCCGAAAACGCGCCACCGCGCTGCTCAGTCGCGCCGCCAAAGACTCAAGCTCTCCCACTGCCTTGGCAGTTTCGCGCATTGAGGTACTGGTTTCATCCACCCCACGCGCAATCCGCTCCACCTCTTGGGCAATCGAGGTGGCTGCACTGCTCTGCTCGGCGGTGGAGTTCATCATCTGCTCCATTCTGGACAGTGCCTGGTCAGTTCCCTCCCGAATCTCCACCAACGAGCTCGACGCCGACTCGACCAGCGCGACACAAGCCTGAGTCTGTCGCGCCACCGAAGACATGACCTCTACCGCAGAACGTGTTTCGGCCTGAATCTCGCCGGTCATGCCTTCGATGCTGACGGTTGCCTTGGTGGTTCTCTCGGCCAAGCCACGAACCTCGTCTGCAACCACGGCAAAGCCCCGCCCCTGCTCCCCCGCACGTGCCGCTTCTATGGCCGCATTGAGTGCCAGCAGATTTGTCTGGGCCGCGATATCGTTGATGACGCCGGCGATGCCTGCGATGTCATTGGCGCGCTGAGCAAGCGAGTCGATCTTTGCAGCGGCTTCCTTCACCGCATTGGCCATGGTGATCATGTCGTCCATTGCCTTGACCGCCCGGGCTTCTCCTTCAGTGGCAACCCGGGCGGTGGCTTGCGAGCCTCTGAGACTTTCACGTGAGTGCTCCGAGATTTCGGTCGAGCTGACAGTCAATTCCTCAACCGAAGCTGCGATGGATGAAGTGGCGCCAGACTGCTTTTGAGCTGCATCAGCAACTGTATCCGACAAGCGTGAGAGCTGAGCCGCACTGACTGCGAGCCGACCGGAGTCCACATCGATGGCCTGAATCATCTCCCGCAATCTGGACACCATACCGCCCAATACACCCAGCAGGCTGCCGTCACCGCCGCGGGTCACGGCAACCTTCACGGTGAGATCGCCATCAGCAATCTGGCGCATGACGTTTGCCGCATAACCCGGCTCGCCGCCCAGATCGCGGTTTACGCTGCGCACCAATCCGGCAGCCAGCAAACCAAGCACTGCAATGATTCCAGCCAGGTAAGCAGCAAACTGCCACGCATTTTGCCAAAACGCCGTATCCACGTCGTCAACGTAAACCCCAGAACCAATGATCCAGTCCCACTCCGGCACATGCTTGACGTAAGAGACCTTGGGTTGCGGCAAGTCGGAACCGGGCTTTGGCCACATGTAAGCAACCACTCCCTCGCCCTGAGCGCGTGCCACTGCGACAAACTCCCTGAACAGATAGACCGAGATCCTGGCCTTCCAGATCCGGCCTGATCGGGTGCATGATCATGCCGGGTTTGCTGTCGTTCACCCAGAAGTACTCGTCACCGTCGTATCTGAGGCCCCGCAACACAGCAATGGCCGCAGCCTGCGCTCCGGATCTATCCATCTGCCCCCCGCGCTCAAGGCCGACGAAGTGTGCAATTGTGCCGTGACCGACCTCGACGATGCTCTTGACCGCAAGCTGCGCATCATCGAGCATCTGACCCCGGCTCTGATACAAGGAGAAAACGGACAGGAAGACAAGACCCATCAGGGACAAGCCTAGCAGCACAAACATTTTTCGTCTGATTGACGGCTGTCGCTGTCCCATTTCCCTTCTCCTCAATCACTGATAGACAATTTCCACCACCTCGAACTCCCGCAGCCCGGAGGGACTGTTGAACCGGACTACATCGCCCTCACGGGTTTTCAGCAAAGCCCGCGCAAGCGGGGATATCCAGCTTATCCGTCCAGCACTGGCATCGGCCTCATCCAGGCCAACGATCTGCCAGGTGTTCACTGCACCGTTATCGAGATCTTCTACCGTCACAGTGGCGCCAAAGAAAACCTGCTCCAGCCCCTTCTGGGATTCTGGCTCAACCACCTCGGCGTTTTCTATGCGTTTGATCAAGAATCGAATGCGACGATCAATCTCACGCAGTCGCTTTTTGCCGTAGATGTAATCGCCGTTCTCGGAACGATCGCCGTTGCCGGCAGCCCATGCCACGGTTTCGACCAGCTTGGGGCGCTCCTGCCGAACCAACTGGTCAAGTTCAACACGCAAGGCCTCATAGCCCCGACGTGTCATGTAGTTCTTGCTTCCTGCCGGCAGGCGCGGTGCCCCCGGCTCTGCTCCATCATCATCGTGCTCGTCCTGTTCCTTGACGAAAGCCTTGTTCATCGCTCAACCCGTGTATTACCTGACAATGCTCAATGATAAACCGCTGGCTGCGTCATCAAGGCACCGTAGTGATCCAGCAGGACTTCGAAGGCGTCGGGGTCGGACGATTCAGACCACACTTTCAGTTCGTCACGAAAGCGCTGAGCAGCCTCAGCCCGCATCAGAACACCCATCCCACGGCGTTTATCGATGATCTCAACGGCATCCATCCCCGGATACTCCACCACATAGGCGAGCGGATTATTGCAGACCACGTTCATGACCATCTCCCCGACTTGTAAGGCTGTGAGTTGGTATATCGACACCTTTGACGGAAAATCAAGCTTGAAGGCCTGATCGGTAGAAAAATATCGCGCAACATCGAGGTTGTCACTGGCAGGACTTAGCGCATACCATAGACGGATTGAAAAATACGACCCCGGCTACCTGATCATGACTGACGCTTGCGACCTGGACTACGACTTGCGGGAGAGGCTGGAGGCGCTGAGGATCGAACATCGTGACCTTGATATCGCAATCGAGCAGATGACCCAGATTCAGATTCAGGACGATCTGCTTATTCGCCGTCTCAAGAAACGCAAGCTGCTGCTAAAGGACAGGATGTCGGCGCTGGAAAACCTGCTCGATCCCGACGAGTTCGCCTGAGCGCCCGCACCATGAACCACACCCCACTTGAATCCACCCCTCTGATCACCGCTGCTGACACCCGGCGCGTGCTGCTGATACACGGTGCGGGCCACGACAAGAGCGTCTGGTCGGAGGTAAGCGGTGAACTGACCCGGTTGGGACTCGACCCGTTGGCACTGGATCTGCCTGGTCATGGTGAGTCAGCGGCCGAAGCATGCCGCGACATCGAGTCAATGGCACAGTGGCTGGTCGACATCGTGCGCGCCAGCTCCGACGAGCCGGTGGTGCTGGCGGGTCACAGCATGGGTTCGCTGATTGCGCTCGAAGCCTGTGCCCTGGCCCCCGATTTGTTCTCACATCTGATACTTGTTGGCAGCGTGTTTCCAATGCCGGTTGCCAGCGCATTGCTCGAAGCCGCCAGAGATCAACCCGAGTCAGCCTACGCCATGATCAACAAATGGTCGTTTGCGCCAGGGGACAATGACAGGCTGCGTGCGCAAAATCTCGACATGATGCGTCGGCAGAGCTCTGGCGTTCTGCATGGCGACCTGGCAGCCTGCAACGCTTACCTGAACGGATTCGAATCGGCCAGATCCATTCGCTGTCCGATCTGCCTGATCTCCGGATCTGCAGACAAGATGACACCCGTAAAGGCCATCACGCCCTTGCGGCAGGCGCTTGAGTACAGTCAGAATGAGGCAAGCCTGATTGTGCTTGAAAATGCAGGGCATTCCATGATGACCGAACAGGCAGCCAGCCTCGCCAAAGTCATGAATGACTGGATAGGCAGCAAATGAACATTCATTATTTTCGGCCACTACGCGGCACTCGCTGACGCGCACGCCGACTGCACTGACCATAACAATACACGGAGAGACACATGACGCAGTCGGATGACACCCCACGGGAAGACACAGGCTTGCCTTTCCCCAAGGCTCGGGAGGTTTCGCCTGGCAGACCGTTCAAATGGCTGCGTATGGGCGCAGCGGACCTGATGGCCTGCCCTATCCCCAGCCTGTTCTATGGATTCTGCTTCGCAGCCATGGGACTGCTGGTCACCATGGTCTTCGAGCATGCCTACGAATACACCATGGCAATGACCTCCGGCTTTTTGTTGCTCGGCCCCTTTCTCGCCATGGGACTTTACGAAATCAGTCGCAGACGCGAGAACGGCGAGAACTGCGCACTGGCGCCCACGCTCACCGTGTGGCGTCGCAACGCCAGCAACGTCGGCATTTTTGCGGTTGTGCTGGGCATCGTCTTTCTGGTCTGGGCACGGGCATCACTGGTCATTTTTGCACTGTTCTACACCAACGAAATGCCAAACCTCTCGGGCTTCCTGTCTCAACTGGTACGACTGGAAAACCTGGAGTTTCTGGCGGTCTATTTTGGTGTGGGTTTCGTTTTTGCCACCCTGGCCTTCGGTGTCAGCATCGTATCGATTCCGCTCATGCTGGACCGCAATCAGGACGCGATCTCGTCCATGCTGGGCAGCATAGGCGTGCTGTTTCGCAACCCCTTGCCGATGCTGATCTGGGTCTTGCTGCTGGTCACGCTGACCATTGTGGGTTTTCTCAGTTTTCACCTCGGCCTGGTTGCGTTGATGCCAATCGTCGGGCACGCCACCTGGCACGCCTATCGAGACCTGGTCGAACCCTTGCAGTAAACATTGCGCCTGAGGGCACTGCAGATTGACGACAATGCGTCATGGTCACCAACCCGTCACATCACACGATGCCCTGATTTGCTCACAACACCAGATCAAGCACAATCGGTTGATGATCGGACGCGTCGGCTTCCGACATCACCCGCAGGTCTGATACACAGCCGACTGGCAGGGCGGCCAGCCAGAAATAATCGCAACAATACTGCCGTCCCGGCCAACCGGCATCGTGTAAACCGACGGTTGGCGGATGCGGTTGCTTGGGGTAGGTTTCGATCCAGGCGTCGCGCCAGGTATATTCTGGCAACCCGCCCTGACTTGTCATGCTGCGATAGCTGTCTGAATCGGGCTCGAAATTCAGATCTCCACACAATACAGCCGCCGCTGGTCGGGCGCGAGGTGCAAACATCGGGCTACCATCCTTTTTGGTGCAGGCAGCCGTGAGTGACTGCTCGACCGCTTCGGCATGTATGGCCTGTATGGCCTGAATCTGCGCGGTGCGCTGGCGTGCCGAGTAATACTCCAGATGGGTGGTCATCAGGCGCATGGCGACAGGGCCATCGATTACCACCTCAATGCAGCTCCGGCGCATGCCTGGCACGGTGGCATCGGCAGGCATCGGCAGAATGTGTCGACACACCTGACCGACCGGCAGCCGCGTCATCAGCAGATTGCCAAAAGCAGCACGGCCTCCACGACCATCCGGCACATCCAGCCCCGGCGCGAAAAAAACTGCCCAATCGGGAAAGGCTGCCGACAACTCAGCCACCTGATCGCCACAATCGCCACCGGGCAGGCCAGCCACATTCTGCGCAACCTCTTGAAGGCAGATGGCATCAAGGTCCGGCATGTTCTTCAAGACTTCAATTGTGCGGGCCAGATCGATCCGACCATCAGCCCCACGACCCCATTGAATGTTCCAACTCAAGAAGCGCATGACACCCTCTTTGATTGCGTTGTCGATCCAATGTGCCGACCACGGTCTGTTCTGGGATAATAACGCAACAACAAGCCGAGCCAAACCATGCATTCAGCCCAGGAACTCGTCAGCCAGATCAGTACACTGGCCACTCTACCCACAGTTTATCTTCGCGTTCGTGAGGTGCTCGCAGACCCGGATGGCTCACTTTCCGACGTCAGCAACATCGTCAAGACCGATCCGGCCCTGTCTGCAAGGCTTCTGAAACTCGTCAATAGCGCAGCTTTTGGCTTTGCCGGCAAGATCGACACAGTGCACCGGGCGGTGTCCCTGCTGGGCTTGCATCAACTACATGACATGGTACTGGCCATGTCGCTGGCTGGCGCAACAGCTCAGCTCAGGCCTGCAGATTTTGACGTCACACGCTTTTGGCGAGACAGCATGTTGCGTGGCGTTGCTGCCCGGCAAATGGCGATTCAGGTTGAGCACCCCACCAGCGAGCGCCTTCTTGTTGTCGGGTTGCTGGCAGACATTGGGCAGTTGATCATGCAACAAGTCGTGCCGGAACTGTTCGATGAAGCAACGCGGCAAGCTCTGGTACAGGGCATTTCTCAGCTTCAGGCCGAACGCGCAATCATAGGTTGCGATCGTGCCGAGCTGGGTGCAACCCTGGCCGCGCAATGGAAGTTGCCAGCCTGCTTTTCTGACATCATCGGTGCGCAGCACAATCCGCGTCTCGGTGGCGACTTCGTTCGTGAGGCAGCCCTGCTGCTGATCGCCAATCACCTGGTTGACGGTGTCGAGGATGATCTCACTGTTGAGGATGTGGTGAGCCACGTACCGCCGTCGGCCTGGGCCGCAAGCGGACTGTCACCAGACGTGTTCGGACAGTGCAGGGAGTTGGCGCTGAGTGATGTCAGCACCTATCTGCACACCTTCTTTCCGGGCACGGCGGAGCACTGGGCCTGAGCAGATGGCAGCTTGAGCGATACGGCGGTTTTCCCAGACCCTAGCGCAATCGGATTTCCGGGTTGGGAGTGACCGCGATCCCGCTGTCAGTATCTGGTCCGGTCCGCCCGCTCCGGGTCTGGCCTCAGGCCTTTTTGTTGGTCAGACTGGCTTGCATTTCATGGCCCGGCTAGCTACAGACCGCCAATAAACAAGGTCGCGATGGTTCATCAATTCGTCAATCAGTGTCGAGGCGCTGCCGAGTGCAGCCAGCGCCTCGAAGGACAGCGGCTGACCAAGCTCAGTCTGGCGACAGCACAAGGCCAGACTGAAGGATGGCGGCGGTGCTTCGCGCTGAGTGCGGACAAAAACATCGAGCACGGCTTCCGGGCTCATCGCATGCGACAGGACGGAGGCTGCTCCGACAGGCGCTATCTCGCAAAATTGCCAGGACTCCTTCAGCCCATGGGCGGCATCGATGAACAAGGCCATGTCGGCCTCACACAGATCAAGTGCATGCTCCGGCTGCAGTTGAAAGACCTCCAGCGCATTGTCTTGCGGCCACGCCTCCTGAAACCGGTCGAGCAACAAAGGACCAAGCGCGTCATCGCCACGGGAGCGGTTGCCGATGGCAAACACCACTATCCGTGCGGAGCTCACCGCTCGCGTACCCTGCGCTCAAACACCTCGCCACGCGAGTCGGCAAGCTCCAGCACCAGCGGCATCTGCCCCAGGGCATGGGTGGCACAGGACAGACACGGATCAAAGGCGCGAATAGCCACCTCGATGTGGTTGAGCAGACCTTCGGTAATCTGACGCCCGCTCAGGTAGCGGTCAGCAACCGCGCGAATCGCGGTGTTCATGGCCTGATTGTTATGGGTAGTGGACACGATCAGGTTGCACATGCTCACCAGATCATCGTCGTCCACCTGGTAATGATGAATCAGCGTGCCGCGCGGAGCCTCGATAATGCCGACGCCCTCGCGGCTGCGTGTCCCTTCAACCGTCAGTGCTCCCTGCTGCAGGTCGGGGTCATCAAGCAACTCGCGGATCACCTCGGCGGCGTGCAGCATCTCTATCATGCGCGCCCAATGATAGGCTAGCTTGGCGTGCAGCGGCTTGCCCTCGCCGTGGTCAATGAACTCGCGGCGCTGCGCCTCGGCAAACGGGGTCGGAATGAAGTCGCAGTTCTGCACTCGTGCCAAGGGTCCGACCTTGTACCAGCCCGCCTCCTCCCCCAGTGCCGAGAGGTAGGGAAACTTCATGTAGCTCCAGGGTTTGACCGCCTCGCAAATCACCGAGCGGTAATCCTGTGGCGCCACCTTATCGACGATGATGGCCCCAGAGGCATCCCTGAAGCGCATGTGGCCGTCGTACAAGTCCATTGCGCCATCATGCCGAACCAGACTCATGAAGCCGGACTCGAAATGCCCAAAGGACTCGTAGAGCGCAGGGTCGGACCTGTGCAGCCGCTTGACCAGCTCAACCGCAGCACGTGACCACTCCACGACATGACCAATCTCGGCCTTGAGCAACTGATGATCCTGGGCTGACAGGTGCCGGTTCATGCCACCCGGTATCGCGCCAGTGCCATGAATGCGCTTGCCGGCAGTGGCCCTGATCACCTCCTGACCGAACTTCCGCAACAATATGCCTTGTCTGGCAATCTCCGGGTGTTCGGCAGCAACGCCGACGATATTGCGGCGCGCCACCTCGCTTTCGAAGCCAAACAGCAGATCGGGCGACGACAGGTGAAAGAAGTGCAGCGCATGCGACTGCAGGATCTGGCCGTAGTGCATCAGGCGGCGCATCTTGACGGCGCTGGCGGTCAGTTCGGTAGCGCCCACCACGTGATCCAGCGCCTTGCACGCGGCAAGATGGTGGCTGACCGGACAGATGCCACACAGGCGCTGCACCATTACCGGCACCTCCCAGTAGGGGCGCCCCTCGATGAACACCTCGAAACCGCGAAATTCCACGATGTGCAGCCTGGCCTCGCACACCCGGTCATCGTCGTCGAGCAGCAAGGTCACCTTGCCATGTCCTTCGACACGCGACACCGGGTCTATGACCAGCTTGCGCAAGCCCTCCCGTCCGCTTGCGGTTTCCATATCCGACCAGTTTTCGCTCATCTTGCTACCCTCAAAACCCTTGTCCCAAACGACTTTGCGCAATACCAAAACCTGCCCTGGCCACCGCCATCAGTCAAACCGCAACAACTCGTGCGACAAACGAGGCGTACGACCGGCGATGAGGTCTGACAGAAACTTCCAGATCGCCGGGCCGGACGGCGGACAACCGGGGATGAAGTAATCCACCCGCACCACCTCGTGGATGGGGTGGACCTTGTCCAGCAACAGTGGCAGCTCGGGGTCGTTGGGCACTCCGGGCTGACTCAAGCCTTCGCGAACCACGTACACCTCACGCAGGCACGACTCCAGCGCCAGATGATTGCGCTGTGCCGGCAAGCCTCCGTTTATGGCGCAAGCCCCTAGCGCCACCAGCGTCTTGCAGTTGGCGCGAAACTCCCTCAGCACATGCACATTTTCGGCGTTGCACACCCCGCCCTCGATCAGGCCAATGTCGCAAGGCCCGCAGTGCTTGATGTCGGTCAGCGGTGAGCGGTCGAACTCCACCAGTTCGGCAAGCTTCAGAAAATTTTCGTCGATGTCGAGAAACGACATGTGACAGCCGAAACACCCGGCCAGCGAGGTAGTGGCAACACGCAGCTTTTTGCGGCTGCCAGGCTGATCGCTTGTCATGAGTCACTCCGTTCGTGCATCGCCACCACCGAAATCGGTTGTTCATCATAAAGACGCTGGCCGATCGGTTTGGCAAACCCCACCCGCTTGTGCAGGATGACCCCAACCGGACAGATATTGGCCGCCCGGTCAGTCGCCGCGAAGTCGGTATCCCCCAGCTTGCCGGACTCTGCATTGACGACCAGGTGCTTGTGTATGCCTCTGCCAGTCAGTGCAAACACGCTCTTGCCGTCAACATCGCGGCTGGCACGCACGCATAATTCGCAGAAGATGCAGCGATTGAAGTCCAGCAAAATATCCGGGTGCGAGGCATCAACCGGTCGCAGTGGGTAGAAATGGTTGAACCGGGCGCTGGCCATTTCCAGCTCATAAGCCTGAGCCTGCAGCTCGCAGTTACCGCTTTTTTCGCAGCTTGGGCAGAAGTGATTGCCTTCGACGAACAGCATCTGCAGCAATGCGCGGCGCTCGCCATTCATCTCCGGCGTGTTGCTCTCAACCTCCATGCCTTCGCGGGCCGCCAGCGCACAGGATGACACATGCCGCCCGCCCACCTTGACCATGCACAGCTTGCAAGAGCCATGCGGCGGAAACTCAGGGTTCCAGCACAGCGACGGGATGTAATGCCCGGCCGCACGCGCCGCCTCGAGAATGGTCTGACCGGGCTCGAAGCTGACAGGACGTCCGTCGAGCACAAACTGCCTTTCGCTCATGTTCTCTCCTTGGTCTTGTCCTGACCGTCGAAATGCGCGGCTGGATCGTCGCGTCCGGTCAGGCGGCGGGCTGTTGCCAGCGAGGCGTCGAGGTCAAAGGCGGGTTCAAAATCCAGCGTTTTCAGTCGTCGCTCATAGGCTGGCCGGAACTTGACCAGGGTATCGACCACTGCGTTGGGCGCAGTAGAACCCAGACCACAGTGGCTGGCGTTGCGCAGCAGCCGGTTTACCCACTCGATGTCGGCCAGGTCGCCCTTGGCACCAAAGCCGCGTCCGAGTTTGTCCATGTAGTTTTTCAGCAAGGATGTGCCGATGCGACAGGGCGTGCAAAAACCGCAACTCTCATGCGCAAAGAAATCGACGAAGTTGTGCGCCACCTCGAACGGGTCGCGGCTGGAGTCGAACACCATGAAGGCACCCGCACTCGGCACGTCCTCGAAAGCAATCGTGCGGGAGAACTCATAGCCCGCAATCGCCACGCCGGATGCCCCGCCAACCTGCACCATATGTGCATCGCTGGCACCACAGTCTTCAAGCACGCGGTCAATGCGCACCCCAAAAGGGTATTCATAGATGCCGGGAAAGGCGCAGTCACCCGACACCGACAGCAACTTGGTGCCGCTTGACTGTGCCGTGCCGGTTGCTGCAAAGGCCGCGCCACCACCCAGCGCGATGAGCGTGGTCTTGGCCAGGGTTTCGACATTGTTCACCACGGTCGGGCAACCAAGATAACCCTGCGTGACCGGAAACGGCGGGCGAATCCGTGGCGTGCCGCGCTTGCCTTCCAGCGACTCGATCAGCGCGCTCTCCTCGCCGCAGACATAGGCGCCCGCGCCCAGGTGAATCTCGATGTCGAAGTCGAAGCCGGGTTCGCCGACAATGTCTTTTCCGAGCAAACCCTGGCTACGCCGCCGCGCCAGCACGGCCTCAAGCGATGGCCGCAGATAACGGTATTCGCCCCTGAGGTAAAGAAAGCCGCGACTGGCACCGCATGCCCAGGCCGCCAGCGTCATGCCTTCAAACACCCGGTCGGCGCAGCGCGCCAGCAACACCCTGTCCTTGAAGGTGCCGGGCTCGCCTTCATCTGCGTTGCACACCACAAACTTCTGCTCTCCTGGCGCGTCGCGGCAGGCCTCCCACTTGACACAGGTGGTGAAACCCGCCCCGCCCCGTCCGCGCAGGCGTGCCGCGCGCATCTCGCCAATCCACCCCTCCTGCCCCAGACTCACCGCTGCAGCCAGTGCACTGCCTGCTTCAAAATCGCCGCTCAGCAAGGCGTCACGGCGACGAATGTTGTCATCCACCCGAAAGAACTCGCTCGGCCATTGCGACAACGGCACTTGTCCGCGAACCAGCTCGGCTATCTGATTGATGCGCTGGTGGTCCAGCCTGGTCACCGGCTGACCGTTGACCAGCATGGCTGGCCCCTGATCGCACATGCCGGTACATGAGGTGACATCCACGCTGACCAGACCGTCTTCAGACAATCTGCCCTGCTCTATCCACAGCTTGCGGCACAGCGCGTCGCGCAGCGCCAGCGAACCGAGCAGGCGGTCGGTGATGTTGTCCGAAAACAGTATTCGATAGCGGCCAACCGGCTCGGTGTGCAGAAAGCTGTAAAAGCCGGCGACACCTTCAACATGGGCGCGGGACAAGTTCAAGCCAGTAGCAATACCGGTGATTGCAACCGGCGAGAGATAGCCGAGCCGGTCCTGCACCGCGATCAACACCTGCAGCAACCGCGTGGGATCAGTACCTTGATCATCGAGCACGCGTTGAATGCTTGTTTCGATGACGCTCACGCTTGACCCTCCCGTGTTTATGGCTTCATTCTACCTACTGATTGCCGCGCGCTCACCTGTTGCCTGATTGGTGCAAGAAATCAGTTCAGAAACTGTGTGACCAAGACTCCCGCTTCAATTCAAAATCATCGAGTGCCTCAAGCAGTTTCGTGCTGGCTCGCTCCACACGGTCCAGCCTGCTTGCAACATGCTCCCAGCTTTCGCCGCTACCAAGAGACCTGACGAGTTGATGAGCCGTCTCATGCACAACGTCATGCCACTTGTTGATGCTTACCAAACGGGCGCCTTGATCACTATCCTGACTGCCAAGCCGGTCTACCCAGCGGCCAAACTGGCAGTCATGCACCCCCAGTTCCGGCGGTGCAGCCACTTCACCTCGAACATGTCGCCGCAAATTCATCATCCAGGCAAGGTGGGCAATGCGAGCAAACAAGACTGGCCTGGCATCCCGACTGAGCGGAGTGCAGTTTTGCCAGGAGTCGACAATTGAACCTTCCGCACGCCATGTCGCAATTTCGTCTGCTGGCATGGGGCGCGCAATCGCGTAACCCTGGCCAATCTCGCAACCCAGTTGGAGCAGTATCTGACCATGCTCCTCCCTTTCCACGCCTTCGGCAATGACATCACGCTGCAAGGCGTCAGCCAGCCCGACGATCCCCTCAAGAATGGCCAGATTGTCCGCATTTTCAAGAATGTCTCGCACAAAACTCTGGTCAATCTTGAGGTTGTCCACTGCCAGATTCTTCAGATAGGTGAGTGAGGAGTAGCCCGTCCCGAAATCGTCCAGCGCAAAACCGACACCCAGTGCCCGACAGGCCGCCAGCAATCCGCTCACATGCTCGAAGTCGGCCAGTGCGCTGGTCTCGACGATCTCGAGTTCGAGATCACCCGGACAGACCTGCGGGTGACGGGCAAGCGCAGCACGCAACTTGTCAATGAAGTCACGCTGGCGCAGTTGCACGGCATCCACATTGACGCTGACAGGAATCGGCAAACCCTGCTCGCGCCAGGTTACGATCTGCGACAAAGCGCTTTCTATAACCCAGTCACCAATGTCTATCATCAAGGTGTGCCCTTCGATCAAGGGCAGAAATGCGGCTGGTGACAACAGACCCCGCTCTGGATGATTCCAGCGAATCAGCGCCTCGGTGCCAATCAAGCTACAGTCGCGCATTCTTACTTTGGGTTGGTAGTGCAGCACGAACTCCTGCTGCTCCAGCGCTTGCCGCATGCGCTGCAGGCCTTCGTGTCGGCTGCGTACATGACGCTCATGATGTGCATCGAACAGGCGAAAGCAGTTCTTGCCGGCAAGCTTGGCCTGATACATGGCCTGATCGGCCTGGCGTACAAGCTGATCAGGGTCTACATGGTCAGGTTGTGGGTAAAAGGTCACCCCGACGCTGGCTGAAACCTTGAGGAGGACTCCACCGATGGGCACGGCATGCGCGACGGCTTGCACCAGGCGATCGAGCAAGGGCATGCAATCATCCACCCCCTCAAGATCAACCAGCACCGCGACGAACTCATCCCCACCCAGCCGCGACAGCGTGTCACCTTCGCGCAATACCGACTTCATACGATCAGCGAGAACAACCAGAAGACAGTCACCAATGTCATGACCATGCCCATCATTGATCTCCTTGAATCCATCGAGGTCAATGTAGGCGACAGACATGAATTTTCCACGCCGGTGTGCCTGGGCAATGGCCTGCTGCATGCGATCGGCCAGCAGAACACGATTGGGCAGACCGGTAAGCGCGTCGTAACGGGCAAGGTTTTCGAGTTGCGCCTGATAAGCCTTCTCTTCGCTGATGTCCGAGAACAGACCCACATAGCCTTCGACCCGACCTGTCTCGTCACGCACCGCGCTGATGGTGAGTCGCTCAGGATAAACATCGCCGTTCTTGCGCTTGTTCCAGATTTCTCCGGTCCAACTGCCCTGCTCGCTCAAGGCCTGCCACATTTCCCTGTAAAAAAGCGGGTCATGCAGGCCGGAGCTGAGCAGCCTGGTGTGCTTGCCCAGCACCTCATCGCGGCTGTAGCCGGTAATTCGGGAAAACGCCACATTGACATCAACAAACCGGCCTTCGACATCGGTAATGGTGATGCCTTCGTTGGCATGCTGGAATACGCTGGCTGCCTGTTTGAGCTTGTCCTCTCCACGCTTGCGCTCGGTGATGTCGTGAAACACCACAATGCCCGAAGTCACCTCGCCGGCGGGGTTCCGGATGGGCGCCGCGTTGGCGATGATCCACCGGTTGTCGCCGTCGTCATTACGAATGATCAACTCCTCATCCTTCACTGTCTCGCCCTTGATCACCGCTCGCGACAAGGGCAACGACTCGGATGGATAAGGTTTGCCGTCAGGCAGATAGGTCTGCCACCTGCCAGCATGTTCGGAGACAGCGATACCGGTCAATTTTGCACTGTTTTCGTAACCACGTATGCCGATGGCGGCCATATTGGCAAGCCTGATTGACACATCCGGGGCGTCGGCAATCAGGATTCCCGAGGGCGACTGAGCAATCGCGGTCTCCAGCATCAATTTGGACTGGGCCAGCGCTTCATCGGTCAATCGACGTTCAAGCACCACACCAATGAAACTGGCCAAGGCTTTGAGCATGTCCAGTTCTTCTTCGGACCAGGGTCCTGTTTCTGCCAGTCGGCAAAAACCGACCACGCCCCTCAAAACACCGGCTGGACCACGTATTCCCGCATCCACAAGCGACCGGATGGTCTTGTGCGTAAACAATGCCTGCTCGTTGCCAGCCTCAGGAGGCAAGCGCGCCACATCCGGGATATGGACCAGACCCGACTCCAGCAAACGGGCCATCCACCAGGGGAAATCATCTGTATTGAAGTCGCGAGGCGCCCCAACCCGCTTGGCAGCTTCAGACGCACACCAGTCGTACATCATCGTAAAGGACGACAACGAGTCCGAAAAGCGCAAGACATAGGCGACATCTACCTTCAGTAGAGCACCGACCTGCTGCAGGCATCGGGTGACTGCCTGCTTGAACTCAGTATCACTGGTCGCAGCCACACTCGCCGTCGTCATCTCGGTGGCAGCACGCTGGAACACCAACTGACGCTGAATGCGCTGCGCTGTGTCTCGGCGCTGGTGTTCGGCTCGCACGCGCTCGGCAAACAACTGCAGAATGGCCGTCTCTTTGACTCGCCTGTGGGCTGCGATGTCGATACCGACTGACTGATAGTGGAGCAAGCGCCCCGCTTCATCAAAAATGGCACGGTTGCTCCATTTGAGGATTCGATGCTCGCCGTTGGGTGCGCTGTGGATTTGCTCATGACTGTATAGCGGTTGTTCGGGTGTCAACCTGGCAAGTCCCGTCTGCAACCTGTCGCGCTCGCTGGCGGAGAGAAAGTCGAACATGCAACGGCCCAGCAACGCACCTGGTTCAGCTTTGACGAGCGCTGCCGCTTCGTCACTCACGAAAAGCAGCGTGCCATCCGGCGCGAAAGCACAGATGCAAATCGGGACATCATCGGTCAAGGCATGCGAGAGCGCGCGCAAATCGGCCGGCAAATCTTCAAAGTGGGGCGTCTTGGCTGACAAACTCATGTCGCAGACCCCGGTCCGATGCCCAGTGCATCAAGCATGTCGGTCAGTCGCTCGCGGACAACCACGAACTGAAAGGCCTCAATGGCTGGTCTGATTTCGGCGAGCCTTTGCGCGACTGCCGTGTTGTGTGCCAGCGCTTCAAGGGCGGAAAACTGTTTGAGCGCATCAAAACGGTTGGCGGCCAGCAAGGGCATCAGCACTTTGACCTGGCGAGCGAAGTCGTCAAGATCGAGTGGACACCAGTCTGCAGCTTCTGTGGAAGCCATCGTTTTCATGCCCAGGTAGGGTTGCAGCGTTGTCGCCAGTAGTGCCATATCGATCGGTTTGGAAAGGTATTCATTCATGCCGGCGCTCAGGCAACGGTCACGGTCTTCTGCAAATGCGCTGGCGGTCATGGCAATGATGGGCGTGGCCATGAGCCCAGCAGTTGTTTCGAAATCACGAATACGCCTGGTGGCCTGCAGGCCACTCAGGGCCGGCATGTTCACATTCATCAGTACCGCGTCAATACGACTTGCCTCCTTCTCGTAAAGTTTCACCGCAGCCTCTCCGTCGGTTTCAACCAGACATACCAGGCCAAGGTGTTCCAGCATGGCGCGAATGACCACGCGATTGTCGGCATGATCTTCAACCATCAGCACCTGCCCGGAAAGGCAACCGGCTGGCACTGTTTTGATGCTCTGGCTACCAGACGGCAGACGTATCTGCGACTTGCTGTCATGATCATCGGTGCGGGCTTCCAGATCAAGCCGGAACCAGAAGCGGGAGCCCCGGTCTGGCCCGGGCTCCATGCCGACTTGACCGCCCATGGCATGGACAAGCTTGCACACAATGGAAAGTCCGAGCCCTGTACCGCCAAATTTTCGGGTGGTTGAACCATCCAGTTGGGTAAAGGCCTTGAACAACATGTTGCGTTTGTCTTCAGGCACGCCAATGCCAGTGTCGCTCACCGAGAACTCGAACTGCGTCAGTCCTGGCTGCGTGCCCGGCATCTGCCGGATATCAACCGTGATTTCACCGTAGTGGGTGAACTTTATCGCATTGCTCACCAGGTTGCCGAGCATCTGTGCCAGCCGATGCGGGTCACCTCGATAGCGCAAAGCCGCCGACCCTTCGAATCGAGCAACAAACTTCAACCCCTTGTCACGAGCACTGGCAGAAAACAGGTTTTCCACCTCGTGTAACAATTCGACCGGCATGACCACCCCATCCTCAAACGTCATCCGCCCCGCTTCGATCTTTGACAGATCCAGGATGTCGTTGAGCAAATGCAGCAGGGAGTGACCCGAGTGCAGAATGATGCGGGCGTAATCGCGTGTCTGCAGATCGCATTCCGATCTATAAACAAGCAGTTGTGCCATGCCGAGCACACCGTTGAGCGGGGTACGGATTTCATGGCTCATGTTGGCCAGAAACTCGGACTTGCTTCGGTTGGCTGCCTCCGCTTCGTCCTTGGCTTCCATCAAGGCCCGCTCGAGTTGCACACGTTCAGTGATGTCATGCTTGATCGCCAGATAACGCACCACGTTACCCGTGGCGTCCCTGATCGGTGAGATGGTGGCGTACTCGTAGTAGTGCGTCCCATCCTTGCGCTTGTTGATGAACTCACCCTGCCAGGTTTCACCGGATTCGAGTCTCGCCCACATCTCCTTGTAAGTTTCGCGGGGCGTAAGATTGGATTGCAGTATCTTGGGGTTCTGGCCAATCACCTCCTCTGCCGTGTAGCCAGTGATGCGGGTGAAAAAAGGATTGACGTACTCAATGACCGGCTCAAGAGTGGTAATGATGATGCTGCTCGGGCTTTGCTCGACCGCCGTGGAGAGCTGTCTGATGAGTTGCTGGTTTTTCTTGAGTTCGGACAGGTCGCAAATCAGGCCGATGTAACCACTCACGCAGCCATCCGAATCACGCATCACCATGATGGACAACCACTCGGTAAAGTGCGAGCCGTTCTTGCGACGATTGACAATCTCGCCATGCCATTCGTCCTGCTCTGCCAGGGTGCTCCACATGCGCTGGTAAAACGCCTGGTCGTGCAAACCGGATGAAAGCAACTGCGGAGTGAGTCCGAGAATCTCGTTGGCGGCATACCCGGTGATGCGCTCGAACGCAGGATTGACCGAGAGGATGCGATTGGCAGCGTCGGTGATGATCACGCCATCGTTGCTGCGATTGAACAGACTGGCGGCAAGACGCTGCGACTCCTGATAACGCTCCTCTTTTTTCTGTGCCAGCACAACCCGACGGGTCAGATAGGCGATGGTGACGAGGGTCAACAGCAAGGTCCCCCAGGCAATCGCCAACAACATGTGCGAGTCGTTTCGCCACACACTGAGCGCCACCTCGTGACTCTGCTTGCCAATCACCACCAGCGGATAATTGCGCGATGCCCTGAAAGCCAGGGTGACCGGCTCACCGTCCGCGTCATGGTTCAAGCGTTGTCCAATACCCCGCTCAATCGCGTAAGCCACCACATCCTGATCGGCACTGACAAGCCCAGCCTGGAGATTGGCGTAGTTTCCGAACAACTGCAGGCCACTGTAGTCCAGCACCGACAGCAACACCTCAGCCTTTCCGGTAACGCTGAGAAAGCGGTTGAGGAAGAAATCCGGATTGATGGCCGCTACCGCCACAACCACGTCATCTGTCCCGGGCAGTGTCATAGCCACCGGAATGAAGGTGTTGGCGTGCGGGCGGGCTGGCTCGGCAGTCGTGGTCTGCCTGCCGTCGGCGAAGTCTCGACCTTCTTGCGGTGGACCAATCCGCAGGATCAATGACTTGTCCGCTGCGGTGTGCGGAATGAATGCCTCCAGGTCAAGCTGGTGACCTGCGTTTGAAGGCACCGAGCTGACGATGATGCGACCATCACGGTCGGCAAAGGACAGCGAGCGCAGCACCGGCATCTGACGCTTGATGCTCTCCAGCCGCTGTTGCACGAGCGGGTCGTAGCGGCCGGCTGAGTACCCGCTCAACTCATCGAGATTGGACAGACTCAGCCCCACCAGATAAAGCGTCTGAGTCAATTGCTCCTCGGCGCGCAAAACTGCTGAGGCTACCTCGGTCATTTGATGGGTCAGTGCATCCTCACGCGTCTTGATCACATAGTTGAGCGAACCCACCAGCACAACAAGCGCGAGCAAAGCCTGAACACCGATCAGAAGAGCAATAAAGCCGCGTGACGCGGCACCAGTAGAAGCCATCTGCATCAATTGCCAAGGACGTCAAGGGTCGGAGCGGGCAGACGGAAAATGGTGTTTGCAGCGCGCCTGTCAGCAAATCGGACTTGTAGCTGGTGTTGTTGATTGTTGAAATTCATGACTCTGAGTACAAAAACGAGCGGTCTCCCGAACATGGTCCCACAGGTGAAGCTGACCAGCGTCACCCTTGCTGCCATCCTAATCCAGGACCATGATCGGGTCGAGCTTGTGCCTGCGTGCGGCGGTCTCAAGACGACCATCGCGCTTTACATCTGCCACAAAGCGCTCAAGGCGGGCATGCCAGACATCGTCGCCAGGCATCATCGCATACGCATAACTCGTAATATGGTAGGTTTGCTGCGGTTCGATCAAACGCGCCCAGTCCGTGGTCTGCAGCATGCGCCGACTATACGGAAAGTCGGTCATGAACACATCTGCCCGACCGGACTCCACCTCCTGCTCACGCGCATGGGGTGAATCGAGCACACGCAACTCGGCTGCCTGCAGGTTACGGCGCATCACCGGCTCGTGCAGCGTGCCTCGTGCCACCGCCACCACTGAGCCGGGCTGATCTATATCGTCCCAGTCGCGAATGCGGCGATTGCTGCGGGTGGTGATGGCATAGATGTCGCTGGCCAGATGTGGTGCGGTAAAGCGCAGGTGTTCAAGTCGTTGCGGCGTGACACCAATGGCAAACATCGCCACGTCACAGCGGTCTTCCAGCAAGTCCGGAATCAGCTTTGCAAACGAGCTGTCAACGAATTCAACACGCACCCCAAGATCGCCCGCGAGTTCGTTGGCCATGTCGATGTCGATGCCAGACAGGGTCTGGGTGCGCGGATCGCGGTAGGAAATGCTGTAGTAGTCTGGCCAGATACACACGCGCAGCTTGTCAGTCGACACCACCTGCTCAAGCCGACCCGTCGGCTCCCCGGCGAAACACATGCTGACGTTGAGCAAAAACACACTGACCAACAAGACCAACTTGCGGCCGATCCGACGATTTGCAGTCTCTTTCATGATCATGATCCTGTCCAAGGGTTCGTGCAAAGCTGTTGAAAATCGGGCTCCCGGAATTTCAGAAGTCATCAAGCATCCCGCCCTGTCAGTGTAGCGCGCTTTCGTCATCAAGCTGAACACCGCTTGCCGGTTCCGCCGGAACAGGGAGTCAAGGCTGTTGATAAGTGCCGTTTTCCCACGTGTATCAAGGGTTTTGGGCTTGGATAACTCTGTTAATAGCACACTACATGTAGTGTCTTTATTTTCAATTACATACCGTGAAAAATCACAACTAGTTGTTTTTAAACATTTTTATTTTTTTGCATTTATCGCGTTTCGGGTCTATCCTTCAGCCTGTCAAAAGCATTGCACCTCCGGAGACATCGAGACCACCATGAGCACTCAACAGCCCACCGCCACCAAAGCCGAAAACCACACTGGCAGCCTCGCCCCGCAGGAAATCTGCACTGAAGTGCTGATAGAGAAATACGCCAAGGGCGACGAGCACAGCATCGAACAAGTACGCAAACGCGTCGCCCGCGCCCTGGCGCAGGTCGAAGCCGAAGACAAGCGCGCCCACTGGGAAGCACGTTTCTACGAAGCCCAGCGCATGGGCTTCATCCCCGCAGGGCGCATCAACAGCGCCGCCGGCACCAAACTTCAAGCTACACTCATCAACTGCTTCGTGCAGCCTGTGGGTGACTCTGTTACTGAGTCGGTAGACGGCCGCCCCGGAATCTACACCGCGCTGGCTCAAGCTGCCGAGACCATGCGTCGCGGTGGTGGCGTCGGTTACGACTTCTCGTCGATTCGCCCCAAAGGTGCGATGGTCAAGGGCACCCAGTCCAACGCCTCCGGTCCGGTCTCCTACATGCGGGTGTTCGACCGCTCCTGCGAAACGGTTGAGTCCGCCGGTGCCCGCCGTGGTGCGCAAATGGGCGTGCTGCGCTGCGACCACCCGGACATCGAAGAATTCATCCACGCCAAGGATCACGGCGACCTCACCAACTTCAACATCTCGGTGGGCGTCACCGACGACTTCATGAAGGCTGTCGAAGCCGACGCCTTTGTGGAGCTCACCCACAAGGCTGAACCCATCGAAGAGCTCCGCCAGAGCGGGGCCTACCAGCTCGATGACGGCATTTGGGTATACCGCAAGGTGCGCGCGCGCGATCTGTGGGAACAGGTCATGCGCTCCACCTACGATCACGCCGAACCGGGCATATTGTTCCTGGACCGCATGAACCAGGACAACAACCTCTACTACTGCGAAACCATCGAGGCCACCAACCCCTGCGCCGAACAACCGCTGCCGCCCTATGGCTGCTGCTGCCTGGGTTCGCTCAACCTCACCCCCTTCGTCAAAAACCCCTTCACCGAACAGGCCGAATTCGATTTCGACGCGTTCGGCAAGGTGGTCGATGTGTCCACCCGCATGCTGGACAACGTGCTCGAAGTGACCCACTGGCCGCTCGCCGAACAGCACGCCGAAGCGCAGTCCAAGCGCCGGGTCGGCCTTGGCTTTACCGGGCTGGGCGACACCCTGATCATGCTGCAATTGCGCTACGACACCGTCGAAGCGCGCGACATGGCCACCCGCATCTCCGAGTTCATGCGCAATCGCGCCTATCTCGCCTCGGTCGAGCTCGCCACAGAGCGCGGCGCCTTCCCGCTTTTCAATGCCGATCTCTACCTGTCCGGCGGCAACTTCGCCTCGCGCCTGCCCGCCAAGGTCAAGGAAAAAATCCGCAAGCACGGCATACGCAACTCGCACCTGTTGTCCATCGCCCCCACCGGCACCATCTCGCTGGCCTTTGCCGACAACGCCTCCAACGGCATCGAGCCGCCGTTCTCCTACACCTACACCCGCCGCAAGCGCATGGCCGACGGCACCTTCAAGGAATACGCAGTCGAAGACTACGCCTGGAGGCTTTACCGCCACACTGGCGGCAACGTAGACAAGCTGCCGCCCTACTTCGTCACCGCCCTTGAAATCTCAGCCCAGGCCCACAAGGACATGGTGGCCGCAGTCGCTCCGTATGTTGACACCTCCATCTCCAAAACCGTCAACGTGCCAGCCGACTACCCCTATTCCGATTTCGAAGACCTCTACATGACGGCCTGGAAGTCCGGCCTCAAGGGTCTGGCAACCTATCGCCCCAACAGCGTGCTCGGCTCGGTGCTGTCAGTCACCCCAAGCGCCGAACAAAAGCAACCGCAGGACGTCGAGATCACCGACGCCAACCGCCGCCTGTCCATCAAGAGCCTGCCTGCACCGGTGCTGTCCAGCCTGCGCTGGCCAGGTCGCCCCGAGCTACCCGATGGCAACATGGCCTGGACCTACATGCTCGACACCCCTCAGGGCGACTTCGCCCTGTTTATCGGCCATGTCGACACCCAACCGGTCAGCGTCAACGGCTTCCCGTTCGAAGTCTGGGTCAACGGTGCCAACCAGCCGCGTGGCCTCGGCGCAGTCGCCAAGACCCTGTCGATGGACATGCGCGCCAATGATCGCGGCTGGCTCGCCCTCAAACTCGACACGCTGGCCCGCACCATTGGCGAGAAGGCCTTCGAGATGACCTTTCCGCCGCGCGGCGAAAGACGCCTGTTCCCCGGCGTGGTTTCGGCCTTTGCCCAGGTTGTGCGCTACCGCTGCGAACACCTCGGCGCGCTCGACACCGACGGCACGCCCACCCCGGTGCTGGATTCGCTGTTCAGCCAGCAAGAACCCAAAACCGGCACCGACGGCACCCTGTCCTGGACGGTCGACATCAGCAACCCAGCCACCGGCGAAGACTTCGTGCTCGGTCTCAAGGAGATCACCCTGCCCGACGGCGTCACCCGCCCCTACTCGGTGTGGCTGTCCGGCAACTACCCGCGTGCGCTCGATGGCCTGACCCGCATCCTGTCCCTGGACATGCGCGTCATGGACCCGGCCTGGGTCGGCATGAAGCTGCGCAAGCTGCTCAACTACCCCGAGCCGCTGGGCGACTTCATGGCCTACGTCCCCGGCACCAAGCGCCAGCAGAACTACCCCAGCACGGTGGCCTACATGGCCCGCCTCATCATCCACCGCTTTGCCATGCTCGGCGTGCTCGATGAAAACGGCTACCCCACCCGCGAAATGGGCATCCTCGAAGCCCCGCACAAGGACAGCGACCCCGAGCTGATGCAAGGCGCGCTATGCACCGAATGCGGCAACTACTCGGTGATCCGCAAGGACGGCTGCGACTTCTGCACCGCCTGCGGCGCGGTGGGGAGTTGCGGGTAAGGCACAGGTTCTGGGGCACCCCGGGTGTGACATGAGTTACACCAAAAACTCAAGTTCGCACTGACTTGAATCCGGACCTTCGGGTCCGGGTGCTTTCTCCAGCCAAGCTTAGCGAAACCACTCCAGGGGTCAGCAGTGATTGCATCGGCAGTAGATTCGCTTGAAGCACAAGGCCGCAGGTCGTGTGCTTTGATCAACCGCTACTTGTTGCCCCATGGTGCTTCCTTGCCTATACTGACAATCATTAGCGTTGATTAGCTTGAGGAGAGACGAAATGCGAAGGGAAGGTACCGGAGCTTGCTAACATGATGCGTTTTCGCTGTCAGCACAACTAAGGCAGCGTTTTCGTGCGTCTGTATAACGTACTGTTGATCGTAACGAGCGCAATCCTCGTTGTTGCATTTCTTTTATTGCCACTGAGTCTATGGCTACTCTCAATTGACCCAGACATGGCGCCAGAGAAGCTTGACGCGAAAGAATGGATCGCGCTCTATGCCGTAGTAGCCGCCATTTCGGGCTGGCTGTTTGCCGCCGCAGTTCAAATACGTAACTCGGTAAAGCAACACACCGTAAACACCATGCTGCAGTCCCGGCTTTCAACCGCCTTTCAAGAGAGGGCGACCAAGCTATATTCGGTCTACCCTACATTGACCGGAGTGACCCCGATCAAGAAAGAAGACCTGCACTCCCAAGAGGCTCGTGTAAAGGAAGCATTGGAGGCCGCCAGGTTCATGCTGAACTACTATGAATTCATCGCTGTTGGCATCCGAAGCGGTGACTTCGACGAAGCCTTGATGCGCAAATCATGGCGTAAGATCGTTGTAACGCTCCACACTCTTACGCGGGAGCTGATCAGTCATCTTCGTGGCGAGACGTCAACCGGCGAAACCACTTATCCAATGGTGTACGAGCATTTCATCTGGCTTGTCGAAAGATGGCAAACTGAAGATGACGCTCGAATCTACCCTACCCCCCCTTCTCCCATGGCGTCACATATTGGTGCTCAAGGCGGATAGTCTCTTCAGGGTAAGCGCCCGGCAAACCTGGCTATCCTCGGTCGGGTACTCAGCAGAAGGTCGTACCAACTAAACCACAGCAGGCTTCGCCTTGGTCGTGCACGCGTTTGCGACGCCAGCGGTTCATCTCGAAGTGCAGCAGCACGGTGCTACACGCGTGAAACTCGAGTGGCCGCTCGAAGCTTCCGGTGCGTGCGGTACCGCTCGCGGGGAATCGTTTCTGCATCCCACCGACAGCACGCCAAACTGAACGCCGGTAGCATCTGGCATGCAAACTCAAAGCTGCCCCCGTCAATTCAAACCCCTAGCTAGCACTAGCTACCCGCGCTCGTGGCTGCTAAGGTTGATCAAGGGGCCTGATAAGCACGGGGGGAGCATGGCGCAACATGTTTTTGTGGCGATGCCATTCGGCTGCAAGCAGGGCATTGATTTTGATGCCGTGTATGCCGAGCTGATCCGGCCAGCACTTGAGGGTGCAGGCTTTCGGGTGTTTCGTGCCGACGAAGAGGCCCGCGCCGGGGATATCCGTGCGGACATGTTTCAGGAGTTACTGGTGGCCGATCTGGTGGTGGCCGAATTGACGCTGGACAACCCCAACGTTTGGTACGAGCTAGGCGTGCGCCATGCCTTGCGTGCGCGTGGTGTGCTGTTGTTGCAGAGCGAGCGCAGCTACCAGCCGTTCGACATCTACACCGACCGCAAGCTGCGTTACCGCCTGCGCGATGGCCAGCCAGACCCTGCCCACTTGGACGCCGACCGCAGCGCGCTGGCGAAGATGGCGCTGGCCACCATGCAGTCATGGCATGGGCGGCGCATCAGCCCGGTGTTTCAGTTGCTGCCGGGTCTGGTTGAACAGCCCTGGCGACGGCTGCTTTTGTCGGATCACAACGAGTTTCGAGACAGCTTTGAGCAGTGGCAGGAACGCATGGAGCTGGCGCGGCAAGGCAACCGGCCTGGGGACGTGATGCTGCTGGCCGACGAAGCGCCGATCTGGCCGCTAAAGGTGGAGGCCGAGCGCACGGCCGGGCGCACCCTGTTGCGGCTGCAACAGTTCGAGCTGGCGCTGGAGCGTTTTGAGGCCGCCTTGGCGCTGGACCCGGATGAGCCTGCGCTGCTGCGCGACAAGGGGATTACGCTGGGGCGCTTGAACCGGCCGGATGAGGCAAATGCGCTGGCCGACAGGCTGATGCGGCGCTGGCCGGATGACCCCGAAAACGCTTGTTTGCGCGGGCGCCTGGCCAAGCAGCGGTGGATAGAGCGCTGGCGTCGGCCTGCGGCCACTGCGGCAGACAGCCGGGCGCTTGCTGCGCAGGCGTGGGCAGAGCTTGGGCGCGCAATGGCGGCTTATCGTGACGCTTTCATCAGCAACCCGGCGCATTATTACTCGGGCATCAATGCCTTGACGCTGGCGGTGATTGCGACAGAGCTGGGCGTGGCGTTGAGCACCAGCGAGAACGACGGGCTGGAAGGCGGCGTGGCCTGGGCCTGTGCTGCTGCCTTGCTGCGCAGCCCGGACGACTTCTGGGCACGCGCCACGGCAGCCGAACTAGCGCTGCTGCGCGACCGGCCAGAGGCTGTCGAGCAGGCTTGGCGAGCGGCCTTGGCGGTGTCGAACAAGGACCGCTTTGCGCTGGAGTCCAGCCGCCAGCAGCTCACCCTGTTGCGTGATCTGGGCGT
Organism: Azoarcus sp.; assembly: GCA_036734105.1. Classification (GTDB taxonomy): domain Bacteria; phylum Pseudomonadota; class Gammaproteobacteria; order Burkholderiales; family Rhodocyclaceae; genus Azoarcus_F. The sequence continues at coordinate 21,364 of DAIMZH010000006.1, read as the reverse complement.
GCGCGAGGCCGGGGTGACCTGTGCGCTGTCGCTGCTTGATGAAGCCATCGCAGGTTTGCCTGCGATCAGGCAGGCGCGACGGGTGTTTCTGTTCAGCGGCCACATGGTGGACGCACCGGACAGACCAGTGCCGCGTTTTCCGGCTGACCGTGAAGCGCTGGCTGCTGGCGCCATTGATGCCAAGCTGGATGAACTCGGCATGAACGGCGATGATTTGGCGATCTGCGGCGGTGCCTGCGGCGGTGACATCCTGTTTGCCGAGGCTGCGCTGCGCCGCCATTGTCCGGTGCAACTGCATCTGCAATACCGCGAGGCGGATTTTTTGCGGGCATCGGTGGCCTTTGCCGGACCCGCCTGGGTGGATCGCTACTATGCGCTGCGCGACCACCAACTCGTCAGCGTGTGCATACAGACCGACCGTCTGGGTCAGGCACCAGCAGATCGTAACCCCTACGAGCGCAACAACCTGTGGCAGTTGTACACCGCACTTGCGCAAGGTGCCAGCGCGGTGCGCTTTGTGGCGCTCTGGAACCAAGGCGGCGGTTCAGGGCCTGGCGGCACACAGCACATGGTTGAACAAGTCTGTGCCCATGCCGGCCGCGCCTACATCATTGACACCCGGGCGCTGTTCGGCCTGCCGGAGTAGACCATGCCAATCGACGCCGGCCCAGTCCTGTTCGCGCTGCTCACCGGCGTACTGCTGGCGGCCGGCGCGGCATGGGTGGTGGCAACGCTGTTCCGGCGTCGCATGGCGTTGCTGATGCGGCTTCAGCCTGCACCATCAGACACTTTGGGCAAGCCCCCTCCGACCACCCTGCCTGCACTGGCGCCCCACGCTACTAGCGGCAATGCAGCGGCCAACCGGCAGGCATTCATCCGTCAATTGCTGGCCTGGTCCTTGCTAAGCGCAGTGATAGGCCTGAGCCATTCCGCATTGGCCTTGTTGCTGGTTTATCCGGAAGGCGGCCTGAGCGCTGGCCGCTGGTTGCTGCTCGGTTTGGTCTACGCCTGGCCCATGGTCATGGCGTGGAGTCTGTTGCAGCGCTGGTCATGGCTGCGCATGAGTATTGCCATTGCGCTTTACATGCTGGGCATGGGCACGCTTACCCTGCTGAACTCAACGCCAGACCAGAACCTGGCTGGGGTGGCAGGATGGCTTGGCGGTGTGGTGGCCATTCCGGTGATCGTGACGCTGTTGATCAGCGCCAGTGGCCGTGTGCGCGCCGTGGCACCGTATCTGCTGCCTTTCTTCGTGCTGATGGCCGCAGGCTCGGTGCATGCGCTGGCGCTGCTTGCCGAAGTGATGGACCAGCAGCCCGCGTGGCTGCTGATCATGCTTGAGTGGGTCGGAGCCTGGGGCGTGCTGTTCATCGTGGTGCTGGCACCGTGGTTGCTGCTTGGCTGGCCGCTGTATGCACTGGCCCGCAAGCTGGCACAGGCCTACCGCCACAAACGCTTCTCGGACCTGAGCTACATGCTGGGCATGTACTGGCTGGTGGTGCTGGTGGCCAGCGCGCTGCCCGGCTTGCAGTCGGTGGGGCTGGCCTCGCTGGCGCAATTGCTGCCATGGCTGTGGATACCGCTGGCCCACCGCTTCCTGCACCATTGGCTGCGTCCGACCACGCCACCGGCGCGCTTGCTGGTGCTGCGGGTGTTTCAGCAGGATGAACTTGTGGAAAGGCTGTTTGACCGGGTCATCGAGCGCTGGCGGCTGACCGGCAACACCATGATGATCGCAGGCACCGACCTGATCAGCCGGACCCTGGACCCGGACGAGCTGTTTGCCTTCGTAGACAGGCGGCTGGCGCAGCGCTTTGTCGCCAACCAGGCCGAGCTTGCGGCCCGGCTGGCCGACTTTGACTTCAGGCCTGACCCCGATGGACGCTACCGGGTAAACGAGTGCTATTGCTATGACTCGACCTGGCAAACCGCGCTGGCCGCGCTGCTAAGCATGAGCGATGTGGTGTTGATGGACTTGCGCGGCTTTCAGCCCCACAACGCGGGCTGTCGGCACGAACTCGCCGAACTGGCACGCGCCCCCGGTGTGCATCGGGTTGTGGTGCTGTACGACGATCGCAGCGCGCTTGACACTGCCCGCGCAGACACGGCTCAAGCGCCTGCCGGGCGCTTTGTGTGGCTGCGCGCCGGACAACTGAATCGCAAGACGGCCAACGCGACGCTGGCTGCATTGCACGACTGGACCGCAGGGGACAAGGCCCACACAGGGAGGGACGCAGCATGAACCAGACACTGCTCGAACGCATACAAGCTCCGGGGCCAAAGAAGATTCTGACGCTGGACGGTGGCGGCATTCTGGGCTTGATGAGCGTGGAGGTTGTTGCCGCCATCGAAGCCCTGCTGCGCGAACGCCAGGCACCTGAGCGACGTGCCGGCTTCGTGCTCGCGGACTACTTCGACTGTTTTGCCGGCACCAGCACTGGTGCCATCATCGCGGCCTGTCTGGCGCTGGGCATGCCGGTGGCGCGCATCCGCAGCTTTTACCGGGAGTCCGGTCGCGACATGTTCGACCGCGCCGCCCTGCTCGCCCGTTTGCACTACAAATACGATGACGACAAGCTGTCGCTCAAGCTCAGGCAGGAGATAGGTAGCGACACCACCCTCGGCAGCCAACGCCTGCGCAGCCTGCTCACCATTGTCATGCGCAACGCCACCACCGATTCGCCTTGGCCGCTATCCAACAACCCGCGCGCCTTTTACAACCAGCGCACGCGCCCTGACGGAAGTGCACGCGACAACTGCAATCTCGACCTGCCCCTGTGGCAACTGCTGCGGGCCAGCACTGCGGCACCCACCTACTTTCCGCCCGAAGTCATTAATGTGGGCGAGCAGAGCTTCGTCTTCGTCGACGGTGGCGTGACCACCTACAACAACCCGGCCTTTCTGGCGTTCTCCATGGCCACGCTGGAACCCTACGCGCTGAGCTGGCCAACCGGCGAAGACCGGATGCTGCTGGTATCTGTCGGCACTGGCGGTGTTGCCCGCGCCCGCGAAGACTTGTCACCGCGCAGCATGCATCTGCTACACCACGCCACCACCCTGCCGATTGCGCTGATGTATGCAGCCCAAACCCAGCAAGACCTGCTGTGCCGCAGCTTTGGCAAATGCCTGGTCGGCGATCCACTCGACCGCGAGGTCGGCGACCTGATTGGCGCAAGCGGACCGGTTTCGCCCAAACTGTTCACCTATATGCGCTATGACGCCGATGTCAGCCGCGCCGGTCTCGACGCGCTGGACCTGCACGACGTCAACCCCGAGCATGTGCAGGTCATGGATTCGACCCGTCACATGGACACCATCGCCCGCGTCGGTCGTGCCGTGGCGGCGCGCAAGGTGCTTGCCGAGCACTTCGACGGTTTCGCATGAGCGGGGTATTCATCAGCTACCGGCGCAGCGACAGGCCGGGTTACGCCGCGCGGCTGACCGAGGCGCTTGAACGCCGCTTTGGTGCTGATCGGGTGTTTCGCGACGTGGAGGACATCGCGCCCGGATCGGATTTTGCCGCAGTCATTTCGCAAAAACTGAATGAGGTCGACCTGGTGCTCGCCCTTATTGGCCCGGCCTGGCTGCAGACGGGGCCGGACGGCGCCAACCGGCTCACCAATCCAGCAGACTTCGTAAGGCTGGAGATCCTGTCGGCGCTCAACACCGGCAAACCTGTCTGGCCGGTGTTGGTGAGTGCAGCCCGGCTGCCTGAGGCGGGAGAACTCCCGGAAGAGCTGCAAGCATTGCTCAAACGTCAGGCCGTGGTGCTCACCGACACTGCCTGGCATGACGATGTGGCCCGGCTTGCCGACGCCCTCAAACCACTCATGCAAAAGCGCGCAAAACGCCCCGGACGACGACTCGCGATCGCGGGCTTCGCCCTGATCGGCCTAGCCGCGCTTGGCATGTGGTCGGCAAGTGTCATCACAAGCGCCAAGCCTGGTGGCCGCTGGCTGGCAGAAGTCAGCTATGACTGGGGAGACCGCCATCAAGAAACCTTCGACTTGCACATGGACGGTGACACGCTGCGCGGCCACGCCAGCTATCTGGGAACGCCACGCCTGATTGAGGAAGGTGAGCACTCCGGCAGCAGGATTCGTTTTGTGACACGCAGCGAAAGCATGGCTGGCAGCGAAGTACGCACCCTCATTCATCGCTATCACGGACAACTTGAAGGCGAGCGTCTTTACTTCAGGCTTGAAAGCACTGGCTTCTTTTCAGGCTCCACTGCGGTGGAGTTCATCGCAATTCGGGCACCTGACGGATAAGGCTTCAATCCCTGGCGGCCAGTCTGCCCGCCTGCCGGGCGTCTTCTTCCCTTTGCGCGGCTTCGATCACTTGCAGCACATCATCAAGGTCAGTCGGCCCCTGGTCGGCAACAAATACACCGGTCAGCACACTGTCCGGGTGCAGTTTGCCCGACTCGTACAGCGCCCAGAGCTCCCTGCCGTAGTCGGTGGTGCGCAGTTCTGGGGCAAACTGACCAAAGTAAGCGGCCAGATTGGTCACGTCGCGCTCAAGCAATTCAGCAGCCTTGTTATTGGCTGCTGCATCCACGGCTTGCGGAAGATCGATGATCACCGGGCCACGGCTGTCGACCAACACGTTGTACTCCGACAAATCGCCATGGATGATGCCGGCACACAGCATCAGCACAACCTGGCGAACCAGGTCGGCATGAAACGTACGTGCATCATCTGCACTGAGCACCACGTCATTCAAGCGTGGGGCGGGTTCACCGTCTTCATCGGTGACCAACTCCATCAGCAGCACGCCTTCGTAAAAGTCGTAAGGCGTGGGTACACGCACGCCCGATGCGGCCAGACGGCGCAAGGCATCCACCTCGGCGCTCTGCCAGGCGGCCTCTTCCTCCTGGCGACCATAACGCGAACCCTTGGCCATGGCGCGCGCCTGCCGACTGTTTTTTATGCGACGACCTTCGGTGTAATCCACGGTCTTGTGAAAGCCGCGCTTGTTGACCTCCTTGTACACCTTGGCGCAGCGCACTTCGTCGCCACACTGCACCACATAGACCATGGCCTCCTTGCCGCTCATCAGTTGCCGCATGACATGGTCGATCAGCCCGTCGGCTACCAGTGGCTGAATCCTTGCTGGCGTCTTCATGCTGCGCCGCCATGACCCGCAGGCTTTTGGTCTTGTGCTGAAGGGGTGGACGCGGTTTCAAGATACAGGCACTCGACCTGCTCGCGTGCCCACGGGTTGCGCCGCAGGAACTTGAGGCTGGAACTGATGCTGGGTTCGTGGTTGAAACAGCGGATGCTGATCCGCCGCCCGAGCGCTTCCCAGCCAAGACGCTGCACCAGCGTCTTGAGCATCTGCTCCAGCGTGACCCCGTGCAGCGGGTTGTTGGGCTGCGGATTTGTCATTGTGTTTCCTGCTTGTGTGTCCCGGGCCGCGTGATGTGTCGTGCGCCCGCCTGGTGGCATTTTCAAAGACGGCCATGATACGACAGAAGCCAGGCTTGATTGATTCCGGGCATTCTTTTGATCAATTGATTGCTGATTCCTGCCAATGATATTAGCATCATCTCTGCTTCACCCCGCCGATCTGCCTTTTGGTGGTTCCCCATTCAGAAAGCTCCTGCAGGAGATGTGTCATGCCCCCGTTTTACCGAGCGCTTGCCAAAGCCTTGAGCGCGCTGGCTGCCGCCTTGTCGATGACAGTCGTAGCCGCTACACCCGGCCCATTACCGGCCTTGAACATCAATATCCACGAAACCTCCGTCTCGGGGATTTCATCGGGTGGTTTCATGTCTGCTCAGTTGCAGGTGGCCCACTCGTCCATCATCAAGGGGGCTGGCATCGTGGCAGGTGGGCCATTTTTCTGCGCCCAGGACAACATGATCACGGCCACCACACTGTGCTCGTGTACCGGCGAGCCCTGGCTGGCCTGCAAGGTCACCGAGGACAGTGCGGCTGTGCCAACACTGGTCGCTGAAACCCGCTCGTTTTTTGCGCAAGGTCTGATCGACGACCCGGTGCATATTGCCGGACAGCGTGTGGTAACCGTTGCGGGGGACAAGGACCCACTGGTGCCCATGCCGGTGCAGAGGCAATTGCACGCCTACTACGGCGAATTTGACCTGCCGGCTGAAAACCTCAAGTCCATCGAGCTTGCCCAGGCTGGACATACCATGCCGACCATCGATTTTGGCGCTGCCTGCTCGGCAACCGAACAACCCTATATCGGCAAATGCGACTTCGACGCGGCCGGCGCAATCCTGAGCTGGATCTACCCCGACATGGCACCCCCGGCCGTTGGCGGCGCTCAGGCTTCAGGCAGCTTTGTAGAGTTCGACCAAAGCCACTATGTACCGGAACGCGGGATGTTCAGCTTTTTGTGGTCCACCGGCCTGGACAAAACCGGCTGGGTATACATTCCGCAGTCGTGCGCTGCCGGTGAACCCTGCCGACTGCACATTGCACTACATGGCTGCAAGCAAGGCCAGAGCTTTCTGCCGCTCAAGCCTCCACCGGGAGGCGGTCTTTATAATGGCACCACATTTGTAAAGAACACTGGCTACGAGCGCTGGGCGGACGCCAACCAACTGGTCGTCCTGTTTCCGCAGGCAGTGTCGATTCCGGGGCGCAACCCCAACGGCTGCTGGGACTGGTGGGGCTATACCGACAGCAATTATGCCACCCGTGAAGGGGTTCAGATTCGCGCGATCCGCGCCATGATTGACGGACTAAGCGCAGGCGCACAGCCCTGATTCCGTCAGAACCGCCGCATCAGGGCGAAGGCGCCGAACACGTCGCTTTCGTCCTGGCTGCGGAACTCGCGGGAGCGGGCCACATGGGTGTAACTGAAGCGCCAGTTATCCCAGTCCATGACCAGCCCAGCCTGAAAATCGCCAACCAGGTGCCGTTTCTTTACGCTGACGCTGTCACGAAAGCTGTTGCCATCCAGAAAGATGTTGCGCGCTACCGCCCTGCCCTCGACGCCGGCAAACAGATACCAACGGAATCCGGTCGTCGCATAGAAATCTGACGCACTAGGCATGGCCGGTTCGATTCGCGGCGGTCCGTAATCGCGTGGCAGGTTGGGACCAAAGCGAAACATGAAGCCCGCTCGACCGTGGGTAAACACGTTGCCCAGAGTGACCCCATGGTGCACAGCCAGATCAAGCTCCTGCCCAAGCAGGCGGCTGGCGTAAACATCGCGATAAGTGCGCTTCCAGCTCAATACCAGACCTGGCTCATTGTGCAGTTGAGCGTCCCAGCCCTCCGGGCGCGGCGAACCTATGTTGCGATGGACGAACTTCTGCGTCTGCTCGCCCAGCGAGGCGGGTCCGACCACCCCAAAGGTGACGCCAAACTGATCCAGCAGATCATCAGTCTCGACCCCCATTCCCACCGACGCATAAAGCCAGCCAGCATAGGGCCTTTCACCCTTGGGCGGGTTCTTCAGGGTGATGTCTCGCGGGGTGAACATGCTCTGCCCGAACGCGTAGCCATGACGCACTGTCGCGCCCCGTGGAAACCAGGGCATCCACTCTGCAATCTGCTGCGCCCAGGCGGGCACCACACGATCACGGTCCGGCACCCAGGCAAAGCGCACGCCATTGGTGTAATGCCCATCCGCGCTGTAGAACACGTCATTTTCGAGCACAAAGCTCAGTGTTCCGTACTGCGGCATATCCTGCGCCACCGCCATCGCCGAGGACAGCGTGAGCAAGACCGTCGCCAGCGGATGAATGGGCAAGCGGATGAGCGGGACAAGGGGCGAGGGTTTGGCGTAGCTATTCACGAAATCCGACCAATCAGGGTGACAGGCAGGCATTCTAGCCCTAACTTATTTCGTTTACCGTCATCAGTCTGGACGTTTGGATACTTCAGTCCGCAAGCAAGCTAACCGGGGGTGAAGCAAACGCAACCACCGGGTGAGCCATACGAAGCGGCCAGTCGTCACGTATGCTAGCCCGGATATTACGAAATTCACGCGCGCTCGCTTCGCCCTGCAAGGAGAGTTTTCAAACCGCAGTCAGTTTTTACGGTCAATAAGGCGCATGGGACAGATTTGTTATCTTTTCACGACGGTTTCGTGAAGGTCCGACGCGACACTGAGCATTCCAAAATCGCAACACAAAAACCGAGGTGAATCACATGAAACCACTACAGAATCCGGCTCCGCTGACAATTTTTGCGCTTATTGTCATCGTCGGTGTCATCGGCTTTAGCGCAAGCAACGCAAATGAAACATCGCCTGCTTCAAAGTACGCACCCAAGGATTTGTCGCTGAGTGTTGCCACCTTTGCTGGCGGCTGCTTCTGGTGCGTGGAGGAAGGCTTCGAAAAGATCCCCGGTGTTGTCGAGGCCGTATCGGGCTACAGCGGTGGCGAAATCGCAAACCCCACCTACACGCAGGTGGCGGGAGGCCAAACCCGTCACACCGAAGCGGTTCAGGTCTACTACGACCCCAAAGTGATCAGCTATGACGGGCTGCTGCAGGGTTTGTGGCGCATGATGGACCCGACAGACGCCGAAGGTCAGTTTGTGGATCGTGGCCGACAGTACCGGCCTGCCATTTTCTACCACAACGATGAACAACGACGACTGGCTGAAGCATCGAAGCAGGCGCTCGCCGAAAGTGGTCGTTACACCAAGCCAGTAGTCATAGAGATCGTGCCGTTCAAGGCGTTTTACGACGCTGAAGACTACCATCAGGACTATGCCAGCAAGAACCCGGTGCGCTACCGGTTCTATACCCACAACTCCGGTCGGTATCAGTTCATCGACAAGGTGTGGGGCGAGGACCGCCATATCGACTTTGCCGATTACCGCCCGGTAGCCGCAAGCGCGGAGCCGGAGCAAAAAGGTTTTGACCCGCAGTCCTTCGTCAAACCCGGCGATGCCGAACTGAGACAGAAACTGACGCCCTTGCAATACAAGGTGACACAGAAGGATGGTACCGAGCCGCCGTTCAACAATCCGTACGACAAAGAGTATCGTTCCGGCATCTACGTCGATGTGGTCTCCGGCGAGCCGCTGTTCTCGTCCGCCGACAAGTATGACTCGCGCACCGGTTGGCCGAGTTTCGTCAGGCCGATTGCGCCGGATGTGGTCGTCGAGAAGGAAGACCGCAGCCTGTTTGGTGTGCGAACCGAAATACGCAGCGCGGTCGCAGACTCACATCTCGGTCATGTGTTCACCGACGGACCGGCACCCACCGGTTTGCGCTATTGCATGAACTCGGCGGCGATGCGCTTCATCCCCGAGGCCGAAATGAGCGCCGCCGGTTATGGTGACTATCTGGACAGGGTCGGCAAACCCGCTGGTATCTGACGCCGGGCCTGGCATAAAAAACACATGGCACGTACCGTACTGATTGTCGAGGACAACCCGGGCATCGCCCAACTGGTTTGTATGCATGTGGAGGACCTGGGCTGTGACACCGTGGTCGAAAACCGCGGCGACACCGGCCTGGCCCGTTATCGCCAGGGGGGCATCGATCTGGTGGTGCTGGACCTGATGCTGCCGGGGCTGGACGGTCTTGCGGTATGCCGCGAGATCCGCGCCCAGCCGGGCTATGTTCCGGTGTTGATGCTGACCGCCAAAAGCAGCGAACTCGACCGCGTTCTCGGTCTGGAGATGGGCGCCGACGACTATCTCACCAAACCATTCAGCGTGGCCGAGCTCGCCGCACGCATCAAGGCGCTGTTCCGCCGCGTGGATGCCATGTCGGCATCGGCTGCGATCACAAGTCCTGTGCCTGCTGCAATTGACAGCCATGGCCTGCGTATTGGCCCGACACGCCGTCGAGTGCAGGTGCATCTGCAGGAGCTGTTTTCGCTCTAAATGACAATCAACCCCAGCATCGAGATCTATCTGCTCGACAGGGCAGGACGAATACTTTCCTATTCGGCCGATCCGGACAAGATCAAACGCAATCACGTCTCGATGACCCCCATCCTGACATTGCTGGGCGATATGGCAGCCTATCCGGTGCTGGGAGATGACCCGCGCAGCCATGACCGCCAAAAGGTCTTCTCGGTGACCCCTATTCCGGCTGCGGAGCAGCCTGAGGGTTACCTGTACGTGGTGCTGCGCGGCGAAGAGTACGATGCCGCCGAGTTCATGGCCAGAAGCGGACACTTCATCGAGATGAGCACCTGGGTAGTGCTGATCAGCCTGGCCTTCGGAATGCTTGCCGGTCTGGCCGTGTTTCGCCTGCTGACCCGACGCCTCACCTCGCTCGGAAAACTGGTGGAGCAGTTTGAACATGCCGGAATGAACCACCAACCACATCAGACCTGGCAACAACAGCACCCGGTCGTGCGTGACGAGATCGACTATCTGGGCGTGGCATTTGACCGCATGTCACAGCGCATCGCCACCCAGATCGAGCAGTTGCAAGAGAAAGACGCATTGCGTCGGCGTTTGATTGCACAGGTGTCGCATGACCTGCGCACCCCGCTGGCCTCGATGCAAGGCTATGTCGAGAGTCTGCGCATCAAGCGTGCCACCTTGAGTGCTGAAGAACAGGCACGCTTTCTGGACATCGCGCTCGACGAAGGCCGCCGCCTCAGTCGACTGGTAGACGAGCTGTTCGAACTGGCCGCCCTGGAGGCACGGGAGAAGCAGCCGCAGCCAGAACCCTTTGCAGCGGCCGAGCACGTGCATGACGTATCGCAAAAGCACGGCCCCGAGGCCGATGCAAAGCAGGTTGCCATCACGGTATCCGGTTCGCCATTACTGCCGCTCGTATTCGGTGATCTGGGCATGACCGAACGCGTGCTCGACAACCTGATCAGCAACGCCATACGCTACAGCCCCGCAGGTGGCACGGTCGGGCTGATGCTGAGCGTGCATGACAACAAGCTGCAAATCCGCATATGCGACACCGGCCCAGGCATCCCGGACCAGGACTTGCCCCATGTGTTCGAGCCCTTTTATCGTGGTGACGCCGGTGACGCCAGCGGCCATGCCGGTCTTGGTCTGGCGATTGCGAAACGCATCATGAACCTGCAAGGTGGCACGATCAGCGCCGAAAACCGTTCGGACGGTGGCGCGCAATTCATCATTCATCTGCCCCTGTACCGCAGCGCACCGTAACCGCACCCAAACACGAAGCCCTGCGTGCCGGCATGAAGGCAGATATTTGCTGGCGCGTGCCGAGGTTCATCGACAAGTCGGTGCAACTTGAAGCGCACGCCTTACCGCAGTAAAGTAAGATCGCAATGCCATCCTTACAGAAGAAACCCATGCTTGCGATCGCCAAAATTACCGCCAAGGGCCAGACCACCATTCCGCAGGACGTGCGGGCCGCGTTGCACGTATCTGTCGGCGACCTCATCGCCTGGGAGGTCGGCACTGACGGCACGGCGACGGTGCGGCGCGTGCAGCCGCTAGACCTGGAATATCTACGTGCCGTCGAAAGCTCGCTCTCCGAATGGACCGGAAGCGCTGATGAGCAAGCCTATCGTGACCTTTGAGCGATTCACTGTGGTGCGCGTACCATTCCCCTTCACTGACCGCAACGCCACCAAGAATAGACCGGCGCTGGTGCTCTCCGGTGCCGCTGACTTTAACACGCCAGCCGGTCATTCCGTGATGGCCATGATTACCTCACAGGGCAACGTCCCGTGGCCGCTCGACTGCCCGATCAGCGACATGAAAGCCGCTGGCTTACCGGCGCCGTCCTTGGTGCGATTCAAGCTCTTTACCCTTGATCATCGATTGGTACGCGGCAAACTTGGAACGCTTGCAGTTGAAGACGCTCAGGCGGTTCTCAACGGAATGGAGCAGTTGCTTTCAATCGAATCCCGAAAGGTTCAGAGATGACCGAATTCGTCAGAAGTCTTGAGATAAAGGGCTTTCGCGCCCTGTCCGACTTGAGTATTGCCCCGTTTGGCCGGGTCAACCTCATTACCGGGAAAAACAACGCGGGCAAGTCATCGCTGCTGGAAGCCATCAGAATTCTCGTCACAGGTGGCGCTCTTCGAACTCTGTTCGACATTCTCAACTACCGGGAAGAACTCGGATCAACTGCCGACACCGAACGAACCTACCTGCCGACTGACCTTGCTCCGTTCTGCAACCTGTTTACCGGTTTCCCCGATTTGGCATCGTGCAAGTACGGTTTTTCCGTTGCTGCTGAAGGCGACTTGCCGCCAGCCATTTCGCGAATTGCCGCGAGCATTGGTTGGTTTATCAGGAGGTCTGATCCTGACCGCCAAGCCGTCTCGTATGAGCCCGCAGCAACCGACTTGTTCGGCGACGTCGATGCCTTTCCAGCCCTTGATCTGGATATTGGAGGTCGACAGCGCGTCGTACCGCTCGACAGGGTCCAACGTCGATTCCCCATGCGACCAGAAGCCGATGCCACGTCGTTTTCGTGCGTTTATCTCGATCCTTTCAGTTCCCGGTCGACGAGCCAGATGGGAGCACTGTGGGACGCCATAGACCTGACGGATGTCCAACCGGAGATCGTCAAGGCATTGCAGATCGTTTCCAGCGACATTGAAGCGGTCTCCATGATCGGCAGCGACGAGCGCGGTTCGCGCACGCGAACCGCCATTGCCCGCAGCAAAGCGCATTCATCGCGGGTGCCTCTGCGCACTTTCGGTGATGGCGTCAATCGACTCTTTGGCATCATCTTGTCGCTGTGCAACGCCCGCAATGGTGTGTTGCTCATAGACGAAATTGAGAACGGACTGCATTACTCGGTGCAGACAGAGATCTGGCGCACCATATTCCGCCTCGCCAAAACGCTAGATGTGCAGGTGTTCGCCACTTCGCACAGCTGGGATTGCGTGCGAGCCTTCCAGGAAGCTGCCAGCGCGAGTCCGCAGGACGGGGTGCTTGTTCGTCTTTCCAGGTTGGACGATCGGATCATTCCCACGTTGTTCACCGAGCGCGAGTTGGAAATCGTCACCCGTGACCAGATTGAGGTGCGTTGACCATGGCCGGTAAGCGCGTGCTGATGGTGGAAGGCGCCGACGACGAGCATGTCGTCAAGCGTATCTGTGCAAAACGGCAACTCGGCTTGATCGACAAGATTCGTGACTGCAAGGGCAAAGACCCCCTGCTGGATAATATTGCGGTTCAACTGAAAGAAAGCGACATCTTCGCTCTCGGCATCCTACTCGATGCGGATACCGATCTCCATTCCCGATGGCAGGCCGTAACGGACCGACTGAGATTGGCTGGCTATGCAAACGCGCCTGAGTTCCCTGCACCAGATGGAACAGTCATTTCCGCACCGCCCAACACTCTGTTACCTCGTGTAGGCATCTGGCTGATGCCTGACAACCAGACAAACGGAATTCTCGAAAATTTCCTGCGGTTTCTGGTCCCTGAGAATGACCCGCTGTTTGCTCATGTGGAAACATCGCTCGACAGTATTCCTCCAGGCCAATGTCGGTTCAATGAACTAAAGCAACCTAAGGCAAAGATTCATACTTGGCTCGCATGGCAGGAGGAACCCGGCAAACCGTTTGGCCTAGCAATAATGGCTCGCTACCTCGATCCCAACCTTCGCTCCGCCGATAACTTTGCCAGTTGGTTAAAAAGGACTTTTTTTGACTCATGAGGGTTGCCGCCCCTGTCCTTTTTCAACACCGTCAGGCTTTCGCATCTGACAACGTTGCGGGACGCTCGCGTGACAAGCTCCACTGCTTGACCACCGCATAGATCGCCGGGATCACGATCAGCGTCAGGATGGTCGAGGACACCATGCCGCCGACCATGGGCGCGGCGATGCGACGCATCACCTCCGAGCCGGTGCCGGTACTCCACATGATGGGTAGCAGACCGGCGATGACCGTGATGGTGGTCATCATCTTGGGGCGCACCCGCTCGACCGCGCCTTCCATCACCGCCCGATACAGGTCGGCCACAGCGGGCGCACGCCCTTGTTCGGCACAGCGCGCCTGTGTGTCGCGCCAGGCATGGTCAAGATAGATCAGCATGATTACCCCGGTCTCGGCGGCGACCCCGGCCAGCGCGATGAAACCAACCGCCACCGCAACGCTCATGTTGTAGTCCAGCCACCACATCAGCCAGATGCCGCCGATGAGCGCGAACGGTACCGTGCTCATCACAATCAGGGTTTCTGTCATGCGCCGGAAGTTGAGGTAGAGCAGCACAAAGATCAGCGCGAGCGTCACCGGGATGACGATCTTGAGCTTTTCCTTGGCGCGCTCCATGTATTCGAACTGTCCGCTCCAGGCGGCATAGGTGCCGGGTGGAAAGCTCACCTGCTCGGCTACTGCCTGCTGCGCGCGACGCACAAAGGCGCCGAGGTCGGATTCCCGGGTGTCCACATAAATGTAGCCGACCAGCATTGCGTTTTCGGTACGGATGGCTGGTGGGCCGTTCTGGATGGTGACTTCCGCCACTTGGCCAAGCGGGACCATGCCACTGGCGGTGGGCAGGAACACCTCACGCGCAATACGCTCAGGGTCGCTGCGCAAGCCACGCGGATAGCGCACCGTGACGCCATAGCGCTCCAGGCCCATCACCATGGTCGTGACCTGCTCGCCACCGAGCGCGGTGGCCACCACCTGCTGCAAGGCGTCAACCGTGAGTCCGTAGCGGGCGAGTTGGTCGCGACGCGGCTCGATATCAAGGTAGAGCCCCCCGGTGACCCGTTCTGCGTAGGCGCTGGTGGTGCCAGGCACCGACTTGACGGCGACTTCAACCTCGCGTGCAACCCGCTCGATGTCTTCCAGGCTGCGCCCGAAAACCTTGACCCCGATTGGCGTGCGAATGCCGGTCGACAACATGTCGATGCGCGCCTTGATCGGCATGGTCCATGAGTTGGCCAGCCCCGGAAAACGCAGGGCGGCGTCCATCTCGGCAATCAGCGAGTCGATTGTCAGCCCTGGCCGCCATTCGGATTCCGGCTTGAGGTTGATGACCGTCTCGAACATCTCTATCGGTGCCGGGTCGGTGGCCGATTCGGCTCTTCCGGCCTTGCCATACACCGACTCGACCTCGGGGAAGGTCTTTATGATGCGGTTGGTGGTGGCCAACAGCCGCCCCGCCTCGGTCACCGACATGCCCGGAATCGAGGCTGGCATATAGAACAATGTGCCCTCGTTGAGCGTCGGCATGAACTCCGAGCCAAGCTGGCGCGCCGGGTAGATCGTCACCGCCATCGCTGCCAGGGCAAGCACGATGGTGACCCATTTGAAGCGCATCACGCCGCGGATCATTGGCCGGTAGCTCCAGATCAAAAAGCGATTCACCGGGTTCTTCGCTTCGGGCAGGATGCGCCCGCGCACAAAGAACAGCATCAGCACCGGGATCAGCGTCAGCGACAGGAAGGCGGCGCCGGCCATCGCAAAGGTCTTGGTGTAGGCCAGCGGCGAGAACAATCGGCCCTCCTGGCCCTCCAGCGCAAACACCGGCAGAAACGACACGGTGATGATCAGCAGCGAGAAGAACAGCGCCGGGCCGACCTCCTTGCAAGCGTCCATGATCACCCGCGCCCGCGCCTTTGCGTACTCAGCCGGACTCAGCCCGGAGGACTTGGCCTCGAAGCGCTCCAACCGCTTGTGGGCGTTCTCTATCATCACGATGGCGGCATCGACCATCGCGCCTATCGCGATCGCGATGCCACCCAGGCTCATGATGTTGGAGCCGATGCCAAGCGCGTTCATCGCGATGAAGGCAAACAATATGCCCAGCGGCAGCGTGACGATGGCGACCAGCGCGCTGCGCACATGCAGCAGAAATACGATGCAGACTATGGCAACAATCAGGCTTTCTTCGAGCAAGGTCCATTTCAGGTTGTCGATGGCGCGCTGGATCAGCTCCGAACGGTCGTACACCGGCACAATCTCGGTGCCTTCAGGCATGCCCGGACTGATCTCGGCGATCTTCTCCTTCACATTTGCAATGACATCGAGTGCATTCTCGCCAAAGCGCGCCATGACAATGCCGGACGCGACCTCCCCCGTGCCGTTGAGCTCGGCAATGCCGCGCCGCCCGGCCGGCACCAACTCCACCCGCGCGACGTCACTGACCCGCACCGGCGTGCCGCGATCCAGACCCAGCACCAGTGCCTCGATGTCCTCGATGCCGCGCAGATAGCCACGTCCGCGAACCATGTACTCCTTCTCGGCCAGCTCGATTACCCGGCCGCCCACATCGCGGTTGGATGCGCCGATGACCCTGCCGACCTGCTCCAGCGCAATGCCGTAGCTAGCCAGCCTATGCGGGTCTACGACGACCTGGAACTCCTTGACGAAGCCGCCAATGCTGGCCACTTCCGACACGCCGTGTGCCTGACTCAACTGATAGCGCAAATACCAGTCCTGCAGGCTGCGCATCTCGCCGAGGTCCTTGTCCTTGCCGAGCAGTGCGTACTGGTACACCCAACCGACGCCAGTCGCATCCGGCCCGATCTGCGGCGACACGCCCTGCGGCAGTCGTCCGGCCGCCGAGCTGAGATACTCCAGCACCCTCGAGCGCGCCCAGTAGATGTCGGTGCCGTCCTCAAAGATCACATAAACATAGGACGCGCCAAACATCGAGAAGCCACGCACCACCCGTGCACCGGGCACCGACAACATGGCCGTGGTGAGCGGGTAGGTGACCTGGTCTTCTACCACCTGTGGTGCCTGACCAGAAAACTCGGTAAACACGATCACCTGCACGTCGGACAGATCGGGTAGCGCGTCCAGTGCGGTGTTCTTTAGGGCGTACACACCGGCACCGATCAGCAACAAGGTCGCCAGCACGACGATGGAAACATTGCGCCCGGACCACTCGATGAGACGACTGAGCATGTCAGTGATCCCCGTGGCGATGACTGTCAGTCGGCGTATCGGGACCAGCAGAGACTGGCTCACCAGTGATTTCGGTCACCACAAACTCGCCATTGCCCCTGTCTTCGAAGACGAAGCGGATTGGCGCCCCGCGGGCCAACCCCTCAAGCAGCCCTGGCTCGGACAGTCCGAACTCCATGGTCATGGTCGGCCAATGCAGCGCGGGGATTTCCTCATGCATCAACATCACGGTACCGGTGTCGTCAAAGTAGTCCTCGAAGACACCGCGGGTTTCGTAACGCGCAGGGCCGTCGTCGGGATCGCCGTCACCAAAATTCGCCAGCGCCGCCTGAAGATTGCTTTCGGCATCAATCAGAAAGTTGGCCGACACCACCACGCGCTCGTCGCCTTCCAGCCCGGAAAGAATCTCTACATGATCGCGGCTGCGCAGGCCGGTTTCCACAACCTGGGGCCGGAAGCGCCCTTCCCCCTCGGCGATCAACACGATGCGGCGCTGCCCGTCATCGATGATGGCTGAGCCAGGCACGGTCACGCGGGGAAGCTCGCCTCCGGTGAGCAACTCCACATGTGCGAACATCCCCGGTCGCAGCAAGCCTTCGGCATTGGCCAGTTCCAGGCGAACCAGTGTTGTCCGGGTAGCGGTGTTGAGGGTCGGGTAAATGTAGCTTATCCGTGCATCCAAATGTCGGCCCGGATAGGCGTCGAAGGCGATGCGCGCCGGTTGCCCGAGGGCGATGCGTGCAAGATCCTGCTCGTAGATATCGGCGAGCACCCACACGCTGGACAGATCGGCGATGCGATATACCGGCATGCCAGCGGTAAAACGCATGCCCTCCACCGCATATTTTTCAAGCACGATGCCATCAACCGGCGAGCTGAACATCACGCTGTTACCGCTGCCTCCACCGCTTGCCTGCCAGTTGCGGAGTCGCGCCTGAGCAGCATCGGCTAGGCGCTGCGCACCCTTTTGCGCAAGCTCGTCGCTGCCTGCCTCGCCAACCAGCCGCTGCGCAATTGACAGCTCCTGACGAGCAGAGGCCAGCTCGGGGCTATATACAGCAAACAGCGGCTGGCCCCGCCGCACCAGGTCGCCTGTCGCGCTCACATGCAGACGCTCTATCCAACCCTCGAAGCGTGGTGACACATCATGAATACGACGCTCGTCGAGTTCGACACGGCCAACCGCCCGCAAGGCTGCATCAAGCGTCCGGATTTCAACCGCCGCAGTGCGCACCCCAAGACTTTGCAGCCTTGCCGGGCTGACCCGCACCGTGCCGACGTCGTCGCCCTGTTCATCGGCATAGACCGGAATGTAGTCCATGCCCATCGAATCCTTCTTGGGCTCAGGCGAGGTATCCGGCAGCCCCATCGGGTTGCGGTAATAAAGGATGACCCGCTCGCCGGGATCGCCCGGCGCTGCGCCAGCGGCGGCGGTGTCACTCGCCGCCTGGGCATCGAATGCGGCCCATTGTTCGTCCGATGACGAATGCTGACCGAACTGGTAGCCAGCAACCAGTGCAAGCAGCACCATGGGGACGGTCAAAGCGGTCTTGATTGCGAGTTTCACAGCGAAATCCCCAGCAGTTGTTCGAGTGTGGCCGCGCTGAGCGCCGCCTCGACCTCGGCGTCAAGCAGCTTGAGACGGGTATTCAGCACACGCTGTTGCGCCGCCAGCACCGCAGCAAAGTCGACGCTGCCGCTTTCATAGCCAGCCCGCGCCGAGGCCAGGCCGTCTTCAGTTTGCGGTAGCAAGGTGTCGCGAATCAGGGTGATCTGCGCTCTGCGGGCCTCAAGCGCGGCATGGTGCTCACCCACGGCACCAGCCAGTCGGTTCTCGACGGACTCAAGACGGGCTGCGGCCGCGGCGCTCGCATACTCTGCTTCACGCTCCCGCGCTCGGCGGCTTGTCTGCTGCAGCGGTATGTTTAGCTCAAACATCACATCCCAGCTTTCACGCCCACCCCTGGGGCGATTGTTGGCAATCGACACGCCAAAATCCGGGTAGCGATCCCGATAGGTCAAGGCGCTGTTGCGCTCTGCCGCAAGCAGCTCTGCCTGACTGCGGCTGATCATCGGTGCGTTCAAGGATGCCTGTTCGATGAGGGAGGCCAGCACCTGCACTGGCGGCAAGGGCGGCAAGGCGGCCGGTTCGGCCAGCGGCGCATCGGGAGCACGAGGCAACAAGGCATTCAGGCCCGCCTGTGCCATGGCACGACGGCGTGCAAGCTCGACCGCCTCAATACGCAGTGTGGTCAACTCACCCTGAACCTGAAGCACCTCTTGCTGACTGGCAAGTCCGAGCGCGTAGCGATTCAGCACCAAGGTTTCGAGACTCTCGTTCAGCGCAATCGTCTGATGCAGGATGCGGGCCTCATCGACTGCGCCAAAATAGGCAATGAAGGCCTGACGAATGGCGGACCCAATGTCCAGCCGGGTCTGCATGACATCGGCCGCAGCCCTGGCGGCAAGCGCCTGCGCCACCTCTGCACGCAGCGTGCGCTTGCCCGGAAAAGGCAGCATCTGCGTCACCCGCAAGGACGTGGTGCCAACCTCGCCGGGCAACAGCGAGGCGGGGCGCCCCGGGTTCATCGCGTTGGTAACATCCATCAGCTCGATCTCAAAACGCGGATCGGGCAGACTGGCTGACGACGTCACGCGTTCGCGGGCGGCTGCGGCATCCAGACGGCTCGCGCCAAGCGCCGGGTTGTGCTCACGCGCATGGGCGATCAGGGCGGCCAGATCGGCCCCGAGCATGGGCTCTGATGAGGGCGAACCGGCAAACGCAGCCAAATTCCCCGCGACTGTCAGCGTCGCCAGGCAGAGCATGCTGGCACTGCGCAGACGGGCAGCAAAACGAAGCGGGTTCATGGCAGTTTGGCTCGTATTCAGGTTAGGCCAGTCATGCGCGTTGAGCGGCGACTCAAGACGCCCGGCATAGTGTGATTGATGCCGGGCGGATCAGGCCGGAAGGTCAATCAATCGCCGTTTTTTTCGATTTCCGACACAACAAACTCGTCACCGTCCATCTGCGCAGCAAAGCGAATGCTGTCGCCTGCGCTCAAACCGTCCAGCGAGCCCTTGTCCAGTACCCGGAAAGTCATGGTCATTGGGGGCATATCAAGGTTTGCCAGCGGCCCATGCGCAATTGTCACTGTGCCAGCGCTGGCATTGACCCGTCGCACCTTGCCTTCGGACAGGCTGGGTGCTGCAGCCATGCTGGATGTGCTGGCAGCAGGCGCATGACCGTGATGACCTGCATGGCCGGATTGCGCCAACACATGGTTAGCGCCAAAAGCGATGACAACCAGGAATGCGGAGATGGCAGCCGTGGGCGAGGTCTTCATTGGAACGAGCTCCTGAGTGGTTGGAAAGACTGCTTGCCGACATCAACTTCACTTGACGCCGTTGGATCAGACACAGCCGCATCATGAGCTCCGACCACAGACAGCAAGCTGACAGGCGGATTACATCTCTGTAATGTTCAAGTGATCGGGGTTTTTCGCTGGCAGAATCAGGCCATCAACCAATCGCACACGGCAGGAAAATGAAGATTCTGATCGTCGAAGACGAGGCGAAAACAGGCGACTATCTGCGCCAGGGACTGAGCGAGGCCGGCTTTGTCGTTGATCTGGCGCGTGAAGGTATCGATGGCATGCACCTGGCCCTGACCGGCGATTACGACCTGCTGGTGCTCGACGTCATGCTGCCAGGGGTCGACGGCTGGACCATACTCCAGACGGTACGCCGCGCTGGTGCCGAGATGCCGGTGCTGTTTCTGACGGCCCGTGATGCCGTCGATGACCGGGTTCGCGGGCTGGAACTGGGTGCCGATGACTATCTCGTCAAACCTTTCGCCTTTTCAGAACTGCTCGCCCGTGTACGCACCCTGTTGCGACGGGGTAAGAACAAGGAGCCCGAAGTGCTGCGCGCCGCCGACCTGGAGCTGGATCTGATGCGACGGCGGGTCACGCGCAGCGGCACACGCATTGACCTCACTGCCAAGGAATTCGGTCTGCTCGAACTGCTGTTGCGCCGTCAGGGCGAAGTCCTGCCGCGCTCGCTGATTGCCTCACAGGTATGGGACATGAACTTCGATAGCGACACCAACGTGATCGAGGTCGCCGTGCGCCGTCTGCGCGCCAAGGTGGATGACGCCTTCGAGCCCAAGCTGATCCGCACAGTGCGTGGCATGGGCTACGTGCTCGAAAGCGACCGGACATGAGCGCAGCCTGGTCGCTCACTTCCCGATTGGCCGCACTGTTCGCAGTGATGACCAGCGGACTGCTGATCGTCGTCGGCATCGCAGTCGACCGCGCAGTCTCTGCCCACTTTGACGAGCTTGACCTGCATGACCTGTCTGCCAAACGGCTGACCATCGAAACCCTGTTGGCCTCCACCCGGTCCCCGCAGGCACTGGCTCGACTGTCCAGCCGCCTGAATGACGCACTTGCCGGTCATCAGACCATTGCCCTGCGTCTGAGCATTCCTGACCACGACTGGGAGTATGCAGTGCTGGATGAACGCTTCGAGCAGCCCACCCCATCGCTGAGTACCGCTACCCGCCAGCTAGTCCGGTGGCGGGATGCGCGCGGCACCTTGCAC